>CAWFLN010000008.1:0-432290 GCA_963816755.1 uncultured Solirubrobacterales bacterium
AGCAGTACGAGTTCCTCAACCACTCGCTGAAGAAGAAGGACGTCAACGAGATGGTCTCCGGCCTGGTCAAGGCCTACGGCGCGCCGCCGGTTTCCCAGGTGCTGGACGCCTTCAAGGACCTCGGCTTCCGCTACGCCAGTCAGGCCGGCATAACGGTCGCCAAGAACAACGTCGTCTCGCCGCCCGAGAAGCCAGAGATCCTCGAGCGCTACGAGAAGGAGACCGAAGCGATCCAGGGCCAGTACGACGACGGCTACATCACGGCCGAGGAGCGCCATGAGGCGGTCACCGCGCACTGGAACCGGGCCACCGACGAGGTCGCCCAGGCGATGGAGGACAACCTCGACGAGTTGAACCCGATCTTCATGATGGCCAACTCAGGCGCCCGCGGATCGTTCAAACAGATTCGCCAGCTGGCCGGGATGCGAGGTCTGATGGCCAACCCGAAAGGCGAGATCATCGAGCGGCCGATCAAGGCCAACTTCATGGAGGGCCTCTCGGTTCTGGAGTACTTCATCTCCACCCACGGTGCTCGAAAGGGCCTCGCCGACACGGCGCTGCGCACGGCCGACTCCGGTTACCTGACGCGGCGCCTGGTCGATGTCGCCCAGGACGTCATCGTGCGCCAGGAGGACTGCAAAACCAAAGAACACATCGAGATGGTCCTGCGCAAGGACGACGGCTCGCTGAACGACAACCTGTTCGGGCGCCTGGCCGCTAAAAAGCTCGAAACCAAACGCGGTCGCGAGCTGCTCAAGCGCAACCAGGAAATCACCCTGCCCGACGTCGAAGCGATCGCCGAGGCATTCGGCGACGAGGAGATCAAGGTGCCGGTCCGCTCGGCCCTGAAGTGCGATGCCGACTCCGGCGTTTGCCGCTCCTGCTACGGCGTCGCCCCGGCGACCGGCTTCACGGTCAACATCGGCGACGCGGTGGGGATCATCGCCGCCCAGTCGATCGGCGAGCCGGGCACCCAGCTGACCATGCGCACCTTCCACACCGGTGGTGTCGCCGGCCAGGACATCACCCAGGGCCTGCCGCGCATCGTCGAGCTCTTCGAGGCGCGCAAACCGAAGGGCCTGGCGCAGATGGCCGAGGCCGACGGCAAGGTCTCGGTCGAGGAAACCGACAAAGCGCTGAAAATCATCGTCATCGAGTCCAGCGGCGAGGAGCACTCCTACAGCTTCCCGCTGCGGACCCGGCTGCACGTCGCCGACGGCGACAAGGTCGAGGCCGGCCAGCAGCTCAACGAGGGCTCGCTCTACCCGGCCGACCTGCTGGCGATCCGCGGCCGCACCGACGTCGAGGTCTACCTGGTCCAGGAGGTGCAGAAGGTCTACCGGGCCCAGGGCGTCGACATCAACGACAAGCACATCGAGATCATCGCCCGCCAGATGCTGAAGAAGGTGCGGATCGAGTCGAAGGGCTCGACCAGCCTGCTGCCGGGCCAGCTCGAGGACCGCGGCAGCCTCAAACGGCTCAACAAGAAGACCAAGGAAGAAGGCGGTACGGCGGCCAAAGGCGAGGAGGTCATCCTCGGCATCACCAAGGCCTCGCTGGCAACCGAGTCCTTCCTCTCCGCGGCCTCCTTCCAGGAGACGACCAAGGTGCTCACCGACGCTGCCCTCGAGGGCAAACGCGACCGGCTCGTGGGCCTGAAGGAGAACGTCATCATCGGCAAGCTGATCCCGGCTGCGACCGGCCTCAAGCACTACCGGACGGTGGCGATCGAGCCCGCGGTGGCGATCACGCCGCCCAGCGACGAAGAGCTGCTCGACGAAGACGAGCTGGCGGCCGAGCTGGGCGTCGACGGGGTCGAGACTCCGGTCGAGGGGTTCGGCCCTTCGTTTGCGGAGGAGCTCGAGGAGCTCGCAAACGAGATCGAGAGCACCTCGGACGAGGCTAAATAGGCGACGGTTGAGGAGGGGCCGGGTGCCCCTCTTCACTTAACTTTTTCGCGGATCGCCGCCGGCTGTCGCCCCTTGCCGGCGGCGAAAAAGTACAAGACGTTTCGAGGGGCACCCGGCCCCTCCGCGCCGGCGCGGAGGTTGACTCGTCTGAGGGCCGCTCGGCGTTCGCGCAGGTGAGTAGGGCCACCCCCCTGGCAGGCACGAATAGCCGCAGGGCGGGCCCCGGTGCATGTTCGCTGTGATATAGAAACATTCGTCTATGTGTCCTTGACCTTCGTCCGCCAATCTGATCGCGAGGTTTCGCTGTGAGATTTTCAGATGCCATCAAGCGCCTCTGTGTCGCTGCCGCCCTTGTCTTGGGTGCGGTGGTATTTGCCTCTACCGTCCCGACCAAGGCGGAGGCCAGCACCGACGTGATGTTCGTCTTCGACACCACCGGGTCGATGGGCGGCGCGATCGGCGAAGCTCAGAGCGAAATCAATGAAGCGATGACGCAGATCGGCGCCTCATTGCCCGACGTCCAGTTCGGACTTGCCTCGATGGCCGACTACGGCCAAGCCACGCTCAACTACAACGGTCAGCCGGAAACCTTTACGTACGACAACGAAATCCCCTCAGATGTGCCCTGGACCCTGCACCAGGGGATCACTCCCAACCAGGCTCTCGTCTCCTCGGAACTGCTGAAACTCGCCGCCAACGGCGGCGGCGACGGGCCCGAGGCCTATGGCCGCGCCCTCTACGAGACGGATGTCAATCCGGGAGTCGCCTGGAGACCGGGTGCGCGCGGGGTGATCGTGCTCGTCGCCGACAACGTGCCCCACGACACCGAACTCAACGAGGGCATCCCGAGCGAATTCTGGATCGAATCCCCATTCAACACCGGCGTCGACCCGGGTCGGGACAACACGCTCGGCACGACTGACGACCTCGACTGGCAGGCGGTTCTCCAGCGACTGATCCTCGACGGAAGGCCACTCGAGTTTGTCGACTATCACGGTGATCCCAGCTATCTGCCCTACTGGCAGCGCTGGGCCGGCAGCACCGGTGGCTCGGCCCTGTCGGCCGCAACCGGCCCCCTGGGGCCGCAGATCGTGGCCGCGGTGAAAGCGGGGGCCGCGGCGACGCTGCCGGCCTGTCCTCCCGGCCAGGTTCGTGACGCCAACCAGCATTGCGCCACCCCACCTCCTCCACCTCCGCTTCCCTCGAATAACTTCAAAATCGAGCCGCGGGTGAGCTGCGCCGGGGTCTGCCACATAGTTTCCGTGAAAATCACCTTCGACAGCGCCGGCAACGTGGTCGCCGAAAGCATCCTGGACGAGGGAGCGGGCAGCAGCGCCGTCGCGCAGAGCAGTGCCGGGAAGAAAGGGCACAAGAAAAAGCCGCAGGCCCAGATCAAGCGACTCAGCCAAGCGGTGACGGCCGGGGTCAACACGCTGAAGCTGAAGCTGACCTCCTCAGCGCAGAAGACCCTCAAGAAAAAGGGAATCTGAAGCTGAAGGTGCTCATCACCTTCACCCCGACCGGGGGCACGCCGAAAAGCCTGCCCCACACGTTCAAGGTGAAGTTGCCGGCGAGGCCCAAAAAACCGCACGGCCATTCGAAGTAGGACGTCGAGTGGCGCGATTGCCGAGTTGACCTGGCCATAGGAGGTCGACTCGGCAGTCCTCGCGCGTAGGCAGGGGGTAGATTGGCCACCATGCCCGCGGCCGCACAGAAAGTCTGCGTAATCGGGGCGGGCAGCTCGGGAGTCGTCGCCTGCCAGGTCCTGAGCGCTCGCCGGATCCCCTTCGACTGCTTCGAGAAGGGCTCGCAGGTCGGCGGCAACTGGCGCTTTGAAAACGACAACGGGATGTCGTCGGCGTACCGGTCGCTGCACATCAACACGTCGCGGCGGGTGATGGCCTTCAAGACCCTGCCGATGCCGGACCACTACCCCGACTACCCGAACCACTTTCAGATGGCCGCCTACTTCGACGAATACGTCGACCATTTCGGGCTGCGGGAGAAGATCCGATTCCGGACCGAGGTCCTCAGGGTCGAGCCCGTCGACGGCGAGTGGGAGGTGACCGTCGAGAGTGCCGACGGCGATCGCGAGACCAATCGCTACCGTGCCGTCCTGGTTGCCAACGGGCATCATTGGGATCCGCGTTGGCCGGAGCCCGCCTTCCCGGGCGCCGCCGAGTTCGGCGGCGAGCAGATGCACGCCCACCACTATCGCGAGCCCGATGTCCTGCCCGGCAAGCGGGTCCTGGTGTTGGGCCTCGGCAACTCGGCTGCCGACATCGCGGTCGAGTCCTCGCGGATCGCCGACGCGACCTTTCTGGCGATGCGCCGTGGCGCCTACGTCCTGCCCAAGTACCTGCAGGGCAAACCGATCGACGAGATCCTGACGCCGCTGACGTCACGCTCGCCGCTCGCGGTGCAGCGCTTCTTCAGCATGCGGATGCTCGGTCTCTCGGCGGGGGAGATGACGACCTACGGCCTACCTCGCCCGGACCACAAGCTGTACGAGGCACACCCGACCGTCTCCTCGGAGCTGCTGCCGCGCCTCGGTCACGGCGACATCGCGGTCAAGCCCAACATCGATCGCTTCAGCGGCGGCCGCACCGTCCGCTTCGTAGACGGCAGCGAAGAGGAGATCGACCTGGTCGTCTACTGCACCGGCTACAAGATGACCTTCCCGTTCTTCGATCCCGAGGTTTTCTCGGCCCCCGACAATCGGCTGCCGCTCTACCGGCGGGTCGCCTCGGTCGAGCGGCCGGGACTGCATTTCATCGGCTTCATCCAGCCGCTCGGGCCGATCATGCCGCTCGCCGAGGCGCAGGCGGAGTGGGTCGCCGACCTGCTTGGCGGACGTGCATCGCTACCGGCGGCGGCGGCGATGCGCAAAGAGATCGAGGCCGAGGAAGCGAGGATGCGAAAGCGCTTCGTCGCCTCTAAGCGTCATACGGTCGAGGTTGACTTCTACCCCTACCTGCGTGAGATCCGCCGCGAGCGAAAGCTGGCTGGGCAGCGGGCCTGACGACCCTGGTGCGCCCGCCCGGTGGGCAGGCCGGCAGCGGCACCGTGGCGCCGCCGCCATGAGGCCCGCGGCGCGGCCCGCGCGGCAGCTTGGGCTGGGGGCGGCGGCGCTTGAAGCCGCCGCCATCGGAATCCTCCGCGGCGTCGGGCTCAGGCGTGGCCTGACTCGCCCACCAGACAAGCCAGATCGATCCCAACACGGGGATCTTCAGGACCACGAGCAGAAAGAAAATCGGCCAGAACCCAGTCACCCGCCCCAGTGTAGCCAGTCGCTCAGGATTCGTGCGGCGCTCGCGCTCGAGGCCGCGCGCCCAGGCCATCAGCGCTTCGGTCTGGGCCTCCTCGAGCCCGAGGTGCGGTTCGGTCGGGACCAGCAGCGTCGGCTCCGGCCGCGCTCGCGCCCACTCGTAGCAGCTCTCGTCGAAGTTGTCGTCGACCCAGGCCATCGCCCGGCCCTGGCAGTGGGCGTCCAGCGGCCCCAGCTTCCAGTGGGCCGAGCCGAAGCGGGCGGCGCCGTCGAAGCTGAGGTGCGGCAGCTCTGGCAGCCCGAGGACGTTGGGCAGGTAGTCGTTGGCCCGGTCCTCCCAACCGGTTGCCCAGACCAGCTCGTAGTGCTCCGCCAGCCGCAGCAGCCGCTTCCCGGCCAACAACGAGATGCAATGCACCATCCCGTCGATCAACTCGAACTTCGCCTCGTCCTTCGGCGGCGGATCGTCGAACCCAAACAGGGAGATCACCCCGTCGACGTCAACAGCAAGAATCGGCCGATTCATCTCCGTGACCCTAGAGACGTTCTCTTAACCCTGATTGTAAATCTAGAGAGAGCGTGAGGGCGTGGCTGGCAAGGACGCAGGGAGGGAGGTGCAGCGGCGCACTCTGTGCGTGAGCAAACCGACCGACCGAGGACACCGCCAGGCGCGTCCTCACGCTCTCTCTACCAGCGATAGTGCGCGAAGGCCTTATTGGCTTGTGCCATCCGGTAGATATCGTCCTTCCGCTTCCAAGCGCTGCCCTGCTGCTGGTTGGCGTCGAGGATCTCGCTGGCCAGGCGCTCGGCCATCGAGTACTCGCGCCGGGCGCGGGCGAACTGGACCAGCCAGCGGACCGCGAGGGTGCGGGCACGCCGGGCCGGGACCTCGACGGGGACCTGGTAGGTCGCGCCGCCGACGCGGCGGGAGCGAACCTCGAGCACCGGGGTCAGCGCTTTGATCGCCGCCTCCAGCGTCTCGACCGGATCCTCGCCGTTGCGCTCGCCGACGATCGCCAGGCTGTCGTAGACGATCCGCTCGGCCAGGGACTTCTTGCCGTCGCTCATCACCTTGTTGACGAGCTGCTGGACGAGCCGGTTGCGGTGCCTGGCGTCGGGTTCGATCGGCCGGATCGTCGCTGCGGAGCGGCGAGGCACTAGGAGGCCTTGACCCCGTAGCGGGAGCGAGCCTGCTTGCGGTCGGAGACGCCGGCCGCGTCGAGCGTGCCGCGCACGACCTTGTAGCGGACGCCCGGCAGGTCCTTGACGCGACCGCCGCGAATCAGCACCACCGAGTGCTCCTGAAGATTGTGCCCCTCGCCGGGGATGTAGGTGGTGACCTCCATGCCGTTGGTCAGCCGCACCCGGGCGATCTTGCGCAGAGCCGAGTTCGGCTTCTTCGGCGTCACCGTTGCGACCCGGGTGCAGACGCCGCGACGCTGCGGGGCGGCTACGCCCTTCTTGCGACCCTGGCCCGACTTGAGGCCCGGCGTCGTGGTCTTCTTCTTCGGGCGCTTGCGGCCCTTCCTGACGAGTTGATTCGTATTCGGCACGGCCGCGCATAGTAGAGCAGTCCGGCCAGAACCAGCCCCGCCGCTGCTGCGAGCTCCGCGTAGAAGCCGTCCTCGAGCAACGCCGTGGCCCCCGCGAAGCGCGAGGTTTGGGCGCCCGCATCGAGGCCGTGGGGGAGGTCGACGAGGAGGATCACGGCGATCGAGAGCAGGCCCAGCCCGGCGACGAGGAAGCCCAGCCGGCGGCGGTCGCGGCGGGCGGCGAGGGCCCCGAGCGCGATCGCGAGCAACCCGAGCGGGATCAGCAGGTAGGAGTGAGCCTGCACCGGCGGTCTTGACGCCGACCGTCGGCGGGCTGGCGACGCCCGGCAGGCCCGCGTAGGCGGGCTGGCCGATCTCGATCGCCCGGTAGTCGACGAACTGGGAGGCGAGCAGGCAGGCGCCGGCGGCGACGATCACGAAGCCGATCGCGCGCTGCGGGAGTGAGGACCGCGCTGGCCTTGATCGCCGCGCGCCCCGCCGCCGCACCCGCGCGGCGCAGCCAGCGATCGCCGCGGGCCAGGCCGCGGAAGAACCAGGCGAGCAGCGGGCGCAGCCGCGGCCCGACCCAGGCGGCGCCCCGCTTGGCGCTCTTCCTCGACCGCTGCCGGACCCCGATCAGCGCCGGGTGGGCCCGCTCCAGCCCCCGGTCGGCGGCCCTGTCGAGCTCGCCGGGTCCACTTCACGGGCGTCTTCGCGAGCTTCGCGAAGACCGAGCCGTTGCGCCTGCGCGCCGCTGCTATCATCGCCCGTCGCTCAGGCAGTTTTTTCGCAGCACGTTTCGCCGGGCCCGCTGGGGCCCTTTTTTGCGCCGGTTGCGCCGATCTCGCTCAGTGCCGGGTCGCTTCCGTTTCATCCAAACCCACTTCGAGACAACACTCACCTCAGACCATGCCACGTGCTTTCCCCCTAGAGAAGACCCGCAACATCGGGATCATGGCGCACATCGACGCCGGTAAGACGACGACGACCGAGCGCATCCTCTACTACACGGGCCGCACCCACAAAATGGGCGAGGTCCACGAGGGCGCCGCGGTGATGGACTGGATGGAGCAGGAGCAGGAGCGCGGGATCACGATCACCTCCGCCGCAACCGCCTGCGAGTGGAAGGGCCACCGGATCAACATCATCGACACGCCCGGCCACGTCGACTTCACGGTCGAGGTCGAGCGCAGCCTGCGCGTGCTCGACGGCGCCGTCGCCGTCTTCGACGCCGTCGCCGGCGTCGAGCCCCAGTCGGAGACCGTCTGGCGCCAGGCCGACAAGTACTCGGTGCCGCGCTTCGCCTACATCAACAAGATGGACCGCACCGGCGCCGACTTCTTCAACGCCGTGCAGACGATGACCGATCGGCTTGGCGCAAACCCGCTGCCGATCCAGCTGCCGATCGGCAGCGAGGGCGATTTCAAAGGCGTCGTCGACCTGGTCGAGATGAAGGCGATGGTCTGGACCGACGAGCTCGGCGCCGAGTACGAGACGATCGAGATTCCCGCCGACCTCCAGGAGCAGGCCGAGGAATACCGGACCCAGCTGATCGAGGCCTGCGCCGACTACGACGACGAGCTGATGGAAGCCTATCTCGGCGAAGAGGAGATCCCGCACGAGCGGATCGCCAAATCCCTGCATCGCGCCTGCCTCGACACCAAGGTGACGCCGGTGCTCTGCGGCTCGTCGTTCAAAAACAAGGGAGTGCAGCCGCTGCTCGACGCGATCGTCGAGCTGCTGCCCTCGCCGCTCGAGGTCCCGCCGGTCACCGGCGTGGTACCCGCCGGCAAAGGCGAGTCCGAGCCGACCGAGGGAGAGCGCCCCGCCGACGACAGCGCCCCCTTCGCCGCGCTTGCCTTCAAGATCATGACCGACCCCTACGTCGGCAAACTCACCTACTTCCGTGTCTACTCCGGCAAACTGGAGGCCGGCGGCCGCGTCCTCAACGTCTCCAGCGGCAAGACCGAGCGGATCGGCCGGCTGCTGATGATGCACGCCAACAGCCGCGAGGAGATCGACGAGGTCCACTCCGGCGACATCTGTGCCGGCGTCGGCCTCAAGCAGACCGCCACCGGCGACACGCTCTCCGCGCCCGATGCGCCAATCACGCTCGAGAGCATCGAATTCCCGGAGACGGTGATCGCGGTCGCGATCGAGCCCAAAACCAAAGCCGACCAGGAGAAGATGGGGGCCGCCCTGCAGCGCCTCGGCGAGGAGGACCCGACCTTCAGGATCGAATCCGACGAGGAAACCGGCCAGACCCTGATCCACGGCATGGGCGAGCTGCACCTCGAGGTGATCGTCGACCGGATGCTGCGCGAGTTCAAAGTCGACGCCAACGTCGGCAAGCCGCAGGTCGCCTACCGGGAGACGATCCGCAAGCGGGTCGAGAAGGTCGTGGCCCGCTTCGTCCGCCAGACCGGCGGTCGCGGCCAGTTCGGTCACGTCGTCATCAACCTCGAGCCGGCCCCGGGCGAGGGTTTCGAGTTCGTCAACAAAATCAAGGGCGGCACCATTCCCGGCGAATTCATCGGCCCCGCCGAGCAGGGGATGCGAGAGGCGCTGGAAAACGGCGTCAAGGCCGGCTACCCGATGGTCGACGTCAAAGTCGAACTCGTCGATGGCTCCTACCACGACGTCGACTCCTCGGAGATGGCCTTCAAAATCGCCGGCTCGATGGCGATCCAGGAGGGCGCCCGCAAGGCCAACCCGGTTCTGCTCGAGCCGGTGATGGCGGTCGAGGTGGTCACCCCCGAGGATTTCCTCGGCGACGTCATCGGCGACCTCTCCCGGCGCCGCGGCAAGGTCCAGGGTCAGGACCAGCGCGGCAACGCGCTCGCGGTCCAGGCCTTCGTCCCGCTCGGCGAGATGTTCGGCTACGCCACCGACCTTCGCTCTTCGACCCAGGGGCGCGCCAGCTACACGATGCAGTTCGAGCGCTACGAGGAGGTCCCTGGGAACATCGCCGAGGAGATCGTCGCGCACCGCTCTGGAGAGCCAGTGGGAGCGACTTCCTAGACCCAACCGCGAGAGCGGACGGCATCTGGCTATATTTCCCAGGTTCGCCCGCAGGCAGGAACAGAACAGCCTAGAACCGGGCAGCATCAGACAGAACAACGACTTCGAAAGGTAGAACGGAGAGAGATGTCAAAGGAGAAGTTCGAGCGCGATAAGCCGCATGTGAACGTCGGGACGATTGGTCACATCGACCACGGAAAGACGACGCTGACGGCCGCGATCACCCAGACGCTCTCAACCGTGGGCGGAGCCGAAGCGCAGAGCTTCGCGGAGATCGACAACGCTCCCGAGGAGAAGGAGCGGGGGATCACGATCGCGACCTCCCACGTCGAGTACGAGACCGAGAACCGGCACTACGCCCACGTCGACTGCCCGGGTCACGCCGACTACGTCAAGAACATGATCACCGGCGCCGCCCAGATGGACGGAGCGATCCTGGTCGTCTCGGCCGCCGACGGGGTCATGCCCCAGACCCGCGAGCACATCCTGCTCGCCCGCCAGGTCAACGTCCCGCACGTGGTCGTCTTCCTCAACAAGATCGATCAGGTCGACGATGACGAACTGGTCGAGCTGGTCGAGGAGGAGGTCAAGGAACTCCTCGACGAGTACGACTTCCCGGGCGAGGAGACGCCGATCATCAAAGGCTCGGCGCTGAAGGCGCTGGAAGGCGACGAGGAGGCCCAGAAAGCGGTCTTCGAGCTGGCCGCCGCCCTCGACTCCTACATCCCGGAGCCGGTCCGCGAGCTCGACAAGCCCTTCCTGATGCCGGTCGAGGACATCTTCTCGATCACCGGCCGCGGCACGGTCGCCACCGGCCGCGTCGAGCAGGGCATCGTCAACAGCGGCGACGAGGTCGAGATCGTCGGCATCACCGACACCACCAAAACCGTCGTCACCGGGGTCGAGATGTTCCGCAAGATCCTCGACCAGGGTCAGGCCGGCGACAACATCGGTGCGCTTCTGCGAGGCACCAAGCGCGAGGAGATCGAGCGCGGCCAGGTTCTCTGCAAGCCCGGCTCGATCACCCCGCACACCAAATTCAAAGCCGAGGTCTACTGCCTGAAGAAGGAGGAGGGCGGTCGTCACACGCCGTTCTTCTCCGGCTACCGGCCTCAGTTCTACTTCCGCACCACTGACGTGACCGGGATCGCCAACCTCCCCGAGGGGACCGAGATGGTGATGCCGGGAGACAACGTCGAGATGACGATCGAGCTGATCCAGCCGATCGCAATGGATCCAGGCCTGCGGTTCGCCATCCGCGAGGGTGGCCGCACCGTCGGCTCGGGGGTAGTCGCCGACGTCATCGAGTAGGCGACCCCAACGGGGTGGGCAGGTGCCCGCCCCTTCGTCGCCCGCCGGGCGACGAGACAACTGCAAGGACATACGACCGGGGCGGCGCCCCACAAAAGGGGCCCCGCCCTTTATGCGCGAGAAAGACAGCTTTTAGACCGTGGCAGCGATAGCAGCACAGAAAATTCGAATCCGGCTCAAGGCGTACGACCATGACGCCATAGATCGGGCTGCCCGCGAGATCGTCGAGACCGCGGAGCGGACCGGTGCCAGCGTCTCCGGGCCGGTGCCGCTGCCGACCGAGAAAAACGTCTACTGCGTGATCCGCTCGCCGTTCAAGGACAAGGACTCGCGCGAGCACTTCGAGATCCGCACCCACAAGCGCCTGATCGACATCCTCCAGCCGTCGCCGAAAACCGTCGACTCCCTGCAGCGGTTGGATTCGTTGCCCGCGGGCGTCGACATCGAGATCCGTCTTTAGATGGCAGCGATCCTCGGCAAGAAGTTGGGCATGACCCAGGTGTTCCGCGAGGACGGGACGGTCGTGCCGGTGACCGTGATCGAGGCCGGCCCCTGCAAGGTCACCGCCGTCCGCGACGGTGAGCGGGACGGCTACGCGGCAGTGCAGCTGGCCTTCGGAGAGGTCAAGCAGGGCAAGCTGAGCAAGGCCGAGGAAGGCCACCTGAAGAAGGCCGGCGCGGCGCCGATGCGCCACCTGGTCGAGTTCCGCGACGAGGACCTCGGCGCCGAGGACGGACCGAAGATCGGCGACGACGTCACCGTGGCCGGTTTCGAGGCCGGTCAGAAGGTCAAGGTTTCCGGCGTCTCGATCGGCAAGGGCTTCCAGGGCGGCATCAAGCGCCACAACTTCAGTCGCGGCCCGGTCAGCCACGGCTCCCACAACGTCCGCGCCCCGGGGTCGATCGGCGCCAGCGCCTTCCCGGCCCGCGTCTTCAAAGGGATGCGCATGCCCGGCCAGATGGGCAACAAGCGGATCACCCAGAAGGGCCTGGAGATCGCCGACATCGACACCGACCGCAACCTGCTGCTCATCAAGGGCTCGGTGCCGGGCTCGCGCAACGCGATCGTCGAGGTGAGGACCGATGGCTAAAGCCACCGTGCTCGGCAAATCAACCAAGGCTGATTTGCCCAAAGAGCTCTTCGCCGAGCCCTTCCACCAGTCGCTGGTCCACGAGACCGCCCGGGCCGACATGGCGTCGCGCCGCCGCGGCACCGCCTCGACGCTGACCCGCGGCGAGGTCGCGTTCACGACCGCCAAGGCCTGGCGCCAGAAGGGCACCGGCCGTGCTCGCGTCGGCGCCCTCGGCGTCTCCAGCCGCTTCGGCGGCGGCGTCACCTTCGGCCCGAAGCCGCGCCACTACACGGTCAAGGTCAACCGCAAAGCGCGCCGCCGGGCGATGCGCTCGGCCCTCTCGGTCCACGCCGAGCGCGGCAGCGTCGCCGTCCTCGACGCCACCGGGTTCGATACGCCGTCGACCAAGCAGGCCGCCGCGGCGCTGGCCAAATGGGGCGCCAAGAGCCCGACCCTGATCGTCCTCACCGCCGAGGAGACCGGCGCGATGAAGAGCTTTCGCAACATCCCTCGCACCCACGTGATCGAGGTCGGCGCCACCGCGGTCGCCGACGTGATCGGCGCCGCCGCGCTGGTTCTCTCCGAGGCCGCCCTGGCCTCCCTCGAAGAGAGGCTCGGCTGATGGACGCGCGCAACATCCTGATCCGCCCGGTGATCTCCGAGAAGAGCTACGCGCTGATCGCCGAAGGCAAGTACACGTTCCGGGTCGACGACCGCGCCCACAAGACCCAGATCGCCCAGGCGGTCCACGAGGTCTTCGGGGTCGAGGTCGCGCAGGTGCGGACCGCCAAAGTGCGCTCGAAGCCCAAGCGCCGCGGCCTCTCGAAAGGCCGCACCCGCGCCTGGAAGAAGGCGATCGTCCAGGTCGGGCCGGGCGAACGGATCGAGCTGTTCGAGGGCGCGGAGACCGCGTAGGAGCCTGAGAGATGCCGAACCGCAAAACGAAACCGACCAGCCCTGGGCGCCGCTTCGCGACCTACCCGCTGCGCGAGCAGCTGACCGCCACCGAGCCGGAAAAGAAGCTGACCGAGGGCCTGCGCAAGTCCGGCGGCCGCAACGTCAACGGCCGCGTCACCGCCCGCCACCGCGGCGGTGGTGCCAAGCGGCGCTACCGCAAGATCGACTTCAAGCGCCTCAAGGACGGCGTGCCGGCGAAGGTCGCGACGATCGAGTACGACCCGAACCGCAGTTGCTACATCGCCCTCCTGCACTACGCCGACGGCTACAAGGACTACATCCTCGCCCCGGCGCAGCTCGCGGTCGGCGACGAGGTCAAGTCCGGCCCCGAGGCCGACATCAAACCCGGCCACACGCTGGCCCTGGGGGAGATGCCGACCGGCACGATCGTCCACAACGTCGAGCTGATCGCCGGCCAGGGCGGCAAGCTCGGCCGGGCGGCGGGCACGGCGATCCAGCTGGTCGCCAAGGAGGGTGAGATGGTCACCCTGCGACTGCCGTCCTCGGAGATGCGGCTGGTCCGCGCCGAGTGCCGGGCGACGGTCGGAACGCTTTCCAACGCCGAGCACCAGAACATGAAGATCGGCAAGGCCGGCCGCAACCGTCACAAGGGCAAGCGGCCGCAGAGCCGCGGCGTGGCGATGAACCCCGTCGACCACCCGCACGGCGGCGGCGAGGCACACCACACGCCCGGCGGTCACCCGGTCACCCCATGGGGCAAGCCGACGCTCGGCTACCGGACCCGTAAGAAGGGCAAGCAGTCCGATCGCTACATCGTTCGCGGCCGTCGCCGCGGCAAGAAGAAGGGTCGTTAGCAATGGGTCGCTCGACGAAAAAGGGCCCGTGGGTCGAAGAGAGGCTGATGAAGCGCATCTCGACGATGAACGAGGCCGGCAAAAAACAGATGGTCAAAACTTGGTCGCGGACTTCGACCGTCTTCCCGGAGATGGTCGGGCACACGATCGCCGTCCACGACGGCAAAAAACACGTGCCGGTCTTCATCTCCGAGTCGATGGTCGGCCACAAGCTCGGCGAGTTCGCCCCGACCCGCACCTTCCGCTCCCACACGGGCACCGGCAGGGGTGAATAGCGATGGCTGACGAGAACCCGGATAAGAAAAACAGCAACCCGGATAAGAAAAACAGCAAAAAAGTGGCGGAAAAAACGTCTAAAGCGGCAGGCAAAAAAGTCGCCAAAGCGGTGGCAAAAAAAGCTACGAAAAAATCGGGGCCAAAAAGAGCCGAGGCCAAAGCGGAGAGCAAAGCCAAAGCCAAAGCGCCGGCGAAAAAAGCCGCTCCGGCTCCCGTCGCCGCGCCGGTCGTCCGCGCCAGCGCCCGCTACGTGCGGATCGCCCCCCGCAAGGCACGCTTGATCGCCGACCAGGTCCGCGGCCTGCACATCGAAAAGGCCCGCGCCCTGCTGCAGTTCTCGCCCCGCGGCGCCGCCGAGGACATCCACAAGCTGATCGACTCCGCTGCCGCCAACGCGGAGAACAACCACGACCTGATCGCCGATGAGATGCGGGTCTCCTCGATCACCGTCGACGAGGGCCCGACGCTGCGCCGGTTCCGGCCGCGGGCACTCGGGCGGGCGACCCCGATCAACAAGCGAACCAGCCACATCGCCGTGGCCCTAACCCCGGTGGAGGACTGAGGTAGTCATGGGACAGAAGATCCACCCCGAGGGCTTTCGCGTCGGCTACATCCACGACTGGAAGTCGACCTGGTTCGAGGAGAAGAACTTTGCCGACGTGCTCCAGGAAGACCTGCAGATCCGCGATCACATCGTCGGCAAGCTCTCCCACGCCGGGCTCTCCAACATCACCATCGAGCGCCGCGGCGAGGTCGCCGTCGACATCCACACCGCCCGCCCGGGCATCGTCATCGGCAAGTCGGGCAGCGAAGTCGACGCGCTCCGCAAGGAGCTGCACAAGTTGACCGGCAGCCCGGTGAAAGTGAACATCCGCGAGGTCAAGCGGCCCGAGCTGGACGCCAAGCTGGTCGCCCAGTCGATCGCCGAGCAGCTGCAGAACCGGGTCGCCTTCCGCCGCGCGATGAAACGCGCCCTGACCTCGGCGATGCGCTCCGGCGCCAAGGGGGTCAAGGTCCAGGTTTCCGGTCGTCTCGGCGGCGCTGAGATGGCGCGGACCGAAAGCTATTCCGACGGCAGGGTGCCGCTGCACACGCTGCGGGCCGACATCGATTACGGATTCTTCGAGGCGAAGACCACGACCGGCCGGATCGGCGTCAAATGCTGGATCAACAAGGGCGAGGTCATGCCCGAGGGCTTCCGCTCCGACCTGGCCTCTACCGATGGCGAGCCGCAGGGCCAAGCTGGGCGCGGTGGACGCCAGGGTGGCGGACGCGGCCCCGGCGGTGGACGCGGGCCCGGCGGTGACCGTGGGCCCGGTGGCGGACGCGGCCAGGGCGGCGGACGCGGGCCCGGCGGCGACCGCGGCGGCCAGCGCGGCGGCGGAGGTCGTTAGCGATGGCTCCTTCCAGCCCAGCACCCCTCAGCCGGCTGCAAACCGGCGCTGGATCTTCGTCCTCGGGCTTGCCTTTGGCACCACCAAAGGCTTCGCCCTGCGTCCTCGCCCAGCTTGGTTTTCGCTCGGCCGAGGCGCACTGTGCCGAAAGGAGCCATCGCTGATGCTGAGTCCGAAACGGGTCAAGCACCGCAAACAGATGCGCGGCCGGATGCGCGGCAACACCAAGGGCGGCAGCACCGTCGCCTTCGGCGAGTACGGGCTGAAGTCGCTGGATCGCGGTTGGATCACCAACCGCCAGATCGAGGCCGCCCGTGTCGCGATGACCCGCAAGATCAAACGTGGCGGCAAGGTCTGGATCAACGTCTTCCCGGACAAGCCCTATACGAAGAAGCCGGCCGAGACGCGGATGGGATCCGGAAAAGGCAACCCCGAGGGCTGGGTCGCGGTGATCAAGCCCGGGCGGGTGATGTTCGAGCTGGCCGGCGTCCCCGAGGACCTCGCCCGCGACGCGCTGCGGCTGGCCGGGCACAAGCTTCCCGTGCGGACCAAATTCGTCAAGCGCGAGGGGGTCGAGGACTGATGAAGGCGTCCGAGGCCCATAACCTGAAAGACGACGAGCTGGTGGCGAAGCTGATCGACGCCAAGCAGGAGGCGTTCAACCTGCGTTTCCGCCACGCGACCGGCGAGCTGGAGAACACCTCCCGACTCGGGATGGCCAAGCGCGACATAGCGCGGCTGCTGACGGTGGCGCGCAACAGAGGCATTGACGTTGAGAAAGAGACGAAGCGGATATAGCGATGAGCGACGACGAGACTAAAAAAGACGAGACGACCGAGGAGACCTCGACCGAGAGCACGGACGCCCCGACCGCGGGCGCCGAGGAGTCGGGGGATCCTGCGGGCGGGGACGGGGTCTCCGTTCTCGGACCCCCCGACTCCTCAGCGCCCGCAGAGGATGCGCCCGCGGCCGACGCCGAGGACGCCTCAGTTGCCGGCGAGGGTTCGTCTGACGACGCTCCTGCGGCTGAGCAGGAGGAGCCCGTGGCCGCTGAGGAGACTTCTCCGGAGGCGCCTGAGGCCGAGGAGGCAGCGCCTCCGGTCGAGGAGGGCGCCACCGAGGAGGCTCCTGCCGCCGAGGAGGATTCGGCGCCTGCTGCGGCGTCGGCCCCCGAGAAAGAGCCGGATCCGGAGGACGATCTTCCCTGGAAGGAGCGCGCCCGGCTGCAGCGTTCGCGGCGACCGCACGAGGCGAAGCCGACCCTCAGCCCTGAGGATCGTGCCGCCGCGCGCCGTGAGGGTCGCAAGGCCAAGGCGGCGGAACGGCGCACGGAGCGGGCCGCTGCGAAGGCCAAGAAGGGCGAGCCCAAAACCGGCACGCCGCCGGCCGAGCGTGACTCCAACGCGGCCAAGATCCGCCAGGGGATCGTCGTCTCCAACAAAGGCGACAAATCGATCACGGTCAGGATCGACTTCGCCCGCCGTCACCCGACCTACGAGAAGATCGTCCGCCGCTCGCGCAAGCTGCACGCGCACGACGAGCGCAACGAGGCCGGCGAGGGCGACGTCGTCCGCATCGTCGAGACCCGGCCGCTGTCCAAGACCAAGCACTGGCGCCTGATCGACGTCGTCGAGAAGGCGAGGTCGTCGCAGTGATCCAGCAGGAGTCGAGATTGAAGGTGGCCGACAACTCGGGCGCCCGGGAGATCCTCTGCATCAGGGTCAAGGGCGGCTCGCACCGCCGCTACGCCAGCGTCGGCGACGTGATCACCGCGACCGTCAAATCGGCCAGCCCGCAGGGCGCCGTCCGCAAGGGCGAGGTCGTGCAGGCCGTCGTCGTCCGCACCCGCAAGCCGCTGGGCCGGCCCGACGGCACCTACATCGCCTTCGACGAGAACGCCGCCGTGCTGATCGATCCGGCGAACAACAACCCGCGCGGGACCCGCATCTTCGGGCCGGTGGCGCGCGAACTGCGTGATCGCAACTTCATGAAAATCATCTCGCTCGCGCCCGAGGTCCTCTGATGAAGTCGATGCGGGTCAAGACCGACGACCAGGTGGTCATCATCAGCGGCAAGGACGCCGGTAAGACCGGCCGCGTTACGCGGACCGATCCGCAGCGCCGCCGCGTCTACGTCGAGGGCCTGAACATCATCAAGCGCCATGAACGGCCCCGCTCGACCGGCGACATGGCGAGCGCCCAGGCCGGTGGCATCGTCGAGAAGGAGGGGCCGATTCACGTCTCCAACGTGATGCTGCTGGATCCCAAAGGCAACAAGGGGACGCGGGTCGGCGTGCGCCGCGACGACGGTGGCAAGCGGGTCCGTTACGCGAAGCGCAGTGGGGTGGCGATCGACTGATGGAGGCGACCGCGACCCAACAAGCTGCCCCGCCGCCGCGCCTGCGCGACCGCTACGAGCAGGAGATCCTGCCGGAGCTGACCAAGAAATTCGGCTACTCGACGCCGATGCAGGCGCCGCGCTTGACGAAGATCACCCTCAACATGGGCCTTGGTCAGGAGAAGCAGGACTCGAGGTCCTTCGAGGCGGCCCAGGGCCAGCTGGCCCAGATCGCCGGCCAGCACCCGAACGTTCGCCGTGCCCGCAAGTCGATCGCCTCCTTCAAAGTTCGCGAGGGGATGCCGGTCGGCGTCTCGGCGACCCTGCGCCGGGCGAAGATGTGGGAGTTCTTCGATCGGCTCACCTCGATCGCGGTGCCGCGGATTCGCGACTTCCGCGGTCTCAACCCCCGCTCATTCGACGGTCGCGGCAACTACTCGATGGGCGTCAAGGAGCAGCTGATCTTCCCCGAAATCGACTACGACTCGGTCGATGTGGTGCGCGGCCTGGACGTCACGATCACCACCTCGGCCCAGTCCGATCTCGAGGCGTTCGAGCTGCTGTTGGCGCTGGGGATGCCGTTCGCCCAGGAGGGGCGTCCGGGACAGGCCGCTCGGGAAGAGGCCGAAGCCGAGGCCGAGGAGGAGAAACGCAAAGAGGAGGCACGCCTCAAGGCCGAGGTGGAGCAGGCCGCCCTGGAGCAGCTCAAAGAGGAGAACCCGGAGGCCTACGCAAAGCCCGAGAGCGACGAGAGCGAGGGCGAGGACGCCGCCGAGGGCGGAAACGACGAGGCCGACCAGGATCGGGCCGACCAGGAGAACGCAAAAAATGGCTAAGACTTCGCAGAAGGTCCGCCAGGGCCGTAAATCCAAGTACAAGTCGCGCAGCTACAACCGCTGCCGTCGCTGCGGCCGCCCGCGCGCCTACTACCGCAAGTTCGGCCTCTGCCGGATCTGCCTGCGCGAGGCCGCACACGAGGGGTATATCCCCGGAATGACCAAGTCGAGCTGGTAAGGCCATGCAGACCGACCCCATAGCCGATTACCTGACCCGAATTCGCAACGCGATCCGCGCCGGGCACGACGAGGTGGAGATTCCCCTCTCGGGCCTGAAGATGGAGATGTCGCGGATCCTCAAGGAGCAGGGCTACATCAAAGACTTCCACCGCAAGCCCGCCAGGATCGGCGAGGCGATCAACGTCCGCCTCAAGTACACCGAGGACCGGCGTCCCGTGATCATCGGGATCGAGCGGGTTTCCCGTCCGGGGCGGCGGCGCTACGTCGACCACAAGAGCGTGCCGCGGGTCCAGGGAGGCACCGGCACGGCGATCGTCAGCACCTCCGTCGGCGTGATGACCGGCCACGAGGCCCGCGCCAAGGGAGTGGGCGGCGAGGTCGTCGCCTACGTCTGGTGATTGAGATCCCATGAGTCGAATCGGAAGAAAACCCGTCCCTGTCCCCGACGCCGTCACGGTCGAGATCGTCCCTGGCAACATCGCCGTCAAAGGCCCCAAGGGCGAGCTGAGCCAGGGCTACTCGCAGGAGATGGCGGTCGAGCAGGGCGAGGGCGTCGTCACCGTCGCCCGTCCGACGGACCGCGGCGAGCATCGCGCCCTGCACGGCCTGACGCGAAGCCTGATCGCGAACATGGTCGAGGGCGTCACCGAGGGCTTCGAGAAGCGCCTGGAGATCCAGGGCGTCGGCTACCGCGCCGCGCTCAAAGGCAAGAACCTCGAGCTCGCGCTCGGCTACTCGCACCCGGTTTCGATCGAGGCCCCCGACGGAATCGACTTCGAGGTCCCGCAGCCGACGGAGATCATCGTCCGGGGGATCGACAAGCAGCTCGTCGGACAGGTCGCCGCGGACATCCGCAAGCGCCGCAAGCCCGAGCCCTACAAGGGCAAGGGCATTCGCTACAAAGGCGAGCAGGTCCTTCGCAAGGTCGGTAAGCGCGCATGACGGTCCTCACCAAAGGCCAGCGACGCCTGCGCCGCCGCCGCCGGGTTCGCGCCCGCGTCAGCGGCACCGCGGGGCGCCCGCGCCTCTCCGTCTTCCGCTCCAACCGCGGGATCTTCGCCCAGCTCATCGACGACACCCAAGGCCACACCCTGGCCGCGGTCAACTGGATCGAGCCGGATCTGCGCAAGGTCACGGCGAGCGACCAGGCCAGGAAGGCCGGTGAACTGCTTGCCGAGCGCGCCAAGGCCGCGGGGGTCGAGACCTGCGTCTTTGACCGCGGTGGCTACCAGTACCACGGCCGCGTCAAGGCCCTGGCCGAAGGCGCTCGCGAGGGTGGGATGAAATTCTGATGGCACCCACCGCAAACCGCCGTTCGCTACCTTCCCTGACCTCATGAAGGGGATGGATACGAAAAACGTCGAGACGGTCAGCCCGCGCGGGCTCGACCTTCAGGAGCGCGTGATCGAGATCAACCGCGTCGCCAAGGTCGTCAAGGGCGGCCGGCGCTTCTCCTTCACCGCGCTGGTCGCGGTCGGCGACGAAGAGGGTGTCGTCGGGATCGGCTACGGCAAGGCCCGTGAGGTCCCGCTGGCGATCCAGAAGGGCGTCGAGGACGCCCGCAAGAACTTGATTCGCGTGCCGAAATACGGCCAGACGCTCACCCACCGGATCATCGGCCGTTTCGGCGCCGGGCACGTCGTCCTGCGCCCGGCCAGTCCCGGTACCGGGGTCATCGCCGGCGGTGGCGTCCGCGCCGTGCTGGAGCTCGGTGGCGTCCGCGACGTGCTGACCAAGAGCATCGGCACCCAGAACCCGATCAACCTGGTCAAGGCGACGATGGACGGGCTAATCCGTCTGCGGCGGCCGGAGGAGGTTGCTGAGCTGCGGGGGCTGACCGTGAAGCAGGTGTTGGGGCTCGACCTCAACGGATCCTCTGGTACTAACGGGGAGCACCTGGCACCGGACGCCACGGCATCGGAGGCGCCTGCGGGCGGGGGCGGGGCCTCCGTTCTCGGCACCTCCGATCCCGCGCCATCCGGTGAGGAGGCTGCGGCGCCAGACGCCGAGGCGCCGGCCGAGGAGGCAGCCCCAGAGGCTGAAGTTCAGGCCGCGGAGGAGGGTGCTCCGGCCGGGGAGGTGGATGCTTCCGTAGCTGCCGAGGGTTCTGGCGCTGAGGAGGCTCCGGCGGTCGAGGAGACCTCGCCGCCGGTTGAGGAGGCGAAGTCGTGAGCGCGGTCAAGATTCAGCAGGTTCGCTCGGCCAATGGGACGAACCCGAATCAGAAAGCGACTCTGAAGGCGCTTGGGCTGGGCGGGATCGGCAGGGCCGTCGAGCGCAAGGACTCGCCGCAGCTGCAGGGTCAGCTGCGGGTCGTCTCGCACCTGGTGGAGGTGTCCTGATGGCCGAGACGCCGCGCGCGGAGGAGATCGGGCTGCACAACCTGAAGCCGAAGCCGGGTTCGCGCCGGCCGCGCAAGCGGCTCGGCCGCGGCGAGGGCAGCGGCCTGGGCAAGACGTCCGGGCGCGGCCACAAGGGCGCCGGCTCGCGCGCGGGGGCCAAGCGCAAGGCCAACTACGAGGGCGGCCAGAACCCGATCCACATGCGGATGCGAAAGCTGCGCGGCCCGCACATGAAGAAGTCGATGCCCTTCGAGAACTTCCGCACCAAGACCCAGCCGGTCAACCTGGCCGACCTCGAGGAGCGCTTCGAAGCCGGCGCCGAGGTGACTCCGGCAGTGCTCAAGGAGAAGGGCCTCGCCAAGCGCTCGGACCCGGTCAAGATCCTCGCCCGCGGCGAGATCGCCAAGAAGCTGGACGTCCACGCGCACGCCTTCAGCGCCGCCGCCAAAGAGAAGATCGAGGCGGCCGGCGGTTCCTGTCACACTCTGGAGCCGTAATGCTCAGAACTATTGCGAACGCTTTCAGCGTCGCCGACATTCGCAAGAAGCTCGCCTTCACCGCGGCGATGCTGGCGCTGTACCGCCTCGGCGCCTACATCCCGGCGCCGGGAGTCGACGTCCAGGCCGTCAAGGAAATCCAGAACAACTTCGGCGGCTCCAACATCCTCGGCTTCCTCAACCTCTTCTCGGGTGGGAGCCTCTCGCGCCTCAGCCTCTTCGCGCTGGGGATCATGCCCTACATCACCGCCTCGATCATCCTGCAGCTGCTGACGGTGGTCGTGCCCTCGCTGGAGCGCCTGCAGAAAGAGGGGGAGGTGGGGCAGCAGAAGATCACCCAGTACACGCGCTACCTCACCGTCGGTCTCGCCTTCGGCCAGTCGCTCGGCTACGTCTTCCTCTTCCGCTCCTTCGGCAACCAGGCCGGCACCAGCGTCGTCGGCAACCTCACCTTCGCCAAGACCTTCCTGATCGTGATCTGCCTGACCGCCGGCTGCACCCTGCTGATGTGGCTGGGGGAGCTGATCACCCAGCGCGGGATCGGCAATGGGATCTCGTTGATGATCTTCGCCTCGATCGCCTCCTCGATCCCGAGCGGGATCACCAAGTGGTGGGACAGCCCGGACCAGGTCTTCGTGGTGATGATGCCCTTCATCGCCCTGGCGGTGATCGTCGCGATCGTCTTCGTGCAGGAGGGCCAGCGCCGGATCCCGGTCCAGTACGCGAAACGAGTCGTGGGGCGCAAAATGACCTCGGGCGGCTCCACCTACCTGCCACTGCGGGTCAACATGGCGGGCGTCATCCCGGTCATCTTCGCGGCCTCGATCATGGCCTTCCCGCCGACCATCGGGCAGCTCCTCAACACGCCGGCCGCGCTCGACTTCGCCGCCTTCTTCAGTCCCAACAGCTGGCCCTACGTGCTCGGCGAGATCTTCTTCATCATCGTCTTCACCTACTTCTACACGGCGGTCACCTTCAACCCGGTCGACCAGGCCGACAACCTGAAGAAATACGGCGGCTTCATCCCCGGCGTCAGGCCCGGCCGGCCGACCGCCGAGTACCTGGATCGCATCCTCTCCCGCCTGACCTTCCCCGGCGCGCTCTACCTCGGCGCGGTGGCGGCGTTGCCGACGATCCTGATCAGCCAGACGTCGGCCAACTTCTACTTCGGCGGCACCTCGATCCTGATCATCATCGGCGTCGCCCTGGACACGGTGAAGCAGCTGGAGGCGCAGCTGATGATGAGGAACTACGAGGGCTTCCTCAAATAGGCTCCCGGCCATGCCCGAGCTGAACCTAGTGCTCCTCGGCCCGCCCGGGTCGGGAAAGGGCACCCAGGGCGAGCGGCTGCAGGAAGACCTGCGCCTGCCCTACTACGCCACCGGCGACATCCTCCGTGCCGCGGTGCGCGACGAGACCGAGCTGGGCCGGACCGCGAAGGAGTACATGGATCGCGGCGACCTGGTCCCCGACGAGGTGATCGTCGGCGTGATCGTCGAGCGGATCGACTCCGCGGAGGCGCTCGACGGCTTCATCCTCGACGGCTTTCCGCGCACCATGCCCCAGGCCGAGGCACTCGACGCCAAGCTGGCGGAGCTGGGCCGGGTCGTCAACGCGGTGCTGCTGATCGACGTCTCCGACGACGAGGTCGTCCGCCGGCTCGGTGGGCGGCGCACCTGCGCCGAGAGCGGCCACGTCTTCCACGTCGAGTTCAACCCGCCCAAGCAGGAGGGAGTCTGCGACCTCGACGGCAGCCGGCTTGATCGTCCGCGACGACGACAAGCCCGAGGTGATCCGCCACCGCCTCGACCACGTACCACGACAAGACCGAGCCGCTGGTCGACTACTACGACCAGCGCAGCGTTCTGCGCCGGATCGGGGGCACGGCGGCGCCGGACGAGGTGGCCGAGGAGATCCGCAGGACCCTGGCGACGATGCGCCTGGAGCGCGACGAGGCCGTCTAGCGTGTACCGGATGATCGTTCGCAAGACTCCGGAGCAGATCGAGCAGATGGCTGTGGCCGGGGACGTCCTCGTCCGCTGCCTGAAGATGCTCGAGTCGAAGGCCCGGGCGGGAATCACCACCGGGGAGCTCGACGCGGCGGCCGAGAAGTTCATCCGCTCGCAGGACGCCGAGCCGGCCTTCAAGGGATACCGCGGTTTCCCCGGCTCGATCTGCGCCTCGCCCAACTCGATGGTGGTGCACGGAATTCCCGGCCCCTACGAGCTGAAGCGGGGCGATATCCTCTCGATCGACGTCGGCGTGATCAAGGACGGCTGGGTTGCCGATGCCGCGATGACGGTGCCGGTGGGCACGGTCAGCCCGCAGACGCGTCAGCTCCTCGACGTGACCAAGGCCTCGCTTTTCGCCGGGATCGAGCAGATGCGGCCGGGCAACCACCTCGGGCGACGTCTCGGCGGCGATCCAGCGCGCGGTCGAGATCGAGGGCCTCTCGGTCATCCGCACCCTGGTCGGCCACGGGATCGGCCGCGAGATGCACGAGGAGCCGCAGGTCCCCAACTTCGGCGAGGCCGGCAAGGGGCCGGAGCTGGAGGAGGGGATGGTGCTGGCGATCGAGCCGATGGTCAACGCCGGCGGCCCGCTGGTGCGGATGGATGACGACGGCTGGTCGGTCTATTCCGAGGACGGGTCGATGGCGGCGCACTTCGAGTTCACCGTCGCCGTCACCCCCGACGGGCCACGCATCCTCACCCCCTGGCACGAAGCCGGTTAGGAGAAGCTGCCTTTCGGGGGATATGCTGGGTGCGCGGTGGGCGCCGCACGGACCTCGGAAAGGGAGGGCCCTTGCTTCGCTCACGCATCTCTCGCACCACGCTGTCCCTGCTTCTCGCCTCGTTCTTGGTCGGCCTGTTCGCCCAAGGCAGCTCAAGCGGCCACCCCCGCGCCCTATGGGACCAACGACGCCGGCGGGTTCCGCAACGTCCTGCCGCCGGGGGAGAACGGCCTCGACACCGTCTCGCAGCTGTTTGCCTTCCGGGGTCAGAAGGCGCTGCCGCCGCATTTCGCCGACCAGCAGCCGCTCTACGAAAACCTCCTCTACGGCGCCCCGGCGTTGACCGAGGCCCAGGTTCCCGACTACTTCAAGGACGCCACCTTCGGGGTCCCCGCCGGCCAGGTCGAATCGATGATCGAACCGCGGCCCGGGGTGACGATCGAGCGCGATTCCGCCTACGGGGTGCCCCACATCTACGGCGACACCCGCGCCGACACGATGTTCGGGGCCGGCTACGCGGGCGCCCAGGACCGCCTCTTCCTGATGGACGTGCTGCGGCATACCGGCCGCGCCGAACTCTCCTCCTTCCTCGGCGGCTCCAACGCCTCCACCGACGCCTCGCAGTGGGGCTTCGCGCCGTACACGGAAGCGGACCTCGAAAAGCAGCTCGACGCAGATGCCGGCAGAATACGGCAAAGCCGGCCAGCAGGCGGTCGACGACGTCCAGAGCTACGTCGAAGGGATCAATGCCTACATCGCCGCCGCCGACGCCAGCCCGAAAACGCTGAAGCCCGCCGAGTACACGCTGCTGGGCAAGCCGATGGAAACCTGGAAGCCGACCGACGTGGTCGCGATCGCCTCGCTGATCGGCGGCATCTTCGGCAAGGGCGGCGGCAACGAGCTCGGCTCGGCGCAGACCATGCAGGCCTTCGCAAGCGCGATACGGCCGCACGGCCGGCCGCAAGGCCTGGCTGGGCTTCCGCTCCAAGAACGACCCGGAAGCGCCGACCACGATCTCCCGTCGCTTCCCCTACGAGACGCGCAGCGCCTTCGCCAAGCGCGGGCTCGCCCTCCCCGACCCAGGCTCGGTGCGCAACGCGCCGACCGCCTCGGCAAGCGCCTCGAGGGCGGACCAGGCGGCGGCGATCCGCGCCGGCGCCCACTCGCTCGGGCAGGCGCTCGAGCAGGCGCTGCGGGGCAACCCGCACTCCTCGAACTGGGAGCTGGTCTCGGCGAAGCACTCCGCGACCGGGCACCCGATCGCGGTGATGGGGCCGCAGGTCGGTTACTACGTCCCGCAGATCCTCATGGAGGAGGATCTGCACGGGCCCGGCATCGACGCCCGCGGCGCCTCCTTCGCCGGCGTCAATCTCGTCGTCGAGCTCGGCCACGGCCGCGACTACGCCTGGAGTGCGACCAGCGCCGACCTCCGACAACGTCGACACCTTCGCCGAGGTCCTCTGCCAGCGACGCGTTCCACTACCTCTACCGCGGCAGGTGCAAGCCGATGGAAAAGCTGGTCCGCAGCGAGAGCTGGACGCCGAACGCGATCGACCCGACCGCGGCCGGCTCGCAGACGTTGATCGGCCTACCGCACGGTGCACGGGATCGTCTTCGCTCGCGGCAAGGTCCACGGCCGCAAGGTCGCCTTCGCCCACCAGCGCAGCACCTACTTCCACGAGGCCGACTCGGTGATCGGCTTCTCGCAGTTCAACGAACCCGAATTCCTCCGCAACGCCTCCCAGTTCAAGAAGGCGGTCTCGCACATCAACTTCGTCTTCAACTGGGCCTACGTCGACTCCAAGCACATCGCCTACGCGCTCTCGGGGGCGATGCCGCAGCGGGCGAAGGGGACCTCGCCGGACTTCCCGATCCTCGGCACCGGCCAGTACGACTGGAAGGGCTTCGACCCGAAGACGCACACGGCCGAATGGCTGCCATTCGCCAAGCACCCGCAGGCGGTCGACCCGCGCTTCCTGGTCTCCTGGAACAACAAGCAGGCGCCCGGCTGGGCGGCGTCGGACGACAAGTACGGCTACGGGCCGATCCTCCGCTCGCAGATGATCTCCGACAAGGTGCGCGCGGCGACCAAGGGCAACCGCAAGATGACGATCGCCCAGCTCGTGCAGGCGATGGAGGAACCGGCGACCCAGGACCTGCGGGCTACCGGCTGCTGCCGACGATCTTCAAGGCGATCGGCAAGCCGAAGTCAGGCGTCGCTGCGCGGGGCGCTGGCGAGCTGCGGACCTGGCGCAAGGCCGGCGCCCACCGCCGCGACCTCAACCGCGACGGCAGCGACGAAGACAACGCCGCGATCGAGCTGATCGACGCCTGGTGGCCGAAGCTCGTCGCCGCTGAGTTCGAACCCGTCGCTCGGCACCAGGGCCTTCGCAAGGCTCCAGGGCATGATCGGGATCGGCTCCGTCACCGGCGGCTCGCCGACCGCACCGGACTTCGACGATGGCTGGTGGGGCTACGTCTCCAAGGACCTGCGCGACCTCTACGGGCCGCAGCCGAAGCGGCCCTACAGCCGGGTCTACTGCGGCAGCGGCTCGAAGGCCCGCTGCCGCGCCGCTCCTCCAGCGCAGCCTCGGCGCCGCCTTGAAGGTGACCCCGGCGGCTCTGTACGGGGGTGGCGACGGCGAATGCGCCTCCGATCCGCAGCCGTCCTGCTTCGACCACAACCGGCCGCAGGTCACCTCGGGCATCGACCTCGGGGCGTTCCCGTTCCAGAACCGGCCGACCTTCCAGCAGGTGGTGACGCTGACCCGGCGGCTGGGTCGCTGAGGGACGGTGGGGAGGGGACCGGCCCTCCTCGGATCGCTCGGGCCCGTGGGGAAGGGGACCGGCCCTCCTCGAACCGATCGGGCGACTCGCGGTGGATGAAGTCGTCAGAATCCGCGCCATGGATCAGCAGACCTGGTCGGCGGTCGATGAGTTCGTGGCGGCGACGTTGATTTCCCACGATGAGGCTCTGCAAGCGACGTTGGATGCGGCCGAGGCAGCGGGTTTACCGCAGATTCAGGTCTCGCCGCCCCAGGGCAAGCTGCTGCAGATCCTGGCGAGGATGCAGGGCGCCCGGACCGTTCTCGAGTTCGGGACGCTGGGCGGATACAGCACGATCCTGCTCGCCCGGGCCCTGCCCGAGGGCGGGCGGTTGATCACGCTCGAGGCGAATCCCGACTATGCCGAGGTGGCGCGGGGGAGCATCGAGCGGGCAGGGCTGGGCGAGGTGGTCGACCTGCGGGTCGGGCCGGCGCTGGAGACGCTGCCGCAGTTGGAGGCCGAGGGCGCAGGCCCGTTCGACCTCGTCTTCATCGACGCCGACAAGGTCAACACGCCGGACTACTTCGCCTGGGCGCTCGACCACTCCCGCCCCGGCGGCCTGATCGTCGCCGACAACGTCGTCCGCGGCGGCACCCTCGCCGACACCGCCAGCGACGATCCCACCATTCAAGCTCAGCGCCGCCTCCACGAGATCCTTGCCGACGAGCCCCGAGTAACCGCCACGACGATCCAGACGGTCGGCGGCAAGGGCTATGACGGCTTCACGGTCGCGCTGGTCAACGACAACTGACTCCCCGACCTGATCGTCACACTTAATGAGAGGCGAAGCCGATGAAAGCCGACTACGACAGCGAGGGCGACACGATCCAGATCGAGTTGGAGTCTGCCGGCCGGCTCGACTACGGCGAGGATGTGGACGGCGGTGCCGTTGTCGTAGGCATTTACGAGAATCGCCCCGTGGCCCTTGACGTAATCGGAACCGATCGGAATTTCGAGTCATCTCTTCGGAGTGCCGCAGAGCGTTACGAGCTCGATGCCGAGGCGCTGATTGCCGCCGCCCAGGCTGCTCTGGTGGCCCCCGACCGTCAGGTCACGCTTGACATCGACGCGCGCGCGGCAATCTGACTCGCTCGGGGTGCCCTCTGGGCGACGCCCACCGCTGCGCCCCTGCTATCTTTCCCGGTCGGCCCAATTGGGCCGGTGTTCACGCCTGCCGTCCGACTCATGGGGCGCGCGGGAATCCTGTATTCGATACGAGACCGGAGCAATGAAGGTTCGAGCTTCCGTAAAGCCGATGTGCGAGAAGTGCAAGATGATCCGCCGCAATGGCGCGGTCCTCGTGATCTGCCAAAACCCGCGCCACAAGCAGCGGCAGGGTTAGACGATGGCACGGATCGCAGGGGTCAACATCCCGGTCAACAAACGGATCGAAATCGGCCTCACCTACATCTTCGGGATCGGCCACTCGACGGCGCAGAAGATCCTCGCGGAGACCAAGATCGACCCCGGCACGCCGGTCAAGGACCTGACCGAGGACGAGGTCGTCCGGCTGCGCGAGGCGGTCGAGAACCGCGAGGTCGAGGGAGACCTGCGCCGCGAGCGCTCCCAGAACGTCAAACGCCTGATGGAGATCGGCTCCTACCGCGGCCTGCGCCACCGCCGCGGCCTGCCGGTCCGCGGCCAGCGGACCAAGACCAACGCGCGCGGCCGCAAGGGCCCGCGCCGGTTGAGCATCGCCGGCAAGCGCAAGGCACCCAGGTAGGGAGAGCGAATGGCCGAGAAAAAACCCGCCAAGGGGCGCGCCCGTCGCCGCGTCAAAAAGAACGTCACCTACGGCCAGGCGCACATCAAGACTTCGTTCAACAACACGATCGTCACCCTGACCGACACCGACGGCAACGTGATCGCCTGGGAGTCGGCCGGCTCGGCCGGGTTCAAAGGCTCGCGCAAGTCGACCCCGTTCGCCGCCCAGGTGACCGCCGACGCCGCCGCCAAGAAAGGCATGGAACACGGGCTCGAGAGGGTCGAGGTCTTCGCCAAGGGCGCCGGCTCCGGCCGCGAGACCGCGATCCGCTCGCTGCAGGCCGCCGGCCTCGACGTGACCACGGTCAAGGACGTCTCCCCGCAGGCCCACAACGGCTGCCGGCCGAAGAAGCGGAGGCGGGTCTAGATGGCTCGCGACACCTCCCCCCAGTGCAAGCAGTGCCGCCGCGAGGGCCAGAAGCTCTTCCTCAAGGGCGAGCGCTGCTTCACCGACAAGTGCGGCGTCGAGCGTCGCTCCTACCCGCCCGGCGAGCACGGCCGCGGCCGCATGCGGCAGTCCGAGTACCGGGTGCAGCTGCGCGAGAAGCAGAAGACGCGCCGCTACTACCAGGTGCTGGAGAAACAGTTCCGCGCCTACTACGACAAGGCTTCGCGCCAGGACGGCGTCACCGGCGAGAACCTCCTGCGCCTGCTCGAGTCGCGCTTCGACAACGTCCTGGTCCGGCTCGGCTTCGCCGCCTCGCGGCGCCAGGCCCGCCAGCTGATCAGCCACGGGCACTGGATGATCAACGGCCGCCGCGTCGACATCCCCTCCTACCAGGTGCGTCCCGAGGACATCATCTCGATCAAGTCCGACTCGTCCGCGACCGACACGATCCGCCGGGCGACCGAACTGGTCTCGACCGTTCCCGCCTGGCTGCAGGCCGATCACGATGCCCTCACCGCCAAGGTCCTGCGCTACCCCGAGCGCTCCGAGATCTCGGCGCCGGTGCAGGAGCAGCTGATCGTCGAGCTGTACTCCAAGTAGTCCGGACTTCGAAATTTCTGAACACGCAACGCAAGGAACTCATGACCACTGATTTCCAGGTCCCCCGCATCATCTCCGAGAAGGTCGACGACCGTCGCGGCACCTTCACGATCGAGCCGCTCGACAAGGGCTTCGGCTACACCTTCGGCAACAGCCTCCGCCGCGTCCTGCTCTCCTCGCTGGGCGGCGCCGCCATCACCAGCGTCCGCATCGAGGGCGTCGCGCACGAGTTCTCGACCGTGCCCGGCGTCAAGGAGGACGTCACCGACATCGTCCTCAACCTCAAGGATCTCGTCGTCCGCATGCACACCGACGCCGACGAGGTCGAGGCGCCGCTGGTCGCCACCGGCCCCGGCGAGGTCAAGGCGAAGGACATCGACCTCCCCTCCGGCGTCGAGATCCTCAACCCCGAGGCGCCGATCGCGACGCTCGAGAAAAAAACCAAACTCGAGGTCTACCTGACGATCGGCCGCGGCCGCGGCTACTCGCCGGCCGAAGAGAACAAGTCCGACGAGCAGCCGATCGGCGTGATCCCGATCGACTCGATCTTCTCGCCGATCCGGCGTGCCTCCTACGCGGTCGCCGCCGCCCGCGTCGGGCAGCGGACCGACTTCGACAAACTGACCCTCGACCTCGAGACCGACGGCTCGATCGAGCCGGCGGCGGCGCTGCGCGAGGCCTCCGAGATCCTGATCAAGAGCCTGGCGATCTTCACCGACGCCGAGCGGGTCGAGGAGCTGACCGCGCGCGAACCGGTTCCGTCGCTGCCGGCCGATCCGCTCTCCTCCTCGGGTGGCGACGGCGTCGCCAGCGCCAACGGCCTCGACGAGATCCTGATCGAGGAGCTCGAACTCGGCGTGCGCTCCTACAACTGCCTGAAGCGGGCCGGCGTGCAGACCGTCGGCGACCTGGTGCGCAAGTCGCGCGCGGAACTGAACGCGATCCCGAACTTCGGTCAGAAGTCGATCGAGGAAGTGATCGAGACCCTGCACTCCCGCGGCCTCGATCTCCAGCAGGACTGAGGCAACGGCGAGCGGAGCGGAGAACCCTGTGCGCCATCGCAAGAAGCGAAACAAGCTCAGCCGCGACTCCGCGCATCGCGAGGCGCTGCTCTCGAACCTCTCCAAGCAGCTGATCGAGCACGAGCGGATCAAGACCAGCCAGGCCAAGGCCAAGGCGGTCAAGCCCGAGGTCGAGCAGCTGATCACGCTCGCCAAACGCGGCGACCTGCACGCCCGCCGCCAGGCCCTGGCGACGCTGCACAACGACAAGTTCATCGTCCACAAGCTGTTCGACGAGGTGGCGCCGCGCTACGCGGAGCGGCCCGGTGGCTACACCCGGATCGTCAAGCTGGGCCCGCGGCGTAGCGACTCGACCGAGATGGTCTATCTCGAGTTGGTCTAGCTCAGTCGTAGGTGACCGACTCGAGGTACAGGCCGTGGGGTGGGGCCGTTTCGCCTGCGGCTGAGCGGGGGGCGCCCTCTGAGGAGCTGGGTGAAGTTCTCGACGGTGCGGCGGCCGGAGGCGACCTCGAGCATGGTGCCGACGAGGACGCGGACCATGTTGCGCATGAAGGCGTCGGCGGTGATCTCGAAGGCGAGGATGTCGCCCTGCCGCTGCCCAACCGGCGGTCGAGGACGTCGCGGTCGAAGCGGACGTGGTCGGTCTGGGTCGGGGTGAAGGCGGTGAAGTCGTGGGTGCCGGCCAGGGCTGCGGCGCAGGCGTCGAGCGGCCTCGCGGTCGATCCGGTGCGGCCACCAGAGGGCACGGCCGTGCTCGAACGGGCTGGCGGCGGCGGCGGGCGAGCAGCCGGTAGCGGTAGCTGCGCGAGCGGGCGTCGCCGCGGGCGTCGAAGCCGTCGGCGACGCCCGCGTGGCGGCGCACGGCGACGTCGCGGGGCCGACGCCGTTGAGGCGGCGGGCCAGGTCGGCGGCGGACCTCCGTCGGCGAGGAAGCTCGCCACCTGCCCGCGGGCGTGGACGCCGGTGTCGGTGCGCCCCGCGACGGTCAGCTCGACCGGCTCGCGCAGGACGGTCGCCAGCGCCGTCTCGAGCTCGCCCTGCACGGTGCGCAGCCCCGGCTGCTGCGCCCAGCCCGAGAACGCCGGACCGTCGTATTCGATGTCGAGCCGGACCGTGTTGCACCGGCGGCCAGTATGCCCGCGCCGCGACCCGCCTAGAATCGCCGGGGTGCGCGTCCTCCTCACCAACGACGACGGCATCTCCGCCCCCGGCCTGCAGGCGGCCCGGCGCGCGCTGCGCGAGCTCGACGGGGTCGAGGTCGACGTGATCGCCCCCGACTCCAACCGCAGCGCCACCGCGCGCAGCATCACCACCCGCTCGCCGCTGAGCGTCGAGGAGGTCGAGTTCGGCGACGGCGACGTCGGCTACGCGACCGACGGCACCCCGGTCGACTGCGTCCGCTTCGCCGAGCTGGGCCTGGTCGGCGGCCGGCCCGACCTGATCGTCTCCGGGATCAACCACGGCGCCAACCTCGGCGACGACATCACCTACTCGGGCACGGTCGCCGCGGCCCTCGAGGGGATCGTCCTCGGCATCCCGGCGATCGCGCTCTCCCAGCAGTCCTCGGGCGGCGGCATGGGCTACGTCAGCGGCCGCTTCGACTTCGACGTCGCCGCCGCCTTCACCGCCCAGCTGGTCGGCCGGCTGCGCACCGAGTCGATGCCGGAGGCGACGCTGATCAACGTCAACTGCCCCGCCGGCGAGCCGAACGGGGATCGAGGTGACGAAGCTCGGCAAACGCATCTACAACGACGAGCTGAAGCTGGTCGGCGAGGAGTCCGGCGACGGCCGCCGCCGCTACGAGATCTACGGCTGGCAGCCGGGCTACGAGGAGATCGAGGGGACCGACCTCTACGCGGTGGCCGCAGGGGCGGATCTCGGTCACGCCGATCCACTTCGACCTCACCGACCACGGCGGCCTCGAGCGGCTGCGCGGCTGGGGCTTCGAGGAGATGCTGGCGGCGAGCGCTCCGGCGGCGTGAGCGACTCCGCCAAGCAGCGCGCCGCCGAGCTGCGGCGCCGAGCTCGAGCACCACAACCGGCTCTACTACGTCCTCGACGACCCGGAGATCGGCGACGACGACTACGACGAGCTGCTCGACGAGCTGCGGGCGATCGAGGCCGAGAACCCGGAGCTGCGCACGCCGGACTCGCCGACCCAGCGGGTCGGCGCGCCGCCGCTGGAGCGCTTCGAGCAGGTCGAGCACGCCGAGCAGATGCTCTCGCTCGGCAACGCCCGCAACGAGGAGGAGCTGCGCGCCTGGGAGACGCGGCTCGCCAACCACCTGAAGCGGCTCGACATCACCGCCTCGGAGTTCAGCTACACGACCGAGCCGAAGATCGACGGCCTGGCGATCACGCTCACCTACGAGGACGGCGTGCTGGTCCGCGGCGCGACCCGCGGCGACGGCCGGGTCGGCGAGGACGTGACCCAGAACCTGCGCACGATCGGGTCGATCCCGCTGCGGATCGAGAACGCCCCCGAGCTGATCGAAGTGCGCGGCGAGGTCTACCTGCCGATCGCCGCCTTCAAAGCGCTGAACGAGCGCCGCGCCGAAGCGGACGAACCGACCTTCGCCAACCCGCGCAACTCGGCCGCCGGCTCGATCCGCCAGCTCGACCCGGCGCTGGCCGCCGAACGGCCGCTCTCGATCTGGATCTACGGGATCGGCGCCGTGCGGGGCCTCGACCTGGCCACCCACATGGACGAGGTCGAGTGGCTGGGCGAGCGCGGCTTCAAGGTCAACCCCGACACCGCCCATCACCCAGGGGTCGAGGCGGTCGTCGAAGCGCTGCCACTGGTGGGAGGAGCGGCGCGAGCCGCTCGACTACGAGATCGACGGCGTCGTCGTCAAGGTCGACGAGCGGGCGCTGTGGCGGGAGCTGGGCGTGGTCGGCCGCGAGCCGCGCTGGGCGATCGCCTGGAAGTTCCCGCCGACGACGGCGACGACGACAGCTGCAGGAGGTCGTCTGGAACGTCGGCCGCACCGGCCACCTGGTCCCGTTCGCGATGCTGGAGCCGGTCCACGTCGGCGGCGTCACCGTCAGCACCGCGACCCTCCACAACGAGGAGGACCTGGCGCGCAAGGACGTGCGGGTCGGCGACGAGGTGGTGGTGATGCGGGCCGGCGACGTGATCCCCCAGGTCGTCTCGCCGCTGATCCAGCGCGCGCAAGAACAAGAGCGCCCGCAAGCCGAAGCCGCCGAAGAAATGCCCGGCCTGCGGCACGCCGACGGTGAAGCCCGAGGACGCCGTCTTCACGATCTGCCCCAACCGCGCCGGCTGCCCCGGCCAGTCCTTCCAGCACGTCAAGCACTTCGTCAGCAAGGGGGCGATGGACATCGACGGGCTGGGCGAGAAGCAGGCGCTGCGCTTCCTCGAGGAGGGGCTGATCGCCGACGTCGCCGACATCTACGACCTGGACGAGGAGCCGCTGGTCGGGCTCGAGCGCTTCGGCGAGATCTCGGCCCGCAACCTGCGTCGCGGCGATCGACGGCTCTCGCGCGGCGTCCCTTCAAACGCGTCCTCTACGCGCTCGGGCTGCCCGGCGTCGGCTACGTCACCGCGGAGGCGCTGGCCGACCACTTCGGCTCGATCGACGCGCTGCGCGCGGCCGACCCGGAGCAGATCGAGGAGGTCGAGGGGGTCGGGCCGATCATGGCCGTGCAGATCGCCGAGTCGCTCGCCGACGAGCGCGACCTGGGCGCTGGTCGAGAAGCTGCGGAGAAGGGCCTGCGGCTGGAGCAGGACCCCTCCGAACGGCGCGCCGGGGGCGGCCCGCTGGAAGGCAGGACGCTGGTCCTCACCGGCACCCTGCCGGAGCTGACCCGCGAGGAGGCGGCGGCGCTGGTCAAGGCCGCCGGCGGCAAGGTCGTCAACTCGGTCTCGAAGAAAACCGACTACGTCGTCGCCGGCGAGAGCCCGGGCTCGAAGCTGGCCAAGGCCGAGAAGCTCGGCACCGAGGTGCTCGACGAAGCCGGCCTGCTGGCGTTGCTGGGGGGGTGACTGTCAGAGGCCTCATATACCCTCCCCAGGAGGCCGTCGCGCAGCTGGGTCGCGTTCCCAGGGTTCGAGCGCTCGTCCGGGAGCCTCCTGGGGAGGGGTATATGAGGCCTCCCACGGACGGCCCCCCGTCAGACGGCAGCTTTTCGGGTCGGAAGCTCCACCCAGAGTCGGTGGTCGTCGTGGAAGCTGCTCACCTTAGGAGTCCGGCGGAGCTTCGTGGGGTGGGTTGTGTGCCCCTCCTCCGAAGACTCCTGGACGAGCGATCGAACCCTGGCGGGCAATCAGCTGCGCGACGGTCTTCGGAGGAGGGGCACACAACCCACCACGCCAACCTCGCCCGCTCCTTGTCTCGGTTAGTACCCGGCGACGAGACCGGCGATCCGGTCCTGCTCGAGGTGGGCGAGGTCGAGGTCGCCGACGCTGCCCATCAGGATCGAGAAGACCATCACCCGGCCGCTCGCGGTTGAAGCAGTAGCCGGAGAGGTTGCTGACGCCGGTCAGGGTGCCGGTCTTGGTCCGGCAGCGGCCGTCGGCGGCGGTGCCGTGCATGCGGTCGGCGACGGTGCCCTCGTGGCCGGCCAGGGCCAGGTCCTGGATGAAGTCGTCGCCGACCGGGTCCTCGCGCATCGCCAGCAGCAGGTCGACCACCTGGCGCGGCGAGGCGCGGTTGGAGCGGGTCAGGCCGGAGCCGTCGACGGCGTGGACGCCGGAGCCGTGCGCGCGGGCGAAGGCGCTCGACCACCGCGGCACCGGCGGCGGTGGTGCCGGCGCCGCCGAAGCCGCGCGCCGAGCAGCTTGATCAGCATCTCGGCGAAGAAGTTGTCGGAGTAGACGTCGGTGGTGTTGACGATCTGGGTCAGGGTCGGGGAGCGGACGACGGCGACCTGTTCGGCGTCCGCCGGCGTCGCCGCGAGCGCGACCTGCGGCGGGACCGCGATGCCGGCGCCGCTCAGCGCCCGCGCCAGCTTCGAGGCCGCCAGCTTGGCCGGGTCGGAGGAGAAGCCGCTGCTGCTGGTCGCGCCGCTGAAGCCGGAGTTGAAGGCGAGGCCGGAGAGCGGGCCCGATGTAGGGGCTGGTCGCGTAGCCGGAGTCGGCGACGCCGCGCAGGCGGTCGAAGATCGTGTCGTCGGCGTAGAGGCGGCCGGTGATCGAGCGTGATGCCGGCGGCGCGGATCTGCGGCATCAGCGCGAAGAGGTTGGTGCCGAGGCCGCCGAGGTAGCTGTCGTAGAAGGCCGGCGTGCCGAGCGCCGGGTCGCCGCCGCCCTGCAGGTAGAGGCTGCCGTGGAGGACGCCGCCGGCGTCGAGCCGGCCCGTCGCCGAGGACCTTGGTCGCGATCGGCGCGTCGGGCCCGAGCCGGGAGAGCGCCGTCGCGGTCGTGAACAGCTTCATGTTCGAGGCCAGCGGCCGCTGGCGTTCCCGGCGCGCTGCGCGCAGACGACTTCGCCGCTTTCGGCGTCGACCACGAGCAGGCCGCTCGCCGGGCCGCCGCCCTGCTGCAGCCAGCCGCGCATCTGGTCGCAAGCCTGACTCGCCTGCGCGCTGCCCACGGCAAGCAGAAGCAGCGCCGCGCAGGCGGCAGCCAGCAGCATCGCCCTCGTCTCATCGCGGCTACCAACACGTCAGAGCAGCAAGGTAGCGGCTGCTGCGTGCCCGCCGACCGCCGCCCGATCCCTGGGATACTCCATGTCTCTTATGGGCAAAGTCGTCGACATCGAGTCCAAGCCCAGGCGCGCAAAGCGCGCGGCCGCAAAAAGCCCTCGAAGACGGCCCTGGTCCTCGGCGGCGGCGGCTTCACCGGCGGCGTCTATGAGATCGGCGCCCTGCGCGCCCTCGACCTGCTCGCGGTCAACAGCACCGTCAACAACTTCGACGTCTACGTCGGCACCAGCGCCGGCTCCTTCGTCGCCGGGATGCTCGCCAACGGCGTCACGCCCGACGAGATGATGCAGGTGCTCAACCCGCGGGTCCCCTCCGAGCTCGAGGATCTCGACCTCGACAAGGTGCTGCAGACCCAACTACCTCGGCTTCCTCCAGAAGGCGGCGGCGCTGCCGCTGCGCAGCCTCGAGCTGGTGCGCTCGCTGGCGCGGCTCGGCGAGCTCTCGGCGATCGACATCGGCGTCGGCCTCGCCGAGGCGCTGCCGACCGGCCTCTACTCGGGCTCCGGGCTCGACGACTACGTCGACGAGGTGCTCGCCGACGCCGGCCGCGTCAACGACTTCCGCCTGCTCGACCGCGAGCTCTACCTGACCGCGACCGACCTCGACACCTGCGAGCGGATCGTCTTCGGCGAGGAGGGCTGGTCCGACGTGCCGATCTCCAAGGCGGTCCAGTGCTCGACGGCGCTGCCGATCGTCTACAAGCCGGTCGAGCTGAAGGGCCGCCAGCTGGTCGACGGCGGCATCCGCTCGACCACCAACGTCGACATCGCGGTCGAGAAGGGCGCCAAGTTCATCGTCGTCGTCAACCCGCTCGTCCCCTACGTCAACGACTTCGAGAAGACGATCCCGACCGTCTTCGGCAACCGCGTGCGGCGGGTCTCCGACATGGGCCTGCCGGCGATCGCCAACCAGACCTTCCGCCTGATCGCCCACGCCCGCCTGCACCAGGCGGTCGAGCAGTGGCAGGAGAAGTACCCGGGCGTCGACATCGTCCTGGTCGAGCCCGAGCCCAACGACGAGCTGATGTTCGGCACGCCGATCATGGACTACTCGCGGCGCCTGAAGATCGCCCGCCACGGCTTCGAATCGGTCACCGCCACCCTCGCCCAGGACTACGACCGCTACAAGGAGATCGCCGAGCGCCACGGCCTCGAGATCTCCGAGCGCCGCGTCCGCCGCGTCGTCGAGCGCGCCGCCGAGGAAGAGCCCGAGCAGACCTCGGCCTGGCGGCGGGTCCTCGAGCAGACGACCTCGGTGCTGCTGCGGCAGTCGGGCGAGGCTTCCTGAAGCTGGCCTGAGCGGGGAGGGGGCCGGTGGGGCCTCTCTCACTCGCACCTCGTCGGGAGGGGCGTTTGTGGCTGGCGCCGCGGTGGCTGTTGGCCCTCCTCATGCCGATACGTTCGGAGGCCCCCACCGGCCCCTCCCGAGCTGCGGCTGCTTCAGCAACCTTGGGAGACGCTGCCGCAGCAGCCCGTAACTCGAAAGCTGGCGGATCGACCTTGTTCGGTCCAGCTGATCCGCGGGATGGGAGGAGGGCGGGATACCCCCTTCGAACGTCATCAGCATGAGCAGGAGCCGCCGACCTCCGTGGCGCCAGCCAAGTCGCTCCTCGCCTGCGAGGTGCGAGTGAGAAGGGGGTATCCCGCCCTCCTCCCATCCCACAGACAGCCATTCGCCTAAGCCGCGTAGAGCTCCTCGATCTCCCGCTCGTGCTTGGCGGCGACGACGGCCCGCTTGACCTTCAGCGTCGGCGTCAGCTCGCCGCTCTCCTGGGAGAGGTCGTGGGGGAGGATCGCGATCTTCTTGACCTGCTCGACCCGGGCGAAGTTCTTGTTGATCTTCTCGACGTGGGCCTCGATCGAGGCCTTGACGTCGGCGTTGGCGGCGAGCTGCGGCCGGGTCCTCGGGCAGGCCGTGCTCCTTGGCGTAGGCGACCGCCTCTTCGGGGTCGAGGGTGACCAGGGCGACCAGGTAGGGGCGGCGGTCGCCGACGACGACGCACTGGGAGACCAGCGGGTGCTGCTTGATCTCGGCCTCGAGGTTGGCCGGGGTGATGTTCTTGCCGCCGGCGGTGATGATGATGTCCTTTTTGCGGCCGGTGATCTTGATGAAGCCGTCGGAGTCGATCTCGCCGATGTCGCCGGTGTGCAGCCAGCCGTCGACGATCGTCTCGCGGGTCGCCTCCTCGTTCTTGTGGTAGCCCTGGAAGACGTTGGGGCCCTTGACGAGGATCTCGCCGTCGTCGGCGATCCTCACCTCGCAGCCCGGGAACGGTTTGCCGATCGTGCCGACCTTGAAGTCGTCGGGGGAGGAGATCGTCGCCGCGGTCGAGGTCTCGGTCATCCCCCAGCCCTCGAGCACGAGCACGCCGGCGGCGTCGAAGAAGCGCAGGATCTCGGGGTTGATCGGGGCGGCGCCGGAGACCGCGAGGCGCAGGTTGCCGCCGAAGAGGCCGCGGATTTTCGAGAGCACCTTCTTGTCGGCGAAGGCGTACTGGCGGCTGAGCAGGAAGCCGGGCTTGCGGCCGCTGCGTTCGACCTCGCGCATCTTCGCGCCGACCCCGATCGACCAGTCGAAGATCGCCTTTTTGAGGCCGCCCTCTTTTTCCATGCCGCTGTTGGCGGCGGTGTAGATCTTCTCGAAGATCCGCGGCACCGAGGGGAAGTAGGTCGGCTTCAGTTCGGCCAGGTTGGGGAGGATCTTCAGCGGGTCGCGCTCCCAGTAGGCGATCGTGGCGCCGAGGTCGAAGCTGCCGAGCTGGATCAGCAGGGCGAAGGAGTGGGCGAGCGGCAGGTAGAGGTAGGTGACGTCTTCGTCCTCGATGACGCTGGTCTCGTTGACCATGTCGAGCATCGCCCGGTAGTTGCCGTGGCTGATGATGCAGCCCTTCGGCGGCCCGGTCGTGCCCGGAGGTGTAGATGAAGGTGCAGATGTCGTCGGGGGTGACCGCCGCGTAGCGCTGCTCCCAGCGCGCGGCGTCGACCGCCGGCGCCTTTGGCGGCCAGGTCCTCGCATCGAGATCGCGTCGTCGCTGGAGCCGGTCATCCGCACGACCTGCTCCAGCAGCGGCAGCTGCGTCGCGGACCTCGCGGATCTTCTCCAGCTGTTCGTCGTCCTCGACGACGACGACCTTGGCGTCGGAGTTCTCGAGCACGTAGCGGCACTCCTCGGGCGAGTTGGTCTGGTAGATCGGGACCACGGTGGCGCCGATCGAGAGCGCCGCGAAGTCGAAGTAGGTCCACTCGGGGCGGGTGTTGCCGAGGATCGAGACCCGGTCGCCCTTCTCGACGCCGAGCTCGATCAGGCCGAGCGCCAGCGGGCGGACGATCTCCAGCACCTCGGCGAAGCTGCGGTCGACCCACTCGTCGCCGTCCTTGTAGCGGACCGCGGGCGTGTCGCCGTACAGCTGCGCCGCCAGCGGCAGCAGGTCGGCGAGCGTCTTCGACTTGGTTCCCCGCCCCATCGCGGGGGAGTCTAGTTCAGCGCTCGAGCTCGGCGCGAGGCTCGTCGCGGTTCGCGCCGCGGGCCACGGCTGCGCAGCGAGGTCTCGAACAGGGATCTGTCGATGCGGCCGTGGAAGATCGGGACGCCCATCTCGACGCACTTTCCGATCACCTCCTGCCGTTTCATCTGCAGCTGGTCGGCGAGCTCGCTGGGCGTCAGGTGATTGGCCATCGATGACCTCCCATGTAGTTGAAAGTGGGTAGCTCGATATTTATCGCTCCGAGCGGACGTGTCAATCGCCGCGTCCGCACGTTGCGGGTTCCCGCGGCGCTCGGCTCGCGATAATGCGACGTCGATGTCCGAAGTCGCCGTCAAAGCGATGCCCCGCCGGGGCCGGCTCTGGGTGATCGCGTCGTTCTGGCCCTGGCGCTGGTCGGCCTCGGCTACGCGATCGTCAGCATCTCGACCCAGAAGGCCGGGCACGCCGTCGGTGCACATCGCCGGCATCTCCGACGCCCAGGAAATCTTCGGCGGCATGCCGCAGGAAGGCGACCGGCTCGGCTCCTCCGACGCCCCGGTGACGATCCAGATCTTCAACGACCTGCAGTGCTCCGAGCTGCCGCGAGGACTTCCTCAGCACGATCCCGGCCCTGACCGAAAACTACGCCCGTCCGGGCGACGTGCAAGCTGCTCTACCGCCACTACTCGATCAGCGAAAACCCGAGTCGAGCTCGGCTTCTACGGCGCCGAGGCGGCGGCCGAGCAGGGCTACGGCTGGCAGTACACCTACCTCTTCTTCCGCAACCAGGACGAAGCCGAGCGCTTCGGCGTCGACGCAGGACTTCCTCGCCTCGATCGCCGGCGGGATCGAGGAACTCGAACGTCCCGGAATGGCAGGAAGACCTGGAAGACAACGGCGGCACCGACGGCGCGATCGCCAAGCGGCTCGAAGGCTACGAGGAACTCGGCACCGACCTCGGCATCCGCACCCGCCAGGCGGCGATCGTCACCGGCCCGAACGGCACCCAGACGCTCCAGGACGGCCCGTCGCTGGGCCGAGATCGAACGGGCGATCGAAGAAGTGCAGGATTGACTCGGCCCTAGCCGGTTCGACGGTCTCTGCAGAACAGCGCCCCGGTAGGTTCGCGCAATGTCGCGGCTCGACGACCGACCCGGCCTTGGTGAGATCGCGAAGGAGTGGGGCCGAATCGGCTGCATTGGCTTCGGCGGCCCTCCCGCCCATATCGCCCTCCTGCGGGAGCTGTGCGTCAAGCGGCGAGGCTGGCTTTCTGCCCACGAATTCGAGGATGCGATTGCCGCCTGCAATCTGCTCCCCGGCCCGGCGTCGACCCAGCTGGCGATCTTCTGCGCCTGGCGAGTCCGAGGAAGGTCGGGCGCGTTGCTCGGCGGCCTCGGCTTCATCTTGCCGGGCCTGTTGGCGATCCTCGGCCTCTCGATCCTTTTCCTGGCCGGATCGCCGCCCGTCTGGGTGCGGGGAGCCGCGGCCGGTGCCGGGGCAGCGGTCGCAGCGGTCGCCGTGCGGGCCGGCATCGACCTGGTCCCCTCCAGCTGGGATCGGGCGAAGGTTCACGGTCGCTGGATCGCCTACGCCTTCCTGGGCGCGCTGGCCGGGGCGCTGGTCGGCGCCTGGCTGGTCCTGGTCTTGCTCGCCTGCGGCCTGGCGGAGATTCTGTTTCGTCGGGTGGCGCCGCCAGGGCAAGGACTCAGCCTCCATGCGTGGCCGATCTTGGCTATCGCGGCTGGTGCCAGTGGCGGCATGTTCGCCCTTGTCTGGACGGCGTTGAAGGTCGGTGCGCTCTCCTACGGTGGTGGTTTCGTGATCGTGCCGCTGATGCAGGGCGATGCCGTTCATCGCTACCACTGGCTGAGCAACCCACAGTTCCTCAACGCCGTCGCGCTCGGCCAGGTGACCCCGGGGCCGGTGACCCATACCGTCGCCGTGGTCGGTTACGCGGCGGCCGGAATCGGCGGCTCGCTGCTCGCCGCCTTCGTCGCCTTTCTCCCCTCGTTCTGCTTCGTCCTCCTCGGTGCCCGGCACTTCGACCGGCTACGACGCAATCCGTACCTTCTCGCCTTTCTCGACGGTGCCGGTCCGGCGGCAATTGGGGCGATAGTCGGCTCCGCCGTCCCCCTCGGCCTGGCATTGACCGAGCCGTGGCAGGCGGCGATCCTGGCGGCAGCGGCAGCCGCACTTCTGCTCGCTCAGCGCAAAGTCGTCCTGGTGCTGATGGCAGCCGGCGCGATCGGAGCGCTGGTCGGCCTGCTGGGCGCCGGAGTTCCTGGCGGCTGACGCGCCCGGCCCTAAACGTCGATCCAGCCGCCTTTGTCAGGTCCAACCGGTGGCGGCCTGAATCGAACGTCACCGATCAGCTCGCAGGGCTCGATGTTCAAGCCCCCCGCCAGCTTGATCACCGTGTCCAGGCGAGGCGTGTGGTTGCCCAACTCAAGCTGGCTGATCTGGGCAGGATTGACGGTGCTGAGATAGCCCAGCTCTTCCTGCGTCAATCCCGCCTTCTCCCTGGCTGCCAAGAGCTTCGCGCCGAAAGCTCTGCCGACGCGGTTGCTCAGATCTGCCACAGCGGGATCGTCTCGGTTCCGTTGCAAAGCGTCTACTAGACGAATCATGAGGTGTACTTCCATAATCCGCTCTATACTGCTCCAGCGTTCTAGGTGCTGAGAACTAAACGACTGCGTTCGCAGCAAATCCGAACTAAGGAGGCGCCGATGAAGAAAAAGCCCGACACAAGTGCGGCCGCGAAGGCAAAAGCGATGACCCATCCACTGCGGCAGCGGATCATGGGGGTGATCCTTCGCCGCCAGTTGGAATCCCCCGTGAGCCCAAGTGAGATCTCCGGAGAGCTGAAGGCATCGCTCTCCAACGTCAGCTACCACGTCCGCATCCTCGCCGAGTGCGAGGCGATCACGCTGATGGACACCAAGCCCGTGCGGGGCTCGATGCAGCATTTCTATTCACCGTCCCCAAAGTTCATGGCGCTGCCATGGGTGCCGCCTCTCCTGGAGGCGCTGATTCCCGACCCGGCGTAAGGGCTGCAATCAGGGGGTCGCACGACCTTAGGAACGGCGCCACGCTCCCCCTGACCGCAGCCTTTCGCTACTTCTCCGCCGAAGCGCTGCCCGTCCGCTATGTCTTCCATCGCCGCACGCAAATGAGACCTTCGATTCCCTCGCCGGGAGACGGAGTTCCTCCCGGTACTTGCCAATCCTTGCGCACTCCAGGCCGGCAATCCCGACCAAACTGTGGTTTGAGTCGAACGCTCTTGAGTGATCCAGCTGGCGACATACGGCAGGCAAGAGACGGACTCGGCCCACCGACGTGGGCCGAGTCCATGGCTCCCTGTCTAGGACGCCTTTCGAACGTTGATGGTTGGCGTCAGGACATTGGTCTTGATGATCCTCATCGTGGCCTCACCTCCCTGCGCGATCGCGCTTGGGATCACTTGAGGCCGCGAGGCGCGACCGATTTCCCACAAGCCCCAAGAGAAAGATTGCTAGAAAAAATTCTCTCGGGACTACTAATTGTTCGCAGTTTGGTCGGCTTCGGTCTAGTTCATCGATTTAATAGACGTGTATTTGCTACTCAGGAGTCTTAAAACTTGATGCCATTCCCACTCAAGCTCATTCCGCCGGACGTGACGAAGCCCCAGCTGCTGAGCGTTCTCAGGCACCAGACGCGCGTCCATTGCCTCGGGGTCCTCACCGATCGGACGGCTAGTCCAAAGGAACTCGCAGCCGAATTGAACTGCCCGGTTCGTCAGGTCCGATACCACCTGGGGAAGCTGGAAGAGCTGGGAATGATCGAGCTGGCCCGTACTGACCGGCGTGCCGCCGATGGTCGGGTAGTCGAGCACTACTACCGAGCCACTCAGCGCGCGTGGTTTGACCGCGAAACCTGGGAACAGGTGAGTGGTCCCAAAGCCGGCGCGACGGCAGCAACTATGGGCCTCATAAACGAGGACATAGCGAAGGCGATAACCGCGGGCACCTTCGACGGCAAGAGCAACCACATCAGCCGCACCCCTCTCTTGCTCGATCCCGAGTCCTACGAGGAATTGGTCACCTATCTCACCGACGTGTTAGAGCACATCTTCGAGATCAAGGGACGAGCGGCGAACCGCATCGACAAGAACACGAAAACGGTCTTGACGATGGTTCATCTGATCCAGTTCGATCTACCGAACTCGGGCAAGGGAGATGCAAACGCCGAGTCCGCGTAGCCTGCATCACCGTCTCTGGATCGCCGATTTGAAGATCAAGAAGGCGGCGGCAAAGCCAGCGAGCCCGCGCAAGCGACGGATCGAGCAGGTACAGCACCAGCTTGGGCGAGCTGCCGAGTGCGCCCGAGAATCGGCCGATAGCCGTCAACCTCCGGAGGCGTTCCAACCTCCGCGTTGACAGCGAGCATGAGCGCCTTTCCCTGACTTGACAGGTGACCGCCTCGGATTACAGCAAGACGCGACTCGGAAAGCTCCGGCCACCACTTTTGACCTGCTCACCAATGCGGGAGTCGAGTCCTCACCCTGAGCGCTGCGCGCCTCGACATGTGGCACGGGGCTCTGCTGGCTCTCGCGTCGGATGGCACCCTGCGATAGAGGCGGGCCCGTTCTCCAAGCGCCGGTACCCGTGCCGGGTCGAAGCAGAAATCCTGGCTAGACAGAAGAACCCTCCAGATTCTTCCTGCACTCTCTTAACCAACCATACATCTTATATATAGTCAAGTGAAATTAGGCCAATAGAGAGTTGCTGCGAAGCCAAAGAAAACTTAAGAAGTTTTTGCCGGTTCACGGCATTAGTTCGGATATTGAGAATTTCTGACTTGGGGGACTGGACAAGCGCCTATGGCCCATTTACGTTCTTCCGCGAATCGAGTAGTACCGAGGTGGAACGCCCGGGAGGCGCCATGACGAGCAGAGGGGATTTGATGCTGAGGCTACGTTCCCATCTGATCTGCAATACCGATTTTGATTCTTACTTAGCAACACAGACCGAAAGGGCAAGGGGCATGGACAGGATGCAATTAGCTGGGAGCCGCCTGCTGAGCTGTTGGAGGCTACTGGCTAAATTCAAGGCTGCGGTGAGGGTTTCGATCCTGAGCGGCACCGTCCTCACCGTGCTTCTTAGCGCCTTTCTAATCGCCCCAGCTACGGGGTCCGCCACCGTGCTCCCAGCGACTATCAGCAAAAACATGACGCTGACCGCGGCTGGCAATCCATATACGGGCGAAGCGGTGACGATCAAATCCGGCGTGACGGTCAACGCCGAACCGGGGGTTAAATTCCTCCTCAGCTCGCTGACCGTCAAAGGCACCCTCAAATCCGAAGGCAGCGCCGCCGCCCCGGTGATCTTCACCGGCAAAGCCGAAAAAGAAGCGGGCGAATGGGGTCAGATCAAGTTCGAAGCCGGCTCCAGCGCCTCGCTCCTCAACTACACCGAAGTCCGCTACGGCGGTTTCGGCTACATCGAAGCTGCGGTCGAAGTCAGCGGCGCCTCGCCGACGATCACCCACTCGACGATCGCCAACAACCTGGGCGCCGGCCTCAGCGCCACCGGTGGCGGCAAAATGGAAATCGCCTACAACGAAGTGCGCAACAACGGCGCCAGGGGCATCCGCTACGAACCGCTCACCACCACCAGCGGCGAAGTCAACATCCACGACAACGTCGTCAAAGCCAACGGCGGCGATGGCATCTACGTCACCGCCCTGGGCTCCTCGGTCGGGCACTCCCTCGGCCACAACACGCTCACCGCAAATGGCGGCCTGGGCGTCTTCTACAGCGGCCCCGACATCCCGCCCGATGTCGGCACCAACACCCTCAGCGAAAACAGCGAAAACGTCGTCAGCGTTGGCGGGACCTTCAAGCAATCGGCGACCTGGAGCACTTCCGGCTATCGCTTTGAATTCGGCGAAGCGGTAACGATCCCAAGCGCCGTGACCTTGACGCTTAAACCCGGCGTCGTGATCAACGCCCGCTCGCTGACCGTCAAAGGCACCCTCAAATCCGAAGGCAGCGCCGCCGCCCCGGTGATCTTCACCGGCAAAGCCGAAAAAGAAGCGGGCGAATGGGGTCAGATCAAGTTCGAAGCCGGCTCCAGCGCCTCGCTCCTCAACTACACCGAAGTCCGCTACGGCGGTTTCGGCTACATCGAAGCTGCGGTCGAAGTCAGCGGCGCCTCGCCGACGATCACCCACTCGACGATCGCCAACAACCTGGGCGCCGGCCTCAGCGCCACCGGTGGCGGCAAAATGGAAATCGCCTACAACGAAGTGCGCAACAACGGCGCCAGGGGCATCCGCTACGAACCGCTCACCACCACCAGCGGCGAAGTCAACATCCACGACAACGTCGTCAAAGCCAACGGCGGCGATGGCATCTACGTCACCGCCCTGGGCTCCTCGGTCGGGCACTCCCTCGGCCACAACACGCTCACCGCAAATGGCGGCCTGGGCGTCTTCTACAGCGGCCCCGACATCCCGCCCGATGTCGGCACCAACACCCTCAGCGAAAACAGCGAAAACGTCGTCAGCGTTGGCGGGACCTTCAAGCAATCGGCGACCTGGAGCACTTCCGGCTATCGCTTTGAATTCGGCGAAGCGGTAACGATCCCAAGCGCCGTGACCTTGACGCTTAAACCCGGCGTCGTGATCAACGCCCGCTCGCTGACCGTCAAAGGCACCCTCAAATCCGAAGGCAGCGCCGCCGCCCCGGTGATCTTCACCGGCAAAGCCGAAAAAGAAGCGGGCGAATGGGGTCAGATCAAGTTCGAAGCCGGCTCCAGCGCCTCGCTCCTCAACTACACCGAAGTCCGCTACGGCGGTTTCGGCTACATCGAAGCTGCGGTCGAAGTCAGCGGCGCCTCGCCGACGATCACCCACTCGACGATCGCCAACAACCTGGGCGCCGGCCTCAGCGCCACCGGTGGCGGCAAAATGGAAATCGCCTACAACGAAGTGCGCAACAACGGCGCCAGGGGCATCCGCTACGAACCGCTCACCACCACCAGCGGCGAAGTCAACATCCACGACAACGTCGTCAAAGCCAACGGCGGCGATGGCATCTACGTCACCGCCCTGGGCTCCTCGGTCGGGCACTCCCTCGGCCACAACACGCTCACCGCAAATGGCGGCCTGGGCGTCTTCTACAGCGGCCCCGACATCCCGCCCGATGTCGGCACCAACACCCTCAGCGAAAACAGCGAAAACGTCGTCAGCGTTGGCGGGACCTTCAAGCAATCGGCGACCTGGAGCACTTCCGGCTATCGCTTTGAATTCGGCGAAGCGGTAACGATCCCAAGCGCCGTGACCTTGACGCTTAAACCCGGCGTCGTGATCAACGCCCGCTCGCTGACCGTCAAAGGCACCCTCAAATCCGAAGGCAGCGCCGCCGCCCCGGTGATCTTCACCGGCAAAGCCGAAAAAGAAGCGGGCGAATGGGGTCAGATCAAGTTCGAAGCCGGCTCCAGCGCCTCGCTCCTCAACTACACCGAAGTCCGCTACGGCGGTTTCGGCTACATCGAAGCTGCGGTCGAAGTCAGCGGCGCCTCGCCGACGATCACCCACTCGACGATCGCCAACAACCTGGGCGCCGGCCTCAGCGCCACCGGTGGCGGCAAAATGGAAATCGCCTACAACGAAGTGCGCAACAACGGCGCCAGGGGCATCCGCTACGAACCGCTCACCACCACCAGCGGCGAAGTCAACATCCACGACAACGTCGTCAAAGCCAACGGCGGCGATGGCATCTACGTCACCGCCCTGGGCTCCTCGGTCGGGCACTCCCTCGGCCACAACACGCTCACCGCAAATGGCGGCCTGGGCGTCTTCTACAGCGGCCCCGACATCCCGCCCGATGTCGGCACCAACACCCTCAGCGAAAACAGCGAAAACGTCGTCAGCGTTGGCGGGACCTTCAAGCAATCGGCGACCTGGAGCACTTCCGGCTATCGCTTTGAATTCGGCGAAGCGGTAACGATCCCAAGCGCCGTGACCTTGACGCTTAAACCCGGCGTCGTGATCAACGCCCGCTCGCTGACCGTCAAAGGCACCCTCAAATCCGAAGGCAGCGCCGCCGCCCCGGTGATCTTCACCGGCAAAGCCGAAAAAGAAGCGGGCGAATGGGGTCAGATCAAGTTCGAAGCCGGCTCCAGCGCCTCGCTCCTCAACTACACCGAAGTCCGCTACGGCGGTTTCGGCTACATCGAAGCTGCGGTCGAAGTCAGCGGCGCCTCGCCGACGATCACCCACTCGGCTATTAACCATAGCCTGGGCTCCGCAATGTATGTGGCGAGCGGTACGCCGACCATCGAATGGACGAACTTCACCGGCAATCAGGGAGGCTTGAGATACGGAGGCACCGGCACTCTGTCTGCTCCCCACAACTACTGGGGGTGCGCCTGCAGGTCCCAGACCAGCGGGTTGCGGAGAAGAAGTCAGCGAAAACGTCAATTGGAAACCGGCTGCCGAAGCCGACGCTGTGCTTGGCCATTGCCGCGGGGATGACACCCAATGCGGGCAAGGGGCTGACCCTGTCAGTCTTGCGACCGGGTATCTCAGCTATTCCCATCGCGACCTGCTGCTGACAAACAAGAGCGATGTGCCCTTGGAATTCGCCCGTGCCTACAACTCCAACGACACCTCTGACAGTGGCCTTGGCCCCGGCTGGTCCCAGTCAGGGTTGGCCAGCGTCACGGAACTGGAAAATGGCGACATGCTCGTGCGCCGCCAAGACGGTCGCCAAGACATCTTTCATAAAGCAGGCAGCGTCTACGAAGCGCCCTCGGGCGTTACCGACACCCTCGCCAAAGTCGAAGGCGCCTTCCAGCTGACGGATCTCCAGGGCAGCGTGGATCGCTTCGATGCAAGCGGGCGCCTCGCCTCAATCACCGACAATCACGGCCTTAAAACGACCTACGCCTACGACGAAAACGGCCGTCTTGCGACCATCACCGACCCATCAGAACAGACGCTGAGCTTCGCCTACAACGCCTCCAACCACATCACGTCGGTCGAAGACTCGACCGGCAGGGAAGTCAAATTCGGCTACTCCTCCGCAGGCAACCTTGAAACCGCCACCGACGCTCTGGGCGGTGTGACGAAATACGCCTACGACGCCCAGCATCGCCTCATCTCGATCACCGACCCCCGCAGCGACGTGATCTTGAAAAATGTCTATGACGGCCAAGGGCGGATCATCGAACAGCGCGACGGGCTCGAACATCTCTGGAAGCTGGAATACAAACCAAGCGAAACGATCGTCACCGAACCCGAGGGCGGCAAACTCAAATACGGCTTCGACGGCCAAGATCGGGTTGTCTCAGAAACCGATCAGCTGGGCAACAAAACGACGATCGCCTATGACGCAGCGGGCAACGTTCACGAAGTCGCTCAAACCCGGCGGGGCCAAATGGACCTATGGCCACGACGGCGCCGGCAACCTCACCTCAGCCAAAGATCCCGAAGGCGGCGAAAGCAAATACGAATACAACGCCCAGAACAGACCGGTCGACTTCACCGATGCCCGCGGGCGATGCCTGGAGCTACGAATGGTCCAAAGCGGGCAACCTCGAGAAGATCGTCGATCCCGAAAAAGGTGAAACTACCTTCACCTACAACGAATCGGGTCAGCCGCTGACGGCGACCGACCCCGACAAACACAAAACGGAATTCAGCTATGACGGGCGCGGCAACGAGCTCACGACGACCGACCCGCTCAGCCACAAAACGAGCTTCGAATACAACAGCCGCAACTACCTGATCGCGAAGACGGCGCCGGGCCTGAAAGCCGAAAGCTACGAACGCAATGCGCTCGGCGACTTGCTCGCTCGCACGACGCCCGAAGGCAACAAAACGAAATACGCCTATGACGCCAACGGCCTGCCGACGCAGATCACCGATCCTGGCGAAGACGTCTGGAAAATCGAACACAACGCGATGGAGCGGCCGACGGCCTACACCGATCCGCTCGAAGAGCAGATCAAAGTCGCCTACAACGGCAACCTCAAGCCGATCAAAGTCGTCAACCGCCGCGGCAAGGAAACGACCTATGCCTACAACGCTCGCCAACCAGCTCACCGAAGTCGACCAGCCCGAAGGGGGCGACTGGCGCTTCGGCTACGACAGCCGCGGCAACCGCGCAAGCATGGTCGACCCTCGCGAACACGAAACGACCTACGAATACGACCTGCTGGACCGGATGACCAAGGCCAATGAGCCGCTCGGACGACTCGACCGAATACGGCTACGACCCCAACGGCGACCTCACCTCGGTCAAGGATCCGCGCGCCAACACGACGACCTACGGCTACGACAAACTGGGCCGCTTGGTCGAAGTCACCCAGCCGCTCGAAAAGACGACCACCTACAGCTACGACGCGGCCGGCAACCCGCTGACCGAGACCACCGCCGCCGGCACCCTCAAATACGGCTATGACGCCGACAACCACCTGGCCGAAGTCAAGGCCGGGGAATCGACGTTGCGCTCCTTCGGCTATGACGCCGTCAATCGCCTCGCCAGCGCCACCGACGCCGCAAGCCACAAAATCGAAATCGGCTACGACGAAGACAGCCTGCGCCAGCTCGATCAAAGACGGCCGTGGTCAGTCGCTGACCCGCGCCTACAACTCGCGCGGCGAGCTGACGAAACAGGTCGACGGCCGCGGCACGCTCGAATATGGCTACGACAAACTCGGCCGCCTGATCTCGCTCACCGACCCGCAGGGCAAAGCGCTCGGCTTCGGCTATGACCCAGAAGGTGACCTGACCGAAGTCAAACGGCCGAACGGCGTCACCACGACCAACGTCTACAACGATGCCGGACGACTCGCCGAAACGACCTCGGTCAAAGGCGGCGAATCGCCGACGACGCTCGAATCGCTCAAATATGGCTACGACGCTGCCGGCAACCTGATCAGCAAGCTCGATCGGCGCCTCGAAGCGGAAACGACCTACGCCTACGACGCACTGAACCGGCTCACCGAATTCAACCCGCCCGGCGAAGGCACGACAAACTACGGCTACGACAAAGCCGGTAACCGCACCGAAGCCGGCGGGACCACCTACACCTACAACGCCCTGAATCAGCTCGACCGAAGCCTCCAACGGAACCACCTACAGCTACGACGGCGCCGGCCGAATGACCGGCAAGGTCAAAGGCTCCGAAGAAACCTCCTACGAATGGGACCTATTCGATCATCTGGCCAAAGTCGAAGGACCAAGCGAAACGACGAGCTACGCTTACGACGGTCTGGAACGATTGAGCGAACGCAAAAGGCAAAACGAGCACGCAGGTGACGCACTACGGTGACTCTCAGCGATCTGCCGACCTACGACGCTAATGGCGAAGGCAAAACGACGACCAGCTACGTCCAGGGAGCTCACGGCCTGGTAGAGCAGCGCTCCGGCGAAGCGACGAGCTACCCGCTCGCCGACGGCCACGGGGACATCACCGCGATCAGTGGCCCAACTGGCGGCGTCGAATCCAGGCAGGAATACGGCCCCTGGGGAGAACAGCTCTCAGGCCCGAGCCTGGAAATGGGGTATCTCGGTGCCTGGGAGCGGCCGACCGACCCGGCGAGCGGCCTGATCCAGATGGGGGCGCGGACATACGACCCATCACTCGGTAGCTTCGCCTCCGAAGACCCCGTGTTTGGGCACATGGGGCTCGGCGAGTCTGCGGATCGCCACCTCTACGTCTGGGACAATCCGCTTAGTCGCTATGACCTCGATGGGCGGGATGTCTGCGGAACCGCCGGTGAAGTGCCAGTTATCGGCGGAGCGCTCGAAACTGGCTGTCATGTCGCCACCTATCATTCGCCGATTGAACAAACCCCGGTGGAAGATGCGGAAGAACTTGGCCAGAGGGCGCCTGAATTCGTCAAGGCGACCAAGGGTCTGCTCACGGAATTGAACACAAACTTCACCGAAGCCGAGAAACTGCGCGCTGCTGCAAGCTATGTGGTAGGGGAAGCGGCCTGCAAAACGGCCCAGTCGCTCGCACCAGATGGACCGGCTGGAGAGGCCGCAGCTTCAGTGCCCGACGCCATCTGTTACGCGACTGCGTACAGCAGCGCGCTAGAACTTGGCAGCGACCTTGGTAGTCGTCCCTAGTGTCTATACCTCAGTGGCGGTTCCTTGGCAAGGTGCAGCCCGATAAAGGACACAACAGAGAGAGATGGTGGGCGTGGTGGCTTGACCGGGTGATCAATTGTTTGATTTTTCTCATCTTTGTGGGTAAGCCAATTACCACGATCATTGGCGTTGCGGCGATCATTATTTCGATTGGGCGATGGCCATTTGGGGCGTCGAGGAGATACCGCAAATAATGGTGCGGCGCCATCGGCCCCCGGTGACAATCTGGCTCGCTTCGACTTTCATCGTGGCGTGGGGACTTGTGGCAGCGATTTTGTCGGGAGGTTGGCCTGCGTGGGTTTTCTTTATCCTCAACATACTTATCGCCGTATTGCTCCTCCGTGCAAGCCACGTAGCCTGGCTGGTTACCATCGGAGCAGTAGTAGTCGGAGTTCCCGTTGTCGTCGCCGCATCCGACTGGTGGTTGGTGCCCTTGAATTTGTGTGTCTTCGGGCTTCTCATCACTCCCTCGTCTCGGTCCTTTATGCAGCGGTGAGCGTTTGGGACAGTCCCTGAAATGAGCAACATTGAGTCGACAATCTATAGAGGTGGGATACGCTGGCGCAGGTTTACAAACGCTGATCCCCATTGGCGGAGCTGACGGTTGGGGTGGCCGGGATCAGCGTCAAGCCATCGTCATCTCGCGTATCAGCGTTGTGGCGCCTCTTTGGAATCCCAACGCTAAGCGCAGACTGGTCAAGGATCGATGAAGTCGAGCTGGTGAGAAGCATCTTCTCTCTAGGCCGATCGGAAGGAGTCTTGTTTATGTTGGAAGGTAGGCGTCTTGTCTTTGGTTGCGACCAAGTTCTCGCAGAGAGCATCCTTGACGAGGTGGCTAAGTACGGCGGCGACAAAATCATCCAGCGCTCGCGACCTAAGCTGGTCATTTAAAGTGACGACTCCGAGCCGTTCTTTCAATGAAAGCAGGAGTCGGTGATTTAGCCCGACAATAGTTGCCCGTCGCAGAAGTACGTAGGCGGGTGTGTTGGCGTCACATGAATGCCACGTGGCCCCTTGCATGGCTTTCGGTTTCGCCGGTAGGCCTGGCTGTTGAACCATCATCAACTACGTTCCGACGGCTGCTGCTCTTGCTGAGAATTCCAGTTCTAGATTTGTCCTGGGTTGAGGTAGGTATTCATGCAGACCTTGAAGCCGGAATTGGCCTACGCCCACTCCTGGCCCGATTCCACAGAGCCTGACCGGCCCCCATTTACCGGTCCGATTTCAGGGGGTCAGGCCAAACGCCTAGGACAGGAAACGACCTACGCCTATGACGCGCTGAACCGCCTCACCGAATTCAACCCGCCCGGCGAAGGCACCACCGGCTACGACTATGACAAAGCGGGCAACCGCACCGAAGCTGGCGGGACCACCTACAGCTACAACGCCCTGAACCAGCTCACCGAAGCCTCCACCGGAACCACCTACAGCTATGACGGCGCCGGCCGGATGACCGGAGAGATCAACGGCTCCGAAAAAACCTCCTACGAATGGGACCTCTTCGACCATCTGGCCAAAGTCGAAGGCCCAACTGAAACCACGAGCTACGCTTACGATGGTTTGGAACGACTGAGCGAACGCAAAAGCGGAACGAGCACGCAGGTGACGCACTACGGTGACCTCAGCGATCTGCCGACCTACGTCGCCAACGGCGAAGGGAAAACGACGACCAGCTATGTGCAGGGTGCTCACGGCCTGGTCGAGCAGCGTGCGGCTGAAGCGACGAGCTACCCGCTCGCCGACGGCCACGGTGACATCACGGCGCTCACCGGCCCGGCCGGCGGCATCGAATCCAGGCAGGAATACGGCCCCTGGGGAGAACAGCTCTCAGGCCCGGAACTGGAAATGGGCTACCTCGGCGCCCTGGAGCGTCCGACCGACCCGACGACGGGCTTGATTCAGATGGGCGCACGATCCTATGACCCGTCGCTTGGCAGCTTCGCCTCAGAAGATCCTGTGCCTGGACATTTGGGAGTGGGTGCCTCTGCTGATCGCTACCTATACGTCTGGGATAACCCGGTAAATCGCTACGACCTCAACGGCCGTGATGTCTGCGTCCCCACTCCCTTTGGATCGGCCTGCGCTGAAGAAGGGGCCGAAGATGTGGGCGGTGCTGCCAGTCGTGTCTGGAACTTGACTCAGCCGGTCCGTCATTTTGCTGCTAACCGAGCGCAGGACTTTGTCAAGACTGTTGAAAAGGCCGTTAGCAACTTCGAAGAAGGCGAATCACAACTTGGTGAAACCACAAGGAATTCGGAGCGTGGGCGGGGGGGAATGTGGAATGCGCATGGAAGACCATCACCGAACCGAGCAAGCATCAAGAGTGCGTTCCGGAACTTCATAAGTACAAGCCAGAAGAATTTGAGTACGAGCCTCCGGAGTTCAAGCCGCCTCCATTTGTGCCATGAATATGAATGATTCTGCACAATTGAGTTCAGCACGCCTATTTCTTATGGTGACCTATTTTGCGTGGATTCTCAATTTTGTCGTTCGAATCTTCGTATTTCCACAGGGAGGAATAGGCGGATGGATATGTACCGGGCTTTTTGTGATCTTGACGGTTTTGCTCATTGGCCAATCCATGTGGAGGCTAGTTAACCCTGGGGACGAAGGAAGGCTCCGCTTTGGGCTCGTACTGATTGGTATAGGGGCCTTTGTATACCGAGGGCTCGTACACATTGGCCCGACCGCTGGTATCAGTGCTGTCTTGGCCTTCGCATGTATTGCGGTTCTCGGTCTGCTTTTGATCCGAGATGCAGCCCGTCAGTTCGTATTTTCGTAGTTATGTCGGCGCTCAGACTAGTTTTTTTTCCGACTCTTGATCCAAGTGGCAAGCTGGTCAATCACGTTGACAAACGCCACAAGTAGCCCAATCACGAGAATGCCGAAGAATAGTACGGAGGACGACATTTCACCACGAAGTACTCGGCCGAGACCGACTGATGCAACTGCGAGTACAAGAAAGGGCGCTATGTATGCGGGGCGAGGGATCATTTTTCACACCGTGATTGGCCGGTGGGGGTCAGAATTCTAGCGAGTCGGGACGATCGCTTGATCCCCTAGAGGTTAAGGCCACTGGGGGCATGGCCTGCTGTGCTTTTGAGTTCATCGAGTCACCGTAACTGACGCGAGTCGGCCGCATCCGGCAGCGCCACCCTGTTTGCCGGAAGTCACCTTCGAGCGCAGCTTGCTACGACAGCGAAATCGCCGCGGGCGGCCCCACCGAGGTCGGAGTTCATCGATACAAACCAACCCCGCTTTGACGGGAATCGGCCCGGATTCAACCGTCCAGATGTGCGAGATGACTCCCGCCCCGCCGGCAATCTGCCGGACACCGCCGGAGATCCGGAACCAGCATCGGCGTGCATCAGCGGATTCCCGATGTGTTCCCCACTGGAGCGGTCAAGGGAGGTCTACAGATCGAGGCAGCTCCTACGGCACGCGCCTTCGTTCTCGCAGTTGGGCGACGAGCTGCGGGTAGTTGGCGCCGTCAAACAGGGCGCGTTGGCAGGTGATCTCCCCGAAACGAGCTTCGTAGTCTCGCTGGAAGGTTGGCTCGGATACGACCAAGTCGGTGACCAAAGCAACAATCGCTCCGATCGCCTTGGCGCGGTGCTCGAGCGCCCGATAGTTCATCGTCGCTGGGGCTGACCGATGACCCTGGCCGATGGTCAGAGGCTGAGGACCAAGGCAAGGGCACCGTCTATCGCTCGAAGCTCATCGGCATCCAGACGCCCCGCGGACCGCCCGAGTCGCTGTGGATCTACCACCGTAGTCTGCTCAACGAGGACTCGGGTCTCGGTTCCATCAAGTGAGATCGTTGGCCGGAAGGTCGCCGGGCGCGCGCTGGCGGAGGTTGGTGAGACGAGAGTGGTGCTCAACGCCATGAACTCGTCGGCCTGAACGACGACCGCGTAGCGGGCGCCTCGCTGCTCCCTGCCCCGCGCGCCGCGCGGAGAGGGCAACCGGAAGACCTCGCCGCGAACCACCTCAGTCGAGAGGGCCTGGTGCCAGTTCGGCCATCTGCTCGCGGACAGCCCGCATCTCGGTTCGATCCATCTCGTCAGCCGCGAGTCGCTCGACCTCTTCAGCAATCGACGACCGTGCGCGCCGCCTGGCTGCAGACTCGCGTAGTGCAGTACGCACGGCCTCGGAGTCGCTCAGGGCACCACCCCGCACAATCTGGAGAGCGGCGGCAGAGCTGTCGTCCAGGCGCACGTGAAGAGAGCGGCTCATATGATGAATGTAGCACAAAATGTGCTACAAATATCGGGGCGCCCGGATTTGAACCGGGGACCTCACCGACCCGAACGGTGCGCGCTACCAGGCTGCGCCACGCCCCGAGAAGGGCGATTATCCCAGAGCGGCGGCCGAACGCGGTGCGGCCCGGTTGAGCGCAGCCGCTACTTTGCCTCACGTCGCTGTTTCCAGCTAAGGAAATGACCCGCAAGCTGACCCTGATTCTCGCTTTGGCCCTGACGGCGGTTTCGCCTTCGGTGGCCCAGGCGTACCTGCCCTCTGGATTCATCGGGGTATCGCCGCAGAGCCCGGCCAGCAGCTCGGATTTCGCGCTGATGCGGGAGGCTGGGATCGACAGCGTCCGCCTGCCGCTCGTCTGGTCCGCCGTGCAGAGCGAAAACCCGGCGGTCGCCGAGCCGGACTGGTCCGGCTTCGACCGGGAGGTCGGCCTCGCGGCCGAAAGCGGCATCCGGGCGATGCCGTTCGTCTTCGGTTCGCCGGAATGGGCGGCGCCGCAGCCGATCGACCTGCCGGTGAGGAGCGCCTGGCAGCGCTGGGGCTGGTCGACCTTCCTGCGTGCGGCGGAGCATCGCTATGGGCCGCGGGGCTCGTTCTGGAAGGAAAACCCGGAGCTGCCCTTCCTGCCGATCCGCAACTGGGAGATCTGGAACGAGGAGAACATCGTCACCTTCAACGGCCGGCCCGACCCGGTCGGCTTCGCCTCGCTGATCCGGATCTCCGGCCGGATCCTCCACCACGTCGACCCCGGCTCCAAGGTGATCCTCGGCGGCCTCTTCGGGCGGCCGCTGCAGATCCCACCGAACGTCGGCTCGGGGGACTTCCTCTCCCGCGTCTACCGGGCGCGAAACGTGAAGCAGTATTTCGACGGCGTCGCCCTGCACCCCTACGTCGCCCGGGCCCGGGCGATGGGCGCCCAGCTCGCCAACCTGCGCCGGATCATGCGCGTCCACAACGACGGCGGCACGCCGATCTACGTGACCGAGCTGGGCTGGGGCTCGAGCAGCGGCCCGACCCGCTGGGAGCGCGGCCTGTGGGGGCAGGCCGACCAGCTCTCCCAGGCCTTCGCGCTGCTCTCCGCCAACCGGGTCCGCTGGGGGGTGGCGGGCGCCTGGTGGTTCACCTGGAGCGACGAATCGGGCACCTGCCGTTTCTGCCGCACGGCCGGCCTGCTGACCGCGAAGCGAGAAGCGAAGCCCGCCTGGTACCGGTTCAACGCCTGGACCGGCGGCGACCCGGACACGGTGCCGCGGGCGCAGGTCGGCGTCGGCGGGCGGCTGGAGCCGGCCGAGCCCGAGGAAGAAGTCGAAGCGCCCGTGGGACCCTCCGCCGGCGCGGAATAGGCGGCGGCCTCCCCGAGCCACCGGCGCCGCTAGGCTCCCTGCTCAGCTTCGAACTCGACCAGAGGAGACGCCAGATGCCTTTCTCCGTTCCCGATCTTCCCTACGCCTACGACGCGCTTGAGCCGCACATCGACGAGGCGACGATGCGCGTCCATCACGACAAGCACCACCAGGCCTACGTGGACAAAGCCAACGGCGCCCTGGAGGGCACCGAGTGGGCCGACCGCGAGGTCGAGGACGTGCTGCGCAACCTCTCGAGCCTGCCGGGCGACAAGCAGGGCCCCGTGCGCAATAACGCCGGCGGCCACTACAACCACTCGCTGTTCTGGCAGATGATGAGCCCCGACGGCGGCGGCGAGCCGCAGGGCGATCTGGCCGCGGCGATCGACGAGACCTTTGGCTCCTTCGACGCCTTTAGGGAGGAGTTCAAAAACGCCGGGATCGCCCGCTTCGGCTCCGGCTGGGCCTGGCTGGTCAAGGACTCCTCCGGGCTCGCCGTCGTCTCGACGCCGAACCAGGACTCGCCGATCTCCGATGGCAGCACGCCGCTGCTCGGCGCCGACGTCTGGGAGCACGCCTACTACCTCAAGTACCAGAACAAACGCCCCGAATACCTCGACGCCTTCTGGAACGTCGTCAACTGGGACTACGTCGCCCAGCGCCTCGCCGACGCCGGCTGAGCGCTACTTGACCGGAGCAGGCCGCGCCGCCTCGGGGAGGTGGCGCGGCTCGACTCCCTCTTTCGGCGGGATCAGGCTCATTGCGTGCTCGGCCTTGGCGGCGATCGTCAAGCTGGGGTTCACGCCGGGGTTGGCCGGGATCGCGGCGCCGTCGCAGACCAGCAGGTTCTCGTAGCCGTAGACCCGGTTGGAGCCGTCGACCACGCCGCGCTCGGGATCGGGGCCTATCACCGCCCCGCCGAGGATGTGGGCGGTGGTGGGGGTGTTGCGGATCGACTCGGTCAGGGCGCTCTGGGCGGCGCCGCCGGTCCGCTTCGCGAACCAGCGCGTCACCTGCTCGGCGGCCGGGATGAAGGTGGGGTTGGGCCGGTCGGGATCCTGCTCGGTCTGCAGGCGGACGCCGCCGCCGAGCAGCTTGCGCTTCGGCTGCAGGTGCATCGCCGCGTCGACGGTCTGCATCACCAGCAGGATCACGGTGCGCCGCGACCACCTGAAGGGGACCAGGCCCCGCAGGGTCTGCAGCGGGTGCCGCGCTATCGCCGCCAGCCACTTCAGCGGCCGGGTCAGCTTCGTGCCGGCGCCGGTCATCGCCGTGAAGGTGGCGCTGATCGCGTCGCCGCCCTGGCCGTAGGTGACCACCTCGATGTGGGTGTCGGGGTCGGGGTAGATGCTGGAGGTGATGGCGACCGAGCGGCTGAAGTCGCGCTCGTCGTCGCGGGCGGTGACGGCTTGGATCGACTCCGAGTTGGTGCGGACCACCGCGCCGAGGCTGTTCGAGATCCGCGCCAGCGCACCGCTGTGCCTGCAGTTGGCGAGCAGTTGGTTGGTGCCGAGCGCCCCGGCCGCGACGACGACGCCCTTCGCCGTCAGCGTCTTGCGCTCGGCGTGGAACCAGGAGCCGGAGCGCTCGGCGCCGACCGAGTAGCCGCCGGAGCCGTCAGCGGCGCCGAGCGGGCGGATCTCGGTCACCTGGCGCTCGGGGTAGATCTCGACGCCGAGCTTCTCGGCGAACCAGAGGTAGTTCTTGACCAGCGTGTTCTTGGCGCCGTGGCGGCAGCCGACCATGCAGCTGCCGCAGCGGTTGCAACCGGTCCGCGCCGGCCCCTCGCCGCCGAAGTACGGGTCGGGCACCTCCCTGCCCGGCTGGTCGAAGAAGACGCCGATGCGGGTGTTCGTGAAGGTCTCGCCGACGCCGATCTCCTCGCCGTATTCCTTCAGCAGCAGGTCGGCCGGCCCGATCCCTTCGTACTCGGTGACGCCGAGCATCCGTTCGGCGGTGTCGTAGTGGGGCGCCAGCGCCAGCTCCCAGTTCCCCAGCTCCGCCCACTGCGGATCCGCGAAGAAGGAGGGTCGGGCGCGGTAGAGCGTGTTTGCGTAGCCGAGGCTGCCACCGCCGACGCCGCTGCCGGAGACGACGAGGACGTCCTTGAAGAAGGTCATCCGCATCACCCCGCGCATGCCCAGCTTGGGGGCGAAGAAGTAGCGGCGGGGTTCGCGCAGGGTCGACTTGGCGAAGTCGTCGTCGGCGAAGCGGCTGCCGCACTCCAGCACGGCGACGCTGTAGCCCTTCTCGGCAAGGCGCAGGGCCGACACGGCGCCGCCGAAGCCGGAGCCGACGACGATCCAGTCGTAGTCGTAGGTCACCGCTCGGAACTCGTGTTGCGGCTCAGGCCTCGCCCGGCTCGAGCGGGCGGAAGTCCGAGGTCCGGGCGCCGCAGACCGGGCAGAACCAGTCCTTGGGGATGTCCTCGAAGGCGGTTCCGGGTGGGATGCCCCCGTCCGGGTCGCCGATCGCCGGGTCGTAGATGAACCCGCAGCTCTCGCAGATCCAGAGGGTGACTTCTTGGGTCGCGGTCATGCCTGGATCCTAGAAGAGCTCTATTTGTCGCCGAAGCTGACCGCGACCGGTTCGCGGTCGGCTTTGTCTTCGATCTCGAAGTACTCGCGCGGGGTGAAGTCGCCCTGGTTGGCGATGATCGAGCCCGGGAACTGCTGGATGTCGGTGTTGTAGGACTGGACGTTGGAGTTGTAGATCCGGCGCGAAGCCTGGATCTCGTCCTCGAGCTCGGAGAGGTTGCGGCTCAGCTGCTGGAAGTTCTCGGTCGCCCGCAGGGTCGGGTAGTTCTCGGCGACGGCGCGCAGTTCGGTCAGGGCGCCGGTCAGTTTCGACTCGGCTTTGGCGGTGTCGGCGACGCTGGAGGCCTGCATCGCCTCGGCCCGCGCCTTGGTGGCTTTTTCGAAGGTCGAGCTCTCGTGCTCGGCGTAGCCCTTGACGGTCTCGACCAGGTTGGGGACGAGGTCGTGGCGCCGTTTGAGCTGGACGTCGATCCCGCTCCAGGACTCGTCGACGCGGTTGCGCGAGGCGATGATGCCGTTGCGCTTGCCGATGTAATAGAGGACCGCGATGACGACGATCGCAACGACGACGATGATGGCGATGACCATGAAGGCTCCTGTGGTTGGATCGGGCTTGCAACCCATCCTAGCCCGCCAACATCCGCCGATGGGCCGATAAGTTGACTGAGAGTCCACTTATCGGCCCATCGACCCTAAGATCGGCCCGGATGAGCGCCAAGCAGGAAGCGCAGGACTGGGCCGGGGCGGTGCGCCGCTATGGGGAGCGGGGGGACGTCACCTATGAGGAGGTCGGCGGGATCAATCCCAAGGACGGCCCGGTGGCGCTCTGCGTCGGCGGCGTCAACCGGCTCACCGGCCAGCTGGTCGAGGGGTTCTGGGGTGCCTCCTGCGACGCCGACGAAAAGGAGGTCGGGGGGCTGTTCGGCAAGGCGGTGCTGCCGACCGCGATCCTCGCCAAGGCCCACATGCCGGACCTGGCCGACGTCGTCCCCGCCTTCAACGTCGAGTCGATCGAGGGCCACGAGGCGCTCACCCAGCGTTTCTCGCGCAAGGTCGAATTCGAGTCGATCGACTTCAACAGGCGCTTCTGGGCGACGGTGCCGAGGGAGTACGACCCGGTCTCCCTGCGGGAGCTGTTCAGCCCCGGCTTCCTGGCCTGGGTGACGACGATGACCGGGGAGATCGACTTCGGCGTCAACGATCGCCAGCTCTGGTTCCTCTGGCGGCTGCGGGAGCGCAGCGACGCGGAGCTGAAAGCGGCCCTGAAGAACGCCGGCGAGCTGTTCAAGCGGCTGCAGGGGGAGATGGACGAGAGCGGCATCCACACCTACCCGCCCGGGCCCTGGCACGCGGGCCTGCAGCCCTTCCCGGCGGGATAGGTCCTCAGGCCGGGTAGTCGGGATCGCCGGGGAGGACGACCCGGTGGACCTCGCGATCGCCGATCACCTTCGGCAGGATCGCCTCCACCGGCTTGCCGCGATGGGCGGCGAGCGCTTCGTCGGAGGTGCGGTAGGGGAGCAGCGATTGCAGCTGGCTGAGCGTGGGGAAGGCGAGGGGGAGGTCCCCCGCCGCCTGGGCCTGCAGCGCCGCGCTGGGCTGGAACCAGGCCGCCTCGGTGGTCTCGACGCCATCCGCTTTCGGCGGAGTGTGCGCCGGTGCGAGGGCGAGGAAGAACCAGGCGTCGAAACGGGTCGAGATCACCTCCGGCGTGATCCAGCGAGAGAACAGGACCAGCTCCTCGCCGGCCGGCAGCTCGATCGCCGCCTCCTCGGCCAGCTCGCGCATCGCGCAGGCCCGGAAGCCGGTCTCGCCGTCGCCGTCCTCGGGGTCGACGGCGCCGCCCGGGAAGACCCAGACGCCGGGCATGAACTTGGCCTCTTGGCTGCGCTTCAGGAGCAGCACCTCCAGCGCCCGTTCGGAGTGCCTGCCGCCGCGCCTGAGCAGGACGACGGAGGCCGCGGGACGGGGCTCCGAGGGCGTTCCCAGATTGGGCGCCTCAGCCGGCCCGCGCTGTCGCTCCTCCATCCGCCCACTCTATAAGCGGGCGCCCGGCACGGGCCGGTCAGACAGGCAGCCGGTCAGGCCGCGAAGGGGAGCCGCACCGAGCCGCGCAGGGGCGTCGCTTTGCGAGCGACGGGCGCGCAGGCGGCGGCGATCGAGTCGGCGACGATCGCCAGCAGGCTCGTCAGGTCCTCGGCGGAGATCGAGAGGGGGGGGACGAGGACGACCGTGTCGCCGAGGGGACGGACGATCGCGCCGCGCTCGCGGGCCGCGAGCGTCACCCGGTGGCCCATGCGCAGAGCGGGATCGTGCTCGCCGAGATCGATGCCGACCATGAAGCCGCGATGGCGCACCTCGGCGACCTCCGGCATCGTCGCGATGCCCTCGAGCAGCTCGCCGAGCAGGCGGATCTTCGGCTGCAGCCGCTCGATCGTCCGCTCGGACTCGAAGACGTCGAGGTTGGCGAGCGCCGCCGCGCAGGCCAGCGGGTTGCCGGTGTAGGTGTGGCCGTGGAAGAAGGTCCGCTGTTCCTCGGGGGCGCCGAGGAAGCCCTCGTAGATGCGCTCGCTGGTCAGCGTCGCGGCCAGCGGCATGTAACCGCCGGTGATGCCCTTGGCGAGGCAGAGCAGATCCGGCGCGACCCCCTCCTGCTCGCAGGCGAACATCGTCCCGGTGCGACCGAAGCCGGTCGCGACCTCGTCGCAGATCAGCAGCACGCCGTGGCGATCGCAGAGCTCGCGAACCGCGCGCAGGTAGCCGGGCGGCTGGACCAGGATTCCGGCCGCGCCCTGGACCAGCGGCTCGACGATCACCGCGGCGACGCCCTCGCCGTGGGCGGCGAGGATGCGGGCGAGGTCGGCGGCGTCGCCCGGCTCGGTGGCGTGGGTCTGGAACAGCAGCGGCCCGTAGGCGGCGTGGAAGAGGTCGATGCCGCCGACCGAGACAGAGCCGATCGTGTCGCCGTGGTAGGCCTCGCGGAGGTGGACGAAGGAGGTGCGGCGAGCGTGCTGGCCGCCGCGCTGGCGCTGGTATTGGAAGGCCATCTTCACGGCGATCTCAGCGGCGGTCGAGCCGGAGTCGGAGTAGAAGACGCGCGAGAGGCCCGCCGGGGCGATCTCGACCAGGCGCGCCGCCAGATCGGCGGCTCCCGGATGCGAGAGCCCGAGCATGGTCGAGTGGGCGATGCGATCGAGCTGGTCGTGGAGGGCCCGGTCGATGACGGGATGACGGTGGCCATGGACGTTGCACCAGAGCGAGGAGGTGCCGTCGATGTAGCGGCGGCCGTCGACGTCGATCAGATGCGATCCCTCGCCCCGCTCGATCAGCAGGGGCTCTTCCTCCCCCCAGCCCTGCTGCTGGGTGAATGGGTGCCAGAGGTGGTCGTGATCGAGTTGCGCGGGGCCCGCGGGCATCGAAAGGCGACCTTAGAGTTGGCTCCGGCTGGAATCGGGTAGCGGAGCTCTGTGATTACACCCACATATGTTACATCGATCCGTGTCATGATTCGCCAGGATGGCTGAGCGAGGCGCTACACCGCAGGTCCCCGCGCTACGGCAGCGAGCCCTCCGCGCGGTCCGCTCGCTGTTCGCCCCGCTGCTGCCCGACGACTACCTGGAACTGATCAACCCGCTCTGGTCGACCCGGGAACTGCGCGGTCGGATCGAGCGGATCGAGGCGGAGACCGACGAGGCGGCGACGGTGACGATTCGCCCGGGCTTCGAGTGGAGCGGCCACCGCCCGGGGCAGTACCTGCGGATCGGGGTCGTCGTCGACGGGGTCCACCACTGGCGCGCCTACTCGCTGACCTCCGACCCCGGGCGGGCCGACGGCTGCATCGGCATCACCCCGAAACTGGTCGAGGCCGGCGTGGTCTCGCCCTACCTGGTGCGGGACGCAAGGCCCGGGGAACTCGTCCGCCTCGGCGGCGTCGAAGGGACCTTCGTGCTCCCCGACCCCGCCCCCGAGAAGCTGCTCTTCATCAGCGCCGGCAGCGGCATCACGCCGATCATGAGCATGCTGAGCAGCCTCGACCGGGGCGACGCGGTCGGCGATGTCGTCCACATCCATTCGGCACGGACCGCCGACGCGGTGATCTTCGCCGACCGCCTGGGCGGGATCGACGCTGCCCACGAGGGCTACGACCTGCGGCTGCGACTCACCGCCGAGCAGGGCCGGATAGCCCCCGCCGACCTCGACGGGCTCTGCCCCGATTGGCGAGAGCGCCACGCCTTCGTCTCGGGGCCGGCGGCGATGCTCAACGCTCTGAGCCGGGCACTGGGAGCTTCAGGGCGATCCGCAGCTGCTCGAGCTGGAGCGCTTCCAGCCGGCGATCGGCGGCGAACCGGGCGGCGGCGAGGGCGGCGCGATTCGCTTCTCCAAGAGCCGGGTGGAGGCCGTCTGCGATGGCGCGACGCCGATCCTCGCGGCCGGTGAGAAGGCCGGGGCCACGCTTCCCTTCGGCTGTCGGATGGGCATCTGCCACACCTGCGTCGGCGAGCTCCGCTCCGGGCAGGGTGCGCGACCTGCGCACCGGCGAGGTCCACGGCAGCGAGGGAGAGATGGTCCGAACTTGCGTCAACGCCCCCGAGGGGCCGATCGAGATCGCACTTTGAAAGCGACGGAAAGGAAACGATGACGACAACCACAATGGAGGTCGAAAGCCCGCTGAGCAGGCTCTCGTCGGAGCAGATCGACGCGCTGGGCCTCGAGTTCGACGCGATCCGCGACCGGGTCCGCGCCGACCTCGGCGAGCGCGATCGCCGCTACATCGAGAGCATGATCGCGATGCACCGCCGGCTCGCGGTGATCTCGCGAGCGCTGCTGCTCGCCTCGCGCTACCGGCCGGCCAGGCTCGCCGGAACCGCGGCGCTCGCGGCGGCGAAGATCCTCGAGAACATGGAGATCGGCCACAACGTCCTGCACGGGCAGTGGGACTGGATGAACGACCCGCGGATCCACTCTTCGACCTGGGACTGGGACACGGCCTCGACCGCGGAGGCGTGGAAGCACTCGCACAACTACGTGCACCACACCTTCACCAACATTCGCGGCAAGGACAAGGATCTCGGCTACGAGATCATGCGGATCGACCCGCTGCAGAAGTGGCACCCGGTCTACCTCTTCCAGCCGCTCTACAACCTGCTGCTGATGGCGTTCTTCGAGTGGGGCGTCGCCGTGCACGACCTCGACTTCGAAGCGATCCGCAAGGGCGAGAAGTCCAAGGCGCAGATCAAGCGGGAGCTGGCCGGGATCGTCGAAAAGGCGAAAAGCCAGATCGTCAAGGACTACATCGCCTGGCCGCTGCTCAGCGGGCTGGCGACGGCGGCGCTCGACCTGGCGCTGGAGGCGGGGGCGGCAGGACCGTCGGGCGGTGGACGACGCCGACGTGGCGGCTTGGCCGAGCGCCCTGCGGCGCCCTCTCGGCGGGCGCCAGGCGGCTCGGTCGACCGCCAGCGCGGACGCGACAGCGAACCTGGTCCGCAACGTCTGGTCCTACTCGATCATCTTCTGCGGCCACTTCCCCGACCAGACCTACACCTTCGGTCAGGCCGAGGAAGTCGAGGACGAGAGCCCGGGCGGCTGGTACGTGCGCCAACTGACGGGCTCGGCGAACATCGAGGGCGGCCCGCTCTTCCACGTCGCCAGCGGCAACCTCGGCTACCAGGTCGAGCACCACCTCTTCCCGGACCTGCCGAGCACCCGCTACGCCGAGATCGCACCGCAGGTCAAGGACATCTGCGAGCGCTACGGGCTGCCCTACAACAGCGGCCCGTTCATGCAGCAGCTGGGAATGGTGCAGCGGACGATTCTGCGCCTCGCCTTTCCGGGCGGTCAGCACCGGCCGAAGCCGGGTCCGTACCGGGCCGAGGCGGTCGCGTCCGAACCTGTCGCGTCTCTGTGACATAGCGCACACGAACAACTATTGTGCGTGAGGAATAGTTGTGAATGTGCAACTATTCCTCACATGCAAGCGAGTGACGTAAAGGCAATCGCCGACAAAGCGGCCTCTGAGGTCCGCCCCGAGGCGCAGGAGACGGCGGCGCGACTGACCGCGCTGCTGCGTCACCTCTTCCTCTACGACCGCGGCAACCAGCTGCGGGTGATCGAGGAGTCGGGGCTGTCGATGACCCAGTGCAAGGCCCTGCTGGAGCTGGGCGGGCTGGGGCAGACGGCCGAGGCCTGGCAGGTCGGAGACCTGGCCGAGGTCTTCGGCGTCTCGGTGCCGTCGATGAGCCGGGCGGTCGACGCCCTGGTCAAGGCGGGCCTGGCGACGCGGGTCGAGGATCCCGACGACAGGCGCGTGCGGCAGGTGCGGATCACCGCCAGGGGCAAGGACCTGGTGGAGACGCTCGTCGCCGTCCGCCAGAGCGGCATCGAGGCCTTTGCAGCGACGCTGAGCGCCGCTCAGCGGCGCAAGCTCGACGCCGCCGTCGACTCGCTGATGGACCGCGATGACATCGCCCAGACCTATGAACACCTGAAGGGAGTTGGACCCGCTTGACGCGTTACAACCATCTGATCACCGACGAGAACCGCAAGTGGTGGACGCTCGGAGCGATGTGCTTCGCGCTGTTCATGATCATGCTCGACAACACCGTCGTCAACGTCGCGCTGCCGTCGATCCAGAAAGATCTCGGCGCCTCGATCTCCGGCCTGGAGTGGACGATCAACGGCTACACGCTCTCCTTCGCGGTGCTGCTCGCGACCGGCGGGCGTCTAGGCGACATCTTCGGCCGCCGCCGCATGTTCCTCTTCGGCGTCGTCATCTTCGCCGTCTCCTCGGCCACCGCCGGCTTCGCGCCGGACGCGACCTCGCTGGTCATCAGCCGGGTCGTCCAGGGCGTCGGCGCGGCGCTGATGATGCCGGCGACGCTCTCGATCATCACCAACGCCTTCCCGGCCAGCGAGCGGGGCAAGGCCTTGGGAATGTGGGCGGGCGTATCGGCTCTGGCCCTGGCCGTCGGGCCGGTGCTGGGCGGCTTCCTGACCGAGCAGGTCAGCTGGCGGGCGATCTTCTTCCTCAACATCCCGGTCGCGATCGGGGCCGTCACCGCGGCCCTGTTCGCGGTGCGCGAGTCGCGCGACACCACCGTCGGCCGCGAGGTCGACTACGCCGGCGTCGCCGCCCTGACCGGGACGCTGACGGCGCTGGTCCTGGCCCTCGTAGAGGGCAACAACTGGGGCTGGGGATCGACCCCGATCGTGGCGCTGCTGATCGCCGCCGCCGTCGGCGCGGTCGCCTTCGTGGCGATCGAGCTGCGGGTCAAGGTGCCGATGGTCGAATTCCGCTTCTTCTCCGATCGCAACTTCGTCGGCGCCGTGGTCGTGGCGCTGATCGTCTCCTTCGCGATGCTCGGCGTCTTCTTCTTCCTCGCCCTCTACATGCAGGACATCCTCGGCTACTCGCCGCTGGAAGCGGGAGTGAGGTTCCTGCCCTCGACGCTGATGATCGTCACCGTGGCCCCGGTCGCGGGGCGGCTCGCGGACCGCTTCGGCCCGCGCTGGCTGATCGCCGGCGGCCTCGCGATCGTCGCCGCCTCGCTGTTCAGCTTCAGCGGCATCGCCGTCGACTCGACCTACCTTGACCTCCTGCCCGGCTTCATGCTGCTCGGCATCGGCATCGCGATGACGATGTCGCCGATGACCAGTGCCGCGATGAACGCCGTCCCGGTCGACAAGGCCGGGATCGCCTCCGGCGTGCTCTCGATGTTCCGCATGGTCGGCGGCAGCCTCGGCGTCGCCGTCACCGGGGCGATCTTCCAGGGCTTGGTCAAGTCGCGCCTCGACTCGCTGCTGGCCGGCTCCGGCGTCACCGCGACCCAGCGCGCCTCGATCTCCGAACAGCTCGGCGGCGGCTCCACCGGGCACATCCAGGGACTTGCGCCGAGTCAGGCCAAAGAGGTCGCCGCGGCGGGCGCCGAAGCGTTCGTCTACGCACTCGGGCACGCGATGAGCGTCTCCGGCGCGGTCGCCGTCCTCGGCGCAATCGTCGGCGCCACCGCGATCCGGGCCAAGGGCAAGAAGAGCTCGGTCGAGGCGGCCGAGGCGGCGGTCAACCCGGGCGGCGCGGCGGTGGCGGCGCGGGAGGCCGGGACCGCCGAGGAGCCGCCCGCGGTCGCCGAACCCGTCGCCTGAGGCCCGCGGCCAAGGCAGAATCTCGCCGCCTGTCCCGAACGGCGGATCGATGGCCGATTTCGGACTATGCGTCCCGAAATCGGCCCATCGGCACCCGAAGCGCCGGCCAGGTGGCGGGGGCATCGAGGTCGATGGAGGGAAGGGTCTGGACGGCGACCTTGCCCAGGCAGGCGATCGTCTCGCGATTGGACTTCTCGATCGTCGTGGGCTGGTCCGGCCAGGGGGTGAGGACGACCGTGGCGACCTCCAAACCGGCGGCGCGGGCGGCCTCGATCGTCAGCAGGGTGTGGTTGATCGTGCCGAGGCCAGGAGGGGCGGCGACGACGAGCGGGAAGCCGAGGTCGACGGCGAGGTCGCGGACCAGGTAGGGCTCGCCCCCCCCCGGTGGAAACTCGACCACCAAGCGGTACCAGCAGCCCGCCGACGCCCTCGCAGACCAGCACGTCGGCACTGGCTGCCGCCGTTCGAGCAGCCTCGCGCAACCGCTCTGGCTCGATCTCCTCCCCGGCCATCGCCGCCGCCAGATGGGGAGACGCCGCCGGCCCGTACCGGTAAGGCGCGACCTCCTCATCGCTCTGCTCAGACCCCGCCGCCGCCCGCAGCAGCTCGTGGTCGGCCAGGGGTCGATGGGCCGATAAGTCGCCTGGGGCTCCACTTATCGGCCCATCGGCGGGCTGTTCGTCGAGGCCGGTGACGGCGGGCTTGAAGACGGCGACCCTGCGGCCCTCGGCGGCGAGGGTGTGGGCGATGGTGGCCGCTACGACGGTCTTTCCGACCTCGGTGCCGATGCCGGTTACGAATATGCCCGCAACGGGCGGTGTGGGTGAGGGGGGAGGCCCGGTGTCGTGGCGATTTGAGGGGGGAGGCCCGGTGTCGTGGCGATTCATCGGCCGTCAGGCAGCGGCCGAGGCGAGCGACGGCGAGGTCGTGGCCAGGCCCAACTCGCGGGCGGCGGCGCCGGTCAGTTTCGCGGCGCTCTGCAGCTCCTCGGCATCGTGGGTCGCCATCACCGTGAAGCGCAGGCGGGAGGAGCCCGCGGGCACCGTCGGCGGGCGGATCCCCTGGGCGAAGACGCCACGCTCGAGCAGGCGCTCGCAGAGCGCCATCGTGGGCTCGGAGTCGCCGACCTCGATCGGCACGATCTGGGTTTTCGAGCGGCCGGCATCGAGTCCCTCGGCGGCGAGCGCGGCCCGGAACGCGGTCGCGTTCGCCCGCAGGCGCTCGACCCGTTCGGAACAGACGAGCTCCAGCGCGGCGGCGGCGGCGGCCACCGAGGGCGGCGGCGGCGCCGTCGAGAAGATGAAGGGACGGGCGGTGTTGATCAGGAAGTCGATCGTCTCGAGGTTGGCGCAGACGTAGGCGCCGTAGGAGCCGAGCGCCTTGCCGAGGGTGCCGACGATCACGTCGACCTCGCCGCTGAGGCCGGCGGCGGCCACCGAGCCGCGCCCGCCGGGGCCGATCGCTCCGGTGGCGTGGGCCTCGTCGACCATCAGGCGGCAGCCGTGCCGGCGGGCGAGCTCCAGCAGCTCCGGCAGCGGCGCCACGTCGCCGTCCATCGAGAAGACGCCGTCGGTGACGATCAACGAGCCCCGCCCCGCCGCCTCCTCGAGGCCCCAGGCGAGGTGCTCGAGGTCGCCGTGGCGGTAGACGAAGGTTTCGGCCCGAGAGAGACGGCAGCCGTCGACGATGCTGGCGTGGTTGAGCTCGTCGGAGAAGACGACCTCGCCCGCGCCAGCGAGGGCGGCGATGGTGCCGGTGTTGGCGAGGTAGCCGGAGCCGAACAGCAGCGCTGACTCGTAGCCCTTGAACTCGGCCAGGCGCGACTCGAGCCGGCGGTGCGGCTCCATGTTGCCCGAGATCAGCCGCGAGGCGCCCGCGCCCGCGCCCCAGCGCATCGCCGCCTCTGCCGCCGCCTCGCGCACCTGTGGATGGTCGGCGAGCCCGAGGTAGTTGTTCGAGCAGAGCAGCAGTACCGGGCGGCCGCCGAGCAGCACCCGCGGGCCCTGCGAACCGCCGACCAGGCGCAGCTGCCGGTAGAGCCCGCGGTCGCGGAGCTCCTCGAGCCGCTCCGCGACGTCGGTCACGCCGTGGCCGCCCCCGGACGCGGAAGCGCGGGTGCGTGGCTTCCGGTGACCATCAGCGCGCCCGCGCGGGAGCAGAGGAGGCGGCCGTCGGTGCCGGGTAGGGGGGAGGCTTCTTGGTCTTCTTGATGACCCGCAGCTGGGTCGAGGGGTCCCAGAAGTTCGCTTCGTCCTGGTGGTCGATCAGCGCGTCGATCGGCGTCGCCGGCGTCTCGCCGCCGAGCCAGCCCGAGCGGTTGTCCGGCCTCGGGTTGGCGCCGTTGTCCGGCTGGCGGGCGACGTTCAGCCCCAGCTCCTCGAACATCGCCCGGTCGTCCTCGGGCTCGGCGCCGAGCGTGGTCAGGAAGTTGCCCATCATCACGCCGTTGAGGCCCGCTTTGACCGCCAGCGGCTGCAGGTCGCCGAGGTTCTCGACCCGGCCGCCGCAGAGCCGGAAGAGGGCGCCGGGGATGATCAGGCGGAAGATCGCCACCCACTTGACGACGTCCCAGGCGTCCATCAGCTCGCGGTCGCCGAACTTGGTGCCCTCGCGTGGGTTGAGCAGGTTGATCGGCACCGAGGTGGGGTTGATCTCCGCGAGCTCGAAGGCCATCTCGACCCGCTGGTGCGGGCTCTCGCCAAGGTTGAGGATGCCACCGACACAGGTCTCCAGGCCCGCCTCCTTGACCGCCTGGATCGTCCGCAGGCGGCCCTCGTAGCGGACCGTCGAGGAAACCTCCGGGTAGTGGGAGCGAGCCGACTCGACGTTGTGGTGGACCCGCTGTACGCCGGCCTCTTTCAGGGATTTGGCGCGGTCGGTCGACATGTGGCCGATCGAGGCGCAGCGCTTGAGATTGGTCTGCTCGGCGACCAGCCGGGTGCCCTCGAGGATTTTCTGGAAGTCCCGTTTGGAGAGGCCCTGTCCCTGCGTGACCATGCAGAAGCGATGGGCGCCCGCGGCCTCCGCCGCTTTCGCGTGTTCGAGGATCTGCTCCGGCTCCAGCATCGCGTGCATCGGCGTGTCGGCCTCGGCGTAGCGCGACTGGGCGCAGAAGCCGCAGTCCTCGGCGCAGCCGCCGGACTTGGCATTGACCAGCGAGCACATGTCGGTCGAGTCGCCGAAGTTCTCGCGGCGGACCTGCCAGGCGCGCTCGACCAGCGCCCCGATCTCGTCGTGGTCGGTCTGTCGCCCGTACTCGAGGGCCTCTTCGAAGCTGATCAGCGATGGCATGCGCGGTCTCTTTCCAGGGGGTGGATTGCCCGCAAGGCTAGGTATCCGCCCGGACGCCGGGGCTCCTACGTCGAGCCTTCGCGCCGAGGTGAGGCGGCGCTAAGCGGTGCCGGGGGCGTCGTCGCGGATCGCGTTCGGGTCAAAGACCCGGACGCCGTCGCGGCCGCCGTCCTTGGCCGCGTACATCGCCGTGTCGGCCGCGGAGACGACCGAGGCGATGCTGGTCCGCGGGCGCTCGCCGAACATCGCGACCCCGACGCTGGCGGTCACCGGCTCGACGCCCTCGATGGCGGGCTGGTGCTCGCGGATCGCCGCGACTATCGCATCCGCCACCAGCCGCGCCTCCCCCGGGCTGCAACGGGGGAGGACGACGGCGAACTCGTCGCCGCCGAGCCGGGCGAGGATGTCGCTTTCGCGAGCACGGTTGCGCAGCACGTCGGCGATTTCCCTGATCAGCTGGTCGCCGGCGGGATGCCCGTGGGAGTCGTTGACCTGCTTGAAGTAGTCGAGGTCGAGCATCAGCAGCGCCCCGGTCGTGCGCTCGCGCCGGCCGCGCGCCATCGCCATCCGCAGGTCCTCCTCGAAGCGGCGGCGGTTCTTCAGCCCCGTCAGCGGGTCCTGGCTGGCCTCTCGCTGCAGCTCCTGCATCCGCTCGTTGCGGCTCCAGACGAAGATCAGCGAGCCCAGCAGCGCCGCCAGCGAGATGCCGAACACGGCAAGCAGCAGCGGTAGGCTGACGCCCGGGCGGTTGGGGTCGCGGACGACCAGCAGCCAGGTGCGATCGGCGATGTGGATCGGGGCCCTGGCGGGGTCTTCGAGCTTCCCCTTGGGCCCGATCACCGGCTGGTGGCCGATCCTCAGCTGCACGTCGTCTGCGCCGGGAAGCGAGGCGACCGCCGAGGCGGCCAGGTCGCGGATCCGGAAGCTGCCGGCGGCATACCCGATCAGGGCGGCGCGGCGCTGGGCGACGGTCGCGATCGCCGCGCCATCGCGGTAGACGGGCCGGTAGACGGCGAGGCCCCTGCCGCCGAGCGCGAAGCGCACCACCGGCGTCGCCGCCGGCTTTCCGGTGTCGCGGGCGTGGTGCAGGAACGGCGCCCGTTCGGGGTCGGAGCCGAGGTCGTAGCCGAGCGTCTGTTGAGATCCGCGCTGGGAGAGGAGGTAGGCGAGCGGGAAGTAGACGGGGCGGTCGACAGCTCTGCGCAGCTGCCGGCCGGGCCCGCGTTCGACTATCTGGATGCCGTGCGTGCGTTCGAAGCCGGCCCGTTCGAAGCCGGGCACTCGCTGGACGAACCCGGTCGCGGTCAGCACCCCCTGGCGCAGCAACGGGCGGGCGATGACGTCGAACTCGTGCTGGTCGAAGTTGCCCTCGGCCTGGAAGAAGGCGGCGGCGCTGGACAGCTGCCCGACCGAGAGGGCGGCCACCGCTTCCGCCTGGTGCGCCGCACGGGCCGCCTCGTTGCGCTGCATCCGGTGGAAGTCGGCGCTGTCGTCGGCGTGGACGATCAGCGCCGCGACCACCGAGCCCGCCGCGATCAGGAGCACCGCGGTGAGGCCGAGCCAGAAACGGAGTCTCATGCGTCTTGTTGTCGGCCGTCGGCGCCTGGCCGTTGAGCCTGGGGAGCCGTCGTGCGCCGACCGCCGCTCAGCCGCCCGGAACCGCCGCCAGCGACTCCCAGAGGTAGAGCGAAGCGAGGCTGCGGTACGGGCTCCAGGGTTCGCCGATCTCGATGACCTGCTCCGGCGGCGGCATCTCCTCGAGTCGGTACTCGATCTGCACGGCTTTGCGGATGCCGAGGTCGCCGCCGGAGAGGACGTCGGGCCGCTCGAGGTGGAAGATCAGGAACATCTCGGCGGTCCAGCGGCCGAGCCCGCGTACGGCGACGATCTCCTCGATGGCCTCCTCGTCGCCGAGCTCCCCGAGCCGGTCCAGCTCCAGCTCGCCGCTGAGCACGTGCGAGGCGAGGTCGCGGATGTACTCGACCTTGCGGCCGGAGAGCCCGGCGCCGCGCAGGTCGGTTTCGCTCGCTTCCAGCAGCTGCTCGGGAGAGGGGGTGGTCCCGGCGAAGATGTCGAGCACCCGCAGGTAGATCGTCCGCGCCGCTTTGGTCGAGAGCTGCTGGCCGACGATCGCCCTCAGCAGCGCCCCGTAGGCGTCGGCCGGGCGCTCTTCGCTGCGCCGCTGCAGCCGCTTCTTGAGGTCGATCTTGCCGACCCGCTCGATCAGCTCCGCCATCGTCGGGTCGGCGGCGGCGAGCGCGGCGCGGGCCTTGGCGCTCACCGTCCCGTCCACTCCGGCTCGGCGTTTCTCGCCGAAGGCGCGGATCCCCTCGCGGAAGTCCTCCGAGGAGAAGCACGATTCGCGCAGGGCGATCAGGCCCGCCTCCTGGCGGTCGCTGAGGACGGGGCTGGCGTTGAGCAGGTCGATTGCGTGCTTGTTGCCGCGCATCGAGAGCGGCGCGTTGGCGGCGATCGCGGTGGCCAGCTCGACCGACGTCGGCTGCGAACCGCTCGTCCCCGACCACTTCGTTGACCAGGCCGATCTGCTCCGCCCGCGCCGCCTCGAAGTTGCGCCCGGTCAGGAACATCTCCTTGGTTCGCGCCAGGCCGATCGTGTCGAGGAACCTGCGCAGCCCGGTGTGGCCGTAGATCAGCCCCAGTTTCGCCGGCGGCATCCCCAGTTTCGCCCGCGCGGCGCAGATCCGCAGGTCGCAGGTGATCGCCAGCTCCAGGCCGCCGCCGAGGCAGTGACCGTTGATCGCCGCCACGGTCGGCCAGGGGTGGTTGGCGATCGCCTCCATCGCACCGTGGAAGGGGTGGGCGACCAGCGCCTCGGCGTCGCGTTCGAAGGTCTCCTCGGGGATTGCCGCGATGTCGTAGCCGGCGGAGAAGACGGGCGGCGCGCCGGTGATCAGGACGCAGCGGGTCTCGATCCCACGGTCGAGCTGCGGCAGCGCCTCGGCCAGCGCGTCGAGGATCTCGTGGTCGAGCGCGTTGCGGCGCTCGGGGTTGGCGATGGTGAGCCGGGCAACCGCCTCGGCGGGCCAGTCGAGGACGAGCTTGCCGCCCGCGAGCCGCTCCTCCACGGCGCCTACTCCAGCACCACGAGGACGTCGCCTTCGCTCACGGCTTGGCCCTCCTCGCAGCGAATCTCCTTGACGGTGCCGTCGTCCTCGGCCTCGACCGGGATCTCCATCTTCATCGACTCGAGGATGGCGACGGTGTCGCCGTCGGAGACCTTGTCGCCGACCGCGACCTCGATTTTCCAAACGTTGCCGGTGATGTGCGCCTCGATGTCTGGCATGGGCGGGGACAATAGCCGCCGTGCCGAAGGACTGCCGCGTCGCAGCTGGTGATCGTCGCCGCCCGCAACGAGGCCGATCGGGTGGCGGACACGGTCGCGGCGCTGCGCGCCGGCGTTTCCCGGCGGCGGCGATCTGGGTGGCCGACGACGCCTCCAGCGACGGCACGGCGGAGGTGGCGATGGCGGCGGGAGCGCAGGTCGTCAGCCGCGGCCGCCCGCACGGCAAGGGCGCAAACGTCACCGCGGCGGCGGAGGCGGCGCTGAGCGTCGAGCCGCCACCGCGGTCTGATCCTGCTCTGCGACGGCGACCTCGGCGCCTCGGCCGGCGCGCCTGACGTCGCTGGTCGAGGCGGTCGAGCGCGGCGAGTGCGACCTCGCCGTGGCGGCCTTCTCGCGCCGGGTCGGCGGCGGCTTCGGGCTCGCGCTCGGCTTCGCCCGCTGGGCGATCCAGCGCCTCTGCGGCGTCGAGACCGAGGCGCCGATCTCCGGCCAGCGGGCGCTGCGAGCGGAGGCGCTGCGGGCGACGCTTCCGTTCGCGCCGGGCTTCGGCATGGAGATCGGGATGACCGTCGACGCTGTCCGCGCCGGCTACCGGCTCGGCGAGTACGAGCTGGACCTCGAGCACCGGGCCAGCGGCCGCAGCCTCGCCGGCTTCCTCCACCGCGCCGTCCAGCTGCGGGACTTCGCCCGCGTGTACGCGTCGCGCCGGCGCTAGCCTGACTCCGGGATGAAGGGCAGGTGGAAGAAGCTCGGGCCGGCGGCGATCGCGATCGCGATCTTCGCGGTGGGCGCGTCTCTCGCCCACGCCGAGCTGACCGCAGCATGGCGATCTCTTCGTCAAGTTCAGCGGCGGCATCGCCCCCAACGCGCTGCCGCGCCACGTCGCGGGCGCCGATCTCGGTCAGCGTGGCGGGTGCGGTCAAGACGCTGTCCGGCCAGCGGCCGCCGGCGCTGCGGCGGATCTCGATTGCGATCAACCGCGGCGGCCACCTCGACGCGCACGGCCTGCCCACCTGCCGCCAGAGCCAGATCGAACCCTCCTCGACCGAGGAGGCCCTGGCCCGCTGCGGCTCGGCGCTGGTCGGCGGCGGCAGCTACGCGGCCGACGTCGCCTTCCCGGAACAGTCGGCCTTCCCATCGCAGGGGCGCATCGTCGCCTTCAACGCGGTCATCAACGGCCGCCGCGCAATTCTGGCCCACGTCTACGGCGCCGATCCGGTCGCCGATCACCCGCATCATCGTCTTCCACATCCACGAAAGCCCCGGCACCTATGGCACGGTTCTGAGCGGCAGCCTGCCGGCGTCGATGAACCGCTACGGGTACCTGACGCGCATCAGCCTCAGCCTGCACCGCAACTTCACCTACCGCGGCCGGGCCCGCAGCTACCTCAGCGCCGCCTGCGATGCTCCCGCCGGCTTCCCCGGAGCCAGCTTCCCCTTCGCCCGCGCGTCGATGACCTTCGCCGACGGCCGCACGCTGGCCTCGACCCTCATCCGCAGCTGCGAGGTGCGGGGTGACTGAGCGGCTGCTTTGAGCGGGGCGGGCGGCGACCAGCCGTGATTCTCGCGATCGACCAGGGAACCACGGGGACGACCTGCCTCGTCTTCGACGCCGAGGGACGGATCGCGCGGGCGAGCCTACTCGGAGTTCGAGCAGTTCTTCCCGCGGCCGGGCTGGGTGGAGCACGACGCGAGCGAGATCTGGGAGGTGACGCGGCGGGTCGCCGGCGAGGCGATCGCCGCCGCCGGGATCGAGGGGGCCGACCTCGACGGGATCGGGATCGCCAACCAGCGTGAGACCGTCGTCGCCTGGGATCCGGCGACCGGCGAGCCGGTCCACCGGGCGCTGGTCTGGCAGGACCGCCGCACCGCCGAGCGCTGCGGGGAGCTGCGGGCGGCTGGGCAGGAGGCGCTGGTGCGGGAGCGGACGGGGCTGACGATCGACCCCTACTTCTCCGCGACCAAGATCGAGTGGCTGCTCGGCAACGCCGAGGGTGCGGACCAGGCGGTCTTCGGCACCGTCGACTCCTGGCTCCTCTTCAAGCTGACCGGGCGCCACGCCACCGACTACTCCAACGCCTCGCGGACGATGCTGTTCGACATTCACCGCCTCGCTTGGGACGCGGAGCTCTGCGAGCTGCTGGGGATCGATCCGGCCAGGCTGCCGGAGCCGTTGCCCTCCGCCCACGTCTACGGCACGACGAGCGAGTTCGGCGGCGAGGTGCCGGTCGCCGGGATCGCCGGCGACCAGCAGGCGGCCCTGTTCGGCCAGGCCTGCCACCGCCCGGGGATGGCGAAGAACACCTACGGCACCGGCAGCTTCGTCCTCCTCAACACCGGCGCCGAGCCGCCCCGCCCGCCCGATGGCCTGCTAGCCACCGTCGCCTGGGGCCCTCGGCGAGCGAGGTCGACGTATGCGCTGGAGGCATCGATCTTCGTCACCGGCGCCGCGGTGCAGTGGCTGCGGGACGGGCTGGGGATCGTCGAGGAGGCGGGGGAGACGGAGGCGCTGGCCGCCTCGCTGGGCTCCAACGACGGCGTCTACTTCGTCCCCGCCCTGACCGGGCTCGGATCGCCGCACTGGGACCCCTACGCGCGCGGCACGATCGTCGGCCTCACCCGCGGCAGTGGCCGGGCGCACCTGGCTCGCGCGGCCCTGGAGGCGATCGCCTACCAGACCGTCGACGCGGTGCGCGCCCAGGAGGCCGCCGCCGGCAAGCCGCTGGAGGTGCTGAAGGCCGACGGCGGCGCCGTCGCCAACGGTTGGCTGATGCAGTTCCAGGCGGACGTGCTCGGCGCCCCCGTGGTCGGTCCCGGAGATCGCCGAGACGACGGCGCTCGGCGCCGCCTACCTGGCCGGGATCGCGACCGGGCTCTGGAGCCGCGAGCAGGTGGGGGAGATGTGGCGGCAGGCGGCTCGCTACGAGCCGCGGATGGGAGCCGAGGAGCGCGAATCGCTGCTGGCGGACTGGCGGCGGGCGCTGGAGCGCTCCTGTGACTGGGCACGCCCTTCGGGGTAGACCGTCCGTCCTGCATGGCTGAGATGAGGCCGCAGACATATAAGGACCCGCGCCCGGCGGAGTACTTCACGCAGTTCCACGAGGCGGCGCGCCGGGGAGTCGGCTGGACCTACACCTTGGCGCGGATCGTCCTGACGCTGCCGACGATCCTGATCTACCGGGTACGCGGGGTCGGTGTCGAGAACGTGCCGCGCGCGGGCGCGCTCGTCCTGGCGCCCAACCACTTCAGCCAGATGGACCACTTCTTCTGCGGCGTATACCTGCGCCGGAAGATCCGCTTCATGGCGAAATCGCAGCTCTTCGGCCCGCCGCTGCTGACCTACATCTACAAGCACGGCGGCGTCTTCCCGGTCCGCCGCGGCAACCACGACGAGGAGGCGTTCAAGACCGCCTACGAGATCCTCGGCCAAGGGGAGATGCTGCTGGTCTACGCTGAGGGCGGCCGCTCGCGCTCGGGGAAACTGGGCAAGCCGAAAGCGGGGATCGGGCGGATCGCGCTGGAGTCCGGCGTGCCGATCGTCCCGGTCGCGATCCACGGCTCGGCCCGGGTGCGCGGCTGGAAGCGGCTGCGCTTCCCCAAGGTGACGATCCAGTTCGGCGCGCCGATCGCCTTCCCGGTCGAGGCGGCTCCCAGCCACGAGCGCCAGCTCGAGGTGGCGAGGGAGGTCTTCGGCGAGGTGCGGGAGCTGTACGAGGGGCTCGCTACTCGTAGCGAGAGTCGATCCCGGCGTAGAAGTCCGGATCGTGCCCCGGCGTGATCGTCGCCGCGGGGAACTGACCGTGGAAGAGGCGCAGCTCCTGCAGTGAACGGCGCCAGTTATGGGCGTCGAAGGGGCGCGGCGGTGGCGCGGCTTCGCCCTCGAGCTGAGCCAGCGTGTACATCGCGTCGCCCCCGATCACGAAGTCGTTCTCTTTGAGGCGGGCGATGACCGACATGTGGCCGGCGCTGTGGCCCGGAGTGAAGGCGAGGTGGATCGAGCCGTCGCCGAGAAGGTCGAAGGTGCGGCCAAAGCTGGCGTAGGAGTCGTTGCCGGTGCGATCGAAGTCGACGGTCCGGTAATCGAAGGCGTAGTCGAAGTGCTGGCGGCGGTAGCCGTTGAGGGTGGGACGGGGACCGACCGCGGCCGCCTCCCACTCGGTCTCGCTGACCACGAAGGTGGCCTTCGGGAACTCTGAGATCGCCGAGGTGTGGTCGCTGTGCATGTGGGTCATCACGACGATCGGAATCTCACCCGGGTCGAGGCCGCGTTTGCGCAGCTGGGCCGGAACGTCTTCGCCGCTCTCGAGCTGCGGCTTTCCGAAGCGGCTGCCGAGCCGGCCGAAGTTCTCGCTGCCGTCGGTGGCGATCGAAGGGTGCAGGCCGGTATCGACCAGGATCGCGCCGGCGCTGGGGTGGCGGATCAGGAAGGCCGGGGTCGGGATCGTCCGCGCCGGCCTGCCGCTGAGCATGGCCCGCAGCAGCTTCAGCGTGATGAAGCGCCCGCCCGGGCTCTCCATCATCGGCACCGGGAATTCGCAGTGGCCGGCGACCATCGGTTCGACGACGACGGTCGCCCCCGGCGTCCCCCCGGCGAGCGGCTCGTGCAGGGGCTGGGCCTCCACGGTTACCTTCATCGCAAATCACATTACCGCCGTGCGGGTCGCCTATAGGCTTGCGCGCCGATGGCTGAAAGCTCGCATTCGCAGGTGTTCCGCGACGGTCTGCTTGACGGCCAGGTCTGCGTCGTCTCCGGCGCCGGCAGCGGATTCGGGCGCGAGACGGCGCTGGAGCTGGCCCGTCTCGGCGCCGCGGTGGTCGGCTGCGGCAGGCGCGAGGGGCCACTCGAGGAGACGGCGAAGCTGGCCTCCGGCCTGGCCGGAGCCTTCGAGCACGAAGCCCTGGACATCCGCGAGGAGGGGCCTGTCGAGCGCTTCTTCGACGGCGTGCTGGAGCGCCACGGACGCCTCGACGTCCTCCTCAACAACGCCGGCGGCCAGTTTCTCAGCCCCGCCGAGGCGATCACCCCGAAAGGGTTCCGCACGGTGATCGACCTCAACGTCCAGGGCACCTGGCTGATGACCCACGCCGCCGCGACCAAGGCCTTCATCCCCCAGGGCGGCGGCAAGGTGCTGAGCGTCACCCTCTCCCCCCACAACGGCATGCCCGGGATGGTCCATTCCGGCGCCGCCCGCGCCGCGGTCGAGAACATGATGCGGACGCTGGCGGTGGAGTGGGCCCGCTTCGGGATCAAGACCTGCGCCCTCGCGGCGGGACAGTTCGCTACCGAGACCCTGCTGACCAAGTATCCGCAGGTCGTCGTCGACAACCTCGAGCGCTCGATCCCGATCGGGCGTGCCGGGCGGCCCGAGGAGATGGCCTGGCTGGTCGCCTACCTCGCCTCGCCCGCCGGCGACTTCTTCTCCGGCACGACGATCACGATCGACGGCGCCCGCGACAACTGGGCCGGCCCCTGGCCGCCGGAGGCGATTGCCACCCCTGAGGGGGTCCCGGTTGCTGAGGAGCGGCGGTCGGAGGAGTAGCTGGTGTGAGGAGGGTCGGGGTCCTCTCTCCTGGAGACCGTTGCGCAGCTGAGTTGCTTGCCAGGGCTCAAGTCTCTGTCCTTGAGTCTCCAGGAGAGAGGACCCCGACCCTCCTCACGAAGCTTTTCCCCAGCTTCGAAGGTCAGTGGCTTCTGTGGCTGGAGAGGGTTCCGCGAGATGGAAGCTCTCCGCGGTTCCGCGGACGGAAGCTCCCCGCTACAGGGGTGGTCGGGACTGGGGTAGGGGCTCGGGTGCCCCTCCCACAGAAGCTCAAGGACAGAGGCCTGAGCCCTGGCAAGCAACTCGGCTGCGCGACGGCTTCTGTGGGAGGGGCACCCGAGCCTCTACCGCGGCTCAAGCACCACCAGCGGAATCTCGCGTCCCTTGCTGCGCGCCGCGTAGTCCTCGTAGCCGTGGTAGGCCTCGACGGCCAGTGCCCAGAGGCGCGGCCGCTCCTCGGGGGTGGCGACGCGGGCGTGGACGGCGCGACGCTCAGAGCCGATCTGCACGGTGACGTCGGGGTTGGCGATCAGGTTGTGGTACCAGGCCGGGTGCTTGGGGAAGCCGCCTTTGGAGGCGACGACGACGACGTCGGCGCCGTCCTCGACGTAGAGCAGTGGCGAGGTGCGCTTGGTGCCGCTCCTGGCCCCGACGTGGTCCAGCAGGAGCATCCTGCCGGGCACGCCGGGGATGACATGGCCGAGGCGCCCGCCCGTCCTCTGGTAGAGGAAGGTGTGGATGCCCATGAAGCGGCGCGTCGCCGGCCAGACCCTGTCGGCCAGGTCCAGGTAGCGCGGCGTGCCGCTTTTCGCGTCGTTGCTCAGGTGTACATCCCCCCGAACATGCCGCCGGTCACGTTGAGCACCTGGCCGTGCACGTAGTTGGCCAGCGGCGAGGCGAGGAAGAGGACCGGGCCGGAGGCCTCCTCGGGCGAGGCGGGGCGGCCGACCGGGATGATCGCCGAGGCCATCGCCCGCATCTGCTCGGGGATGCCGAGCTCGATCTTCTCGCCGCCGGGGGCGGTCATCTCGCCGCCCTCCTCCTTGGCGGCGGTGAGGCGGGTGTCGACGAAGCCGAAGGCGACCGCGTTGACGTTGATCTTGAACTGGCCCCACTCCTTGGCGAGCGTTTTGGTGAGGCCGACGACGCCCATCTTCGCAGCCGAGTAGTTGACCTGGCCGGCGTTGCCCATCGTCCCCGAGGTCGAGGAGACGTTGATCAGCTTGCGGAAGACCTCCTTGTCTTCGCCGCGCTCGGCCTTGGCGGCCTCGCGCCAGTGCGGGGCGAGCGCCCGGGCGACGCGGAAGGGGGCGACCGTGTGGATGTCCAGCATCGCCTGGAACTGCTCGTCGGTCATCTTGTGGGCGACGCCGTCCCAGGTGTAGCCGGCGTTGTTGACGGCGATGTCGACCGAGCCGAAAGCGTCGACCGCTGCGGCGACGAGCTTGTCGGCGGCGCCCTCCTGGGTCAGGTCGCCGGCGTGGACGGCGGTTTCGCCGTCGATTTCGCCCGCGGTCTGTTCGGCGACGTCGGCGTCGAGGTCGTTGATCAGGACCTTGGCGCCCTCGGCCGCGAACAGCTCGGCGGTCGCCCGTCCGATCCCCCGCGCCGACCCGGTGACGATCGCCGCTTTCCCATCGAGAAGTCCCATCAGTCTGCGTCTCCTTTGGTTCGTGAAGTCGGCGCCGGAGGCTACAGGGATCGAGTCGAGACTGGTTGCCTGGCCAGTTTCGCGAGAGGGGCTCAGCCGAGCTTGACGCCGCCGTCCTCGGCGAGGCGCCAGTGCGGGTTGTGGGCGATCTCCCAGGGGTGGCCGTCGGGGTCGACGAAGACGCCGCTGTAGCCGCCCCAGAAGGTCTCGGCCGGCTCGCGGCCGATCGTCGCGCCGGCGGCGCGCGCCTCCTCGATTGCCGCGTCGACCTCCTCGAGCGAGCCGAGGTTGAGCGCCAGGGTGATGCCGCCCCAGCCGCGGGGAGTCCTCGACGCAGCTGTCCTCGGCAAGCCGGTCCCGGTCCCACAGCGAAACGACCATGTCGCCCGCCTGGAAGAAGACGACGTCGTCTTCAGGCTCGGCGCCGGTCGTCCATCCCAGCGCTTCGTAGAAGGCCCGGGCGCGCTCCAGATCGGCGCTGCCAAGGGTGACTACGGAGAGTCGCTGCCTCATAGACCGATTGTTCCATCAGAATGATCGCTCCGTGGCCAGCATCTTCTTCCTCTCGCTCCTGGCGATGTTCAACCCGACGCTGCTGGCGGCGACGACGGTGATGATGCTGTTGCCGAACACCAAGAAGCTGATGTTCGGCTACCTGCTCGGCGCCTACCTGACCAGCATCAGCCTCGGCCTGCTGGTCGTCTTCTCGCTGCACGGGTCGGGCAGCGCCGAAACCGCGCGCCATACCCTCAGTCCCCTGGAGGACATCGTGGTCGGGCTGATCGCGCTGCTGGTCGCCTACGTTCTGGGGACGGATCGCGACGCGGCGCTGAAAGAGCGCCGTGGCCGCCGCAAGGCAGCAAAGGAGGGCGGCAAGGAGGAGAAGGAACCGCTGCCGATGCGGATGCTCGGCAAAGGATCGGCGCGAATCACCTTCGCGGTTGGCGCACTCCTCTCGTTCCCGGGCGTCTCCTACCTCGCCGCCCTCGACCGCATGGCCAAGCTCGATGCCGGCACCCTGCCGACGATTCTGCTGGTGGTCTGCTTCTGCCTGGTCCAGCAGCTGCTGCTCGAGCTGCCGCTGATCGGCTACGCGGTGGCGCCGGATTGGACCCAGGGTGCCATCGTCCGCTTTCGCAGCTGGCTCGGCCGCAACGGCCGCCGGGCCGGGATCTACGCTGCCGCCACGATTGGCGTCCTGCTGCTCGCACGCGGGCTGATCACGCTGCTCGCGTAGGCGACCCGCCGGCGCTACTTGCGCGGCGGCGGTCAACCCACCCGGCAGGGTCAACCCACCCCTTTGGGCTGTCTCTCTAACATCGCCGCGATGCCCCGCCCACCGAGCCGTTGCATCCTGCTCCACGCCGTCTACCCACCATCCAACGCGGTCGGCAGCGGCGAGAAGGACACCTGCTACGGAGAAGGGACGAGGCGGAACCGCTGCGTGGCGGGGCCCGGCCATTGACCGCCGCGGCGCTGTCCTTGGCGCTCGGCCAGCGCCTGCTGCTCCACCACGCCGCACGAGGCGGCTGGGTCTTCATTCTCGCGGCGGTCGCGATCGTCCTGCTGATCCGCTTCTGGCCGGCGATTCTCGCCTGGTTCGAGCGGCGCAGATGACCCCGCCGGCTCCATCTGCCTGCTGATGATCAGACCGTACGGTTTGCCGTGCCACAGCCCATGTGCGTGGCGGCCGGGCACAGAGCCCGACCGCCACGCACCGGTCGCTTCAAACGTGTTTCTTCCAGCGGCCTTGTCAGCTAATACCCCATTTTTTAGTTTTATTTCCTCCCGTCAAAACGCTCCATATCGTACCTTTGAAGTTTGCCGATTCCTGTCCAGGGCCATATTCGAGCGATTCAACTCCTCCCGCTTCGCATGCTTCCTGATGGGCCTTCGTGAAGGCGAGTGGATAGGATTCCTTTTCTTCGCCTTTTGCTTCGGTTTTGGCACAGGTCGCACCTTTTACTTCATAGGTTCCAGCGGGTTTGCATTTGGCGCCTTTGAGGGTGAGTTTGAAAAGTAGTTTCCCACCCCCTGGGGCTTCATCACGTCATAGATCGTCCCACTGATTTCTTTGAGTTCCGTTTCGACTGCGAATTCGATTGGTTCTTCGACCGTGCATTCGGGGATGGCCACCAGCGAACATTTGGTGAGTTTGAATTTCTGCGTACCTTTGACGGTCGGAATGATTTCACCCGGCACACTGGCTGCTCCACATTCGACGATCAGGGCAATTGCCTGAACTTCGAACTTGAAGGGCACAGCTTTTTCCCGACCGGTTCTATGTTGTCGCCGGTTATGGTTTCGTTTGCCCTCAGTTTGGGGATGCCCTTGCTCAGCGGCCTGGATCGGCTATCAGCAGCCGCCTACAACCCCATCTGCTTGCCGAGGATCTCCTTCATGATCTCGTCAGTGCCGCCGCCGATCGGGCCGAGGCGGGCGTCGCGGACGGCGCGCTCGATGCCGTACTCGCGCATGTAGCCGTAGCCGCCGTGGATCTGCAGTGAGAGATCGGCGATCTCGAGGACGGCTCGCTGGGTGACGAGCTTGGCCATGCTGACGTCGCGGATGCAGTCCTGGCCGGTGTGGAAGAGGCGCAGGGCGTTGTAGGTGAGGGCGCGGGAGGCCTCGGCCTTGGTCGCCATCTCGGCGACGTGGTGGCGGATCGCCTGGAACTTGCCGATTGGGCGGCCGAAGGCTTCGCGCTCGAGAGCGTAGGCGACGGTGATCTCGACCAGGCGTCGCATTGCTCCGACGGCGCCGATCGCCATCAGCAGCCGCTCCCAGGCGAAGTTGGCCATGATCAGCTTGAAGCCGCCGTTCTCCTCGCCGAGCAGGTTCTCCGCCGGCACCTCGACATCGGTGAAGGCGAGCTCGCCGGTGTCGGAGGAGTGCCAGCCCATCTTCTCCAGCTTCCGCGCCACCTCGTAGCCGGGCATCTCGCGCTCGAGGACGAGGAAGGAGATGCCGCCGTGTCCGCCCTCCTGGGTGGTCTTGCAGGCGCAGACGAGGAAGTCGGCGCGGACGCCGTTGGTGATGAAGGTCTTGGCGCCGTTGACGAGGTAGCCGCCGTCGACGTGCTCGGCGGTGGTGGTGATCCCGGCGACGTCGGAGCCGGCGCCCGGCTCGGTGATCCCGAGGGCGCCGATCTTCGCGCCGGCGATCCCCGGCACCAGCCAGCGCTGCTTCTGCTGCTCGGTGCCGAAGTTGAAGATCGGCGGCATCGCGATCGAGGCGTGAGCGTTGAGCCCGGCGGCGACACCGCCGGAGCCGCCCGAGCGGGCCAGCTCCTCGACCCAGATCGCGTCGTGCAGGTGGGTGCCGCCCTGGCCGCCGTACTCCTCCGGGAACTTCAGTCCGAGGAAGCCGAGCTCGGCGCAGCGTCCGTAGAGCTCGCGCGGGAATTCCCGCGCCGCCTCCCACTCGTCGACGTTGGGCGCGATCTCGTTGGTGACGAAGCGCTGCACCGTCTCCCGCAGCTCCTCATGCTCCCGGCCGAACGGCGGCAGAGTCGCTCGCCCTCCCGTGTCCTTGATGACCGTCATGTCGCCCGGGCGAGTGGCGAATCGAACCCCCTATAACGGGGAAGATTCGCCACTCGTGGTCTAGAGCCCGTAGCTCCGCCCGATCACGTCGAGCATGACCTCGTCGGTGCCGGCGCCGATCCGGTTGAGGCGGACGTCGCGGTAGGCGCGCTCGATCTCGTACTCCTTCATGTAGCCATAGCCGCCGAGGATCTGGATGCACTCGTCGGCGACCTCGCAGCCCACGCGCGAGGCGAAGAGCTTGGCCATCGTGATCTCCCGCACCGGGTACTCGCCGTTGGCGAAGCGCCAGGCGGTGGCGTAGGTGAACTGCTTCGCCGCCTCGGTCTTCGTGGCCATCTCGGCGAACTTGTGGCGGATCGCCTGGAACTTGCCGATCGGGCGGCCGAAGGCTTCGCGATCCTTGGCGTACTCGAGGGTTTTCTCGATCATCCGTTCGCAGCCGGCGTGGGAGCCGGCGGCGGCGACCAGGCGCTCGCCCTGGAGCTCCCAGGCGATGTGGTAGAAGCCTTTGCCGACCTCGCCGAGCACGGCGCTGGCCGGGACGCGGACGTCTTCGAAGGCGAGCTCGCCGGTGTCGGAGGCGTGCATCCCCATCTTCTCCAGCTCGGCGGAGACACTGAAGCCCGGGACCTTCTCGCCGTTCTCGTCGCGCAGGTCGACGACGAAGAGGGTGATGCCGGCGTGGCGCTCGCTCGGGTCGGTCTTGCAGACGAGGACGATGAAGTCCGCCCGCGGACCGTTGGTGATGAAGGTCTTGGAGCCGTTGATGACGTATTCGTCGCCGTCGAGGATCGCCGTGGTGCGGATCCCGGCGACGTCGGAGCCGGCGCCGGGCTCGGTGATCCCGAGGGCGCCGACCTTCTCGCCCTTCAGGCCAGGCTCGAGGTACTTCTTCTTCTGCTCCTCGGTACCGAGCAGGTGGATTGGGGGCAGGACCATGTCGCTCTGCACCGCGAAGCCCATGTTGGTGCCGCCGGAGCCGGAGTAGCTCATGCACTCGGCGCGGACCAGCGAGTAGAAGTAGTCGCCGCCCTGGCCGCCGTACTCCTCCGGGAAGCAGAGGCCGAGGAAGCCCAGCTCGCCGGCGCGCTGCATCGCCGAGGTCGGCCAGTAGGTGTCCTCCCACTCGTTGCGGTGGGGCCACAGCTCCTTCTTGACCCACGTCTCCATCGACTCGCGCAGGTCTTCGTGCTCCTGGCTGAAGATGAAGTGCTTGCGCCCGGCTGCATGGTCGGGCTTGATGACACTGGAGCCGTCGGTCGCGGTCGCCACTGGTGTCTCTCCTCGTTCGCGTTTCGTTGGGGCCGATCGGACTTGTCTGAGCTTGAACGCCCTATATGGCGGGAAAACTCAGACACGGGCGGGGCGGTGTGGACAGTAGCACTTCCTACTTTTAACAAAAGTCGGCTATGGTTTCGGCTCGAATGAGCGAGGGGAACTACGAGCTGGTCGCTTACGAGGTCGCCGACGGCGTCGCCACGGTGACGCTGAACAACCCGGAGAAGCGCAACATGCTCTCCGGCCAGATGCTGGCCGAGCTGGTCGCGGCGATGAAGGAGGCGAAAGCCTCTGAGGAGGTTCGGGCGGTCGTCCTCACCGGGGCCGGCGAAAAGGCTTTCTGCGCCGGCGCCGACCTCGGTGGCTTCGCGGCGGACGTTCCGCTGGTCGCCAAACATTTCGCCTCCGATCTCTTTCTCGAGTTCTTCCGCTTGATGCCGCGGCTCGGCAAGCCTTCGCTGTGCGCGGTCAATGGCCACGTCCTCGCGGGGGGGATGGGCTTGGCGCTCTCCTGCGACCTGGTCATCGCCAAGGAGGGCGCTACCTTCGGGACGCCGGAGATCAACGTCGGCGCCTTCCCCTACATGATCATGTCGATCATCTACCGCAACGTCCCGCGCAAGAAGGTCAACGAGATGATGCTGCTGGGCGAGCGGCTCAGCGGTCAGGAAGCGGTCGAGTTCGGGCTCGCCAACAAGGTCGTCCCGGCCGCCGAGTTCGACGCCGCGGTCGCCGAGTGGGCGACGAAGCTGGCCTCGAAGAGCCCGGTGCTGATGCGCCTTGGCCACGACGCGATGTACCGACAGCAGGACATGGCTCTGGACGACGCGCTGGAGTTCCTGCGCTCGCAGCTCTCGCTGACCTTTAGCACCGAGGACATCGTCGAGGGCGTTACCGCCTTCTTCGAGAAGCGCGACCCGCAATGGAGAGGAAGGTGACTCGCCCGCCCGTGGCGGACGCGGGAGCGAGAGAGCGAGATCGCCGGTGACTATGAGCGCGAACGAGCGAGAGCAGAGCAAGCGGGCGGAACCTGATGCGAACCTCCTTCCCGGCACCGCGCCGCTGGCGGAGCTGAACGAGCAGCTGCACGAGCGCCGCGCCAAGGCGAAGCTGGGCGGTGGCGAGGAGAAGATCGCCAAACAGCACGGGCGCGGCAAGCTGACCGCCCGCGAGCGGCTCGATCTGTTGGTCGACGAGGGCAGCTTCGTCGAGCTCGGCATCCACGGCCGCCCGCACTTCGCCCAGCGGGCGATGGACGGGGTCGAGGCGCCGGCCGACGGGGTCATCACCGGCTGGGGCGACGTCGACGGTCGCCCAACCTGCATCGCCGCCTACGACTTCACGGTGATGGCCGGCTCGATGGGGATGACCGGCGAGCTCAAGGTCACCCGCCTGCGTGAGATGGCGCTCTCCAAGCGGATGCCGTTCATCTGGCTGCTCGACTCGGCCGGCGCCCGCATCCAGGAGGCGACCGGCTCCCTCTTCGCCGGCTCCGGCTTCCTCTTCCGCGAGGAGGTCGAAATGTCGGGCGTGATCCCGATGGTCGCGGCGATGATGGGCCCCTGCGCGGCCGGCACCGCCTACATCCCGGCCCTGGCCGACTTCGTGCCGATGGTCTCCGGCCAGGGGGCGATGGCGCTGGCCGGCCCGCATCTGGTCAAAGCGGTCACCGGCGAGGACATCTCGATGGAGGATCTCGGCGGCGCCAAGGTGCATTGCCGCAAGTCGGGAGTGGGGGACCTCGAGGTGCCCGACGACAAGGCCTGCATCGTCGCGATCAAGCGCTACCTCTCCTACTTCCCCGCCAACTGCGAGCAGAAGCCGCCGCTGGTCGAGACCTCCGACCTCGACGACCGCATGTCGGAGAAGCTGATGGAGATCGTTCCCGACTCCTCGCGCCAGCCCTACGACATGTACGACGTGATCGCCGAGATCGTCGACGACGGCGAGTGGTTCGACCTGAAGCCGAAGTTCGCCAAGACCCTGATCACCTGCTTCGCGCGTTTTGGCGGCCAGCCGGTCGGGATCGTCGCCAACCAGCCCAAGCAGCTGGCCGGGATCCTCGACAACGACTCGGCCGACAAGGCGGCCCGCTTCATCAATCTCTGCGACGCCTTCAACATCCCCCTGGTCTTCCTCCAGGACGTGCCTGGCTTCATGGTCGGCTCGAAGGTCGAGCACGCCGGGATCATCCGCCACGGGGCGAAGATGCTCTACGCGGTCAGCCGCGCCACGGTACCGAAGGTGACCGTGGTCATTCGCAAGGCCTACGGCGCCGGCTACTACGTGATGTGCGGCAAGGCCTACGAGCCCGACCTGATCGTCGCCTGGCCCGGGGCGGAGATCTCGGTGATGGGCGCCGAGGGGGCGGTCGAAATCATCGGCCGCTCGGCGATCGAGGCCGCCGCTGACCCCGAGGCCACCCGCGAGGCGATGCTGAACGCGGTCCGCCAGCAGATCGACCCCTACATCGCCGCCGGTAACGCGGTCATCGACGACATCATCGACCCCCGCGAGACCCGCCCGACGATCGTCAAGGCGCTGCGGATGGCGAAGGACAAGCAGGTGCGCAAGCCGAAGAAACGCCACGGCGTGATGCCCGTATGAGGCCGCTGGTCGACTTTGTAACCCCTGGGGTTACAAAAGCGCCCCGAGGGGGCGTGCGATGAGCCGTTTCGAGGACCCGGTGGTGATCAGCTGCTCGATCAGCGGCGTGATCGCCAACCGCGAGCAGTGCCCGGCGATTCCGTACACGCCCCAGGAGTACGCGGCGGAGGCACGGCGCGCCGTCGACGAGGGCGCCGCGCAGATCCACGTCCATGCCCGCAAGCCGGACGGCACGCCTTCCTATGAGGTCGAGGACTTCAGGGCGATCACCGAGGCGATCCTGGCCGAGGTCGGCGACGTGATCGTCAACTACTCCACCGGGGCGATCGGGATCCCGCTCGAGAAGCGTCTGGAGTACCTGCGGGCGCTGCGACCCGACGTAGCCGCCCTGAACATGAGCTCGATGAACTACGCCAAGTACTCGCGGCGGCGCCAGGACTTCGTCTTCAAAGCGGTCTTCGAGAACAGCTTCGACACGATCATCGAGTTCCTGACCGAGATGAAGGAGCTGGGGATCAAGCCAGAGCATGAGTGCTTCGACGCCGGCCACGTCGCCAACCTCGACCCGCTGATCGACATGGGCCTGCTGGAGCCGCCGCTGCAGATCTCGCTGGTGATGGGGGTGACCGGCGGCATCCGGCCGACGACCCGCAACGTCACCCTGATGTCGGACCAGATCCCCGGCGGCCCCGAGGGGGAGAACCAGTGGCAGGTGATCGGCATCTCCCGCGACCAGTGGAAGCTGCTCGCCTCCTCGCTGGTGCTGGGCGGCAACGTCCGCGCCGGGGTCGAGGACAATCTCTACCTGCCGAACGGTGAGATGTGCCGCTCCAACGGCGACCTGATCGCCAAGGCGCGGCAGATGGCCGAGGACGTCGGCCGCCGCGTCGCCACCGTCGCCGAGGCTCGCGAGCTGCTGGGCGCGCCAAAACGGGCGGGGGCCTGAGCGGCGCTCGCCGCGCCGGGCCGATGGCCGATCTCCCGCTTAGCGACGTCAGGGTCCTCGACCTGACCCGGCTGCTGCCGGGGGGCTTCTGCTCGCTGCTGCTGGCTGACCTCGGCGCCGAGGTGCTGAAGGTCGAGGACACCGGCATGGGCGACTACATCCGCTGGTCGCCGCCCTACTACGGGGGCGAGGAGCAGCAAACTCTCGGTACCCGCTCGGCGCTCTACCTCTCACTCAACCGCGGCAAGCGCTCGGTCCGCCTCGACCTCAAGAGCGATGCCGGGCGGGAGGCCCTGCTGCGCCTGGTCGAGTCCCACGACGTCGTCCTCGACGGCTTCCGCCCCGGCGTGCTCGACCGCCTCGGGGTCGGCTACGAGCGGATGCGCGAGGCCAACCCGGCGCTCGTCTTCTGCGCGATCACCGGCTACGGCCAGGACGGCCCCTACGCGCAGCGCGCCGGGCACGACATGAACTACCTCGGCCTCGTCGGCCTGCTCGGCCTGACCGGCGCCAAGGATGGGCCGCCAGTGCAGTCGGCGGGGCAGATCGCCGACCTCGGCGGCGGCGGGCTGATGGCCGCCTTCGGCGTGATGGCGGCCCTGCACGAGCGCCGCCGCTCCGGCGAGGGGCAGCTGGTCGACGTCTCGATGGCCGACGGCGCCCTCTCCTGGTTGGCGATGGTCGCCGGTCGCTACTTCTGCGACGGCGAGGTGCCGCACCGCGGCGAGCAGCAGCTCGCCGGTGGGTTGATCTGTTACCTGCCCTACGAGGTCGCCGACGGCTGGGTCAGTTGCGGAGCGCTGGAGCCGAAGTTCTGGGCCGCGCTCTGCAACGGCGCCGGCCGGCCGGACCTGATCGAGAAGCAGTTCGAGGCGCCCGGTTCCGCGGCTTGGCGCGAGGTCGCGGCGATCTTCCGCTCCCGCACGCGGGAGGAGTGGCTCGCCTTCAACAACGAGCACGACTGCTGCATCGAGCCGATCCTCGACCTCGACGAGGCGCTGCGCTCGGAGCTGGTGCGGGCACGGGAGATGGTCGTCGAGCTGGAGCAGCCCGAGCTCGGCACGGTGCGCCAGCTCGGCGTGCCGGTGAAGCTGAGCCGCACCCCCGGCGACCCGACCCGCCCAGCCCCGGCCTTCGGCGAGCACACCGAGGCGGTCCTGCGCGAGGCCGGCTACACCGCCGAGGAGGTGGCCGCGATGCTCGAGTCCGGCGCCGCCGCCGGCTCCAACGCGGGCGCCGAGCCGACGGAGTTCCGCGCGTGAGCGCAACCCCGGCCGACGGGCCGATAAGTCAACCCAGGGACGACATTTCGGCCCATCGACCCCAGGAGCTGCTGCGGATGGGGGAGCTGGCCGAGGCCTCGGGCGTGCCGGCGCCGACGATCAAGCACTACCTGCGCGAGGGGCTGCTGCCGGAGCCGGTCAAGACCAGCCGCAACATGGCCTACTACCCGCCCGAGTTCGTCGACCGGATCAAGCTGATCAAGCGTCTGCAGGAGGAGCGCTTCATGCCGCTGAAAGCGATCAAGGTAGTGCTCGACGCGGACCCCGAGCGGGCGAGCGCGATGCTCGAGCTCGAGGACCGCATCCTCGATCGCGCCCTCGCCGGCGAGCGGGCACGGACCAGCGCGGCCGAGGTTCGCAAGCGCTACGGCGTCCCCAAAGAGGTCCTCGATCGGCTCGCCGAGCTGGAGGTCCTGACCCCGAACAGCCGCGGTTACTCGCCCTCCGACATCACGATCATCGAGGCGATCGGCCGCTTTCGCGCCGGTGGCTACGACGAGCAGATCGGCTTCACCGTCTACGACACCCTGCGCTACAAGACGGCGATCGAAGAGCTGGTCCGCGAGGAGGTCGACATGGTGATGAACCGGCTCGCCGGCGAGGTCTCCCCGGAGCGGGTGGTCGAGATGCTCGAATCCGGCGCCCAGCCCCTCCAGGACCTGATCGCCGCCCTCCACACCAAGCTGATGGTCGCCGAGCTGGAGCGCCACCGCGTCGGGCGGCAGTAGCCGTCAGGCTGCGGTCAGCGCCGTGAGCTCGGCTTCGATCCGCTCCAGCATCATCCGGTGGCCGTTGCCTGAGGCCACCGCGCTCGCCTCGCCGAAGGCCTCGGTGACGCCAGGCTCGCCGGCGGCGGCCCGCGCCTGCGCGAGAACCAGGAGAGCGGCGGGAAGCTGCCAGTACATGCCGCGCCGGCGCGCCGTGCCCGCCGCCCAGTCGGCCTGGGCCAGCGCCTGCTCGGGGCGATCGAGGCCGAGCAGGGCTCTGGCGCGCAGCGTCGCTCGCCAGCCCTCGGTTTCGCCGCCGGAGCCCATCGCCTCCCGGTAGCCCGCGTCCGCCAGCTCGATCGCCTCCAGCGCGGCGGCGAATTCGCCCGCTTCCAAGCGGACGTAGGCGAGCGAGCTCAGCGACATCGTGCGCGAGAAGACGTCGCCCAGCCGCTCGGTCAGCTCGCGGTTGCGCAGCGCCAGCGCCAGCGCCGCCTCGATCTCGCCGCCCTCGGCGAGCACCGTCGCCTTCGAGCCGAGCACCCAGCTCTCGGTCTCGGGATCGCCGCGCTCGGTCGCTTCGGCCAGCGCCAGATCGAGTAGCCGGTCGGCCTCCCCGGCACGCCCGCGCTCGCGCAGCGCCACCGCCTTGGCCATCCGAGCCCAAGCGAGCGGGCTGCCGATCACGATCCCGGCGCCGAGGTCGGGGTCACCGTCGAGGATCCCGAGCATCTCGTCCACCGTCGCTTCCAGCCGGTCGAGGTCGCCGGCGCACATGTGGACGTAGGCCGCCGCACCGCGGCAGGCGGCCCGCAGGCCGGGCTCGCCCGATTCGTCGGCGAGGCCGATCGCCTCGTCGGCCGCGACGATCCATTCGCCGGTGTGCTCGGCGACGCCCGGCCGGACCGAGGTCAGCAGCTTCAGCAGCGTCAGCGAGCGCAGGTCGCCGATCCGGCCGGCGATCTCGGCGGCCTCCGCCCCCAGCGCCTCGGCCTGCCCTCGATCCATTCCCAGCCGCCAGACGTATTCGAGCTGCTGCATGCGCGAGAGCAGTGAGAGCGCCGTCGTCTCCTCGCTCTCGCCGAGCCCGTCGGCGAGCTCGGTCACCCGCTGCCAGAGCCGCAGCGCGTCCTGCGGGCGGCTGTGGCCGGCCCAGTGGGCGGCGCGGGCGTGCCAGCGTGCCGCCTCCAAGGTCTCACCGCCCTCCTCCATGTGATGGGCGACCAGTCCCGCCAGCTCGTCGAGGCGGTCCTGCTCCAGCTCGATCGTCGCCCGCGCCGCCGCGGCGTGGGTCGCCGCCCGCCGTTCGGCCAGCTGGCTGCCGTAGGCGACCTCGCGGGTCAGCGGGTGGCGGAAGGCGAGCACCCGCCGCGGATAGATCTCGGCTTCGTAGAGGAAGCCGGCCTCGATCAGCTCGCAGAGGGCGGGGTCGATCTCCGCGGCGCCCAGCCCAGCGGTGAGCCCCAGCGCCCGGCCGCTGATCTCCTTGCCGACCACGGAGGCGACCTGGAGCAGCTGCTTTGCGCCCGGGTCGAGCCGGTCGATCCGGGCGGCGAGGATCGCCTGCACGGTGACCGGCACGCCGGCATCCTCGATCGGGCGCACCAGGCGGTAGCTGCCCCGGTCGCCCTCGAAGTGACCGGCCTCCGCCATCTCGCGGACGATCTCCTCGATGAAGAACGGGTTTCCCTGAGTGCGCCCGTGGATCGGCTCGTCGAGCCCGTCCAGGGAGGGGTCCTCACCGGCCAGGTCACGCAGCAGCTCGCCGGTGTCCTCCCGGGCAAGGGGATTGAGGGGAATCTCCCGGTAGGAGGGCGACCCCAGCCATGGCGGCGAGTATCCGGGGCGGAAGTTGAGTACCGCGAGGGTCCTCGTGCCCTCGATCGAGGCGACGAGATCGGCCAGCAGCGCTTCGCTGCCGGCGTCGATCCAGTGCAGGTCCTCGAACATCAACACCAGCGTCTTGCGGCGGCTCGGGGCGTTGGCCAACCGGCAGACGATCCCGCCGAGCGCTTCCTGCCGGGCCTCCGGGCTCATCTGCGCCACCGGCCGGTCGGGGTCGGGCACACCGAGGAAGTCGAACATCAGCGGCAGGTCGTCGGCGAACCCCGGGTCCAGCAGCAGCGAGCGGCCCGCGATCTTCTCGCGCGAGAGCTGCTCGGGCTCGCGCTCGCCGATCCCGAAGAAGGCGCGCAGCATCTGCAGCACCGGCATGTAGGGGATCGACTTCCCGTGCGCCTGTGCCTGCGCCTCGAAGACCTCGACCCCGTCCTCGCGGCAGCGCTGGGCGAACTCGAGGCAGAGCCGGCTCTTGCCCACCCCGGGGTCGGCGGCGAGCCCGATCGCGCCGCCCTCTCCCGCCTTGGCCCGCTCGAGGGCGGTCTCCAGCGCACCCATCTCGGCGGTCCGGCCGACGAAGCGGGAGAAGCCGCGCTCGCGGGAGAGGTCCAGGCGCGAGCGCGCCGCGCCGATCCCGGCGAGCTCGAAGACTCGAACCGGCCGGCTCGCCCCCTTGATCTCGAACTCGCCGAGGTCTTCGAGGTCGAGGAAGCCGGTGGCGAGCTCCGCCGTGTGCTCGGTCAGATAGGCCTTGCCGGGCTCGGCCAGCGCCTCCATCCGCTGCGCCAGCCCGACCGTGTGACCGATCGCCGTGTAATCGCCGTCGGCACCGGGGCCGATCGCCCCGGCGACCACCTCGCCCGAGTTGACCCCGATCCGGGTCGAGAAGTTGAGGCCCTGGGCGCGCCGCAGCTCGGCTGCGTAGCCGGAGACGTCCTCGAGCATCCGCAGGGCGGCGTAACAGGCGCGCCGGGCGTGATCCTCGTGGGCGATCGGGGCTCCGAAGACGGCCATGATGCCGTCGCCGGTGAACTTGTCGACGGTTCCCTCGAAGCGGGTCACGGCGTCGGCGAGGATCGCGAAGAAGCGCTGCATGATCTTGCGCCACTCCTCCGGGTCCTGCTGCTCGGCGAGGTCCATCGAACCGTTGACGTCGGCAAACAGCACCGTCACCTGCTTGCGCTCCGCGTCGTCCCGCCTGGTCTCGCTCACCGTGCGGTCAAGGTTACGCTCGCTAGGCCGTCGACCGGCACCCGCACGCAGAAGCGGCGGCCACCCAGGACGCACTTGTTCCCGCATGCCGGGGAAAACTGCGCTCGCAGGTAGCCTGACCGGGTGCGATCGGTTCTGGTCACGGGCGCCTCCACCGGCATCGGCCGGGCGACGGCGATGCGGCTGGACGCGGCCGGCTGGCGGGTCTTCGCGGGCGTCCGCAAGCAGGCCGATGCCGAGGCGCTGAGCGAGGCCGGCTCGGACCGAGTCACGCCGCTGATCCTCGACATCACCGACGCCGACCAGATCGCCGCGGCTGCGGCGCGGATAGGGGCCGGGGCCGGTGGCCGCCTCGACGGCCTCGTCAACAACGCCGGGGTCGGCATTCCCGGTCCGCTGGAGACGATGCCGATCGAGCAGTTCCGCCGCCAGGTCGAGGTCAACCTCACCGGCCACCTCGCCGTCACCCAGGCGATGCTGCCGTCGATCCGATGCGGCCCCGGCCGCATCGTCTTCATCAGCTCGATCGGCGGCCGCATCGCCTTCCCGCTGGGTGGCGCCTACCACGCCGCCAAGTTCGGGATCGAGGCCGTCGGCGACGTCTTCCGGCAGGAGCTGCACTCGTGGGGAATCGCGGTCTCGATAGTCGAGCCGGGCTCGATCGACACGCCGATCTGGGCAAGCGGCGAGCGCAATCTCGACCAGGCAGGCGAGCGCTCTGCCGAGCGCGATGCCCTCTACGGCAGGGCGATCGAGGGCTACCGCAAAGTCTCCAGGCGGCTGGCCGAGCGCGGCATCCCCGCCGAGCAGGTCGCGCGCGTCGTCGAGCGCGCCCTCAGCGCCAGGCGTCCGCGCAGCCGCTATCTGGTCGGCCGGGATGCCAAGGTGCAGGTGAGGATCAAGCCGCTGATCCCGACGCCGATCTTCGACCGGATCGTCCGCCGGGCGACCGGCCTTTAGGCATCTGCGGTGGCGGGAAACACTCCGTACGCCTCACCTACGGTGCCGGAAACACTCCGCCCGCCCCACCTATACTGAGCAGGCCGATTGACTGGTCAGTCAGCCAGCGGCAAGTCGAGATTCCACACGGAGGACGTGAGGCGTTTGCGAGTAGCCGCCGTACAGCTCAATTCGACAAGCGACAAGGCCCGCAACCTCGCCGGGGCCGAGCGGCTGGTGTGCGCCGCGGCCGCCGATGGGGCCGAGCTGGTGGCGCTGCCCGAGAAGTGGAACCTGCTCGCCGGCGGCGAGGAGCTGCTCGCCGGCGCCGAGCCGCTGGACGGGCCCAGCCTCAGCGCCGCCCGCGGCTGGGCACGGGCGCTGGGCATCCACCTGCTCGCCGGCAGCATCTGCGAGAGCGGTGGCGAGAAGGCCTCAAACACCTCGGTGCTGATCGGCCCCGACGGCGAGGACCTCGCCGTCTATCGCAAGATCCACATGTTCGACGTCGACGCCGGCGGCGTCTCCTACCACGAGTCCGAGCACGAGCAGCCGGGCTCCGAGCTGGTCACGGCACCGCTCGGCGAGCTGCTCGCCGGCCTCGCCGTCTGTTACGACCTGCGTTTCCCGGAGCTGTTCCGGATCCTCGCCCTGCGCGGCGCTCGGTTGATCGGCCTTCCCTCGGCCTTCACCACCGCCACCGGCCGCGACCACTGGGAGGTGCTGCTGCGGGCGCGGGCGATCGAGAACCAGATCTTCGTGCTGGCGCCCAACCAGGTCGGTGAGGCGGCCCCGCACTTCGAGTCCTTCGGCCACTCGGCGATCGTCGACCCGTGGGGCGTGGTGCTGGCGACGGCTCCCGACGAGGAGTGCTTCGTCGCCGCCGACCTCGACCTGGCGGCGCAGGAGCGGATGCGCGAGTCGCTGCCGTCGTTGGCCAACCGCCGCCCCCAGGCCTATGCCTGGCCGAAACTGACGGAGGCCCACGCCTGATGGCCAAAGCACCGCCGGTCGACAAGCGCCGCCAGATCCTCGACGCGGCGATCCGCGTCTTCGCCCGCCAGGGATTCCACGCCACCCGGGTTTCCGACATCGCCGACGAGGCAGGGGTTGCCTACGGGCTCGTCTACCACTACTTCCGCTCCAAGGACGAGGTCCTCAACGAGCTCTTCGTCGAGCGCTGGTCGCTGCTGCTGAGTGCGATCGAGGAGACCGACCGCACGGGGGAGACGCCGCGCGAAAAACTGGCGGCGGTCGCCGCCTTCATCGTCGACTCCTACCGCCACGATCCGGAGCTGATGAAGGTGATCATCGTCGAGGTCACCCGTGCCGCCAACTCCTTTGGGCGCACCCATCTGCCGGAGATTCGCCGTGCCTACCAGTCGATCGCCAAGATCGTCGAGGACGGTCAGAAAGCGGGCGCCTTCCGCGACGACGTCGCGCCGTTGTTCGCCTCGATGTCCTTTTACGGCGCCATCGAGCAACTGCTCTCAGGTTGGATCTTCGACGTCATCCCCGCCTCGGACACGGACTTCGACCAGGCCAAGGATCTTGTCGTGACGACGATCTGCGACGGCCTCGAGCCGCGATAGGTAAGGTCGCAAACCGGGTATGGACAACGAGATGGTCAGAAGATTGCTCTGGAGTGGCGTGCTCGCGGCAAGCAGCGCCCTCGCCAGCATCGCCGCGGCGCGACTTGCGGCGATCGTCTGGCGCCGGGTCTTCGACGAAGAGCCGCCTGAGTAGAGAGGATCTGGTGCCCGAGCCCAGTCAGACGCCTCCGCCGACGCCGCCGCAAGTGCCGCCACCGGAGCCCAAACCCGATCCCAGGTCGGTTTCCGATCTCGTCTTCGATGTCTCCCAGGGAGCCTCGTCGCTGATTCGAGAGGAGTTCGAGCTCGCCAAGGCCGAGGTCACCGAGAAGGTCGGCAAGCTGCTCCGTGGCTCCGTGGTCGGAATTGCGGCGGGCGCCTTTGCCTTCCTCGCTCTGATCCTGATCATGGAGGGAATCGCCTGGCTGCTCAACGAAGAGGTCTTCGACGGCAAGACCTGGCCCGGGTTCTTCATCGAGGCCGCCGTCTTCCTGCTGATCGCGGCGGCGGCTGGCTACTTCGCCTACCGCTCGGTGCAGGCTGGGGCGCCGCCGCTGCCGGAGCAGGCGATCGAAGAGGCGAAGCTGACCAAGGAGATGCTGCAAAAGGAGGACAAGTGAGCACCGACCCCCAGCTTCCGCGCCCCTCGACGGCCGGCGGCCCCGGCCGCTCCGCCGCCGAGATCCGCCGCGACATCGATGCTCAGCGCCGGCAGCTCGGCAGCTCGGTCGAAGCACTGCGGGGCCGGGTCACTGAGCTGACCGACTGGCGCCGCCAGGTGCGCGAGCACCAGAGTCAGCTGATCGCCGGGGCCGCCGTCGTCGGTTTTGCGATCGGCGTTCGCGCGATGCTCCGTCGCCGCCGCTAGCTGGGCTCGACCAGGGGGACCGGCACGCTGCCGACTCCGAGCAGGCCCGGACCCACGTGGGCGCCCAGCACGGCGCCGATCTCGGAGACGAAGACCGGCTCGCAGCCGAAGATCTCCGGCAATCGTCGATCAGCGCCGACGCCGTCTCCTCGTCCTGGATGTGCTGGACGACCCAACCGTCGGCACCGGATTCGTGCCGCTGGCGGGCGTAGTCGCGCAGCCGCTCCAGCGAGCGGGCGCGGGTGCGGACCCGCTCGACCGGGGTGATCTCCTCCTCCAGGGTGAGGATCGGCTTGATCTTCAGGGCGCTGCCGATCCAGGCCCTCGCACCGCCGATCCGCCCGCCCCTGCGCAGGTACTCGAGGGTGTCGATCGCAAACCACATCTTCAGCGCCTCACGCGTCTGCTCGGCGCGGGCGAGGGCCGCGTCGGCGTCGGCCCCGTTCGCGGCCGCGGCGGCAGCCCCGAGGACGGTGAGCCCCATGCCGCCCGCCGCCGTGCGGGAGTCCATGACCCGGATCCGCTCGCCGCCCCTGTCCTCGTCGATCAGTCGCCGGCGGGCCTGGCTGGCCGCCTCGAAGGTGCCCGAGATCCCGGCCGAGATGTGGATCGAGACGATCTCCTTACCGGCGTCGAGCAGCGGCTCGTAGACGGCAATGAAGTCTCCGATCGAGGGCTGCGAGGTGCTCGCGCCGCTCTCGGAGGCCCGTAGCCGCTTGTAGAAGTCGGCGTAGTCGGAGATCTCCAGCTCGCGCTCCTGGTGCCCGTCGACGGAGACGTAGAGGCTGATCGACTCGATGCCTCGCTCGGCGACCAGGTCACGGGGGAGGTAGGCAGTGGTGTCGCAGACGACGACCGTCTGGGCGCTCGAGTTCAACAGGATCGATTCTGGCAGACCCGCCGGGGCACCGAGCTACCGCCGGCCGCCAGCTACACTTTGTGAAGTGACGGACACGCCAAACGCAGCGATCACCCTCACCGACAAGGCCGCCGAGAAGATCGGCGAGCTGCTCGGGGGGCAGGCCGAGGGCGTCGAGCAGGCGCTTCGCGTCGCCGTTCGCGGTGGCGGTTGCTCCGGCTTCCAGTACGCGCTCGCCTTCGACAAGCCCAAGGAGGACGACAACGTCTTCGAGGTCGACGGTGTCGCCGTCGTCGTCGACAAGGTCAGCATGCAGTTCGTCTTCGGCTCCGAGGTCGACTACGTCGAAGGGCTTCAGGGAGCGGGCTTCCAGGTGAATAACCCCAACGTCGTTGCTGCGTGCGGATGCGGTTCCTCTTTCCAGGTGAAAGAGGATGCGGCGCCCGTGACTGCGTAGCGCGGACGCTGCAAATCGGCGCATCTCGGCGTCCTCGGTCGACTCGGGTCGGGTCACGCACTGAAGTGCGCTCCCCTTCCCTCGCTCCCTGCGTCCACCGACCTGCTTGATTTTCGCGCCCGTTCGCGGGACGAACACCAAGATGCGGCAGTGAGCTATTCGATCTGGAGTGGCGGCGACTGCGCGGGGAGGTTCTCGGGGGCCAGGGCGGCGGCCGCCTCCGGCTGTTCGACGCCGAGGGCCTCGGTCAGCTCGCCGGACTCGAACATCTCCTCGACGATGTCGGCGCCGCCGAGCAGCTCGCCGTTGACGTAGAGCTGCGGGAAGGTCTGCCAGTCGGAGATCTCGGCGGTCGCCTCGCGCAGCGGTTGCAGGGCGGGGAGGACGTCGATCGCGCCGTACTCGACGTCGATCGCGTCGAGCACCTGCACGACGCGCATCGAGAAGCCGCAGCGGGGCATCTCCGGCGTGCCTTTCATGAAGAGCAGCACGGGGTTGGCGGCGATCAGCTCTTCGACTTTGGATTTCAGCTCTGGGTCGACCATTGGCACAGAGTAGCTAGCCCGCGACCTCGGTCTTGACCGAGAGGGCGTGAATGGTGCCGTCGTCGAAGCGAGTCTTGACGGCGGCCTTGACCAGGCGGTGCTGGTCGATGCGCGATAGGCCCTCGAACTGGGCGGCCGCGACGGTCGCCCGCAGGTGGTCGCCGGCGCCGGTTTCGTCGCTCACCTCGACGCTCGCGCCCGGCAGCGCCGCCTCGATCATCGTCTTCAACTCCGCCAAGTCCGCCACGGGAAGATTCTATGTGGCGTCGCCGTCAGAGCTGGGTGGCGATCAGACCGAGCATAGCCGCCAGGAGGGCGATGAACCCGGCGCCCAGAGCGCCACCGACCTGGATGATGGTTCGCTGCAGAGAGCCGATTTCTCCCCGCATCTCTCGAAGTATCCTCGTCGACCCGCGCGAAGCCGGCGTCGACTCGATTGGCAAGGTCATCAAGACGTGAATCGGTCCAGGTTGCTCGCATCGACTCCATGCTCCTGATCCTAGGAAGAAAAGACTGCGCGTAGGGTGCACAGAAGTGTAACTTTTTGTCTGCGGCAACGCGCCGGTGCTAGCCGGAGATCTTCTCGCCGAGGGTGTCGAGCATCTCCTCGACCCTGACGAACTTGACGCGGGGGCGACCGTGGGGCTCGCCGCGGCCGACCTCGGCCTGGTTGATCGCCTGCCAGTCCTCGAAGCTGACGTAGCGGATGCCGCGCTCGGCCAGCAGCGCCTCGACCGCGACGGGGTCCGGGTTCGCCGGATCCAGCAGCGTCTGCGACTCGACGTCGGCGAGCAGGTGGGTGACCGTCTCCAGGGCGTCTTTCTTGTTGGTGCCGATCACGCCGGAGGGGCCGCGCTTGATCCAGCCGGCCGTGTAGTGGCCGACCTTGTGGCCGGAGTCGTGGGAGTCGAGAACGCGACCGCCGTCGTTGAGGATCAGCCCGCGCTTCGTCGTCGAAGGGAACGCCCTCGATCGGGATGCCCGTGTAGCCGACGGAGCGCAGCACCAGGCCGCAATCGAGCTCCTCGCGCTCACCGCTGTCCCTCGCCCGCAGGGCACCGTTTTCCTCGACCAGCTCGTTGCGGCCGATGACGATCTTCTCGACCTTGCCGTCGCCGAGGATCTCGACCGGGGAGGCCAGGAAGCGCAGGACTATCCGCTTGCCTTTGCCCGCGGGGGTGCGCTGGGAGAACTCGCGCAGGGTCTCGACGTTGACCCGGGTGGTCTTGTCGACCTCGTCGGATTCGAGGAAGGCGGTGCTGGCCGTGTCCAGCTCGACGTCGGCCGGGTCGACGATGACGTCGGCGTCCTCCATCTCGCCCAGCTCCCTGATCTCCGGGTTGGTGAAGGCGGCCTGCACGGGTCCGCGGCGGCCGAGCACGACGATCTCGCGGATCTTGCTTCGCGTCGAGCAGCTCGATCGCGTGGTCGGCGGTGTCGGTCTGGCGCAGCTCGTGGTCGGTCAGGGCCAGCATCCGGGCGACGTCCATCGCCACGTTGCCGTTGCCGATCACCACCGCCCGTTCGCTGGAGAGGTCGAAATCGTGGTCGGCGTAGTCGGGGTGGGCGTTGTACCAGCCGACGAAGGCGGTGGCGGCGGCGCTGCCGGGCAGGTCCTCGCCGGGGACGCCGAGCTGGCGGTCGGTCTCGCAGCCGACCGTGAAGACGATCGCGTGGTAGAGCCGCTCCAGGTCCTCGACCTCGATGTCGTGGCCGATCTTGACGTTGCCGAAGAAGCGGAAGCCGTCCCGCGCCGCGGTTTTTTCGTAGACCCGGATCACCGACTTGATCTTCGGATGGTCGGGAGCGACGCCGCCGCGGACCAGGCCGAACGGGGTGGGGAGGCGGTCGAAGAGGTCGACTTGGGCATGCATGTCCTCGCCCTTGAGGATGTGCTCGGCAGCGTAGAACCCGGAGGGGCCGGCGCCGACGATGGCGACGCGAAGGGGGTTCTCGGGGGCTGCCGATCTTGCTCATTGGAACGCGGAAGAATAGGGAAACCGGCGAGCGGGGTGGCTAGGCGGCCATCAGCATCTCGCTGCAGTCGGGGCAGACGCCGTGGTCGATCGTCGGCATCTCCGGCAGCGTGAACAGCCCGAGCCTGGCCGCGGCCTCCTCGACCTCGACCCACTCCCCACCGACCAGGAAGCGATCGCACCAGCCGCACATGGTCAGCATCTCCCCTCCCCGGGGGGCGGCGGCCGAGAGGAGTGGCTGGAAGTCCTGCCGCTGCTCCTCGGAGCGCAATTGTGCGGAAAAGAGGACGAACCGGCCGGAGGAGTGGGCGGCGATGCGGATGTCCATCTCGCGGCGCAGGTCGGGGCCGTCGCAGCGAAAGGGAAGCGAGATGTCGCGGACCTCGCCGCGAACTCGCCGCAGCAGCATCCGCTGCAGTTTTTCCAGCTCACCGCCGGCGACGAAGTCCCAGAGCGAGCGGCCGAGACTGTGGCCAGCGCCATCCCAGCCGTTCTCCGCGGCGAAGCTGTAGTAGCCGTCGTCGACTTTGACCAGGTGGTCCTGCTCGTCGATCGCGTAACTGAGAACAGTTCGAGCGATCGGCTAAGGCTAGTGCTCAGCTCAGCGCAGGAGTCTCGGCGGACACGGCGCTGGATGCGCCGTCGAGGGCATCCAGCGCCTTGCCTGGTGACATCGCCACGCAGGTGAAGATCGGCGTCTCGCGCTCGGTGTACTCGCTGGACTCGGTCGGGCGCAGCTCGTTGACGAGGTCGAGGAACATCCCCGGGTCGTCGCCCTCGAAGCAGACGACGAACTCCTGGTCGTCGAGGCCGAAGGAGTAGGTGGTGTTGATCGTGATCTCGGGATAGCGGCGACCGACCTCGATGTGGCTTTTCATGATCCGGCCGCGCTCCTCCGGCGCCAGCCCGTACCAGCGGCGCTGCTTGACCATCGGGTAGAGGAAGAGGTACTTGCGCTCGGAGGTGCAGATCTCGGGCCGGGCCTGCTCGTCGGAGTAGGGCGAGCGTTTGGTCATCGAGAGGAACGAGAAGGGCGTCTCCGCCCATTTCGCCAGGCCGCTCTGACCGAGCACGACGTGGAAGGTGTGGATGTCGGCGAGGTTGGGGCTCTGGCTGAGCAGCACCAGGTCGACGTCGCCCCGCGTGCCTATGGTTGAGTAGGCGCGCAGCGAGCGGTCGATGCCGAAGTCCTCGCAGGCAGCGAGGAACTCCTGCTTGTCGGCGGCGCGGAGCTCCGGATCCCGACGGCGCCAGGCTGGATCAACTTTGAAAAACGTGAACTTGGCGAACGTGCGGTCGGCCATCGGGGTCACGATAGCGGCCGTGGCGCTGCTGGTTGGGGCGGGGATCCCGGGTGGGGTTTCGCTTAACTTTTTCGAGGGGGCACCGACGCTGACGGGGAGCGGGCAGGGGGCTTCACTTAACTTTTTCGAGGGAGGGATGCGACTGGCCGCAGACCGGAGCGGCGAAAAAGTACAAGACGTTTCGCCCCCTGCCCCCTCCCCGTCAGCGAAGGTCGTCCTTGCTCTACTGCCCCGGGGGACCAGCGTTGAGGATCTGGCCAGGGATGGGATGTCGCCGGGGTTGATGAGTGCGGGGTTGGGGGCGGTGCCGGCGGAGCAGACTTATCTGGACATCACGCAGGGGAATCGGGTGTTCGACTCGCTGTATGGGTCTGAGCTCCCGAGGGCTCGGGTGCCGCTGAATCGGCCGATCGCCGATGCTGCCGTGGTGCGGCGGGCGGAGTCGGCTCCGGCGGAGATCGTGCCGGGGCTTCTCGCGTCGACCCTGGAAGTGGCACCGCAGGGGTTTGAGGTGCGGCGTGGATCGGCGGCGCGGGTTCGAGGACTTATGCGTGGGCTGCGTGGGAACGATCTCTTGATCGCGATCGAGCGGCCGCCGCCGGCAAAGAACCTGGCGCTGGCAATCGGGATCGCGGGGAAGGAATTCGACGGGAACCTGACCTCCGGCAGCACCCGGCTGGATGGGTACGTGCTCTCGACCGATGTCGCGCCGACGATCCTGGAACGGCTCGGGGTGGCAGTGCCTTCGCAGATGTCGGGGCAGCCGATCCGCAGCGAGGGGGCGATCGATGTCAGGGCCGTCACGGAACTGGGCGCGCGGCTGTCGGTGATCTCGGAGCGGCGTGGGCCCGTGATCGGGCTGAGCCTGCTGGCCTGGGTCGTGCTGCTGGGATTGGCGGTCGCGGTGACGCGGGGCGGGCTGGCGCGCGCCGGAGTGAGGCTGATCGGCCTCGCGGTCATATACCTGCCGCTGGTACTGCTGCTTGGTGCGGCCGTCGAGCCGGCGCAGACGGTGGAAATGCTGCTGGTGATGTTGGCGACCCCGGCTCTGGCCGCCTTGACGCTGGCCTTGTTCGCCGGGTACCGGGCGCTCGCGGTGGCCTCCGGGCTTACCGTCTTCGCCTACGCGGTCGACGTCGTCGCCGGCTCGCCGCTGACGTCTCTCTCGCTGCTGGGACCGAACCCCGGGCTCGGGGTGCGGTTCTACGGGATCGGCAACGAGCTCGAGGCGCTGCTGGGAGTGCTGATCGTGGCCGGGACCGGCGCCGGGCTGACCGGTTTCGCGCCGCGGCGCTCGCCGCGTGCCTGCGCCGGCGCGTTCCTGGCGATCGGCGTCCTTGCCGCCTTCGTCTTTGCCGCCGGGCGCTTTGGCGCCGACGTCGGGGCGGCGATCGTCTTCCCGGTCGGGGCGGCGGTCGCGGCGGCCGCAATCGCGGCGCGGAGGCGTCGCTCCGTCCTCCTTGTCGTCGCGCTGCCATTCGTGGTTCTGGCGCTGTTGGCCTTTGTCGACCTCGTCTCCGGCGCCAACGCCCATCTCACCCGCTCGGTGCTCGACGCCGGTGGGCTGAGTGACCTCGCCGACGTCGCCCAGCGCCGCCTCCAGCTCTCCGCCCACAGCTTCACCCGCCCGATCGTCTTCGTCTTCCTACCGCTGATCGCCGCCCTGGTGGCGCTCGCGATCGTGCGCCGTGACCGTCTCCGCGCTTGGTTGAGCGGGTACCCGCCAATGCGCGCCGGCCTGATCGGCGCCGTGGCCGCGACCATCGTCGGCACCCTCGCCAACGACTCCGGCGCCCTGCTGCTGGAGATCGGGGGGGCCTACCTGCTGGTCTTCATCGGCTTTGCCTGGGCCGAGAGCGGGCCCGTGGCACGGCGCCCCTCGGCGTCCTCGGTCGCTCGCGTGCGGAGCACGCTTCGCTCGCTGCGTTCTTGATGGGCTTGGCCACGGGCCCGCTCTCGCACCTTGTCTAACTCTGGGTCGGGGCCGGTCGATGATCTACCCTTAATCGTCTGTGCGCATAGCTCTCGTCTCGCCATATTCCTGGTCCTACCAGGGGGGGGTAAACCGGCACGTCGAAGCCCTTGCCGAGGAGTTCCTCGGTCGCGGCGACGATGTCCGCGTGCTGGCCCCCTTCGACCCGCCTGGCCGGGTCAGCCGGGTGCTGCACCGGGCGCCGGCGGAACCGCGCGACCTGCCGGAGTACCTGACGCCACTCGGTCGCACGATGGGCTTCGGTGCCAACGGGTCGGTTTCGAACCTGGCGCCGTTCCCGACGAGCGGGGTCCTCGCACCGCGCCGCGAGGTGCGGGCCGGGAAGTTCGACGTGATCCATGTCCACGAGCCGCTGGCGCCGCTGGTCGGCTGGAACGCGACGCTGGGCGCGAAGACGCCGGTGGTCGGGACCTTCCACGCCTACTCGACCAAGCCGGTCCCCAACTACATCGCCAACGCGGCCGCCGCTCGGCGACTCTGCAATCGCCTCTCCGCCCGGATCGCCGTCTCCGAGGCAGCCGCCTGGACCGGGCGCCGCTGGTACGGCGGCGACTACACGATCATCCCCAACGGCGTCGACGTCGACGCGGCGCCGAGCGCGCCATCCTCCGCGGATGACGAGCTGCGAATCCTCTTCGTCGGGCGCCCGGAGGAGCGCAAGGGCCTGCCGATCCTGCTGACCGCCTTCGGTGCGCTCGTCGAGCACGTCCCCTGCCGGCTCACCGTGATCGGTGCCGACCGCGAGGACGTCCTCCGCTACGTCGCCGACCCTGAGCTGATGCGCTGGATCGACGTCCGCGGGCGTGTCTCCGGCGAGAGTCTCTGGACCGAGCTGCACGCCGCCGATGTGCTCACTGCGCCGTCGCTCTCCGGGGAGAGCTTTGGCATGGTGCTGACCGAGGCCTTTGCCGCCGGCACCCCGGTCATCGCCTCCGCGATCGCCGGCTACAGCGATGTCGTCAGCGACGGCGTCGACGGCCTGCTGGTTCCGCCCGGCGATCCTCAGCGCCTGGCCGAGGAGCTGCAACGGGTGTACCACGAACCGGAGCGCCTGCGGGCGATGGGGGTGGCCGCGCGTCGCAGTGCGCAGCGCTACGCCTGGCCGCGGGTGGCCGACCAGGTGACGGAGGTCTACGAGCGCGCGATCGCGGTGCCCCAGCCGCAGAGCAGGGGGGAGCGTGTCGCCCACTGGGCCGGGCTCCGGCCCGCCGATGGCGGTCCTCGCCGTCCCGCCCAGCGGCTTCCCTCGCTCGACCCGGCGCCGGCTCGCGCCGGCAAGCGCGGCCGCCAGGTGGCGAGGCGGATCGGCCTTGGCGTCGCCGGCGCCCTCGGGATCGGCCTGACCGTCCTCGCAGCGCAGAAGATAGGCGTCGACAACGTGGTCGAAAGCATCGTTCGCTCGAACCTCACCTGGGTCCTGATCGCCTGCGCGCTGATGGCGGTGTCGCTCTTCTTCCGCGCCGCCTCCTGGTATTGGATCGCTCGCGCCGCGTTGCCCAACCGTCCGGTCCGGCGCCGCGACGTCACCTCGGCGACGATGATCGGAGTGCTGATGTCGGCGACGCTGCCGGCCCGCCTGGGCGAGCCGGCGCGGGCGCTCGCCCTGGCCCGCCGCACCGGCCGCATGCGGGAAACCTTCCCGGTCCTGCTCGGGACCCTGGTCTCGCAGACGATGCTCAACCTGGTTGCGCTGGCGCTGCTCGGCGTGATCATCGTCTCGACCACGCCGCTCTTTCACTCCGGCACGCAGCAGCTTTTCCTCTTCAGCCTGGTGCCGCTGCTGCTCCTGGTCGTGGTCCTGATCGCGCCGGTGCTGATGCGGCGCAACGGCAACGGCCGCATGGCCCGCCTCGGCGGCGCCATGCACCGGGCCCTGATCCAGGTGAGGGCGGGGCTCGCGGTCTTCCGCGACCCTCGCCGCGGCAGCGCCGCGGCGGCCGCCCAACTCGGCGCCTGGGCGATCCAGCTTTCGGCCTGCTGGGCGCTGCTCTACGCGCTTGGGCTTGACGGCCAGGCGGGTATCGGCGCCGCCGCCGCGGTCCTGTTCGCGGTCAACGTGACCGCCGTCGTGCCCGCGACCCCCTCGAACATCGGCGTCTTCCAGCTGGCCGTGATCAGCGTCCTCCATACCGGCTTCGGGGTCGGCACCGCCGATGCCCTCGCCTACGGCGTCATCCTCCAGGCGGTCGAGATCGCCACCGCGGTGGCCCTCGGCCTGCCGGCCCTCGTCCGCGAGGGGCTGACCTGGAGCGACCTGCGGGTGCAAGCCCTCTCGACCGCTCCGGTGCGCCTCGAGTCGAAGCCCCGCGACCGCTCGGGAGCGAGTCGCGAGGGGATTATCTAGACCGATATCCAGACTTTTGTTTTTTACAGGAAGTTTCTTGACATAAATCGATCGGTACCCGTAGAGTCTCTTCTGGAGACAGGGGATCAGTGACTACCTGCGGGGTATCGATGGAGTACGAATCGGCTGTCTTGGAGAGCGTCACGCAGCGGTTCCGGCGCGATATGTGGAGGTCGGTGGTGCCGGAAGCGGTCACCGAATCCGGAGTCGAGGTGCAGAGATTTGGCCCGGTCCAGGCAACCGCCTTCGGGGACCTGCCCGAGACTCCTTGCCTCAACCAGATCCAGGGTGCGGCGGAGCCCGGGGCCGTCGAGGACGGCTGTCTCGCCGATGCCGTCGAATGGATGCGGGCGCGCGAAGTCGATTACCGCGTGCCGGTGGCCGAGAGCCGGCCCGGGGCGGCGAACGCGGAAGCGTGGCTCGGCGAGCACGGTTACGAGCGCGGCCGCGGCTGGGTCAAGTTCGTCCGCGACACCGCTCCTCCCGACCTGCCTGAGGATCCTGGGATCGCGATCTTCGAGCTCGGAGAGGACGAAGCCGATGGCGAAGGGATGAGCGCGATCGCCGCCGAGGCGTTCGAGCTGCCGCTGACGGCGGGAACCCTCTTCTTCTCGCTGCCCCAGCAACACGGTTGGCGTTGTTACACGGCGGCACCGACTTCCGGAGAGGGGATCCTCGCCACCGGTTCGATGCTGATCGACGGTCGGGTCGCGCAGCTCGGGCTCGGCGCGACGCTCGAACACGGCCGGCGAAGGGGCCTCCACACCGCGCTGCTGCGACGGCGGCTGCTCGACGCCGCGCAGGCCGGCTGCACCTTCGCCTTCGTCGAGTTGGGCGAATGCGAGCCCGACCGCCTCTCGGTCGCCTGCCGCAACCTTCGCCGGGCGGGCTTCCAGGAGGCTTACGAGAGCCGCGACTGGCAGCGCCCGGCGCTGCATCCCGCCCGCGTCTACGACTGAGCGCCGCCGGCTCTCAGCGGCTCAGCTCGGGCGCCGCGGCCGGCTCGTCCTCGTCCGGGTCCGACTCCGGCGGCAGCTCGCCGCCGCGGTCGGTCCCGGCGATCAGTTCGTCGGCAACCTTTTCCTCGGGGATGAAGCCGGACTTCATGCCGAAGTAGACGGCCTGGGGGTGGTGGGCGACGATCGCCACCGTCGACTGCTCGGGCATCACCGCGAAGCCGTCGGAGAGGGTCATGCCGATCTCTTCGAGGCCGAGCAGGCGCCAGACTTTCTCGTGCTCGGACTGGTCCGGGCAGGCGGGGTAGCCCCAGGAGTAGCGGCGGCCCTGGTCGGCGTCGATGCCGAGCTCGCGACGAATGTCGGAGTGCAGCCACTCGGCCAGGCCCTCGGCCGACTGGACGCCGAGCCCGTGGACGAAGAGTTGTTCGGCGAACTCCCCCTCGCTCTCCAGTCGTTCGATCAGCTCGGTCACCTCCGGGCCGACGGTGACGCCCTGCAGGGCGACCACGTCGCGTTCGCCCGCATCGAGCGGGCGGTAGAAGTCGGCCAGGCAGATCCGGTCGTGCTTGGGCTGGCGCGGGAAGACGAGCCGCTCGACCTCGCGCTCTGGGTCCTCGGGATCGAAGACGACCAGCTCGTTGCCGTCCGAGTTGCAGGGGAAGTAGCCGAGCCGCGCCCGCGGCTGCAGATAGTTCTGCTGGCGCCACATCCGCTCCAGCCGTGGCGCGAAGCCCTCCTCCTCGTCAGTCCCCTCGACCAGCTGGCGCCAGGCCTCGCCCTTGACCCCGCGGCCGCCCCAGTGCAGCTTGAACAGCACGTGGCGGTCGAGGTAGGGGAAGACGTCGTCGAGGTCGACGGCGATCTCGCGGGCGCCCCAGAACGGCGGCGCGGGGATCGGCGTGTCGGTGCGCGTTGCGGAGCGCACGCTGTCGTCGGTGACCGGCGGCGAGTCGTCGACGACCACCGGCTTCTCGCGCAGCTGCTTGGCCTCGGCGCGGATCCGCTCGACCAGCGCCTCGCGGGCCGGCTGGTCGACCAGCGCGTCCATCGTGTCGAGGCCCTGGAAGGCGTCCTTGCAGTAGAAGACGCCGGGCGCGTAGACGTCATCGGATTCCCTGCCCTTCGGGTAGAGCGTGCGGCGGCCGAAGTCGCGGTTGATCGCGGCCCCGCCGATCAGCACCGGGAACTCGAGCCCGCGCTGGTGCAGCTCCTGGATGCAGGCGGGCATCTGCTTCGAGGTCGAGACCAGCAGCGCCGAGAGGCCGATCGCGTCGGCGTCGTTCTCGACCGCGGCCTCGATGATCGTGTCGATCGGGACCTGCTTGCCGAGGTCGATCACCGTGTAGCCGTTGTTGGTGAGGATCGTGTTGACGAGCGACTTGCCGATGTCGTGGACGTCGCCGAAGACGGTCGCGATCACCACTTTGCCCTTGGTGTGGCCGTCGATCCGGTCCAGGTGGTTCTCCAGCTGCGCCACGGCGCGCTTCATCACTTCGGCCGACTGCAGGACGAAGGGCAGGATCAGTTCGCCGGCGCCGAACTTGTCACCGACCTCCTTCATCGCCGGCAGCAGGACTTCGTTGAGGGTCGGGACGGCGCCGATCTTCTCTACCGAGCGCTCGATCCAGTCCTCGACGCCGTCCTTCTTGCGGCGCAGGATGTGCCAGTGCAGGGCCTCCTCGGGCTCCATGCCCGCGGTCGGGTCGGCGACCTCGGCCTCGGCCTCCTCGCCCTGGGACTCGAAGTGGGAGATGAACTTCTCCAGGGCGTCCTCGCGGCGGTTGAAGACGAGGTCGTCGGTCAGCTCGCGCTCGGAGTCGGAGATCTCGCTGTAGGGGGTGATGTGGTTCGGGTTGACCATCGCCAGGTCGAGGCCGGCCTCGACGCAGTGGTGGAGGAAGACCGAGTTGAGGATCGCCCGCGGCCGCGGCGAGATCCCGAACGAGACGTTGGAGACGCCGAGCGAGGTCTTGACCCCGGGGATCTCGGCCTTGATCCGGCGGATCCCCTCGATCGTCTCGACCGCGGAGGGCTTCCACTCGTCGTCGCCGGTGGTCAGGGTGAAGGTCAGCGCGTCGAAGATCAGCGCCTCCGGCTCGAGGCCGTGCTCCTCGCAGGCGATCTCGCGAATTCTCTGGGCGATCTCGACCTTGCGGTCGGCCGTCTTCGCCATCCCGACCTCGTCGATCGTCAGCGCGATCAGCGCCGCGCCGTGCGCCTTGGCCAGCGGGATCACCTTGTCGGCCTTGTCGCGGCCGGCCTCGAGGTTGATCGAGTTGACGATCGCCCGGCCGGGAATCGTCTCCAGCGCGGCTTTGAGCACCTCCGGCTCGGTCGAGTCGATCTGGATCGGCGTCGGCTGGGTCAGCGAGACCCGCTTCGCGATGGCACTCATCTGCTCGTCCTCGTCGGAGCGCTCGGTCAGCGCCACGCAGAGGTCGAGCACGTGGGCGCCGCCTTCGACCTGGTCTTCGGCAACCTGGACCAGGCCGTCGTAGTCGTCGGCGAGCAGCAGCTCCTTGGCTTTGCGCGAGCCCTGCGAGTTGACCCGCTCGCCGACCAGGGTCGGGCGCGGCTCCTGGACCAACGCCGTCGAGGTCATCATCGAGGAGACCTCGATCGGCCCTGGCGCCGGACGCTCTCTCGGCACGCGTCCCTTGACCTGCTCGGCGATAGCGGCGATGTGCTCCGGCGTGGTGCCGCAGCAGCCGCCGACGATGCCGACGCCGTAGCGTTCGACGAACTCCCCCAAGGTCGCGGCCAGCGGCTCGGGCTTTTCAGGGAAGATCGTCTCGCCGTCGGGGCCTTGAAGCGGCAGGCCGGCGTTGGGGATGCAGTGGACCGGCAGCGGGCTCCTCTCGCCGAGGAAGCGGATCGCGTCGCGCATGTCCTCGGGCCCGGTCGAGCAGTTGAGCCCGATCACGTCGACGTCGAGCGCCCGCAGCGTCGTCAGCACCGCCTGGATGTCGGTGCCGAGGAGCATCTTGCCGCCGTTGGGGAGAAGCGAGACGCTGGTCTGGATCGGCAGCGTGCGGCCGGTCTGGGCGAAGGCCTCGCGGGCGCCGAAGATCGCCGCCTTGACCTCGAGGATGTCCTGCGCGGTCTCGACGATGATCAGGTCGGCGCCGCCTTCGACCAGGCCCCGCGCCTGCTCGGCGAAGACCTCGACCAGGGTGGCGAAGGAGATGTCACCGAGGGTCGGGTCGGTCGAGGCCGGCAGGAAGCCGGTCGGCCCGATCGAGCCGGCGACGAAGCGTTTCTCGCCCGCGGCCTTGCGGGCGATCTCGGCCGCCTTGACGTTGATCTCCAGCGTGTGCTCGCCCAGCCCCCACTCCTCGAGCTTCAGTCGCGAGCCCTGGAAGCTGTCGGTCTCGACCACCTCGGCGCCGGCCTCCAGCATCGAGCTGTGGACGCCCTCGATCACGTCGGGCCGGTTCAGCACCAGTGCCTCATGGCATTTGCCCTGCAAGCCGCCGTAGTCCTCCTGGGTCAGCTCGAACTGCTCCAGGGTCGCGCCCATGCCGCCGTCGAAGACGACGACACGTTCCTTCGTCGCGGCTATGAAATCGCGCTCGGACATGAACTTAAAGAGGCTACCGGGGCGCCGAATCCCGCGAATGCGGTGGCGAGGGAGGGGTCTGGTCGCCCTCCATTCACGGGGAGGGGTATCGACATCCCTCCTTCACAGGGCACCCGAATCTAGCGGCGCATGCCGAGGCGACGTTTGAAGTCGCGCGCGTTGAAGGCCTGGGCGATCCGGCCGACCAGGCCGCGGCGGGCCTTGGTGTAGGGGAACCAGGTCGGCTCGCGCTTGCCGCTGAAGCGGGTCACGACGATTGACTCGGGGCGGCAGTACTTCTTGATCCCGTACTCGCCGTGACGGAAGCCGATCCCCGACTCCTTCCAGCCGCCCATCGGCACGTCCATCGCCAGGTAGTTGACGAGCACGTCGTTGACGTTGACGGCGCCGCACTCGACCCGGCGGGCGACCCGCTCGGCCCGTTCCTTCTCGCCGAATACCGAGGCCGATAGCCCGTAGCGGGTGTCGTTGGCCAGCCGCAACGCCTCCTCGGAGTCGCGCACCTTCATCACGCCGACGACCGGCCCGAAGGTCTCGTCGCGCATCACCTTCATCGAGTGGTCGACGTCGACCAGGACGGTCGGTTCGAAGTAGTCGCCTGGTCCCTCGACGCGCTTGCCGCCGGTGAGAGCCTTGGCGCCGGAGGCAATGGCGTCGTCGACGTGGCCCGCGACGATCGCGGTCTGATTTGGCGAGGTCATCGCCCCGACGTCCTTTTCGGAGGTCTTGCCGTCGGCCCCCTGGCGCAGGCCGCTGACCTCCCTGGTCAGCTTCTGCACGAACTCGTCGTAGGCGGGCTCCTCGACGTAGATCCGCTCCACCGAGATGCAGATCTGCCCGGAGTTCATCATCCCGCCATAGGCAGCCGCATTGGCCGCCCGGTCCAGATCGGCGTCGGCGAGGACGATCATCGGGTCCTTGCCACCGAGCTCGAGGCTGACCGGGGTCAGGGTCTCGGCGGCCCGGGCCATCACCTTGCGCCCGGTGCGGTCGGAGCCCGTGAACTGGACGAAGTCGGCCGAGTCGACCAGGGCGCCACCGGTCTCGCCGATCCCCTGCACGCAATCGAGCACGTCCGGACCGCCGATCTCCTCCTTCCAGGCCTTGACCACCTCGGCCAGGCCCAGCGGCGTGAACTCCGACGGCTTGATGACCACCGCGGCACCGGCCTGCAGCGCCGGTATGGCGTCGCCGAGAGCGAGGGTCAGCGGGAAGTTCCAGGGGCTGATGATCCCCACCACCGGGTAGGGGCGGTACTGGATGCTGAGCTTCTTCGAGGCGAGCAACGGCGAGTGGGGCCGGACGCTCTCCTCGCCGATGAACTTCTCGGCCTTGGTCCCGTAGAAATTGATCAGGTCGGTGAGGTAGATCGCCTCGGTGGTCGCGTCGGCGCGGACCTTGCCGGTCTCGGCCTGCATCGTGTCGCCGACCCGCTCGGAGTTGTCGAGCAGCCAGTCGCGCAGCTTGCCCAGCCAGTGGTAGCGACCCTCGATGCCCATCGCCTCCCAGTCGGCCTGATTAGCGCGCACGCGAGCGACGCTGTCAGCCACGGCCTGCGGGGAGTCGACCGCGACAGATGCGATGACGGCACCGGTCGCCGGGTTCTTGACCTCGATCTGCTCGGCCGCGACGGCGCCGTTCTCGTTCGCCGCCTCGCTTGCCTGCGTGCTCGTCCCGGCAGTGCCGCTCTCCACTGGGTGCTCCCTTCGTCGACCCTTGGCTGGTCAGCCAACTGTACTCGGCCGACAGTCGCAGAGGGTGAGGAGTCCGAAGGTCAGGCGAAGCGGGTAAGGATCAAGCCGATAAAGCCGGAGAGGATCGCCGCAAGCATCGTTGCCTGCAGGGTGTCGAAGCGACGATTGAGCGCGTCGAACCGCCCTTCGAGCGTGTTGAACCGCTCGCTCATCTCCGTGCGCAGGGCGCTGGTCTCGCCACGAAGTTCGCTTGCGGTCGCCTTGTTCTCCTCCCGGAGTTCGGCAACGAGCACCTTGCTCTCCTGCCTCAGCTCTCGGGCCATCGCCTTGCCCTCTTGCCTTAATTCTCCGGCCATCGCCTTGCTCTCCTGCCTTAGCTCTTCGGCCATCGCCTTGCTCTCCTGCCTTAGCTCTTCGGCCAGGGATTTGCCCTCTTGCCTTAATTCTCCGGCCATCGCCTTGCTCTCTTGCCGCAGTTCTCCGGCCAGGGATTTGCTCTCCTGCCTTAGTTCTGCGGCCAGCGATTTGTTCTCGCGGCGGAGCTCGCCTCCCAGTCCGACCATCTCTCGTCGCAGCTCTTTGCTGTCGGCGTGGACCTGAGCGAAACCCGTGTCGACGCGCCTGACCAGGTCGTCCATGCGGTCGTCGGTCCAGGCCTGTCTCATCGCCTCCATCATGATGTCACTGTAGACAAGAGATTGCGTTGGTGTGTTAGCAAACTGCCAAAAAAGTGTCACTTCTGGACGAGTCTGTAGACCGGCCCTTCCAGCGAGCAGACGTAGACGTGGTGGGCGCCGTCTTCGCCGAAGGAAGTGGGGGAGGCGACCGTGAGGCCGAGCTTGCGGTCGCCGCTGGCGCCCTTCAGGCGCGGGACGAGGCTGCGCAGCTGGCCCTCACAGAGGTCGGCGTAGACATAGCGCTTATATAGAGAGCGCAGGTGGCGGTCGGCGACCACGTAGCCGCCGATGATCGAGCAGCTGCCGGCGCGGCTGTGGCTGTAGGCGAAGATCGGCTTGGTCGTGCCACCGGGGTCGGGGGTGCCGCTGTTTTCTTCCGTATAAGGAGCGAAGCCCTCGAGGGCGTCCCAACCGAAGTTGGCGCCGTTGGCCGCGCCGACCGTGGTGTAGTCGAGCTCCTCGAACTTGTTCTGGCCGACGTCCCCGATCGCGATCCGCGGCTGCTGGGCGCTGACCGTGTCGAAGGAGAAGCGGAACGGGTTGCGCAGGCCGTAGCTGTAGATCTCGTCACGGCCCGGCTTGCCGACGAACGGGTTGGAGGCCGGGACCGAGTAGGGATCGCCGCCCGACGGGCGAGGGTCGATCCGCAGCAGCTTGCCGAGCAGCACGTCTTTGTTCTGGGCGTTGTTCGGCGGGTCCCCACCGGAGCCGCCGTCGCCCGTGCCGAGATAGAGGAGGTTGCCGAGGAACTGCATCTGGCCGCCGTTGTGGTTGGCGTTGACCGGGTGGGGAATTTCGATCACCTGGCGCTGGCTGGCGGCCGCGGCCCGAGTTGCGTCGCGGCGGTGGAATTCATCGACGCGGATGTTGCCCGCGTCGTTGACGTAGTAGACGTAGAAGCTGCCGCTGCGGCGGTAGTCCGGGGGGAAGGCGATCGAGAGAAGCCCCCGCTCCGCTTCGTCGTAGCCGACCATGCCGCGGATGTCGAGGAACGGGTGCGAGAGTCGGCGTCCACCGCTGAGTACCGCGATCCGGCCGGGCTGTTCGACCACGAACAGCAGCTTCGGGAAGCCCGGCGCCCCGGTTACGTAGACGGGGTGGTCGAAGTCGCCGATCTTCTTCAGGCCGACGCCCATGCCACCGCGCCGTGCCGCACTCCCCGCGGCGGTCCTGCCCGGATCGTCCTGGCGCCCGGCCGGGCTGGCGGACCCACAGGCGGGCAGGCCCAGCGCCAGCAGCACGGCGATCAGGGTCGAGGCAGCAGCGCGCGTCGCATCAGGGCAACGCTACCCGCGAAAACCTGCCGTCGCTATTCGCCGCCGGGCTCGCTTCGCTGCCGCTGCTTCTGGGCTTCGACGACTTCGCCGCTGTCGGTGACTTCGGTGTCCGGTGGCACGGCGGAGATTTCGGTGACGAAGGAGCCGCCCGGGGCGACGCCGCCGGCGGTCTTCGCCTTCGCGGTCGCCGCTCGAGGCCGGCGTCGACGCTGTAGAGGAGGGTGTAGTTGGCCGGCCTTGACCGCGCTCAGCTTCCAGACGGCTTCCGTGGTCGCGCCGGGCTTGAGCGGGCCGAAGGCGAAGGTCTTGCGATTGGAGGTCGTGCGCCGCCGGGCTCGGAGGAGCCGACCAGTCGCGGGTAGGTTGCCGCCAGCACCCAGACGGGCCGGTCTGGCTGGGCGAGGCCAGGCTGGGGATCGCGGATGCCGAACGGCAGGGCGGATGCCTGCGCCCTCCTTGCCGGCGATCGAGACGGTCACGGTCAGCGCCGGGATGGTCTTCTTGCCGCTGTTGCGGATCGCCGAGCTGCAGCAGCGAGGTCTGGCCGAGGCGCTGCGTCGGTCGGGAAGCTGCGCGTCGGTGACCTTGACCCGGTAGGTGCCGCTGCCCTGGTTCGCGTCCGAGGAGGATTCGCCGCCGCAGGCGGCCAGCAGCGCCGCCACGGCCACAGCGGCAACCCCGGTCGCGGTGGCTCGAAGGCAGGTGCGCCGGGAATGTCTTCCGGTCCCCCGCAAAGCGGCCGGAACATACCACGGGGTTTCCCCGCATCCAGGCGCCTTTCCGGGCCGCCCGAGCGGGTTAGCCGGATCTCAACACTCGGCTAACGGTCGACGCTGACCCATCCCATACACTCAGATCACGAGTGGGGCGCCGCACGCGCGCGGCGCAGCTCGCTGGAGGAGCAGATGGTCGGAACCGCGGTAAACAGGGCATTCCTGCCCGCCAAGTCACTGTTCGAGCAGGTCGGGGAACATGATGATCCTCACCGCGAGGACGATCGTCTCCGCGATCAGGCCGCCCTACCCCTATGGCGAGGAGTTCATCGGCCAGTTCCTCTTCGCCCTGCAGCTCTGCTGGTTCCCGCTGCTGGTCTCGACCGTCGCCTTCGGCTTCGGCGCGCCCGGGCTGCAGGCGGCCAACTTCCTCTCGCTGTTCGGCGCGCTCGACCGGCTCGGCGGCTTCTTCGTCCTCGCCTCGATCCGCGAGTTCGCGCCCTTCGTGACCGCGGTCGTCGTCGCCGGCGTCGCCGGCACCGCGATCACCGCCGACCTCGGCGCCCGCAAGATCCGCGAGGAGCTCGACGCCCTGCAGGTGCTCGGCGTCGACCCGATCAAGAACCTGGTCGTGCCGCGCTTCCTGGCGCTGATGCTGATCACCGGCCTGCTCGACATCTACGCGCTGGTCTTCGGGATCAGCGGCGGCATCCTCACCGAGATGCTCTACCACCAGCCGCTCGGCGGCTTCTTCGCGACCCTCTTCTCCAACGCCTCGATCACCGACCTCTGGGGCTCGGTGATCAAGTGCACCCTGTTCGGGGCGATGATCGCCGTCGTCTGCTGCTACAAAGGGATGACCGCGTCCGGCGGCGCCGCCGGCGTCGGCCGGGCCGTCAACGAGGCGGTGGTGATCTCCTTCATGGGCGTCTTCGCCTTCAACTACGTCTTCACCCAGACGCTGCTGGCCACCAACCCGGAGCTGCAGACGATCCGATGAACCCCTGGCTCGCAGTCCCGCGCGGCTGGCTCGACTCCTTCGGGGAGATCGCCCGCTTCGGCTCGCGGGTCGCCGGCCAGGTCTACTCGGGCCGCGTCCTGCGCTTCTTCGGCGAGAGCCTGCGCCAGGCCGGCATCCTGATCCTCGGCTCGGCGCTGATCATCTGGGGCCTGGTCTTCACCCTCGGCCTGCAGTGCGGGATCGAGGGCGCCTACCTGCTGCGCGCCCAGGGCGCGCCCGCCTACGCCGGCGTCTTCTCCGCCTGGTGCGACCTGCGCGAGATCATGCCCTACGCCTTCGGCTACATGCTGGCGGCCAAGGTCGGGACCGGGATCGTCGCCGAGCTCGGGGCGATGCGGATCTCCGACGAGATCGACGCGCTCGAGGTGATGGGGGTGCCGCCGATCACCTTCCTCTGCGCCACCCGCCTGCTCGCCGCCTGGATCTCCTTCCCGTTCATGTACCTGGTCGGGATCGGGATCATGTACCTGGCCAGCTACCTGGCCGTCGTCAAGCAGATCGGCGACGTCTCCTCGGGCGGCTACTTCCTGATCTTCTGGATGTTCCAGAACCCTCCCGACCTGATCTTCAGCCTGATCAAGGGCATGGTGATGGCGACCGCGATCGTGCTGGTCGGCTGCTACTACGGCTACACGGCCTCCGGAGGGCCGGTCGGGGTGGGGACCGCGACGGCGAAGTCGATGGTCCTCAACATCGTCTTAGTCCACATCATCGGGATGCTTGGGACCCTTGTCTTCTGGGGAGCCAACCCGAGGGCACCGATAGGAGGCTGACTGTGTCGATCGACGACGAGAACCGCTGATCGACGAGGGCGAGGAGGCCGACCTCGAGCAGGAGGCGGAGACCAGCGCCGAGCTGGCCGAGCCGGTCGGCGCCGCTCCGGAGCCATCCCGAAAGCGCCGAGCCGAGCGGTCCCTACGTGAGCGAGGACGGCGCGGTGATGGGCCGCGACTTCGTCATCCCCGGCGTCGACCCGAGCGAGCACGATCCCTACCGCTTCCACACCGGCCGCAAGCGCGACCACGGCGGCGAGGACGCGATCGAGATCATCGACCTGGTCAAACAGTTCGGCCGCGCCCGCATCCTCAACGGCCTCAACCTCGGCCTCCCCGAAGACCAGGTCTCGATGGTGCTCGGCCCCTCGGGAACCGGCAAGAGCGTGCTGATCAAGCACATCGTCGGGCTGCTCTACCCCGACTCCGGCGACGTGCTGGTCCACGGCGAGTCGATCCCGAACATGACCGACGACGAACTCTTCGAGGTGCGCAAAAAGTTCGGCCTGCTGTTCCAGGACGGCGCCCTCTTCGGCTCGATGAACATCTACGACAACACCGCCTTCCCGCTGCGCCAGCACACCGACAAAGGCGAGGAGGAGATCGGCGAGATCGTCAACCGCCGGCTCAAAGAGGTCGGGCTCGACCGAGGCCACCTACAAGATGCCGAACGAGCTCTCGGGCGGCATGCGCAAGCGCGCCGGCTTCGCCCGGGCGCTGGTCCTCGAACCGGCGATCGTGATGTTCGACGAGCCCGACTCCGGCCTCGACCCGGTGCGGACGGCGCTGCTCTGCGAGCTGATCCGCGAGGTCCACGCCGAGAACGGCGGCTGCTACCTGGTGATCAGCCACGACCTCAACACGGCGCGCCGGATCGCCGACTTCCTCGCCGTGCTCTGGAACGGCAAGATCGTCGAGTCGGGGCCGAAAGAGGAGCTGTTCGACTCGGAAAACCAGTTCGTGTCCCAGTTCCTCCGGGCGGACGTCAGCGGCCCGCTCTCGATGGACTGAGGTTCCGGACCCCCGCGCACGCCTGAGTGACCCGGCAGTGGTTCGGCCGCGTCGCGGCGTGGGCCGCCGGCCACGCCCGGCCGGTGCTGGCTGTCGCGCTGGCGCTGGCGCTCGTGGCTGGGGTCGGCGCCACCCGGATCCCGACCGATGCCGGGCGTCGGCACGCTGGTCGATACCGACACCTCGACCTACCGGGCGACCCAGCAGGTGCGCGACGCCTTCGGCGAAGAACCGGTGGTCGTGCTGGCCGAGGGCGACCTGCAGCGGCTGGTCCTGACCTCGAACCTCTTCCGCCTGCTGCGCCTCGAGGGCTGCCTCTCGGGGAAGGTGCCGAAGGGGGCGAAGCCGATCCCGGGGCCCTGCGCGGAGCTGGCCCGACAGGACCCGGTCGAGTTCGTCTCCGGCCCGGCCACCTTCCTCAACGAGGCGGTGGTCCAGATCGACCGGCAGCTGCAGCGGCTGGCCGGCACGTCCCGGCCGAACGGCTGCGCGAATTCCTGCTCTCGGTCGCCACCCACTACGGGATCACCAGCGCCCCCAGCCTCGACAACCCGGACTTCGTCGCGACCGTGGTCTTCGACCTGCGTCGCGCTCGCGGCACGCCGAAGGCGCGGCTCGCCTACCTCTTCCCCAACGCCCACTCGGCCCAGATCGTCGTGCGCCTGCGCCCCGACCTCAGCGACGCCGAGCGCCACCGGGCGCTCGGGCTGATCGACGCCGCCGTCTACGACACGACGCCGCGCCGAGGCCTGCGCCGAAAAGGGCAAGCCGGCTCCCTGCTTCGCGCTCCACGGCGGCAGCTACGTGGTTTCCGGCGCGCCGGTCGTGGTCGACGGCCTGGCCCGGGCGCTGAAGGACGCGCTTCTCGTCCTCTTCGCGGTCGCGCTGGTGGTGATGGCGCTGACCCTGCTCGCCGTCTTCCGCTCGCGCCTGCGGCTGCTGCCGCTGGCGCATCGCGCTGGCCGCGGCGGGGATCGTCTTCGGGCTGCTGGGCCTGTTCGGCGGCTCGCTGACGATGGCCTCGATCGCGGTGCTGCCGATCCTGATCGGCCTCGCGGTCGACTACGCGATCCAGTTCCAGGCCCGCTACGACGAGGCGGTCGCCGGCGGCGCAGCGGGCGCCGAGGCGGCGCGCGATCGCGGCATCGGCGGCGGCCCGACGATCGCCGCCGCGTGCTCTCGCCACCGCCGCCGGCTTCCTCGTCCTGCAGCTCTCGCCGACCCCGATGGTCCGCAGCTTCGGCCTGCTCCTCGTAATCGGCGTCGTCATCGCCTTCCTCGCTCGCCCTCACCGTCGGCTTCTCCGCCCTCAGCCTTCGTCCGGCAGGCTCGCGTGCAAGTGGGCTCCGCGCCTGGGTGCCACGGGGGGAGGGTCCGAGAACGGAGGCGCAGCCCCCGCCCGCAGGATCCTCCCTCCGGGGCGCGCACGGGCTGGAGCCCGCAGGACCTCCCCCCGCGGTCCCCGTCCGCTGGGGCCCGTCCTGACGTGGCTCCGCGACTGGACCCTCTGGCTCGCCCTAGAGCACCCTGTTCGTGAATGGGCATCGGCCTGGCTCTCGCGGTCGTCGGCTGGGGCCGTCGGCACCCAGATCGAAACCGTCTCCGACATCCGCTCGCTCGCCCCGCAGAGCTTTGCCGCCGTGAAGACCTGACCGAGCTCCAGGACGCGACCGGAGTCTCCGGCGAGCTCGACGTCAGCGTCGAGGCAGCGGACCTCTCCGACCCGGCGACGATCGAATGGATGGCTGCCTTCAAGCAGCGGGTGCTGCGCGCGAACGGGTTCGGCGGCGAAGACCCGAGCTGTCTCAGCGCCGAGGTCTGCCCGGGACCGGCGCTCTCGGATTTCCTCACCCACGGCGGTGGCAAGCTGACCCGGCGAGGCGTTGACGAAACCCTTGCGGCGCTGTCCTCCTACGACCTGCGGCAAGTCGCACCGCTCGACCCCCGGACCGGCCGGCTCGGTCATACGGCGCTGATCTCGTTCGGGATCCGCGCCCAGTCGCTGCAAAGTCAACAGGCGCTGATCGAGCGGGTCCGCTCTGCGATCGGCGATCCCGGCTCGCGGGGCGGACCGCCGGCAGGCGTCGAGGTGCGCCTGGCTGGCTTGCCGGTAATCGCCGCCGAATCGGCCACCGACCTCGCCGCCAGCCGCTACTGGCTGACGCTCGCCGGCCTGCTGGCGGTGGCCCTGGCTCTGCTCGCGGTCTACCGCTCGTTCATCCGGGCTCTGGTGCCGCTGGTGCCGACTGTGTTGGCGACCGGCTGGGCATCGCTGGTGCTCTGGGCTTACCGGCATCCCACTCAACCCGATGTCGGCGGCGTTGGGGGCGTTGACGATCGCGATCGCCACCGAGTTCGGAGTGATCCTGGCCGGCCGCTTTCACGAGGAGCGCCTCGGCGGGCGCGGGGTGGAGGAGGCGCTGCGGAGGCGCCTACGCCCGAACCGGCGCCGCGGTGCTCGCCTCCGGCGTGACCGCGATCGCCGGCTTCGCGGTGCTGATCGTCAGCGACATCCAGATGCTGCGTGACTTCGGCTTCGTCACCGTCATCGACCTGGCCGTGGCGCTGGCGGGGGTGATGGTGGTGCTGCCCGCAGCGCTGACCTGGATCGAGGACAGATGAGAGATCGCTACTCGCTCGTCGTCGGCCTGCTTCTTCCTGATCTTGGTCGCGATCGCCACGATCCATACGCTGAGCGGCGGTGGCGGCGAGGACACGCTCGGCCTCGACCCCCAGCCGCCACGCTGGCCGTTGCCGGAGTTCGCGGTTCCCGTCGCCGCCGGGGGGCTCGAAGGCGACGCCAACGTCGCCCAGGACGACTGCGAAAGCTCCGCCGTCCCCTGTCCGGGGGACGCCCGCCGTACGCCCGCCTGCCGGATCCCGACCGCCGGGGCGATCCGGGTCTGCGACCTCTTCGACCGTCCCCTGGTGCTCTCTTTCTGGTTCACCAAAGGCGGCGACTGCGCCGATCAGCAGGACGCCGTCGATGCCGTCTACGAGCGCTACCGTGGGCGGGTGAACTTCCTCTCGCTGGACGTGCACGACGACCGCGACACGGTTCGCGAACTGATTCGCCAGCACGGCTGGAAGATGCCCGGTCGGCTACGACCGGGACGGCGCCGTCGGCAGCCTCTACAAGGTCGGCGGCTGCCCCACCTTCGCCTACGCCTATCCCGGCGGCACGCTTGCAGAGCGCCAGCATCGGCGACCTCACCGCCGGCCAGCTCGCGGCTCGGGTCCGCGGGCTGCTGGTGGCGACCCGGGCTGCGGAAGCAGGCTGACGTGAGTGGCTCCGCGGCGGCTGGGCCGCGCACCGATCGGGAGCCCGCGCCCCGGAGCAGGGCTGGGTGGCGCCGCACATCGCCGCCGAGTTTCCCGGCCTCGGCATCGCCTGGGTCGACGTCGACGTCCGAGCCGGGCAAGAGCCCGGAGCCGGTCCGGCGCCGCCTCCGCGACCTCTCCGACCGCTTCTACGGGGCGCAGGCGATCCACATGCGCGAACGGCCGATCCCCTGGGCCTACCGCGTCTTCTACCGTCAGATCGGCCTCGACCCGGATCGGACGCGGACGCCGATCGAGCAGCTCGCTCTCGATCGCCTCTACGACGGTGCGTTCAAGAGCTGTGGGCTTCCCGAGGACGCGCTGACCGTCGCCATCGTCGAGACCGGGGTCGCCCTGCGGGCCTTCGACGCCGATCGGCTCAGCGGTCGCCTCTGCATTCGCGACTCGGCGCCGGGGGAGTCGCTGCCCGGCCGGCCCGGCGAGCTGGCCCAGGGAACTCTGACGATCGCCGACGAGCAGCGGCCCGGTCGGCGCTTCTGTTCGGTGCGACGGGAGAGGGCTTCGCGGTCGCGCAGCAGTGCCGGCGACAGGCGATAGTCGGCCGTCCAGGTCAAGGGCGTGCCCCAGATCGCCGTCGACGAGGCGCTCTGGATCGCCGCTGCGACGGCTCGGAGTCGCCCGTGTCTTAACCGACCCCTGGCTTGAAAGCGCGGCGCCGTGATCTACACTCGGAGCTCAGGCCGATGCCGGATCTGCTCGAAAGAGACAGCCTTCTTGGACTCCGGGTCGAGGGCGACGAGCGCCTCGCGCGCGTCGAGCTGCGGCGCCAGGTCGGACGCCTCGAGCGCGAGCTCGCCGGGCTCTTCGCCGAGGCCTTCGGTCGAGTCGAGGTCAATCACCGGGTCGCCGCGCTTGCGACGGAGCCGCGGGTGCTCGACCTGGGCGAGCTGGAGAGGCTGCGCGACGCGCTGGCGGACCGCGTCGCCGAGGCGCGCCTGACGCTGCGCGAGCGGGCCCGGGTGGAGACGGACAACCGCGAGCTGCTGGAGAAGATGCTGGCGGCACCGGCGGACTTCAGGTGGGTCCTGGTGACCCGCGCCGACGTCGGCGAGCCGGGTTGCGGCGGCTGGCACTCGCGCCCCCGCCTCGGCCCGATCGGGATGCTGATGGGCTGGTGGCGCGTCAAGGTCTCGTCCGGATGCCCGTTAGCCGGGCGGCTTACGGCCGTTGAGCAAGAAGCGCAAGGGGAAGCGACCGAAACGAGCGGCACCGGCGAGAAGGCGGCCCTCCCCGCGACGAAGCCGGCGCGCCGCGTCGGCGCCCCCGACGATCGCCCGCCCGCGCCCTGGGGCGCGGTGCCGCTGGCGGAGCTGGTGATCCTCGCCGGCATCGTTGCGCTGATCGTCGGCATCGTCGGCCAGCAACCGACGACGATCGGGGTCGGCGTCGCCCTGGCCGGCCTCGGTGGCCTCGAGGTCGCCGTCCGCGAGCACTTCGCCGGCTACCGCTCCCACACCACGCTGCTCGCGGGAGCCGTCTTCGTGCTCACGGTCGGCGGCCTCTTCTACCTCGCCGACCAGATCCTCGCGGTCGCCCTCGGCGTCGGCGCGGTCGCCTTCGCGATCACCTTCTTCCTGGCGCGCCGCGCATTCCAGCGCGCTTCCGGAGGCCTCAGCTTCCGGGTCGGCGGAATGCGCGGCTGAGCGGCTCCTAGACGGTCAGGGCGCCGCGGCCGTTGGCGGACCGGGAGGCAAGCTCGGTCGACAGCAGCCGGCGCTGGCGCGAGGTGAGCGTTCCCAGCTGCTTGTTCTCGTTGAGAGAGAGCGGGAGGAGGAATTTGCGGGCTCGGGTCCGGCCCCAGCGGCGCTGGCTGGTCAGCAGCTCGGCGATCGTCATGCTCTCGGTCTCCCAGCGGGCACTCGCGCACGACTTCGGACGCGTCCGTCTCCCCCCGCGCGATCGCGCGCTTCAGCTCGGCGCGCGCGAGGCGCACGAGGTTGGCCCGTTCGAGTGCCCTCATGTGCTGCGGGGCCTCTACCGAAGTTGCGATCGTCGTTGCGGGTGCCGTTGAGGCAGCGTCCACTGGACTCCTCCCTTCAAGGAATCAGGATTTAACTGGGTATCTCGCTGCCTGCCGGGACCAGTGGCTCTGAGCCATGGCCTGGGCCGGACCGAGTTCCTTACCCGTCCGCCCCGCCCGGGGCGATCGGCGAGGAGGCCAAGCTATGCCGTCCGGGTGGGGCGCCGTCAACCCGCAGAGGCCGGAACGATGGCCGGCCCGGTCGCTAAGAGCAACAATTTCGGCCCGCCCGGAGTCTTGTCCTGATCCGGACAAGCCTGAAACTACCCACGACGGGGGATGTCAAGAACTCGTTACCCGCGAGTTAGGACCGCGGCATCTCCGGGAAGTCCTGGACGACTCGGGCGATGGTGCCGAGGGCGCCGTCGAGATGCTCGCGCTCGTGGGTCGCCATCAGGCTGGTGCGCAGCAGCGCCCCGCCCGGGGGGACGGCCGGGTGGATCGCGACGTTGGTGTAGACGCCGGCGTCGAAGAGGGCCTTCCAGAGCAGCACCGCCTGCCAGTCGTCGCCGACCATCACCGGCACCACCGGGGTCGTCGCGACGCTGCCGTCGGGCAGCGTTCCAGGCTCGATCACCTTCAGCCCGAGGTGGCGCAGGCCCTCGCGCAGGTACTCGGCGTTGGCGAGCAGCGCCTCGAACAGGGCCGGCCCGTCCTCGCGGATCACCCGCAGCGCCGCCAGCGCCGCGCCGACCGCCGCCGGGACGGCCGAGGCGCTGAAGATGAACGAGCGCGAGGAGACCCGCAGGTACTCGATCACGTCGGCCGGGCCGGCGATGAAGCCGCCGCAGGAGGCGAGGCTCTTGGAGAAGGTGCCCATCCGCAGGTCGACCTCGTCCTCGAGGCCGAACAGCTCGGCGGCGCCGGCGCCGCGGGCGCCGAGCACGCCGGCCCCGTGGGCCTCGTCGACCATCAGCCGCGCCCCGTGGGCCTTGCAGAGCTCGACGATCCGCGGCAGGTCGCAGACGTCGCCCTCCATCGAGAAGACGCCGTCGACGATGACCAGGACGCCGCCGCCGTCCTCCGCCGCCCGCTGCAGCATCTTCTCCAGCTTGTCCATGCGGTTGTGGCGGAAGGGGCGCAGCTTGGCGCCGGAGAGGCGGCAGCCGTCGAGGATCGAGGCGTGGTCGCCGGAGTCGCAGATGACCGTGTCGCCCGGGCCGAGGATCGTGCCGATGCAGCCGACGTTCGCCTGGTAGCCGGTGGTGAAGACGATCGCGTCCTCGGTCCGCATCCACTCGGCCAGCTCGCGCTCGAGGTCGACGTGCAGCGGCGTCGTCCCGTTCAGCAGCCGCGAGCCGGTGACTCCGGTGCCGTAGGTCTCCAGCGCGTCGCGGGCGGCCTGCTTCACCCGCTCGTCGCCGGTCAGGCCGAGGTAGTTGTTGGAGCCGAGCATGATCGTCTCGCGCCCCTCCATCTCCACCACCGGGCCGGCCTGCGAGGTGAGCAGGCGGAAATAGGGGAGGAGGTCGTGCTCCTTGGCCGCTTCGAGCTGCTCGAGGCGATCGTGGCTGCGCGCCTTCTCGAAGACGTCGACCGGGGCCTTCGCGGTCTCGCTCATCGCCCAGAGTGTAGGTTGCGGCTCGTATGGGAAGCGTGACGATCCAGCCGGTACGAACGCTGCGCGACCTGACGCGCTTCGTCGCGCTCCCGTTCCGGCTGCACCGCGGCACGCCGTGGGTGCCGCCGCTGAAAGTCGAGCGCCACGCGTTCCTCAGCCGCAAGCTGAACGCCTTCTTCAGCCACGGCGAGGCCGAGTACTTCCTCGCCCGCCGCGACGGCCGCGTGGTGGGCCGGATCAGCGCCCAGGTCAACCACGCCTTCAACGACTACCAGAAGAAGAGCTGGGGTTGGTTCGGGTTCCTCGAGTTCGAGCAGGACCCGGAGGTGCTGCGAGGCGCTGCTCGACGCCGGCGGCGTCGTGGCTGCGCGAGCGCGGCATGGAGCGCATGGTCGGCCCGGCGAGCTTCGCGATGAACGACGAGAGCGGGGTCCTGATCGACGGGCTTCGATCTGCGCCCGATGATCCTGCAGCCGTGGAACCCGCCCTACTACCAGGAGCTGCATCGAGCAGGCCGGCATGATCAAGGCGATGGACCTGCTGATGTGGAACCTGGAGGTCTCCGATCGCGACAAGGTGCTGCCGGTGATCTTCGAGCTCGCCGAGAAGGTCGCAGAGCAGAGCACGGGATTCGCGTACGGCCGATGCGCCGTCGCCAGCTGCGCAAGGACATGGACGCCTTCGCCGAGGTCTACAACGCGGCCTGGTCGAAGAACTGGGACTTCGTGCCCTACTCGAAGAAGGACCTCGACGCCTACGCCCAGGAGCTGCAGCTCGTCTTCGACAAGCACTGGTTCATGATCGCCGAGCGGGAAGACACCGGCGAGGTGGTCGGCATGGCGATCACGGTCCCCGACGTCAACCAGGTGCTGGTCGGATGAACGGGCGGCTGCTGCCGCTCGGCTGGTGGCACTTCCTCAACAAGGGCAGGACGGTCGACCGCGTCCGCGTCGGCTTCCTCGGCGTCAAGCCCGAGTACCAGCACACCGGGGTCGCCGCGAAGCTCTACGTCGAGCACTTCAACGCGGCGGCGGCGCGGCCGCAGAACGGCGGCGAGATGGGCTGGATCCTCGAGACGAACGAGCCGATGAACCGGGCGATGGAAGCGATGGGCGGTCGCGTCGTCAAGCGGTACCGCGTCTACGAGCGGGCGCTGTAGGCAGAAGGGCTTGCGGGGAGGGGTCGGGTGGGGCTCACCTGCGCGAACTGCAGGAGGCTTGGCGAGCCCCACCCGACCCCTCCTCATGAGAACGTCTCTCCAACGTCCGCAGTTTGCGGCGAGTGTGGGGGAGGCGACCTAGGGCCTCGCTAGAGTCGGATCGAGTGAGCGAGCTTGAGCTAGACGGCGAGATCGTGGCTGAGGAAGACGCCGAGCCGCGGGACGCGGAACCGGTGCGGGCGCTGCCGCTGCCCTACGAGGAACCGGCGCTGCCGGCGCTGCGCGGAGAGGTTCGCACGTGCGGCGATCGCCGCCGCCGGCGGGGTGCTCGCCGGCGCCGCCACCGTCGCCGCCGTGCGTGCCGTCAGCGCGGTCGGCTCCAAGACGCGTTCCCCGCGCCGCCTCGGCCGCCGCCGCGACCGCCCCAACGTGGTCGCCAGCCGCTCCTTTCTCGTCGACGTCCACCTGCTCGGCCGCTAGTCGCTGGCCGATGGGCCGGAAAGTTGCCTCAGAGTCGACATATCGGCCCATCGGCCGGCGTTTGGCCGCGGCGCTTGAGGTGGAGGTGCCGCCGCGACCGCCGTTTCGGCTCGGGCGGGGGAGCGACGATCGGACGCTGCGGGTCGAGGGTGGAGTCGCCACCCGTCTTCTCCACGTGCAGGGGAGCCCGGTGCTGGTGCGGGCCTGGCAGCCGGCTCCGACCGGATCGCCGCTGCGGGCGGAGCCGGTCGATCCGGCGACGGTCACTGCGCCCCTGCCCGCTCCGGGCGAGGATCCGGCCCCGGCGGGCGAGGCTCAGCTGGAGCTGGCGATCGAGCGGATGCGCTTCGCGCTCGGCGTCGACGACGACCTCGGCGAGTTCCATCGCCGCTTTCGCCGTGACCCACTGGTTGGGCCGCTGATCCGGCGCCTGCCCAGCTTCCGGCCGCGACGCCGAGTCTGGCCCTGGGAGGCCCTGTCCGCTGCGGTCATCGGCCAGTTGATCGAGGCCGACCGGGCGGTCCGGATCGAGCGTCGCATCGTCGGCCGCTGGGGGCCGCGGATCGGCGACGGGCGGGACGCCCTGCGCGACGTGCCCGCAGCGGCGACGATCGCCGGGCGCGCTCCGGCCGAACTGGCCTCGATGGATCTGGCCCCGTCCCGGGCCGCGGCGCTGCGGCGCGTCGCCGCGGTCGCCGGGCGTTGGCGACATCGGCTCTCCGCAGGCGGACCGCCGCCTGCTGGCGACGCCGCAGATCGGCCCCTGGACCGTCCAATGCCTTGGCCTGTTCGGGCGCGGCGAGATGGATTCCCTGCCGGCTGGAGACCTCGGCTACATCAAGCTGGTCGGCCGCGTCGCCGGCCTCGGCCGCCGCGCCACCGTGGCCGAGGTGGAGGAGTTCTACGCGCCGTATGAGCCCTACCGGGGCCTGGCCGGCGCGATCACCCTGGCGGGGCTGCACCGGCTCGTCGCCCAGGGCCCGCCGCTGCGCCTGGCTGCCTGAGCGGTCGCCGGGCTTGAAGCCCGCCGGGGTCTGCAGAACTTCGTGCCTGGACGGACGTGCGGTCAAGCGAGTGGACCATCTGTCGATAACGAGGCGATGCGGGAAACCGGGGACAGAAATTGGCCCGACCACGAGGTCAACGAATTCCTCGACCAGATATCGGCCGGCGGGCAGGACTACCGACGGCTGGTCGAGCGGCTGCCGGTCATCGTCTATGCCTCCGAGCTGGGCGAACAGGGGGAGTGGCGCTACGTCAGCCCACAGGTCGAGGAGATCCTCGGCTACACCGCCGAGGAATTCAAGCGGGACCCCGGCCTCTGGGCACGGCTCCTGCACCCTGACGATCGCGCCCGCGCCCTGGAGATCGAAAGCGAGGACTTCCTCGGCAGCCGTAACACCAGCCCGGTCGAGTACCGGATGCAGACCCGCAACGGCGGCGTGGTCTGGATGCTCGACGAGGCCGTGCTGGAGGCCGACGAGAACGGGGTGCCGGTCTGGCACGGGGTCCTCTACGACATCACCGCGCGCAAGCAGGCGGCGGACGAGCTGCAGCGGGCGCTCTCGCAGCAGGCCGTCGTCGCCAGGCTCGGTGAGCGGGCGCTGCAAGACGGCGACCCGGAGGCGCTGATGCGGGCTGCAGCCTCCTTGATCGGCGAAGTCGACGGCGTCCACAGCGCTTGCATCTGGGAGCTCGGGCGCGACGGTCGCCGACTCAACCTTCATGCCGGGCTCGAGGGCCAGGTGGTCGGCGCCGGCCGCCGCGTCTCCGCCGCGCTCGACTCCCACGCCGGCGCCACGCTCGACTCCGGCACCTGCGCGATCGTCTCCGACTGGTCCAAGGAGAGGCGCTTCACGATGCCGCCGGTCCTGCGCGCCTTCGGCGCCGCCAGCAGCCTGGCGGTGAGGATCGACGGCAAGGACCACCCGTTCGGGGTGCTGGACGTCCACGCCACCGAGCCGCACCGCTTCACGCCCAAGGACGTGCCTTTCCTGCAGGCGGCGGCAAACGTGCTGGCCGACGCGATCGAGCGCCACGCCGCCGACCAGGCGCTGCGCCACCGGGTCCTGCACGACGCGCTGACCGGCCTCCCCAACCGCCTCAGCTTCGTCGACGCGCTGGGCGACGCGCTCAAGCGCGCGACCGTCTCGGGGTCGCCGATCGGGATCCTCTTCCTCGACCTCGATCACTTCAAGCTGATCAACGACAGCCTCGGCCATCACGCTGGAGACGCGCTGCTCGGCGTGGTCGCGCCGCGCCTGCGCGCCCAGCTGCGGCCCGGCGACGTCGTCGCCCGCTTCGGCGGCGACGAGTTCGGCGTCCTGATCGACCGCCTCGCCGACGAAGAGGAGGCGATCGCGATCGCCGACCGGGTCGCCGCCGCCTTCGCCCAGCCCTTCGCGATCGACGGGGTCGAGCACTTCGTGACCGCCAGCATCGGCGTCGCGATCGCCCATCCATCCCGCCAGCCCACCGCCAACGCCGAGCTGCTGATCCGCGACGCCGATGCGGCGATGTACCGGGCCAAGGAGAGCGGTCGGGCCCGCTGCGTTCTCTTCGACGCCGAGATGCGGGCCAGCGCGATGCGCCGGCTCGAGATCGAACGAGAGCTGCGGCACGCGCTCGACCGCGACGAGCTCGCCCTCCACTACCAGCCGGTCGTCAGCCTGCGGACCGGTGAGATCACCGGCCTCGAGGCGCTGGTCCGCTGGCAGCACCCCGAGCGCGGCCTGCTCGACCCCTCCGATTTCGTCTCGATCGCCGAGGACAGCGGCCTGATCGAGCCGATCGGGCGCTGGGTGCAGGAGCGCGCCTGCCGCAGATCCTCGACTGGCACGAACAGCGCCCGGACGCGCGGCCGTTCGACGTCGCCGTCAACCTCTCCGCCCGCCAGGTCGCCCATCGCGACCTGCCGGCCACCATCGCCGAGATCATCGCCCGCACCGGCCTCGACCCGGTCCACCTGCGGCTGGAGATCACCGAGAGCGTTCTGGTCGAGGAGTCGGCGACGGCGATCGCTTCGCTGGAAGCGCTCAACGAGATCGGCGTGCGGCTGGTCCTCGACGACTTCGGCACCGGCTACTCCTCGCTGGCCTACCTCAACCGCTTCCCTTTCCACGCCCTGAAGATCGATCGCTCCTTCGTCGACGCGCTCGGGATCGAGCAGGAGCGAACCGCGATCGTCGAGGCGATCATCGGCATGGCCCGGGCGCTGTCGCTGGAGGTGATCGCCGAGGGAGTCGAGAGCGAGGTGCAGCTGGCGGAGCTGAGCCGGCTCGGCTGCGATTACGCCCAGGGGCACCTCTTCCACGCCGCGATGCCGGCCGCCGAGGTCAGCCGGCTGCTGCGCGAAGGCGCCCTGGACTATTCGGGTATTTCGCCGGCCAGGTAGGCGTTGCTGAGCAGTTCGCCGGGCGTCGGCAGCGAGGAGATCAGGCGGTTGTCGCGCATCCAGCCGACGAAGGTGCGCCAGGCGGCGGGGTCCATGTAGCCGTAGGGCCGGCCGGGCGTCCTCGCCGCCAGCAGCGGCAGCGTCGCCTTGACCTCGGCTTCGGTCAGCTTCGGTTCGAGGCCGTGGTTGGCTTCCAGGATCGCCTTGGTCGCGGCCTGGGGCTGCTTCTACCGCGGCGTCGGTGCCGCGTTCCAGGGCGGCGATGAAGAGGCGGAACTTTTCCGGTTCTTCTTCGAGCTTCTTGCGGTTGGCGACCAGGACCAGCTCGTCGTAGGTCGGCACGCCGAGCTTGTCGACCGGGGTGACGACCGGGTCTTTGCCGCGCTGGCTGCAGGTCGACGCCCTCGACGTTGCTGTAGCCGCCGAGCATCGCCTGGGCGCTGCCGCCGACCAGGGCCGGCAGCAGGCCGAAGCCGACGTTGACCGCCTTGACGTCGGCAGGGGAGAGGTGGACGCGGGAGAGGATCGTCTTCAGGAAGGCTTCCTGGTAGGGGATGCCGGCGGTGGCGATCGTCTTGCCCTCGAGGTCGCCGACGCCCTTGATCCCGGATTTCTTCAGCCAGATCAGCGAGGTCAGCGGCCGGTTGACCAGGGCGCCGATCGCGACCACGTCGAGCCCCTGCTCGTGGGCCAGCGCCACCTCGGGCTCGTAGGAGATCGCCAGGTCCGAGCGTCCGGCGGCGACCAGCTTGATCGGCGCCGCGGGGTCGGAGGGGGCGTCGATGCTGACGTCGAGGCCGGCTTCTTCGAAGTAGCCGAGCTTCTGCGCCATGTAGATCCCGGCGTGGTCGGGGTTGGGGTAGAAGTCCAGCGTCAGGCTGAGGGGCTGCCGCTCGGTGCTCGACGTCCTCCGACTTCTCGCCGCAGGCGGCGAGGCCGAGCGCGAGGGCGATCAGCGCGACGGCGGCGACGATCGCGGGGATTCGGGGCAGCTTCATCCCCTGTGTTCTATCGCCAAGTGACGACGCGTCGCTCCGCGAGGGCGAGCAGGCCGAAGAGGGACGATCGCCGATCGCGGCCAGGACCGTCGACCGCCGCGAACAGCCGCGCGGTTTCCAGCTGGGCGTTGTCCGGACGGATCAGGTAGCCGAGGCCGGAGTTGGCGCCGACCCACTCGGCGAAGACGGCGCCGATCACGGCGACGGCGACGGCGATCTTGGCGCCGCTGAAGGCGTACGGGCAGCGCGGTCGGCGCCTCGACCCGGCGGAAGATCTGCCAGCGCGAGGCGTCGAGGGTGCGCATCAGCTTGATCGCCGTCGGGGTCGACGGAGCGCAGGCCGTCGAGCGCGTTGACGGTGATCGGGAAGAAGCAGATCAGGGCCACGATCACCAGCTTCGGCCCGATCCCGAAGCCGAACCAGACGATCAGGATCGGCGCGATGACGATGATCGGGATCGCCTGCGAGGCGACCAGCAGCGGGTAGGTCGGCGCGGCGCAGGGTCTCGGAGAGGTGCAGAGCCACCGCGAAGCCGAGCCCGGCGACGAGCGCCGCAGCCGAAGCCGAGCACGACCTCGCGCAGGGTCACCCAGGCGTTTTCGGCCAGCAGCGAGCGGTTCTCCCAGAGCGAGCTGGCGATTTCGGCGGGAGAGGGGACGAGGAAGTCTTCGAGGTTGAGGAGCGTCGGCGAGGACGCCGGTCGAGGCGGCGATCTGCCAGGCGCCGATCAGCGGCGAGGAGCAGCGCGGCAGCAGCCAGCCTCGCCGGTCCCGGTTGCGATCCAGCGCTCGCATCAGCGAGCCCGGCGTGGCTCGCGCAGCGCCCGCATCGCTTCCTCGCGGACGGCGACGAAGGCCGGAGTCGGTGACGGCGGCGTCGCGATCCGGCGCCGCGCGGGGCCGGCGCCCGCAGCTCGGCGACGATGCGGGCCGGGCCGGGCCGAGAGCACCGCCACCCGGTCGGAGAGGTAGAGCGCCTCCTCGACGTCGTGGGTGACGAGGACGACGGTGCGCGGGTCGGCTCGCAGCGCCGCCGCCAGCCACTCCTGCATCTCGGCCCGGGTGATCGCGTCGAGCGAGGCGAACGGCTCGTCGAGGGCCAGCACCGGCTTGCCGGCAGACGAGGGTGCGGAGGAAGGCGACCCGCTGGCGCATGCCGCCGGAGAGCTCGGCCGGCGGCGTCTGCTCGAAGCCGGCGAGGCCGAAGCGCTCGAACAGCGCGCCGGCCCGCCGCCGCGCCTCCGCCTTGCGCGAGGCCGCGGTTGCGCAGCGCCAGCGCCGCGTTGTCGATCGCCGAGTACCAGGGCAGCAGCAGGTCGCGCTGGGGCATGTAGGCGCAGCGGGCGAGGCGCTCGGCGCGCCGCGCTCGCGCCGCCGACCGCGATCGTCGCCGGCGCTCGGCTCGCGCAGCCCGCAGACCAGCTCCAGCAGGGTCGACTTGCCGCAGCCGGACGGCCCGACCAGGCCGACGACGCCGCGCGGCTCGACCTCGAGGTCGAGCCGCTCGATCGTCCGCAGCTCGCCGTAGGCGTGCTCGAGTGCCTGGATCGACGACGCCGGCGCCAGGAGCGCTGGCGCGCTGGCGCGACTGTCCCACGGGCGCCGCGATCTGGCCGATTTCCGCACTCATCCTGGTATCCTGGCGCACTCCGCGCTCCTGACCAAGAAGGTCAGGAAAGTCGATAAGCACCCCCGCGCGGCGCATCGCAACTCACCATGGACCCGGCAATCGTCCTTTTCGGATTGGGCATCGGCGTGCTCGTCGGTATGACCGGCATGGGCGGAGGCTCGCTGATGACGCCGCTGCTGATCCTGATCTTCGGGATCCAGCCGACGACGGCGATCGGCACCGACATCTTCTACTCGGCGATCACCAAGACCGTCGGCGGCTGGCGCCACTTGCGGATGAGGACGGTGAACATGGAGCTGGTCAAGTGGCTCTCCTTCGGCAGCGTCCCGGCCGCCGTCGCCGGGGTGGCGCTGGTCTCCGTGCTCGCCGACCACATCGGCGAAGACCGGCTCGACTCGCTCGTCTACGCGGTGCTCGGCGGCACCCTGCTGATGGTCGGGATCATCACCCTGGCCCGGGCGCTGATCCTGCGCAACCTGATCGACGAGCGCGACCGCTTCGAGGTCGAGCGCCGCCACAAGGTCGCCGCGATCGTGATCGGCGCCACCACCGGCTTCGTGATCGGCATCACCTCGGCCGGCTCGGGCACGGTGATCGCGATCCTGCTGATCGCCGTCTACCGGCTGGCGCCGAAGAAAGTGGTCGGCACCGACGTCTTCCACGCCGCGATCCTGCTCTGGGCGGCGGGCCTCGCCCACATCGTCGGCGGCAACGTCGACTTCGGCCTCGCCGGCAACATCCTGGTCGGCTCGGTGCCCGGGCGTGATCATCGGCTCGGCGCTCTCCGACAAGGCCCCGCAGGGCTTCATCCGCACCGCGCTCGGCCTCGTCCTGATCGGCTCCGGCATCGTCACGATCCAGAAGGGCGACCCGAACGTCTGGCCGATCGCCGCCGCGGTCGCCGCGGTCGGCCTCGGCCTCGTCCTCTACGCGCCGCACTGGCTGAACCAGCGCCGCGAGCGCCAGCGCCGGCAAGAGGCCGACCAGGCGGCGGCACTGGCGCCGGACGCCGGCGGCCGACTGATTTACTAGCTCTATGCGTGTTTCAGCGAAGGCCGACTACGCCGTGCGGGCGGCCGCGGAGCTGGCGGCCGCCGAGGAGGGCCCGATCAAGGGCGAGCGTCTGGCCGACGCCCAGGACATCCCGCTGCAGTTCCTCGAGCACATCCTGCTCGAGCTCAAGCACCACGGCATCGTCCGCGCCCGTCGCGGCGCCAAGGGCGGCTACTGGCTGGCCAAACCGGCCGACGAGGTGACGGTCGCCGACATCGTCCGCGCGGTCGAGGGCCCGATCGCCCACGTCCAGTCGACGCCCGCCGGAGACGATCGAATACCGCGGCAACTCCGAGCACCTGCAGGAGGTCTGGATCGCGGTCCGCGCCAGCCTGCGCGCGGTGCTCGAGGAGGTCACCCTCGCCGACCTCGTCTCCGGCGAGCTGCCGACCGTCGGTCGCAGGAGCTGGCCGCAGCTCCCGACGCCTGGGCCGCCAGGTAGTCGCCGGCGCTAACCCTGCCGCTCGGCCGACTCGGCGGCGACCGGCACCAGGTCGAAGTCGGTTCCCAGCCGCAGCTCGCTGTAGCGCCTGGCCCAGTCGTCGTTGACCCGGTCGGACTGGCGCTTCATCCGCGGCTCGAAGTCGAAGCCGTCGGGCGGCGAGAGGTCGAGCCGCTCGAGCAGGCGCAGGGTGCTGGTCTCGTAGTCGGCGGCGAAGTTCTCGTAGAGGACGAGGACCGGTTTGATCCCGGAGTGCTCGAAGAAGGCGTCCCAGCGCGACTCCTCGATCGAGGATCTGCTCGAGCAGGTGGTCGATCGCCCGGTAGTGGAAGCGCAGCTGCGGGCGGTGCTCCTCGATGAAGCTCCGGTAGGGCGGCGAGCCGTCGTCCTCGACCGAGGCCGCCTTGGCGCCTGGCCTGGTCCTCGCGCCAGGTCGCGGTCTGCACCGCCTTCCAGAGCGAGACCGCCTGGCGCACCTTGTTGGCGCGCACGACCCGGACGAAGGTCAGGTCGGGGAAGACGGTCGGCAGCAGCTCGGCCAGCGGGATGTCGCGGTAGGCGGGGACGTTGCGCAGCAGGCTGACGAAGTCGCCGAAGTAGCCCCACATCAGCTTCGCGCCGAAGACGCCGTTGGGGGTCGTGCCCGCCTCGAAGGCCCACTCGAGGTAGCGGTCGTAGGCGGCGCGGCTCCACAGCGGCGAGCGCGGCGGGGGCTCGCTGCCGACGGCGCGCTCGCCGAGGTGGTCGCGGATCGACGGGTCTTCGACGCCGACGAAGTATTCCTCGGGGCGCCGCGGCCGACCGCTGTGGCGGAGCGCCTCGAAGTACTCCTCGGGCCGCCCGGCGACGCCGGTTTCCTCGAGCGCGTGGCAGACCAGGGTGCTGCCGCTTCGGGGCGTGGCGCAGACGAGGTAGGAGCGTTGCGGTTGCATGATTGATCTCTTGCCGAGTAAGTTAATCAACAAAGCCAGCAAGAGGAGCCGCTCGCTAGTGTTTCCCCTGTACCCGGCCGGAGGAGAAAACTCGCCTTGGACTCGCCGCCGAACATCCTCTACATCCACTCGCACGACACCGGTCGCTGCGTCCAGCCCTACGGATTCCAGGTCCCGACCCCGAACATCCAGCTGCTCGCCGACCAGGGGGTCCTCTTCCGCGAGGCCTTCTGCGCCGCGCCGACCTGCTCCGGCAGCCGCGCCAGCCTGCTCACCGGCCTCTACTGCCACAACAACGGCATGCTCGGGCTCGCCCACCGCGGCTGGGCGCTCAACGACTACGGCCAGCACTGGGTCCACGCCCTGCGCCGGGCCGGCTACCGCTCGACCCTGATCGGCGAGCAGCACATCTCGGTCGACCCCGGGGTGATCGGCTACGACGAGATCGTCCCGGTCGACTCCAACCGCGCCGAGGACGTGGCGCCGCTGACGATCGAGGCGCTGCGCGACGCGCCGTCGGAGCCGTGGTTCATGTCGGTCGGCTTCTTCGAGACCCACCGCGACTTCTTCGCCCCGACCTCGGTCCGCGACACTCTCTACTCGCTGCCGCCCGCCAACCTTCCCGACGTCGCCGCCACCCGCAAGGACATGGCCGCCTTCAAGGCCAGCGCCCGCTCGCTCGACCAGGGGATCGGTGCCGTCCTGCACGCGCTGCACGACTTCGGCCTGGTCGAGAACACGCTGGTGCTCTGCACGACCGACCACGGCATCGCCTTCCCGGGCGCGAAGGCGACGCTGTTCGACCGCGGCATCGGCGTGATGATGCTGATGCGCGGGCCCGGCGGCTTCACCGGCGGCAAGGTGATCGACGCGCCGGTCAGCCACCTCGACGTCTACCCGACCCTCTGCGAGCTGGCCGGGGTCGAGCTGCCGGCGTGGCTGCAGGGCAAGTCGCTGATGCCGCTGGTGCGCGGCGAGGTCGAGCGCCTGCACGAGGCGATCTTCGCCGAGACGACCTACCACGCCGCCTACCAGCCGCACCGCGCCGTCCGGACCGAGCGCTGGAAGTACATCAGGAGGTTCGACGAGTACGAGCATCCGGTGCTGGCCAACTGCGACGACAGCGAGAGCAAGGATCTCCTGGTCGAGGCGGGGTGGGGGAGGCAGGTGGTCCCCCGCGAGCAGCTCTACGACCTGGTGCTCGATCCCGCCGAGGGCGCCAACCTCGCCGGCGAGCCGGCCCACGCGGCCGCCCTGGAGGAGATGCGCGGCCGGCTCGAGGCCTGGATGCGGGAGACCGAGGACCCACTTCTCGACGGCCCGGTGGCACCGCCGGCCGGGGCGATCGTCAACGAGCAGTGGCAGATCTCCCGGACGAGCCGCCGCGGACGATCACGGCGGACCCCACCAGCGCCGCATCCGGCTGAGTCCGGCCTATTCGGCGGCGGGAACGCCGCCGGCGACGACGTTGACGAAGTTCTCCAGGTGGCGGGTGGTCCAGCACTCGAAGGCGCCGTCGCAGTAGCGCTCGTAGGCGGCCATCACCGAGTCGCCGTAGTTCCAGTAGAGCTTCGGCTCGGGGTTGAGCCAGAAGAGGCGGCCGGCCCGCTCGGCGACCTGGGCGAAGACCTCGGCGTGGGGCTCGCGGCCGTTGGTGCGGGCGTCGCCGAGCACGATCACGGTCGAGCGCGGGTCGAGCTCGTCGGAGATCTCGGTCAGGAACTCGAGCCAGACGCGGCCGTAGTCGGTGTAGCCGGAGACGTCGGCGACGCCGCCCTCGCTGGAGATCCGCTGGGCGACGACGGCGAAGTCGCGCTCGTGCTCGAAGACGTCGGTCACCTCGGAGATCCGCTCGATGAAGACGAAGCTGCGCAGTTTGCGGAACGAGTCGTGGAGGGCGTGCAGGACCGAGAGGAAGAAGACGCTGGCCGAGGTGACCGAGGTGGAGACGTCGCAGAGGACGTAGATCTCCGGTCGCCGCGGTCGCTTCGGCTTGTAGCTGCAGCCGCAGCGGCACGCCGCCGGTCTCCAGCGAGGCGCGCATCGTCCGCCGCACGTCGACCGTGGCGGCCTTGCGGCGGCCGCGCTGCTCGTGGCCGAGGGTCGCCAGCCGCCGCTTCATCTGCGAGACGGCGCGGTGCACGGCGGCGAGGTCCTGGGTCGGGTTGGTCGGCAGCGCCCGGTCGAGCTCGGCCAGGGGGCGGGAGGGGGGCAGGGTCTCGGTGCGCTCGATCAGGTCGCGCTCGAGCTCGCGGCGCAGGTGGCGCTCGAAGCCGGTCAGCTGGTCGCGGTCGATCGGCGGCCGCTCCTCGCCGTCCTCGCCCGGCGGCTGGCTGCCGGCCGTGAGCCCGAGGGTGCGGCGGATCCGCTGCACGTCGACGCCGACCACGCCCGAGCCCTCGGCCGCGGCCGAAGGCGGCGATCGCCAGCCGGGCCAGGTCCCGCATCGCGTCCTCGTCGCCGGCCAGCATCGCCTCGCGGATCAGCTCGCGCAGCTCGTCGATGTCGAGCCGCTCGCCGCCCTCGCCGGCCTCGCCGCCGTCGCCTGCGCCACGCTCGGTGACCCCGCGCTGGACCGCCTCGGCCTCGGCGGCGCGGAAGAAGTAGCGGTCGAAGAGCAGCTCGAAGACGCGGCGGTCGTCCTGGGACTTGGCGATCGTCGCCGCCAGCGCCTCGCGGAAGTCGTCCTGCGAGGTCCACTCGACCTGTTCCAGGGCGGCGAAGGCGTCGAGGATCTCCGAGGTGCCGACCGCGACGCCCTCGCCGCGCAGCTCCTCGCAGAAGCCGAGCAGCTTCGCCGCCAGCCCCGGCGGGCCCGGGTCGGCCTGCGGCCCGTACGGCGAGGCGGCGCTCATCGGCTCGATAATAGGCGGATGAGAGCCGCGCAGGGCCAGGGTGAGGGGCAGCGAGCCCTGCGCGAGATGCGCTCGGCGCGCCGGCGCCGCTTCGTCGGGCAGCTCGACGTGATGGAGGTCTTCTACCGGGTCTACGTCGCCGCGATCTTCGGCGCCATCGCCCTCTCCGTGGTCGCCGGCGCGGTGCACGACGCCGACCCGAGCGCTGCCGCAGTCGCGCGACATCGCCCGGCGATGGCCCGGCCCTGCTCGGCCTCGGCGTCGCGCTTGCCGTTCTCGCCGGGCTGCGGTCGGGGGCGCGGGGCGGGCCGCTGGCGATCGAGGCTGCCGAGGTCCAGTACGTGCTGCTGGCGCCGCTCGGAGCGCGGCGCGGCGCTGCGCTCGGCGGCGCCTGCGGCAGCTGCGGATCGCGATGCTCGCCGGCGCCGTGCTGGGCGCCGTGGCCGGCAACTTCGCCTTTCGCCGCCTGCCCGGCTCGCCGGTCGAGTGGCTCGGCCTGCCTGGCGCTGTTCGGCGCCGCTGGTCCCGCTCTGCACGCTCGGCGCGGCGCTGCTGGCCTCGGGGCGGCGCCTGCAGCCGGCCGTGGCGAGCGTCGGTCGGATTCGTTCTCGGCTCGCCTGGGCGCTCGCCGACGTCCTGCTCGGCACGAAGACCTCGCCGGCGACGATGCTCGGCGTGCTGGCGACGCTGCCGCTGCAGAGCGGGGCGCCGGCGGCCGCTGGCCGCGCTCGGGCGTCGCGGTCGCGGCCGGCGCGGCCCTGCTGCGGGCTTGACCTCGCTCGGCGGCCTCTCGCTCGAGGCGGCGCGGCGCCGGGCCACCCTGACGGCGCGAGCTTCGCTTCTCGGCCTCGGTCCAGGACCTCCGCGCCGTCGTCCTGCTGCGCCGCCAGCTCGCCTCCGAGCACCCGCGGCGGCAGCCCTGGGTTCGGCTGCGAGCTCCGGCTCCTCGCCGCGGCAGCCGGTCTGGCGCCGCGGCTGGCAGAGCGTCCTGCGCTGGCCGGCGGCGCGCCTGGCGCGGGTCCTCGCCGCTCGGCGTCGCTCGCCGGCCTGCTCGCCGCCGGCGCCTGGAGCGGGACGACGCCGCTCGATCGCGCTCGCCCGGCGCCGTCCTGCTGGTCGCCGCTCTCGACCTGGTCGAGCCGCTGGCCCAGGAGGTCGACCATCCGCTGCGCCGCGATCTGGTCCCGGTCAGGCCCGACTCGCTGATCCGCCGGCACCTGGTCGCGCCGGTGGCGGCGATGAGCATCGTCGTCCTGTTCGGGACGCTCGCGGCGATGGCGTTCGGGTCGGCCGCGGACAGCGGCCGGCGTCGGCGCGGTGATGATCCTCCCGACCGCCCTGCGTGCTGCTCTGCTGCGCCGCCATCAGCGCCAGCAACGATCCCTACGCCTATCTCCTGGTCCCGCAGATCGGCTACATGCAGACGGCGCTCCCGGTCGTGGTGGCGACCGTCGCCGTCGCGGCGCCGGTGCTGGTGGCGAGGGAGGCGGCGAGCCGGGGCGGGTCCGCGGTGGCAGCGGCGGCGCTGGTCGAGTCCGTTCTGCTCGTCGTCGCTGCGATCATGGTGGCCTGGCTGGGGCAGCGGCTGGCTGGGAGAGCGGCGGTGAAGCCGTGATGGCCAAGCGGCAACGGGCGATCCGGGCCGACGGCGGTCCTCAGCGCCCGTGGCCTGGGGCGCAAATACGACGGGTTCATCGCCCTCGGCTCCTTCGCCGTCGATGTGCTGCCAGGCGAGATGATCGCCCTGGTCGGGCCCAACGGCGCCGGCAAGACGACCTTCCTGACGATCGCCGCCGGGTTGCTCGAGCCGAGCAGCGGCAAGCTCGAGGTGAACGGCGCGGCCGCGGGCTCGATCGACGCCCGCAGGGCGGTCTCCTACCTCCCCGATACGCCGGTCTTCTACGACGATCTGAGCCTCGGCGAGCACCTCGAATACGTGGGTGCGCTGCACGGGGTGGACGACCCGGCCGCGAGCGAAGGAGCTGCTGGAGCGGCTCGGGCTCGCGAGCTGGGCGGACAGCCTGCCCTCCGAATTCAGCCACGGCATGCGTCAGAAGGCCTCGATCGCCCTGGCGCTGGTCCGGCCTTTCGCGATCCTGCTCGCCGACGAGCCGTTCGACGGGCTCGATCCTCCAAGCCGCGAGGTCCTCTTCGAGCTGCTGACTGAGGCCCGTGAAGCGGGCGCTGCGGTCGTCGTCTCCACCCACCGCGGCGACGTGGTCGGCTCTGCCGACCGCTGCCTGGCGCTCCGCGACGGCCGCCTTGCCTACGACGGGCCGCCCGACGCCGAGGCGATCGCCGAGTTCTTCGAGTCCGTCTAGTCCTAGGGCAGGGGGCTGGGCGCCCCGGCCAGTTTCATCCCGACCCGCTCGGCGACCAGGTCGATGTCGGTGCGGTGCTTGACGATGATCGACATCGACTGGTTGAAGGTCTCGCGGTCGATGTCCTCGGCGCCCATCAGCAGCAGCGTCCGCGCCCAGTCGATCGACTCGGCGATCGAGGGCGGCTTCTTCAGGTCCAGGGCCCGCACCATCTCGATCACCTCGACCAGTCGCCGCGCCAGCGTCTCCGCGCAGCTCCGGCACGTGCAGCCGGACGATCTCCATCTCGCGCTCGACCCCGGGGTAGTCGAGCCAGAGGTAGAGGCAGCGGCGCTTCAGCGCCTCGGTCAGCTCGCGCGAGTCGTTGGAGGTGAGGACGACGATCGGCATCGTCGTCGCCGCGACCTGGCCCAGCTCGGGGATCGTGATCTGGAAGTCGGAGAGCAGCTCGAGCAGCATCGCCTCGAACTCCTGGTCGGTCTTGTCGATCTCGTCGATCAGCAGCACCACCGGCTCGGGGCTGGAGATCGCCTGCATCAGCGGCCGCGTCAGCAGGAACTCGGAGCTGAAGATGTCCTCCTGGACGTCGTCCCAGCCACCCTCGCCGCCGGCCTGGATCCGCAGCAGCTGCTTGCGGTAGTTCCACTCGTACATCGCCTTCGCCTCGTCGAGCCCCTCGTAGCACTGCAGGCGCACCAGCTCGCGGCCGGTGGCACGCGACAGGGCCTTGGCCAGCTCGGTCTTGCCGACCCCGGCCGGGCCCTCGACCAGTACCGGCTTGCCGAGCCGCTGGGCGAGGAAGGAGACGAGCGCCGCCGGCTCGTCGGCCAGGTAGCCGACCTGCGCCAGCGCGTCCTTCACCTCTGCCACAGAGCCGTCGGCCATGGGGGCGATGATAATCCGGCTCCGTGCTCGACCTCGCCCTGCCGCTCGCCGACCTGTTCCCGCACAGCCCCGGCCCCTACATCGCGCTGATGCTGGCGGGCTTCGCGATCGGCATCCTCGGCCACCTCGCCAAGGCCAGATGGCTGGTCGCCGCCGGCGTCATCCTGATCTTCCTCGGCGCCCTCCTCTTCCCCTTGGCGGCGAACCTGACCACGCAGAACCGGCCGGCGCCGATCGAAGAATCGCGCGGGGACTCCGGCACCTAGGGCTACCATCGCTCGATGGGGCACCTCGACGAGGTCGACTTGACTCTCTCCCTCGGCCGCAAGGAGGAGGGAGACGAACTCAAAGCCGCCTGGAAGCGCCTCGCGCAGCTGCGGCTCACGCTTGGCGGCCTGATCGGCGGGAGAGAGCTCGGGCCACCGCTGTGCGTCGTCTTCGAGGGCTGGGACGCCTCCGGAAAGGGCGGCTCGATCAAGCGGCTCGTCGCCCCGCTCGATCCCCGCCACGTCCGCATCGCCCAGTTCGCGGCGCCCAGTGCCGACGAGCGGCGCCACCACTTCCTCCACCGCTTCTGGCCTGCCTTGCCCGGCTGGGGTGGGATGACCGTCTTCGACCGCTCCTGGTACGGCCGGGTTCTGGTCGAGCGGGTCGAGGGCTTCGCCGCCGAGGAGCAGTGGCGGCGCGCCTACGAGGAGATCGTCTCCTTCGAGCAGGGCCTGGTGGAGGAGGGCGCGATCGTCGTCAAGCTCTGGTTGCACATCTCTCCCGAGGAGCAGCTGAAGCGCTTCGAAAGCCGCGCCGCCGACCCGCTCAAAGCCTGGAAGCTGACCCCCGACGACTGGGAGAACCGCGCCAAGCGCGGCGAGTACGAGCAGGCCCTCGAGGAGATGCTCGACCGGACCGACCGCCGGCGTGCCCGCTGGCGGCTCGTCTCCGCCGAGTCCAAGCGCTACGCCCGGGTCCGGGTCGTGCGCATCGTCAACGAGGAAATCGAAGCCGGCATGCGCCGCTGGGGGCAGGAGCCGCCGCTTTCTCCGTAGAATCCAGACCCGATCCCGTCTTCGATCACGAGGAGCCTTATCTCTTGAGCCGTTTCCGCATTTTCGTGCTGCTAGCCGCGTTTGCCGCACTCGCGACCGCGTTCGCCGCCTGCGGTGGAAGCAGCGGCAACAGCAGCGAAGACCCGCAGAAGGTCATCGACAACGCGACCCTCGAAGGGGTCAAGAGCGGCAGCCTCGATCTCTCGGTCGGCGTCAAGGCCGAAGGCGACGAAGGGGGCGACGTCAACGTCACCCTCGCCGGCCCGTTCCAGAGCGGGGGCAAGGAAAATCTGCCCGAACTGGCCCTGACCGCGAAGGCCAGCGGCAAGGCGAAAGGCGAAGACATCGACTTCGAAGGCGGCCTGACGCTGCTCTCCGACCGCGCCTACGTCGACTACAAGGGGACCGAGTACGAAGTCGACCCGACCACCTTCGGCTTCGTCAAGTCCGGCTTCGAACAGGCCCAGCAGCAGGGCAGCTCCGAAGCGGGCGCCGGCGACGTCACCGCCTGTCAGGAAGCCGCCACCGGCCTCAAGGTCGCCGACTTCGTCGACAACCTGACCAACGAAGGCAGCGCCGACGTCGATGGCACCAGCACCACCAAGGTCAGCGGCGACCTCAACGCCGGCGGGGCCGTGAACGCGGTCATCAAGCTGACCGAAAACCCGGCCTGCAGCGCCCAGCTCGAAGCAGCCGGGCCGTTGCCGCTGGGCGAACTCGAGAAGGCTAAGGGCGAACTGACCAACGCCGTGAAAAAGGCCCACGTGGACGTCTACGTCGGCGACGATGACATCATCCGCAAGGTCGCCGCCGAACTGACGATCGAACCGAAGGGGAGCAGCCACGAAAAGGTCGAAATCGACTTCGAACTGTCGCTCAGCGGCGTCAACGAAGAACAGCAGATCTCGGCCCCCGCCAACGCGAAGCCGCTCGAAGGGCTGTTCCAGCAGCTCGGCGTCAACCCGCTCGAACTGCTCGAAGCGGGCAGCGGCGGCGGTGCCGGCATCGGCGGCCTCCTGGAAGGGATCACCGGCAGCGGCTCCTCCTCGGCTGGCGGGTCTTCGTCTGCCGGCTCCTCGGGTGGGTCGAGCAGCTCCGCCGGCCAGCAGGCCTATCTCAACTGCCTCAAGGGCGCCGAAACGCCGGCCGACCTGCAGAACTGCGCCAGCCTGCTTCAGTAGCCCGTAGCGCCATCTGCCTTGCGAAGGGCGCCGCCTCGGCGGCGCCCTTCGTCTTTCCGCATACGCTTGCCCGACCGTGAACCCCCAGGCAGGCAATCCCAACCGGCCGCGGCTTAACGCGTCCTTCCTCCGCACCCCGCAGGGATACCCCTACCTGCTGGCGCCGCTGATCCCGATCGCCGTCGGGCTCGACCTGGCAGGGGTTCCGGCAACCGTCGTCTTCGCCGCCTCGGCGCTGGGGATCATCCCCACGGCGGCGCTGATGGGCCGGGCCACGGAGGAGCTGGCGGCCCGCTCGGGGCCCGGCATCGGCGGCCTGCTCAACGTCACCTTCGGCAACGCGCCGGAGCTGATCATCGCCCTCTTCGCGCTCGGCAAGGGCCTGCAGGAGGTGGTCAAGGCCTCGATCGTCGGCTCGATCATCGGCAACATCCTGCTCGTCCTCGGCGCGGCGATGCTGGCGGGCGGCATCGGCCGCGAAAAGCAGACCTTCAGCCGCACCGGGGCCGGGATCCAGACCTCGATGCTGATGCTCGCCGCGGCGGCGTTGCTGATGCCGGCGATCTTCGAGCTGGTCGAGGGCAAGGGGCTGCCCTCCCCGGGTGCCGTCTCGATCCACTACGGCTCGACCGTCGAGCACCTCTCGCTCGCCGTGGCGATCGTCCTCATCGCCACCTACGCGCTCGGCCTGCTCTTCTCGCTGAAGACCCATCGCGACCTCTTCAACCCCGAGTACGAGGACGAGGACAGCTGGGGCTGGTCGACGCGGACCTCGGTCACGGCGCTGGCGATCGCCGGGATCCTGGTCGGGGTGATGTCTGAGGTCCTGGTCAGCTCGATCAGCGAGGCCTCGCACTCGATCGGCCTCTCCGAGTTCTTCATCGGCGTGATCGTCGTCGCGATCGTCGGCAACGCTGCCGAGCACTGGGTCGCGGTCCTGGTCGCGATGAAGAACAAGATGGACCTGGCGGTCAACATCGCGATCGGCTCCAGCGGCCAGGTGGCGCTCTTCGTCGCTCCCGTCCTGGTCCTCGCCTCCCTCTTCATCGGGCCATATCCGCTGGCGCTCGTCTTCAACGGCTTCGAGCTGGGGGCGATCCTGATCGCGATCCTGATCGCCAACTACGTCACCCAGGACGGCGAGTCGACCTGGTTCGAGGGGGTGCAGCTACTGGCCGTCTACTTCGTCTTTGCGCTCGCGTTCTACTTTGCCTGAGTTTGAGTCCTGGTTTGAGATCGGCGGGGCTACGACGAGCGCCTTCTTGAGCAGTTTGCGCAAAATCGAGAACATCGCCGCCGGGAAATGATTTGAAGTGATGAGATTTGCCGATTCGCCAGCGACAGGTCGCACTCTTAGCAATAACGGCACTTATCGCCGTCATTTCAATCGTTTGTGCGGTAATTCTTCATCAACAGTGCTTTGACGCATTGCCGTTCTCGCCGCCGGAGGCCGGCACTCCACGCGCGAGCTATTGCGATGCCGTCAACTCCGTTCGGCCATCGCTGGCTCTCACGCTCTTGCCAACGATGGTCGTTGCCGCCGCAGCGTTCGCGGGGCGTCGCCGGCCGATCCTCGTCGCGCTCTTCGCAGCCCTTATTGCGGGCTGCTTGGTCATCAACATCGTTGTCGTCAACAGCCTGGAATACGCGAGGCCGTTCCCCTGATGGTGCTACTCACCATCTGGTGAGCACGGGGGAGCTGTCGGTCCTTTTCGCGCGCGCTCGTACCCGAGTTGGGTGACGATTATTGAAGATGCCTCCTCTCCAGACTCGGCGCGGCGGTTGGTCGATTCGGCCTCGATATCCTGCATCCGTTTCCAAAACTGTTCCTGCTCGTCGGCGATGTCGTGGCGGCCTTGCTTGTCCACGTTGAACCATCGCCACGCCAACCACACGAGCGGCAGGGTCAGCTTTCCCGCCCAGAGTGCAGCCATCACCTCCGCGCTCATTGACTGGACGACCAGACCGGCGGTCACCTGCCGCTCCTCCGGAGTCATGGCCGCAGCTTCCTCCTCAGAGTAGAACGGCATCTCTACCGCTCGGTAGTAGTGCAAGGTGGCGTTCCGCACCTGCTCGGTTTTGGCCACTTCGATGGAGCCCGCATCGGCCAATTCCCGGATGTGGTTAGAGACGTTGTTCAGCGGCTTATCGAGGATTTCAGCAATTTGCCTTGGGGTGAACGTGCCTTCGTTCAGCACGATGAGAATGTGGACCCGGGTCGGGTGGGCCACGGCGTAGGCGACCACTTCCTCGATTCGCTTCTTGCGCTGTCCGGGCCTTTGAGCCGCCGTCTCTTTCACGCCACCCTCCAATCGATCGATTTCCCCTCTACATTCAGACGTGACCGAGCATAAGGACTCTTTCACCGCATAGATTTGTCGCTACTCACAGTCTGGTGGATACTAGATTTCGCTTTAGCATTCTTACTCCTCCTGGCGAGCCGCGCTGGGCTGAGACAGGGGAGGGGGTGAGAATCGATGAAGATCGAGAAAGTGGTGTCTGTTCATGTGAGCTACATGGTCTACAAGGCTGCTTAGAACCCAGCCGAAAGCGGGCCGGTCTCGGCCACTGACTCTGCGGGATCGGGGCCGGCCCTTTTCCCGCTGTCCGTAACGAGCAGACAGCGGCGATCATCGCAAAAATTACGGCGCTCTCCGTTAGTAGACGGGGCACTGAACAAAGCGATTCGTAAAGGGTCGAGTCTTAAACGTCGTGTACCGGAAAAAATGATTGCCGCTCACAAGATGGTGAGTAGCGTTCATTCTACGATTGACTGGAATAGTCGGATTTGAAAGGGTGAAGTAGTCAACCGACACAGATCGCCCTAAAGAACTGGCAGGGGCAGTAAATCTCCCGACCACTTATATCCGGGCAGTGGCTCTCAAATGCCTTCATGCCCGCTGTCCCGGGCCGAGGTCGGTTGGAAAACTCCACTATGAACCGAACATTCCCCGCATATCACCCGATGAGCTTCCTCCCCTCTGACCGACATCGAGAGTCAAAGCAATGAGCAAGGGCGGCGAGCCGTCGTTCGAGTGGGACGTTCTCGTCCCTCGTGCCATCCATCCCCTCAGGGTGGCGATCATCGAAGCTCTGCGGTGGGTCGATCGGCCGCTGTCGGCATCCGAGCTCACGAAGCTCATCGACGACCAAGATGCCGGCCTGTCGCACATCTCCTACCACGTGGGCAGGCTCGCTGACGTTGGCGCTCTGAAGAAGGTGAGACAGCGCCAGGTGCGCGGTTCCACCGAGAAGTTCTATTCCTTCCTAACGCTCAGATCAAATGATCCTCGCTGTCACGGCCGGCCAGCATGAAGCGCTGTGAACTCCACCCGTACGCGGCTCACCAGAAAGAGAAGGCAGATGAATACCAATGAGTTTCCCAACAGCCGACTCGACGCTTCCCTAGGAAGCCCCGATCGCATCTCCGGCCGCGTGCGTCTATCCGGAAACCTGATCTTGGCGCTCGCCATTGTCATGGCGGCGCTTTGCCTCCCCTCGACTGCCTCGGCTGCAGAATGCACGAACACCTGGACAGGAGCCGCTGAAGGCTCGTGGGCGACGGCCGCAAGCTGGTCGGCAAAACATGTGCCGACCTCGACCGAGGTCGCCTGCATCGGCGCAGGCAAGACGGTCAACATCACCTCAGGATCCAGGCAGGTGAAAATGCTTCAAGGGGAAGGCACCCTGACGATCGCCGAAGGCTCGCTAAAAATAACGGCTACCGCCGAAGCGTCGAGCATCAAGAATCTGACCTTGGACAGTTCCGGGATCTTGACGGGCGCCGCCACGCTCAAAGTTTCGAAATCACTCTTATGGACCTCGGGGAAAATGACCGGCACCGGCTCAACCGTGCTGCTCTCTGGCTCAACGGCCACTGTCGACGGGGTCAACCTCTCAGAACGCACTCTGGTCAACGAAGGCACGCTGACTTTTCCGGAAAGCTATTTTGAAATTACCAAAGGCGCCACAATTAAAAATGTCGGAACCTTCAACGCGAACTCCGAAGGGGTAAGCGGCATCACAACCGGAGGCGAAGGGTCCGGAAAAATCGTCAATACGGGCCTCTTCCATAAGACAACCGGAAGCGGAATTTCGATCGTCCATGTCGACTTCGAAAATAAAGCAACTGTGAATGGCGAAAGTGGGACACTTGAATTTCTTAACTCGACTATCACCCTCGCTAGCAGCAGCACGCTGAAAGGGACAAGTTATTTCAGAGGCTCAACGATCACCGGGGCCAACTTTACGGCCCCAAGCGGCACAGTGACCCTGTGGGAAACCTCGGTAACTATTGAAAGCGGTAAAACCGCCAAAATTGCGAATCTCACAGGAGAATTTGAAGGCCGTATTTCTGGCGCTGGAACTCTGGAAGTGTCGAATTCGCTGTCGTGGGGCTCGCAAGACCGCATGACCGGCACCGGATCGACGATTCTGAAGTCCGGCGGGACCGGGAACCTAGAAGAAGGCGCCCGGCTTTATGAACGAACCCTGGTTAACGAAGGCACGATGACCTACGCGTTTGGATTCATAGAAATGTATGACGGAGCCACCTTCGAAAACGCGGGCACCTTCAACGCGAACTCCGAGAATATAAGTGGCATCGTTGTCGAAGGCGAAGGCGCCGCACCACGGATCGTGAATACCGGGACCTTCCGCAAGACGTCCGGGGAAGAAACAACGCGGGTTGGGGTAGAGTTCGACAACCAGGGAACCGTCCACACAGCGTCAGGCCAGCTGCGCTTTTCCGATGGCGGTTTGAGCACTGGGGGGGAATGGTCGGCGGACGAAGGCGGCTTGATCGGCTTCACGGGTGAAAGCCCGTTCGGATTCATTGGCGGCGTGCTCTCGGGAGAGATCGAAGTGATCAACGGTTCGGTGACAGAGGAAGGCTTGGAAACCACCAACCTGTCATTGACGGTGACCGCTCCCAAATCCCCAAACCTTGCCTCATTCAGCGTGGAAAAAGGCACGCTGGACGCGAAAAACTTGTCGCTGACCGACTACGGCGTATTGGCCAACGCCGGCACGGTCGAAGTGTCGAACTCACTGACGATCGAAGCCGGATGGTTGACCGGCACAGGATCGACGATTCTGAAGTCCGGCGGGACCGGGAACCTAGAAGAAGGCGCCCGGCTCTATGGAAGCACCCTGGTTAACGAAGGCACGATGACCTACGCGTTTGGATTCATAGAAATGTATGACGGAGCCACCTTCGAAAACGCGGGCACCTTCAACGCGAACTCCGAGAATATAAGTGGCATCGTTGTCGAAGGCGAAGGCGCCGCACCACGGATCGTGAATACCGGGACCTTCCGCAAGACGTCCGGGGAAGAAACAACGCGGGTTGGGGTAGAGTTCGACAACCAGGGAACCGTCCACACAGCGTCAGGCCAGCTGCGCTTTTCCGATGGCGGTTTGAGCACTGGGGGGGAATGGTCGGCGGACGAAGGCGGCTTGATCGGCTTCACGGGTGAAAGCCCGTTCGGATTCATTGGCGGCGTGCTCTCGGGAGAGATCGAAGTGATCAACGGTTCGGTGACAGAGGAAGGCTTGGAAACCACCAACCTGTCATTGACGGTGACCGCTCCCAAATCCCCAAACCTTGCCTCATTCAGCGTGGAAAAAGGCACGCTGGACGCGAAAAACTTGTCGCTGACCGACTACGGCGTATTGGCCAACGCCGGCACGGTCGAAGTGTCGAACTCACTGACGATCGAAGCCGGATGGTTGACCGGCACAGGATCGACGATTCTGAAGTCCGGCGGGACCGGGAACCTAGAAGAAGGCGCCCGGCTCTATGGAAGCACCCTGGTTAACGAAGGCACGATGACCTACGCGTTTGGATTCATAGAAATGTATGACGGAGCCACCTTCGAAAACGCGGGCACCTTCAACGCGAACTCCGAGAATATAAGTGGCATCGTTGTCGAAGGCGAAGGCGCCGCACCACGGATCGTGAATACCGGGACCTTCCGCAAGACGTCCGGGGAAGAAACAACGCGGGTTGGGGTAGAGTTCGACAACCAGGGGCAGATCGACGAAGGTCCAGGGCACATCAAAATTGAACACCCAGTCGCCGCCCGGGCTTCTGAGCATTTCAGCAAGGAATGCAAAACGGCTGACCCCGTTAACTGCGCGACCGGCGATTACTCGGAGTCCCAGACTGACCTTGTGATCGGCGGCCTCGGTGTTGGCCTGAATCTGACCCGCACCTACAGCGCCCAAGCGGCAGCTACGGCGGGTTCTCCCGGTGTCTTCGGCTACGGCTGGACTGCCTCCTTCAGCGACCACTTGGTCTCCGCTGAAGAAGGCAAAGAGATCACGCTGTTCAGCTCTGATGGTGGCACAGTTCCCTTCTCGAAAACTGGTGAAAGCAGCTTCCAAGCGCCCTCTTGGAGCCAGGACACGCTCAGCGGCAGCTCCGAAGCCGGCTACACACTGATCACTCCCGAACAGATCGAATATGCCTTCTCTGGTTCCGGCCGCCTCGAAGGCGTCACCGACCGCAACGGCAACGAAACGACCCTCTCCTATATAGAAGGCCGACTAAGCGCCATCACCGATCCCGCCGGGCGCCAGATCACCCTCACCTACAACGGCTCCGGCCAAGTCGAAAGCGCCGACGACCCGATCGGCTACGTCGTCAAATACGACTATGAAGGTGGAGATCTGACCAGCGTGACGATGCCCGGCGAAACCGAACCGCGCTGGCGCTTCAAATACGATGGATCGCACCGAATCACGCAGGTCACTGACGGGCGCGGCGGCAAAACGAACAATGAATACGACGGCTCTAGCCGGGTGGTCTCTCAGACAGGTCCTGCCGAACGAACAACGACCTTTGAATATGCCTCGTTCCACACGGTCATAACTGACCAAGCGACGGGGAGCGTCACCGACGAGCGGTTTACCAGCAACCACGAGCCCTTCTCGATCACTCACGGCTACGGCACGCCCGAAGCCTCAACCGAAACCTTCTCCTATAACGCTGCCGGGCTGCTGACGGGCTGCACTGACGGCAACGGCCACAAAACGACCTACACCTACGACGCCCACGGCAATCGTACGAGCGAAACGAACGCCGTTGAAGACGAAACCAAATGGACCTATGACGAAGCCCACCAGGTCCTGACCGAAACCAAGCCGAGCGGCGAGAAAACGACGATCACCCGCGACGCCAACGGTAACCCGGAAACGGTTTCGCGGCCGGCGCCGGAATCGAAAACCCAGACCGTCTCCTACGAATACGGCCCGCATGGCGAAACCAAAAGCATGACCGACCCGCTCGGCCACGTTTGGAGCTACGAATACGACAGTCACGGCGACCTCAAAGCCGAAATCGACCCCCAAGGCGACAAGCGGACGTGGGCCTATGATGAAGACTCGCGGGTGGCCTCGACGGTTAGCCCGCGGGGCAACGAAGAAGGTGCCGAAGCTGCCAAATTCACGACCTCGATCGAACGCGATCTTCAGGGCCGGGCGCTGAAAGTCACTGATCCGCTCGAAGGCACGACCAAATATGCCTACGACGCCGACGGCAACGTTGAATCGATCACCGACTCCAACGGCCGCAAAACTAAGTTCACCTACGACGCCGACAACGAGCAGACCAAAGTCGAACGGCCCAACGGCGGAATCGAAGAAACCGGCTACGACGGCGCCGGCATGGTGACCAGCCAGACCGACGGCAACAAACACAAAACGACCTACGTCCGCAACGTCCTCGAGGAGCCGGTCGAAGTGATCGACCCGCTGGAACGCAAAACGACCAAGACCTTTGACGCCGTCGGCAACCTGAAAACAAAGGTCGATCCGGACGGACGTACGACGACTTATGGCTACGACAACGCCAACCGTCTGAAAGAAATCAGCTATTCAGACAAAATTACGCCGAACGTGAGCATCGGCTACGACAAAAACGGCCACCTGACGAGTATGGTCGACGGCACCGGCGAAAGCAGCTTCGAATACGACCAGCTCGACCGTCTAATCCACAGCAAAGACGGCAACGGCGACACAGTGAGCTGGGAATACAACTTGGCCGACGAGCCGGTCGGTCTGACCTATCCGAACGGCAAATCGATCAGCCGCGCCTACGACAAAGCCGGCCGTCTCCAAAGCGTCACCGACTGGCTCGGCCACACGACCTCCTTCGCCTACAACAAGGACTCCGAGCTTAGGACGACGACCTTCCCGGAAGGGACGGGCGATAGCGACGAATACGCCTTCGACCGCGCGGGCCGGATGAGCGCCGTAACGATAAAGAAGGGCGCCGAAACGCTCGCCTCGCTCAGCTACGCTCGCGACAAAGCCGGCCAGGTCGAATCGCTGATCAGCAAAGGGCTTCCGGGCGCCGAAGAAGAATCCTTTGCATACGACGAAAACGAGCGGCTGACGAAAGCCGGTGCGGCCGAATTCGGATATGACGCCGCGAACAACATCACGAAAGCGCCGGGCACGACCAACGCCTTCGACAAAGCCAGCCAGCTCGAATCCGCGGCCGGCGCCACTTTCACCTACGACAAAGAGGGCGAGCGCACGAAACGGACCCCGTCGAGCGGCCCGGCCACCACCTACAAATACGACCAGGCCGGCAACCTCACGGCGGTCGAACGGCCGGAAGAAGGCGAAACGCCAGCGATCGCAGAATCCTTCGCCTACAACGGAACCGGGCTGCTCGCATCGAGGACCGTTGGATTGAGCACCCGGCACCTCGTTTGGGACTTGACCGAATCCCCCGGATCGCTCCTCTCGGACGGAGAAGGCGGCTACGTCTTCGGGCCAAATGGGCTCGCCGTCGAGCAGATCTCCTCAGGGGAAGAACCGACCTACATCCATCACGACCAGCTCGGCAGCACTCGCGTTCTGACGAACAACTCGGGCGAACCCGCGGCGACGTTCACCTACGGGTCGTACGGCGGGTTGACGGCGAAGACCGGAGCGGCGACCACGGCGCTCGGTTATGCCGGGGAGTACACGCTGGGCCAGAGCGGACTGCAATACCTGCGAGCCCGGTTCTACGACTCGACCACGGCTCAGTTCCTGACGCGCGATCCGGGCGTCGAAGTCACCCAGCAGCCATACGCCTACGCGGGTGATGATTCGCTTACGCTCTATGACCGGACCGGACAAGCCTGCGAAGAACCAGTCAACTTTGGCGGATTCATCCACTCAGTCATTCCCAATCCCATCGACTGCTTCGCCGAAGGGGCGAAGGAAATTGCCGAATCTCCCGTGACGGGACCAGCGATTGCGGTTGGCTGTGGGGTCCTACCAGGTTGTCCAGAGGCAGGCGGTTTGGTCGCGGGAATAGCTGCGATCACCGCTGGCAATCTGCTGCACTCCGAAAGCGATCCATGCTTCGAGTTCGGGCCTACGGAGGTCGGTTCCGTTATCGCCACGGTCGGCGCTGCGTTGCCGGGGCTCGTGGTCGAGGCCGGTCTGGATGCAGCTGCGGGCTCAGCCGGTGTGCCGGCTGCCGTGCGGGTCGTCACGAATCTGCCAGGTTGGATACTTGAGGCCGTACACTCGGCAGCGGGCCATTGAGCGACCAGTTGACCCAGGAAACCGACGAATCACCTCTGCTCCCCGAAGGCGAGCTCTTGGTGCTCAACGAATGGGAACAGGGCCTGGCGTTCCTCTTTGCAGGGATCGCCTTGATCTTGGGTTTTCTTCTGCTGCTTTCAAGTGTGCGGGGTCATCTGCACGGTCCGGCGCTACCCGTGGCGGGCTTGGTATGGATCGTGGTCGGCGCCTTCTTCGTCCAGTCCGGGCGAGCCGGGCTCATCGTTGAGAAGGATGGGGTCACGCTGCGGGGAATTATTCGACGCAGACATTGGTCTTGGCAGGGGATCAAAGGTTTTGAGATCAAGTTTGTGATCGGTCTCCCGCCCCTCAAGATGACGTTGAACGATGGCGGACACGTTCGGGTGCCTGGTTTTAGCGGTCGAACTGAGAAGGATCGCGAACTGGCGAAAAGGCGGGTCGCTGAGCTCAATCGGCGCGTGAACACTGCTTAGACGGCGGCTGCTGGGCAGAGCTTGTCAACTGACTAAGCGACATGGAAGGCAATCTGTGCGAGAAGGCTTCATCCCGTCTCGGGGATAAGGTCTGCTCGATGACCGAGGGCGCCAAGCGGAAGGCTCGCGCGGCCGATCCTCGTCGCGCTCTTCGCAGCCCTTATTGCGAGCTGCTTGGTCATCAACGTCGTTGTCGTCAACAGCCTGGAATACGCGAGGCCGTTCCCCTGATGGTGCCTTCCGATTGCGTAGTCCTCCTGCCAGCCTTGATCGGCGTACCTGCCTCCTTGCAGCCACAACGCAGCGACAGGCTCAGGTAGTGGCTAGCTCCTTCAGGGCTTTCAAGACCAGGTCGTCGTGCTTTTTGGGCTGGACCTTGGGGAAGACGCGGGCGATCTTGCCCTGCGGGTCGACGATGAAGGTCGAGCGCAGCATTCCCATGTACTTCTTGCCGTACATCGACTTCTCGCCCCAGGCGCCGTAGGCGTCGGCGACGGCGTGGTCGCTGTCGCCGAGCAGGGTAAAGCCGAGGTCGTGCTTGCCGTCGAACTTCTTCAGCGCCGCCGGCTCGTCCGGCGAGATCCCGATCACGCGGGCGCCGGCCGCTGTGTACTCGTCGCTGCGGTCGCGGACGCCGCAGGCCTGGGTGGTGCAGCCGGGCGTGTCGGCGCGGGGATAGAAATAGAGAACGACGGTCTCGCCGCGCAGGTCCGAAAGCGTCACCCCGTTGCCGCTTTGATCGGGCAGCGCAAAGTCGGGCGCCGCGTCACCCTCGGCCAGCATCAGTCCTCGCGGCCGGGGTCCTGGCCGTCCTCGCCCGCGTCGAGTTCCTCGTCGCCCTGTTCGAGGGCGGTCTCGGAGACGGAGCCGGTCGAGCCGGGGTGGTAATGGGTCTGGAAGGTCTCGAGGAGGCGGTCGCGGCCGTCTTCGTCGATCGGGATCTCCTCGGAGATCCGCACCCAGTCGGCGCCCTCGTAGGCCTCCATGTTGAAGACCTCCTGGTCGATCGAGGCGGAGTCGTCGACGACGACCACGACCTCGGTCTGGGGGTTGAAGTAGGTGCCGGGCTGGACCAGCAGCTGCTCGACCTCGTAGAGATTCTCCTCGGCGCCCGCCATTACGGCGATCCTACGAAATCCGCGAGTTGACGTTCGGTCTCGGCCTCGACGTCGAGCGGCTCCAGGCCCCTGCGCATCCGCCGTTCGTTGCGGGCGAGGACCAGCTGGCGGACCTCGGCTCGCAGCGCCGCGTCCTGGTGGCCGCCGGCAGCGGCAGCGTCCTCGTCCGGCGCGAGCAGCCGGGTGGTCTCCGCCTCGACGTCGAGCGGCGTTTCGCCGCGGCGCTCCTGTCGCTCGGACTTCGCCTTCAGCATCTGCCGCACCTCGGCCGCCTGCATCGCCGGATCGACCGGCCGGGCGGGTTCGGCGAGGTAGCGCGGGACCAGCGGCAGCTCCTGCTCGATCGCGAAGGGGCCTTTGCCGATCGAGTCCCAGCTGCCCGCGACGCGCCGGAAGAGAAGGCCCGCGATCGGCGCCGCAATGCCGGTGAACAGCAGCACCACGACGCACTTTCCACTCGGGGAGAGCGCCAAGATCAGATCCACGCCATCAAGGGTAAACGGCCCACGGGGGCCAGGCCATTCGCTAACCTTGGGCCTGGTTGACTGACCAGTCAATCGGCGGAACGCTCGCCCCGGCGGCGGCGTTCCAGACCAGACTTAACGCACGGACGAAAAGGAGCCCCGACCGGTGGTTGACTTCACTCTGACCGACGAGCAGAAGGACCTGCAGGAGCTGGCCCACAACTTCGCTGAGAAAGACATGCGCAGCGTCGCCTGGGAGTACGACAAGGACGGCACCTGGCCCCAGGACGTAATCGACAAGGCCTGGGAGGTCGGGTTGATGAACACCCACGTCCCCGAGGCCTACGGCGGACCCGGCCTGGACTACCTCTCCGGCTGCCTGATCGAGGAGGAGATGGGCTGGGGCTGCTCGGGCATCGGCACCTCGCTGATGGCCAACGGCCTCGCCTCGGCGCCGATCACCCTCGGCGGCTCCGAGGAGACGAAGAAGAAGTACCTCGGGATGCTGACCGAAAGCCCGAAGCTCGCCTCCTTCTGCCTGACCGAGCCCGACGCCGGCTCCGACGTCAGCGGCATGAAAACCAAGGCCGTCAAGAAGGGCGACAAGTACGTCATCAGCGGCTCCAAGTGCTTCATCACCAACGGCACCTACGCGGACTACTTCACGGTCTACGCCAAGACCGACCCCGAGGCCGGCCACCGTGGGATCAGCGCCTTCGTCGTCGACGCCGACCTCCCCGGGGTCAGCGTCGACAAGAAGGAGGACAAGATGGGCCAGCGGGCGTCCAACACCGCGACCATCTCCTTCGACGAAGTCGAGATCCCGGCCGAGAACCTGATCGGCGAGGAAAACAAGGGCTTCAAACTGGCGATGATGACGCTCGACCGCACCCGCCCCGGCGTCTCGGCGATGGCCGTCGGCATCGGCCGGGCAGCGCTGGAGTACGCCACCGAGTACTCCAAAGAAAGGGTCCAGTTCGGGGTCCCGATCGCGATGCACCAGGCGATCCAGTTCATGATCGCCGATATGGCGACCAAGGTCGAGGCCGGCCGCCTGCTGGTCTGGAGCTCCGCGGTCATGCTCGACCAAGGCCAGCGCAACAGCCGCGTCTCCTCGATGGCCAAGCGCTTCGCCGCCGACTCGGCGATGGAGATCACCGTCGACGCCGTGCAGGTCTACGGCGGCTACGGCTTCATCAAGGAGTACCCGGTCGAGAAATTGATGCGCGATGCCAAGATCATGCAGCTCTACGAGGGGACCAGCCAGATCCAGCGCCTGGTCATCGCCAAAGAAGTGTTGCTGCCGCGCAGTGTCGACACCGCCGCACCGGAAGCAGCCGCCACGGCTTCCGAGCAGAGCCAGTCCGAGCAGGCAGCCGCTACGGTTTAGGGCATGGACGCCCCTGAGCGCGCTGCCGCTGGAAGGGCGGCGCGCTCAGAGGCGCGTCGCTCGTCCCACGCGGGCTGGGACTCACCCCCCGACCGGGCCGACCCGGTCGCGATCCTCGAGCGCCAGGCCCGCTCGCGCGTTGCCGAGCTGGTGCCGATTCGCTACGGGCGGATGGCCGTCTCTCCCTTCGCCTTCTTCCGCGGTGCCGCCGCGGTGATGGCCGCCGACCTCGCCGGCACTCCCATCTCCGGACTGCGGGTGCAGGCCTGCGGCGACGCCCACCTCTCCAACTTCGGCGCTTTCGCGGCACCCGATCGCCGCCTCGTCTTTGACCTCAACGACTTCGACGAGTCGCTGCCGGGGCCGTGGGAGTGGGACGTCAAGCGGCTTGCCGCCAGCTTCTCGATCGCCGGCCGCGAAAACGGCTTCAAGCCCAGGGACCGCGGCGCCGCGGTGCTCGAGGTGGCGCGCAGCTATCGCGAGTCGATGCGGGCCTTCGCGTCCCAGGGCAACCTCGAGGTCTGGTACGCGCGGCTCGACGTGGAGTCGGTGATGAGCGAGATCGAGGCCGAACCAAAGCTCACCAAGCAGGTCCGTAAGGGCGTCGCCAAGGCGCAGGCCAAGGACAGCATGCGGGCGCTGGAGAAGCTCACCCACGTCGTCGACGGCGAGCTGCGCATCCTCGGTGACCCGCCCCTGATCGTCCCCGCCGAGGAGCTGATGGCCGCGGATGAGACCCGTGACCTGGAGCAGATCCTGCTCAAGGTGCTCGACTCCTATCGGGCGAGCCTGCCGGGAGATCGCCGGCACCTGCTCGACGGCTATCGCTTCCGTCACCTGGCCCGCAAGGTGGTCGGCGTGGGAAGCGTCGGCACCCGAGCCTGGATCGTGCTGCTGACCGGGACCGGCGACTCCGACCCGCTCTTCCTGCAGGCGAAGGAGGCCGAGGCCTCGGTGCTCGAGCCCTACGCCGGCGCCAGCCGCTACAAGAACCACGGGCGGCGGGTGGTCGAGGGCCAGCGGCTGATGCAGGCTGCCGGCGACATCTTCCTCGGCTGGTGCCCGGCGGTCGGCTTCGACGGTGGCGAACGCGACTTCTACGTGCGCCAGCTTTGGGACTGGAAGCGCTCGGTGGAGATCGAGCGGCTGACCCCGCACGGGCTCGAGCTATACGCGCGGATGTGCGGCTGGACGCTTGCCCGCGCCCACGCCCGTTCCGGCGACCGGATCGCGCTCGCTGCCTACCTCGGCGGCGGCGACGCCTTCGACAGGGCGATCGCCGAGTTCTCCGAGAGCTACGCCGATCAGAGCGAGCGCGACCACGCGGCGCTGCTGGCGGCGATCGACTCCGGCCGGGTCGACGCCGAGAAACTCTGAGCGTGGCACGAAAGGCGAGCGCCGGTGCTGCCGGCCTGATCCTCATGACCCTCTGCGTGGGGCAGTTCCTGATGATGCTCGACAGCTCCGTCATGAACGTCTCGATCGCCACCGTCGCCAAGGACGTCGGCACCACCGTGACCGGGATCCAGACGGCGATCACCCTCTACACGCTGGTGATGGCCTCGTTCATGATCACCGGCGGCAAGATCGGCCAGATCATCGGTCGCAAACGCGCTTTCGCGATCGGCTGCGTGATCTATGGCTGCGGTTCGCTGACCACCGCGCTGGCGCCCAACCTGCCGGTCTTGCTGATCGGATGGTCGTGCCTGGAGGGCCTCGGGGCGGCGCTGATCCTGCCCGCGATCGTCGCCCTCGTCGCCGCCAACTTCAGCATCGCCGAAAGGCCCCGCGCCTACGGCCTCGTCACCGCCGCCGCGGCGGTCGCGGTGGCGGTCGGCCCGATCGTCGGCGGCTTCTTCACCACCTACCTCTCGTGGCGCTACGTGTTCGCCGCCGAGGTCCTGCTGGTGGTCGCGATCCTTATCCTCGCCCGCCGCATCGCCGCCGGCGAGGCGGAGCGGAAGGTGCATCTGGACCTGGTCGGGACCGGGCTCTCGGCCCTCGGCCTCGGGCTGGCCGTGCTCGGCGTCCTGCGCTCCGGGACCTGGGGCTTCGTCAAGGCCAAGCCCGGGGCGCCCGAATGGATCGGGCTCTCGCCGGTGATCTGGCTGATCCTCGCCGGTGTCGCCGTGATCGGGCTCTTCCTCTGGTGGGAGAACCGCCTCGTGGAGCGGCAAGGCGAGCCGCTCGTCGACCCGGCGATCCTGCGCGTCTCGGGCCTGCGCGCGGGGCTGACCTCCTTCTTCTTCCAGTACTTCCTGCAGGGCGGGCTGTTCTTCGCGATGCCGCTCTTCCTATCGATTGCGCTCGGGCTCTCGGCGATCGAAACGGGAGTGCGTCTGCTGCCGCTCTCCTTCGCGTTGATCGCCGCCGCGGCCGGGATCCCGAAACTCCTTCCGGACGTCTCGCCGCGGCGGGTCGTCCGTTTCGGCTTCCTGGCCATGTTCGCCGGGCTGGTGGTGCTGGTCGGCGCCCTCGAGGCCGGAGCGGGACCGGAGATCGTCACCTGGCCGCTGATCCTGGCCGGCCTCGGGATGGGCTCGCTGGCCTCCCAGCTCGGCAGTGTCACCGTCTCCTCGGTCCCCGACGAGCAGAGCGGCGAGGTCGGTGGCCTGCAGAACACGGTCACCAACCTCGGCATCTCGGTCGGCACGGCGCTGAGCGGCGCGATCGTGATCGCCGCCCTCAGCTCCTCCTTCCTCAGCGGCGTCGAGGAAAACCCGGACGTTCCCGCGACGGTGAAGGCGAGGGCGTCGACCGAGCTGTCCGGGGGCGTCCCCTTCCTCTCCGACGAGGAACTGGAAACCGCGCTCGGCGAAGCCCGGGTCTCGCCCCGAGCCACCGACGCGATCGTCGAAGAGAACGAAGAAGCGCGCCTCGTCGGGCTGCGCACCGCGCTCGCGATCCTCGCCCTGCTCGCCCTGGTCGGGTTTTTCCTGACCGGAGGGATCCCGACCAGGCAGCCGGCCGCTGTGGCGGAGCCCGCCGGCGCAACCTAGCCGGCGACGCCGGCGCGGGTGCGCTGCCGCGCCGCCTTCTGGCGCGCGGTTTTGTCCAGCACGAGCTTGCGCAGGCGGACCGACTCGGGGGTGACTTCGACGCACTCGTCGTCACGCAGGAACTCCAGCGAGTTCTCCAGCGAGAGCCGGGTCGCCGGAGTCAGGCGGACCAGCAGGTCGGCGCTGGCGGCGCGGACGTTGGTCTGGTGCTTTTCCTTGACCGCGTTGACGTCAAGGTCCTCCGAGCGGGCGTTCTCGCCGACGATCATCCCCTCGTAGACCTCCTCGCCGGGGCCGATGAAGAGGGTGCCGCGGTCCTGCAGGCTGAAGAGGGCGAAGCTGGCGGTCGAGCCCTGGCGGTCGGCGACCAGGGCCCCGGTCGGGCGGGTGCGCAGCTCCCCGGCCCAGGGCTCCCAGCGGTCGAAGACGTGGTGGAGGATGCCGGTGCCGCGGGTCTCGGTGAGAAACTCGGTGCGGAACCCGATCAGGCCGCGGGCCGGGACCAGGTACTCCATCCGCACCCAGCCGGTCGAGTGGTTGACCATCTGCTCCATGCGCCCCTTGCGCCCGGCCAGCAGCTGGGTGACGGAGCCGACGTGCTCCTCCGGGACGTCGATCGCCAGGCGCTCGACCGGCTCGTGGACCTTGCCGTCGACCTCGCGGGTCAGGACGCGGGGCTGGCCGGCGGTCATCTCGAAGCCTTCGCGGCGCATCAGCTCCAGCAGCACCACGAGCTGCAGCTCGCCGCGGCCCTGCACCTCCCAGGCGTCCGGGCGCTCGGTGTCGAGGACGCGGATCGAGACGTTGCCGACCAGCTCGGCGTCGAGGCGGTCGCGGACCTGGCGAGCGGTCAGCTTGGTGCCCTCTTTGCCGGCCAGCGGCGAGGTGTTGATGCCGAGCACGATCGAGAGCGAGGGCTCGTCGACGGTGATCACCGGCAGCGGCCGCGGGTCCTCGGGGTCGGCCAGCGTCTCGCCGATCGTCACCTCTTCCATCCCGGCGACGGCGATCAGTTCGCCCGGGCCGGCTTCTTTGGCGGAGACCCGCTCCAGCGCCTCGGTCACGAACAGCTCCGAGACGGTCGCGCGGGCGACGCTGCCGTCGGCCTTGCACCAGGCGATCTGCTGGCCGGCGCGGATCGTCCCGTTGCGAACCCGGCAGAGCGCCAGGCGGCCGAGGTAGGGCGAGGCGTCGAGGTTGGTGACGTGCGCCTGCAGCGGGTGGTCCTCCTCGTACACAGGCGCGGGGATCCGCTCCAGCATCAGGTCGAGCAGGGGGGAGAGGTCGGTGCCCTCGACCCCCTCCTCAAGCGCCGCCCAGCCGGCCTTGGCGTTGGTGTAGACGATCGGGAAGTCGATCTGCTCGGAGTCGGCGTCGAGGTCGATGAAGAGCTCGTAGACCTCCTCGACGACCTCGGCGATGCGGGCGTCCGGGCGGTCGACCTTGTTGACGACGAGGATCACCGGCAGTTTCGACTCCAGCGCCTTGCGCAGCACGAAGCGGGTCTGCGGTAGCGGCCCCTCCGAGGCGTCGACCAGCAGCAGCACCCCGTCGACCATGGTCAGGGCGCGCTCGACCTCGCCGCCGAAATCGGCGTGGCCGGGGGTGTCGACGATGTTGAACTTGACGTCGCCGCGGTTGACCGCGGTGTTCTTGGCGAGGATCGTGATCCCCTTCTCGCGCTCGAGGTCCATCGAGTCCATCACCCGCTCGGCGACGTCCTGGCCTTTGCGGAAGGTCCCGGTCTGCCACAGCATCGCGTCGACCAGCGTCGTCTTGCCGTGGTCGACGTGGGCGATGATGGCGATGTTCCTGATGTCGTCTCTGGTTGTGCTCATCTCGAAGGGTGTGGGTAGGGGGTCCAAACAAAGCGAAGCCCGCCGATTGGCGGGCTTCGCAGGCTGCTAAAGCGTGTGCGGACTACGAAGTCTGCTGGACGCTCGCGGCGGCCGGGCCCTTGGGGCCTTCTTCGGACTCGTAGGTCACCTTGGCACCCTCGGTCAGGGACTTGAAGCCCTCGCCCAGGATGGCGCTGTGATGAACGAATACGTCCTTCGAGCCGTCATCGGGCGTGATGAACCCGTAGCCCTTGTCGTCGCTGAACCACTTAACAGTTCCAGTAGGCATGCTTGCCTCCACATAAATGTGCTGCGAACGCGGAGCATGCGGTGAAGCAACGACGCGAGCGCTAGACACAAACTTTGCCGGTATCAACCGGCTCTAACACGGGGGACCGTAGCAGGATCGGGCCCGGCGGCGCCGCAAATTGGGACCGGTGGGGCGTCCGGGGCCGGATCTAGCGTGGCGGCGTGCGCTTATTGGAGAGCATCGACCGCGAGGCGATCGCCGGGCTGCTGGCGCGCGACGAGTACTTCTGGCTCGATCTGACCGATCCCGGCGAGACCGAGGTGACCGCGCTCGGCGAGGTCTTCTCCTTCCACCCACTGGCGCTCGAGGACATGCGCAAGCGCGGGCAGCGGCCGAAGCTGGACGACTTCGGCGAGTACATGTTCCTCGTCTACTACGGCGTTGGGGAAGGCGAGGGCGGCGAGATCGAGCTGGAGGAGGTGCACGCCTTTCTCAGCGGCGGCTACATCGTCACCGCTCACCAGGGCGCCTGCGCGGCGCTCGAGGAAGCTCACGAACGGCTCAAAGCACAGACGCCGCGCTCGGAGCAGTTCGTCGTCTACCGAGTGCTGGACGGCCTCACCGACACCTTCTTCCCGGTCCTCGATCGCCTCGACGACCGCATGGAGACGCTCGACGGCGAGATCTTCGACCAGCCCGATCCAAGTCAGCTCGAAGAGATCGTCGGCCTGCGCCGCCAGCTGGTGGCGCTGCGGCGCGTCGTCACCCCGCAGCGCGATCTGCTCGCTCGGGGCGTCGACGACATCCTCGAAATCCCCGGCCTCGAAGCCGACTCGCGCAACTACTTTCGCGACGTCTACGACCACGCGATCCGCATCTCCGACCAGATCGACTCCTACCGCGACCTGCTGGCGGGCACCCGCGACGCCTACCTCTCGGTGGTCTCCAACCGGCTCAACCAGATCACCAAGCAGCTGACGATCGTGGCGACGATCTTCCTGCCGCTCTCGTTCGTCGTCGGCTTCTTCGGCCAGAACTTCAAATGGCTGGTCGTCAACATCGACTCCGAGGCTGACTTCCTCGTCCTCGGGATCGGCAGCCTGGTGCTCTCGGTGGTCGGGCTCCTGTTCTGGTTCCGGCGCGGCTCTTACATTTGACCTGGCCGCTCGGAATCCCGTCTAGTCGTGTTTCAGGGAAGACCGGTTGTGCCGATACTTCGCTCTAGATGAACGCTCCAGGTACCTCCCCCAACTGGCTGGCCTGGCGATGCTCGATTGCCGCGCTTGCCGCGGCCTGCCTGCTGGTGCCCGTTGCCGCGGAGGCGATGTCGACCCAGTCGGGAGATCCAGCCCTGTCACCGCGACTGGCAGAGCTGTCGAGGCCCGCGGTTCGATCGGCCCCGCGCGCCGAGCAGGCGGCCCGGCTGAGCCTCGCCGCAAACGGGCCCGGCAGCCTGCTGCGCGCCGGCAACCGCGTCCTGGTCGACGTCCGCTTCGACGGCGGCGCGGCGACCGACGTGCAAGCCCTACGGGCGGCGGGTGCCGAGATCGTCGACGTCAGTCGGCGCTACCAGACGGTTACCGTCGCGGCCAAGCCTGTCGACCTCGCGAGCATCGGATCGGTTGCGGGGGTGGGCGGCGTCACCGAGGTGCTCACCCCGATCGTCCGCGGCGTCGATTGCGGCGGCGCGGTCCGCTCCGAGGGCGACTCCCAGCTCAACGCCGCCAACGCCCGCACCAGCTTCGGGGTCGACGGCAGCGGCGTCACCGTCGGCATCCTCTCCGATTCCTTCGACCGGGACCCCACCGCTGCGACCCATGCCGCCGCAGACGTCGCCAGCGGCGACCTGCCCGGCCCGGGCAGCCCCTGCGGGTCGACCGCGCCGGTCGGCGTCCTCGACGACTCCGAAGCCGACGGCGGCGACGAGGGGAGGGGGATGGCGCAGATCGTCCACGACCTCGCCCCGGGCGCCTCGATCGACTTCGCCACCGCCTTCGGCGGTGAACTCGGGTTCGCCGACAACATCAGGGCGCTGGCGAGCGCTGGCGCCAAGGTGATCGCCGACGACGTCGCCTACTTCGAAGAGCCGTTCTTCCAGGACGGGCCGGTCGCGGTCGCCGTCGACGAAGTCGCGGCGGCTGGCGTCTCCTACTTCTCAGCGGCGGGCAACGACAACCTGATCGACAAAGACGGCCACGACATCGCCTCCTGGGAAGCGCCGGCCTTCCGCGACGCGGGCGGCTGCCCGGCTGCCCTGACCGCGGCTGCCGAAACGGAACACTGCATGGACTTCGATCCCGGTCCGGGGCCTCCCGATCGACCTTCGGGATCACGGTCGCCAAAGGGGCGACGCTGACCGTCGACCTGCAGTGGGCGGAACCGTGGAACGGCGTCAAGACCGACCTCGACACGTTCCTGCTCGACGCCGCGGGGAACCCGATCGAAGTCTCAGAAGGCTCCGAAGCATTCCTGGTGGAGAGCACGAGCGACAACATCGAAAGCGAGAGGCCGGTCGAGATCCTCCAGTGGGAAAACGACACCGGGGCAAACGCGAAGGTCCAGCTGGCGATCAACCGCTGCTTCGGGAGCAGCTGCAACAAAGACGCGACCACGCCGGGAATGCCCCGCCTGAAGTTCGCGCTGCTCGAGAACGGCAGCGGCGTACTCGAAACGGAGTACCCGCAGTCGGCCCTGGGCGACACGGTCGGGCCCACCGTCTACGGCCACGCCGGCGCCGGCGGCGCGATCGCCGTCGGCGCGGTCCGGTACAGCAACGGCGCCGAACCGGAGCGCTACTCCTCGCGCGGCCCGGTCACCCACTACTTCGGCCCCGTCGACCGGTACCTCGCCGCGCCGCCGACCGGCGCACAGGTCATCCCCAAGCCCGATCTCGTCGCCACCGACTGCGGCGCGACGACCTTCTTCGCGACGCCTCGAAGCCGGCGTCTGGCGCTTCTGCGGCACCTCGGCGGCGGCGCCGCACGCAGCCGCCGTCGCGGCCCTGATTCGCCAGGCCAACCCGGGCGCCTCCGCGGCGCAGATCCGCACCGACCTGACCGCTACGGCCCAACCCGTCGGGGCTTTCGGCCCAAGCGACGTCGGCGCCGGCCTCCTCGATGCCTACGGCGCTGTCGCAGCCCTGGCCCTGCCTCCGACGGTCGCGATCACCCAGGCGCCGCAGCCGCTCGGCCGCAACCGCAGACCGACGATCGAGTTCACGGCCAACCGCCCCGTCGCCTTCAGCTGCTCGGTCGACGCCGGAGCGCCGCAGCCGTGTGCCTCCCCGTACAGGTTGCCGGCGGCGCTCGGCGACGGCGGGCACGGCGTCGCGGTCAGCGGAGTCGACCTCGCCGGCCGGACGGGCAGCAGCGAAATCGCCTCGTTCAGCGTCGACACCCGCGCCCCCCGCACCGTGATCGTCAAGCACCCGCGCAAGCTCGTTCGCACCCATCGCCGCAGGGTGCGGGCGAGCTTCCGCTTCCGCTCCAACGAGGCCGGTGCCACCTTCGTCTGCAGGGTCGACGGCGACCTGCCCAGGTTCTGCGGACGGAGGATCTCGCGCCGCTTCGAAGCCGGTCGGCACACGGTTCAGGTCAGGGCGCGCGACGCGGCCGGCAACGTCGACCACTCGCCGGCCGTCTTCCACTTCCGGGTCAAGCGGGTGGGCTGACCTCGCCGTCGTCCTCCGCACCTGCCTGGCGGCGCACGATCCAGTTGCCGACGAGGAGGAGGACGAGGAGCGCTATGGCGGTGCCGAGGACGAGCGGGTCGGTGAGCTTCAGCCCCTCCAGCCGGGTGCCGAAGTAGACGGCCAGGGCGGTGATCGGCAGGTAGCCGACCACGGTCGTCCAGACGAAGCGCCAGAGCGGCACGTGGGCGGCCCCGGCGGCGTAGCAGACGAGGCTGAAGGGGACGATCGGGATCAGGCGCAGCGCCAGCAGCAGGGTGACGCCGCCGCGCTCGATCATGCCGCTCGAACCGCTCGAAGCGCTCCTCTCCGAACCAGCGGTCGAGCAGCGGCCGGGCGACGCGACGGCCGACCGCGTAGCAGAGCAGCGCCGAGAGCATCCAGGCGACCGTCACGATCGCCAGGGCCGGGAAGAAGCCGTAGGCGAAGCCGGCGGCGGCGTTGACGATCTCCGCCGGGTAGATGACGACCGAGTGGATCAGGGCGAGGGCGAGGATCAGCAGCGGCCCGGCGACGCCGAGCTTGTCGATCTGGCGGCGGACCTCGGCCGTGTCGCCGTGGATCGCGGCGCCGAACGCGTCGCGCAGCGGCGGGACCGCCAGCGACCAGGCGCGGCCAGCAGCGCGATCCCGGCCAGGGTGACCCCGATCTCGGTCAGCGGCAGGCGCGGTCGCCGCCGCGCCCGCCGCCTTCATCGCGGCGAGAGCCGCTCGGCCAGCCCGGAGTGGCGGCCGCCGCTGTCGTCGCGGCGCACCGCCGCCTCCAGCGCCGCCAGGTCGCCGACCAGGACGCAGCTGTTGCGGGCGCGGGTGATCGCGGTGTAGAGCAGCGGCCGGGTCAGCATCCGCGAGTGCGAGCGGTGGCAGACGCCGACCACGACCGGCACCTCGCAGCCCTGCGCCTTGTGGACGGAGATCGCGTAGGCGAGCCGCAGCGTCGCCGTCTCGCCGTAGGGGATGACCAGCGAGCCGCCGTCGTCGGTGTCGACGACGATCGCCTCTTCGTCGGGGTCGTCGGCGCGGAGGAAGACGATCGAGCCGTTCATCAGCCCCAGCTCGTGGGAGTTGCGGGTCTGGATCAGGCGGTCGCCGATCCGGAAGCGGTCGTTCAGCGCCCGCTTGCCGTCCGGGTTGAGCCGCGCCTGCAGGCGCTCGTTGAGGGCGTCGATCCCGACCGCGCCCCGGTACATCGGCGCCAGCACCTGGACGTCGCGGATCGGGTCGACCCCGAAGCGCTTCGGCGCCCGCTCGGCGACGACCTCGACCACGGTCTCCAGCGCCCGCTCGGGGCTGGGCCGGTCGATGAAGAAGAAGTCGTGGTCCTGGTCGGCCTGCGGGCTCGCAGGTGCGGCGGCCGCCCCTGGTTGATCTCGTGGGCGGCGGTGGTGATCATCGAGCGCGCCGCCTGGCGGAAGATCTGGCTGAGCCGCACCACCGGCGCCGCGCCGGAGGCGATCAGGTCCTCGAACGGCTTGCCGGCGCCGATCGGCGGCAGCTGGTCGGCGTCGCCGACGAGGACGACGTGGGTCGTCTCGGCGAGCCCGCCGAGCAGCACCTCGGCCAGGCGCAGGTTCAGCATCGAGGACTCGTCGACGATCACCAGGTCGACCGGCAGCGGGTGGCCCGGGCCGGAAGGCCGGTTCGCGGCCCGGCATCCACTCGAGCATGCGGTGGATCGTCTGCGCCTCGTGCCCGGTCGCTTCCTCGAGCCGCCGCGCCGCGCGGCCGGTCGGGGCGCAGAGGGCGATCGTCGCGTTGGCGGCTTCCGCCTCGGCGACGATCTCCCTGGTGCAGACGGTCTTGCCGACGCCGGGGCCGCCGGTGAGGACCGAGACGCGCGCGGCGAAGGCGCCGCGCACCGCCGCCCACTGCTCGTCGGTGAGCTGCTCGCGCGGGCGTCTCGCCGGGGTCGTGGTCGAGGTGGGGAGGGGCGGCGGCGCGGGCGCGCAGCGTCTCCGCGACGGCGATCTCGCTGGCGTGGGTCAGCTCGCGGTAGACGCGGTCTTCGTCGACCAGCAGGCCGCGGGCCTCGACCAGCACGTCGGGGTCGGGGGCGAGGCCGATCAGCCGCGCCGGTGCGCCGGGCCAGCTCGTCCAGCGGCAGGTAGCTGTTGCCCTGCTGCTCGGCCTCGACGAGGGCGTAGACGGCGGCGGCCTGGGCGCGGCGGCTGGACTCGGGCGGGACGTCGGCGGCGAGGGCGATCTTGTCGGCGCGGGCGAAGCCGACCCCGTCGACCTCGGTCAGCCGGTAGGGGTCCTCGTGCAGGATCGTCATCGAGCGCTCGCCGTAGCGGGCGTGGATCGGCGCCGCCAGGTGGGCGAGCCCGTGCGGGGCGAGCTGGACGTGGAGGTCGCGGACGGCGCGGCTGGCGTGCCAGGATTCGGTCGCCGCCGCGGCCTGGTTGGCGCTGACCCCGCGCAGCGAGCCGAAGACCGCCTGCGGGTCGGCGGCGATCGCCTGCAGCACCCCCTCGCCGTGCTCGTCGACCAGCCGCTCGGCCCGGGCCGGGCCGATGTGGCGCAGCGAGGTCAGGTAGGCGATCTGGCCCTCGCGGTCGGCCGGGTCGAGCGGCAGCGCCCCCTGGGCGCGCAGCTGGCGCCCGTAGCGGGAGTGGGTCTGCCACTCGCCGCTGACTTCGGCCCGGTCGCCGGCGCCGAGGTGGGCGACCGGCCCGACCAGGGCGAAGCCCTCGCCCGAGCCCGCCTCCTGGACCTCGAGCACCGCGTAGCCGTCGTCCTCGGCGCGGAAGATCACGCCGATCACCTCGACCGTGCCGGTGTAGGCGGCGGCGTCGGCGTCGAAGAGGGTCGCGGTGCCGTGTCACGCCTCAAAGCTAGCCGCCGGCGAGGCGGGAGCCCGCCGAGGTCGAGTCGCAAATAGCATCGACGTGTGAGCTCCGCCACCGAGCGCCTGCCCCACATCGACGAGCACTCGCTCCTGATCGAGGCCGGTCGCGAGGCCACCTGGGAGGCGCTGCTGCGGGTGGTCGAGGCGTCGGTCTCCTCCGGGGCGGCGCCGCGGCTCGCCCGGATCCTCGGCTGCGCCGACGCCGCGGCGTCCGGGCCTCGCCCGCTCGCCGCGGGCTCGGCGCTTCCCGGCTTCCACGTCGCCGCCGCCGAGAGGCCGGTCGAGCTGGCGCTGGCCGGCCGCCACCGCTTCTCCGACTACGCGCTGATCTTTCGCCTCGACGAGCTCGAAACCGGGAGCACCCGCGTGCGGGCGGAGACGCGAGCCGAGTTCCCGCGCCTGAAGGGGGCCATCTACAAGACGCTGGTGATCGGCACCCGCATGCACGTCCTCGTCACCCGCCGCATGCTCGCCGGGGTCAAGCGCAATGCCGAGCGCTCCTAAGCCCAGCAGCGGGCTCTGCGACAGCTGCCGCCACCAGCGGCTCGTCCCCAACACCCGCGGCTCGGTCTTCTCCCTCTGCGAGCGCTCGCGGGACGATCCCGCGCTACCCGCGCTACCCGCGGGTGCCGGTGCTCAGCTGCCCGGGCTTTGAGCCGGGGCCGGGTCCGCCGGCTCCCGGGCCGCCCCGATAGCGGCGCCGATCAGGCCGAGGCCGACGATCAGCGCGGCGAGGCCGACCAGTAGGCCCGAGGAACGGCACCAGGGCAGCGACCCGCAGGATCGCGATCCCGACCAGGAAGGAGAGGACGCGCTGGCGGGGCGGCTTGAGGATCCTCCGCCCCAGCGCCCAGGCCGCGACGACGTAGGCGACCGCGCCCAGCGGCAGCAGGACGAGGAAGATCCCGAGCGCCAGCGGCAGCCCGAGGATCGTGACCGCGGCGAGGGCCGCTGCGATCGGCAGCACGATCAGGATCGCGATGCCGATCGCGATCATCGGCCCGATCCGCTCCCGCGACCGCGCGTAGATCGCGTCGGCCGCGCGCGGCGCGATCAGCAGCAGCAGCAGGCCGAGCACAGCGGTCGAGACGCTGATCGCCAGCCAGATGAGGAAGCCGCCGATCCAGGAGAAGAGGCCGCCGACGTCGGGCCAGCCCTGCTTGCCGACGTCGCCGCGGACCCTGGCGTCGAGGGCGATCTGCGGGCGCTCGTCGCCGTAGTGGACGTCGCCGGTGACTTCCGCGCTCGGCAGCAGGCGGGCCTTGCCGCTGGCGGTGAAGAGGTCGCCTTCGATCCTGCCGGAGACGAGCACGTCGCCGCTGAGGACGACCACGTCGCCGTCGACCCGACCGGCGATCCGGGCATCGCCGTTGGCGATGTAGACGCCGTCGACGGTTTCGCCGCGGGGGACGTCGACGTCGCCGGAGACGACGACGACCGCGTCGTCGCGAGTGGCCGGCGGCACTGGCGGCGCTCGCCGCCGCCGGAGCGGCGAGCGCCATCGCGGCAAGGAGCGCCGCTGCGGACGAGAGGCGGTCGGAGCACACCCGCCAGCCTAGGGACCGCCCTCAGCTCGCCGCCATCGGGTCGGGCTCGCCGAGCTTGGTCAGGTCCGGCGCCTCGTAGAGCCTGACCCGGGACGCCGCCGAGGACGACGAGGCGGATGCCCTCCGGCCCCGGCCAGACCTTGCGCTTGGTCTCCGGGCCGACCCGGGCGACGTGGTTGTCGTCGAGCGGGAAGCGCTCGCCGTCGATCTCGATCTCGCCGCCGCCGCGCATCACCAGGAAGACCTCCTCCTGGTTGTCGTGCGTGTGGTCGTGCTCGGGGTAGTTCTCGTAGTTCGGCGGGCATGTCGATGACCTGCATGCCGAACGACTCGACCCCGAGTTCGGCCCGGGCGCGCTTGAAGGCGCCCCTGAAGACGGCCTCCATCTCGTCGATGTTCTTCACCTCGTAGCTGCTCATCTGGTTCTCCTCCTTGGTTGTCCCCTGTCTGGGCTGCGGCGGCATCCTAAGCGATTTGCACGAACGTTCGTGCTTTTTGTAATCTGATTCGTGAGCGCGACGACTCAGCGGTCCGCTGGCAGCGACGCCGGCTGCCAGCGCCGGAAGGGAGCCCAGACCCGCGCCGCGATCCTCGACCGCGCCGTCGACCTCGCCTCGGCCGAGGGGCTGGAGGGGCTGACGATCGGCCGCCTCGCCGCCGAGCTGCGGATGAGCAAGAGCGGCCTCTTCGCCCACTTCGGCTCCAAGCAGGAGCTGCAGCTGGCGACCGTCGCGGCCGCCGCCGAGCGCTTCCGCGTCGCGGTGATCGAGCCGGCGCGAGCGCCCCGGACGGCGCCCCGCGCCTGCGGGCGATGGGGGAGCGCTACCTCGACCACCTCGACCTCTACTCCGGCGGCTGCTTCTGGGGCGCGACCTCGGCCGAGTACGACGACCGGCCCGGCCCGGTCCGCGACGCGATCGCCGCCGCCCTCGACGCCTGGATGGGGGAGCTGGAGCGCCAGGCCGCGATCGCCGGGGTCGAGCACCCCGAGCGCTTCGCCTTCGAGCTCTACGCCGTTGTCATGGGAGCCAACTCGCGCTACCGGCTCAGCGGCGACCGCAAGGTCTTCGACTACGCCCGCGAGGCGTTGGAGCGCCTCGAAGCGGAGCTGCCCGACACCCAGGGGGTTACCCCTGCGGGTTCATGTACTGGACCTTGTCCGGCTCGACCTTGACGATCACGCGCTCTTCGCCGGGCTGGCGCATCGGGTACTCGTCGACGCCCATGTAGCGCTTGGCGAGCGCGTCGATGTGCTCGTCGGCGCCCTCGTGCGTCAGCTCGACCGCCTTGCCGCGGATCAGCACGCTCTCGTAGGGGTTCTCGGGATCGGTGATCGAGATCGCCACCCGGTCGTCGCGGCGCAGGTCTTCGGCTTCAACCGCCCCTCGGCGGTGTTGACGACGACCAGGCCGTCCTTCTCGTCGACCCAGACCGGCGACACCTGCGGGGCGCCGTCCGGCATCAGGGTCGCGACGTGGGCGAAGTTCTTGCCGCCGAGCAGGTGCTTTGCCTCTGCGGGTATCTCAGCCATCTGGAGCCTCCTGAAGGTCGGGTTTCCTCGCGGGCCATTGCCGCGCGGGCCATACGAGGTGCGTCGTATCTGGCTTTACCCGAAACCGCGAGAATCATCGCAATGGCCGACGACCTGCCGATCCTGCTCTTCGCCTCCCCGCCGGGCCTCGAGGCGTGGCTCGAGGAGAACCACGCCGAGTCGGATGGCTTCTGGCTGAAGATCGCCAAGAAGGGGTCGGGGGAGTCGAGCGTCACCTACGCGGAGGCGCTCGAGCTGGCGCTCTGCTTCGGCTGGATCGACAGCCAGAAGCGCGGCTTCGACGAGGAGTACTTCCTGCAGCGGTTCACGCCGCGGCGGCCGCGCGGGCGCTGGTCGCGGATCAACCGCGACAAGGCCGAAGCGCTGATCGCCGCGAAGGCGATCCGTCCCGCCGGCCTGGCCGAGGTCGAGGCCGCCAAAGCCGACGGCCGCTGGGAGGCCGCCTACGAGGGCGCCAGCGCACGGCGAAGGTCCCCGAGGACCTGCAGCGCGAGCTCGACGCCAACCGGGCCGCCCGCGAGTTCTTCGCGAGCCTCGACAGCAGCAACCGCTACGCGATCGTCTACCGGCTCGAACGACGCCAAGAAGCCGCAGACGCGGGAGCGGCGGCTGCGCAAGTTCGTCGCCATGCTGGAGCGCGGCGAGAAGATCCACGAGTAGGGCCTCCGTACACTCGGCCGGTGGACCGCGACCTGCTCGATCGCACCCTCGCCGACGCCGGCGAGCCCGCCTACCGCGCCGGCCAGGTGTGGGAGTGGGTCGCGCGCGGCGCCGCCTCCTACGAGGAGATGACCAACCTGCCGGGGGTCCTGCGCGACCGGCTCTCGGCGGCGGTGCCGCTCTCGACGCTCTCCCTTCAGGCCGAGGCGAAATCCGACGACGGCACCGTCAAGTCGCTCTTCCACACCGCCGACGGCCGCCCGATCGAGGCGGTGCTGATGCGCTACCGCGACGGCCGCCGCTCGGTCTGCGTCTCCTCGCAGTCGGGCTGCCCGCTGACCTGCACCTTCTGCGCCACCGGGCAGATGAAGTTCGGCCGCAACCTCAGCGCCGACGAGATCCTCGACCAGGCGCTGCACTTCCGCCGCCTCGAGGCGATCGACCACGTCGTCTTCATGGGGATGGGCGAGCCGACGATGAACATCGACGCCGTGCTCGCCGCCTGCGAGCGGCTGCCCGACCTCGGCGTCACCCACCGCCGCACGGCGATCTCGACCGTCGGCTGGGTGCCGGGGATCGACCGCCTCGCCGAGTGCGAGCTGCCGGTCAGCCTCGCCCTCTCCCTGCACGCGCCCAACGACGAGCTGCGCTCGCAGCTGATGCCGGTCAACGACCGCTACCCGCTGGCCGAGGTGCTGGCTGCCTGCGACCGCTACCGCGCCAAGCGCCGCCGCAAGGTCTTCGTCGAGTACGTGATGCTCGACAGCGTCAACGACCTGCCCGAGCATGCCCGCGAGCTCGCCGCCCTGCTCGACCCCCGCGTCTACAAGGTCAACCTGATCCCCTACAACCCGACCGGCGCCTACGACGGCTCCTCGCCGGAGCGGATCGAGCGCTTCCGGGCGATCCTCACCGAGCACCGCCTCACCGCCACCGTGCGACTCACCCGCGGCCGCGACATCGACGCCGCCTGCGGCCAACTTGCGGCGACCGCAAGCGGGACATAGTCTCGGACAGAGCACTGGACAAAATACTGTCTATAATCTCGCTATGGCAGTCAGAGAGCGGATTTCAGCCAGCCATCCTCATATAAATTTTAAGGCCGATCTTCGCCCCGTATCCCCGGCATCCTGGGTGCTCTTGGGCGAGGCGAAGTCCAAGAGCCAACACGTTGGACGGGCGTTGCTCTCTCCCGCCGCCGCCGCCGAGCTGTTGCGGGTGTATCTAGTTAAAGGGATGCTCGCCACCACGGCGATCGAGGGAAACACGCTCTCGGAGGATGAGGTAAGGCGCATCCTCGACCGGACGCTCGAGTTGCCGCCCTCCCGTGAATATCTGCAGCGCGAGATCGAGAACGTACTTGCCGCCTACAACGTGGCCCGCAAGGAGCTGCTGGACGACCCGAAGCTTCCGTTCTCGGTGGGCCGCCTATGCGAGTACAACCGGCTGATCCTCGAGGGTCTCGATCTCGAAGAGGGGGTTGTGCCCGGGAAAATCCGCCAGCACCCGGTTGTGGTTGGCTCATACAAAGCCGCGCCGGCAGAAGATGCCGAGGTACTTCTCTCGCAACTTTGCGACTGGCTTAACGGAGATGACTTCGACCCGCCGCCAGGGATCCCCAGCTTGCCGCGCCGCTCGCAATCGTCAAGGCCATAGTTGCCCATCTGTATCTCGCTTGGATACATCCATTTGGCGACGGCAACGGGCGCACTGCCCGACTCCTGGAGCTGCAGATCCTTCTTTGCGCCGGCTTTCCGGTTCCCACCTACCAACTGCTCTCCAACCACTACAACCTCACTCGCTCCGAGTACTACCGTCAGCTCGCGATTTCCAGCCGGGACGAGAACGGGGTGCTCTCTTTCTTGGGCTACGCGGCGCAAGGGTTTGTCGATCAGCTCCGCGAGCAGCTCGAGGTCATTCGGAAGGTTCAGTTCGAGGATCGCTGGGAGCAGTTCGTCTATCAGCGCTTTGGCGGACGCAGGAGTGAGACCGACAACCGTCGTCTGCGGCTCGTTCTCGATCTCTCTCGTCAATTCCACGCTTCCGGCGATGCGATTCCAAAGCGGGCCATCGCGACCCTCACTCCCCGTCTCGCCGGGGCGTACGCCGCCAAGACCGAGAAGACGTTGAGCCGCGACCTCAACGCGATCAAGGTCCTCGGCCTCTTGCGGCAGGAGCCCGAAGGATGGGTACCGGCAGATGAGTCAATCCAAAGCCTGCTGCCGCAGGCCGTCGATGGAGCTCTCTGGGACTGATACCCCGACGACTTGCCCGCCTCCAGGTCAAACTGGCTGCCCAGCCAACTAAGATGCCGCCGGTGGCAACCTTCGATAGGACGACTTCCGTCTCCAGGCCGCCGCGGATGTCCGACAACCCGCTGCGGCGAGTCGCCGCGGACGTGGCCGTCGAGTGGCGAGTCCGCGGCAAGTTCCCGCCGGGGCCGGGCGACTTCAGCCTCGCCCGCACCCACCAGATCGCCCAGGACCCACTGCCGCTGTTGCTCGGCGCCTACGAAGAGCACGGCCCGATCTTCAGCATGCGGCTGCTGCACTCCCGGGTCGTCTTCATGCTCGGCCCGGAGGCCAACCACTTCGTCACCGTCGGGCACCCGGAGAACTTCCACTGGCGCGAGTCGAGCTTCGGTGATCTGATCCCGCTGCTAGGCGACGGCCTATTGACGATCGACGACGATTACCACGACCGGGCCCGGGCGATCATGATGCCCGCCTTTCACCGCGAGCAGATCGTCGCCGCGGTGGCGGCGATGGCGACCGAGTCCGAGCGGGCGATCGCCGCCCTGCGACCGGGAGAGGCGATCGACATCTACGCCTGGAAGCGCAACCTGGCGATGCGGATCGCGATGCGGGCCCTGCTCGGGCTCGATCCCGACGAGGCCGGCAAGGGGGCGGTCGCGGCGGAGCACTTCGAGCGCGCTCTGGGCTTCTATGGGATCGACTATCCACTGCGCCTGCTGCGCGGACCGGGCTCGCCCTGGCGCAAGCTCCTCGCCTCGCGAAAAGTGCTCGACGAGATCGTCTTCGGTGAGGTGGCCCGCCGCCGCGCCGACCCGGATCCCGGCCGGCAGGACATCCTCAGCCTCCTGGTCGGTGCCCGCGGCGAGGACGGCGAGGCGTTTACCGACCGCGAGATCCGCGACCAGCTGATGACTCTGATGTTCGCCGGCCACGACACCTCGACCTCGACCCTGACCTTCATGCTCCACGAGCTGGCCCGTCACCCGGAGGTCCAGGCCCGCCTCCGCGAGGAGCAGGACCGTGTGCTCGCTGGAGCGACGCCGAGCGTCGATCAGCTCGAACGCGAGATGCCCTACCTCGAGATGGTCCTCGACGAGGTGCTGCGCCTCTACCCGCCGGCCTGGATCGGGCCGCGCCGGGCCGTGCGCGAGTTCGAGTTCGGCGGCTACACGGTGCCCAACGGTGCCTACGTCAACTACTGCTCCTGGGCCAGCCACCGCATCCCCGAGGTCTTCCCCGACCCCGAGGCCTTCATCCCCGAGCGCTTCGCCCGCGAGCGCAAGGCGGAGCTGCCGCGCGGCGCCTACGTTCCCTTCGGCGGCGGCCAACGGATCTGCATCGGCAAGCGCTTCGGCCAGACCGAGGTGAAGCTGGTGGCGACGATGCTGCTGCAGCGCCTGCGCCTCGACGCCCTGCCCGGCCGCACGATGACGATCCGCCAGATGCCGACGCTGTCGCCCAAGGGCGGGCTGCGGATGCGAGTGCGCGAGCGCCTGGTCAAAGCCGCTTTTTAGGCTCTTTTATCTCTGGCAATCGCTCTTTCCCGATTGACAGCCGATCATTCCGCAGTTATGAGTAATTGAAGCAGGACGTTTATTTAACTTAAACGCTGCAGGGGAGGAAGCCTTGAGTTATCGACGTCGGCCTCTGGTGGGGCTTATTCTGGTCGTCGCCTCGTTGCTGTCCACTGTGCCCGCCTTTGCATCGCCTCCAAGCAACGCGATCCGCTACGTCCACGACGCCGATGGACGGCTCAAGGCGGTGATCGAACCGGAAGGTGAAAACGCTCTCTATAGCTGGGACTCGGCCGGGAACCTGCTCTCGATCTCGCGCCATTCCTCGGCGACGTTGTCGATCATCCAGCTCGCTTCCACGAAAGCGGCGATCGGCGAAACGGTCACGATCGATGGAACCGGATTCTCGACCACGCCAGCCTCAGACACCGTCAAATTCAACGGCACGTCAGCCACCGTGAGCGCCGCAACGGCTCTTTCGCTTACCGTCAAAGTTCCTGTGGGTGCGACCACGGGAACGGTGACGGTCAAAACGCCGGGCGAAGGCCCGGTGACGAGCGCTCAGACCTTCACGGTCGTTGAATCCACGACGCCCACCATCACCTCGCTGTCTGGGTCCGTGGCCGCCGCGGGTGAAGAAATCACGATCTCCGGCTCGCATTTCGAATCTGCGGCCTCAGGCAACGTCGTCACGCTCAACCGATCGAGACCGGAAGTGACCTCGACGTCAACGAGCTCGATCAAATTCAAGGTCCCCTCGGCGACTCTAGGAGGCCACGTCTCGGTTTCGACCACCAACGGATCGAGCACCGGTCCCGACTTGTTTATCCCGCCAAACGAAATGGCCACCTCGAAAGTCGGGACGACGGGGCGGTTTTCCCTCAACGAATCCAAATCCGTCAGCTTCGCGGGGTCCGAAAAAGTGGCCGTGATGCTCTTCGACGGAACGGCGGGACAGCGCGCTTCGATTGTGCTTTCCGAAAGCACGATCGAAGCAGGCACGGCGTCGATCTGGGGCCCATCAGGCTCTGAGCTTTCATCGGGAGTTTTTTCAAAAAGCGAAGGCGGGATGGTCGATGGAACCACGCTCCCCTCAACCGGCACCTACACGCTGCTGCTCGAACCGTCTGGCCCGTCCAGCGGCTCGGTGAAAGTCACTTCCTATGGTTTCCAAGACGTCACCGGGTCGATCTCACCCGAATCGACAGCGGAAGGCACTTCGCAACCGGTGTCGATTTCCACTCCTGGCCGAAATGCCCGCTACTCGGTGAAGATGACGACTGGGGAGAAGGTCTCGCTGAAGACGACCAGCTCGGCCTTCAGCGGCAGCTACAGCATCTCCTGGCTAAATTCCAAAGGCGAAACGCTCTACAGCGAATACTGGAATCCAACCGAAAACAGCTACTGGAATCCGAAAACGTTCGAAAGCGCCGGCACCTACACCCTGCTTGTCGACCCGGCCGGCACCACCACGGGATCGGTGACCCTGAAGCTCTGGAAAGACCCTGACATAACCGGCCAGACGCTGACCCCTTCTGCTGAAGGTGCGACGAAAACCTCAACGATCAGCGTGCCGGGGCAGCGGGAGCTGATCAGCTTCTCGGGGAGCAAAGAACAGAAGGTTTCCCTGGTTCCCTCCGAATCGACGTTCAGCGGTGGCTCGCTGTCGATCCTGACGCCAAAAGGCACGGAACTCTCGGGAAGCGGGGGCGGCTTCACTGAAATACACGAACCCTCGACCCTGCCGGAAGCCGGTACCTACTCGATCGTCGTCGATCCGGAAAACGACAACACCGGCACGCTGAAAGTCACCGCCTACAAAGTAGAAGACCTCACCGGCTCGATCTCCCCCGCCGCGACCGCAGAAGGCACCTCGCAGTCGGTCTCACTCCCCACGCCCGGCCAGGTCGCCCGCTACTCGGTGACCATGACCGCGGGGGAGAAGGTCTCGCTGAAGACGACCAGCTCAGCCTTCAGCGGCTACTACTACATCTCGTGGCTCAATTCCAAAGGAGAAACCCTCTTCAGCGAATACTGGAACTCGACCGAAAACCGCTACTGGGAACCGAAAACGTTTGCCAGCGCCGGCACGGATACCCTGCTGGTCGACCCCGAAGGCACGAACACGGGATCGGTGACCCTGAAGCTTTGGAAGGATCCTGATGTTACGGGCCAGACGATCACGCCCTCCACCGGAGGCGCGACCAAAACCTCGACTATCAGCGTGCCGGGGGAGCGGGAGCTGATCACCTTCTCGGGGAGCAAAGAACAGAAGGTTTCCCTGGTTCCCTCCGAATCGACGTTCACGAGTGGCTCGCTGTCGATCCTGACACCGGAAGGCACGGAACTTTCGGGAAGTTCAAGTGGCTTCTCTGAAATCGACGGTCCCGTGACCCTGCCGGAAGCAGGCACCTACTCGATCGTCATCGATCCGGAAAACGACTCTACCGGTAGTGTGCAACTGACAGCGTATACGGCGAAAGACCTCACCGGCTCGATCTCCCCCGCCGCGACCGCGGAAGGCACCTCGCAGTCGGTCTCGCTTCCCACGCCCGGCCAGGTCGCCCGCTACTCGGTGACGATGACCGCGGGGGAGAAGGTCTCGCTGAAGACGACCAGCTCGGCCTTCAGCGGCTACTACTACATCTCGTGGCTCAATTCCAAAGGAGAAACCCTCTTCAGCGAATACTGGAACTCGACCGAAAACCGCTATTGGAATCCGAAAACGTTCGCAAGCGCCGGCACCTACACCCTGCTGGTCGACCCCGAAGGCACGAACACGGGATCGGTAACCCTGAAGCTATGGAAAGACCCCGACATAACCGGTCAGACGATCACCCCATCCACCGGTGGCGCGACGAAAACATCGACGATCAGCGTGCCGGGGGAGAGGGAGCTGATCACCTTCTCGGGAACCAAAGGACAGAAGATCTCCCTGGTTCCCTCCGAAAACAAAATGAGTGAAGGCTCGCTGTCGATCCTGACGCCAAAAGGCACGGAACTCTCGGGAAGTGGGGGCGGCTTCAGTGAAATACACGGACCCTCGACCCTGCCGGAAACTGGCACCTACTCGATCGTCGTCGATCCGGAAAACGACAACACCGGCACGCTGAAAGTCACCGCCTACAAAGTAGAAGACCTCACCGGCTCGATCTCCCCCGCCGCGACCGCAGAAGGCACCTCGCAGTCGGTCTCACTCCCCACGCCCGGCCAGGTCGCCCGCTACTCGGTGACGATGACCGCGGGGGAGAAGGTCTCGCTGAAGACGACCAGCTCGGCCTTCAGCGGCTACTACTACATCTCGTGGCTCAATTCCAAAGGAGAAACCCTCTTCAGCGAATACTGGAACTCGACCGAAAACCGCTACTGGGAACCGAAAACGTTTGCCAGCGCCGGCACGGATACCCTGCTGGTCGACCCCGAAGGCACGAACACGGGATCGGTGACCCTGAAGCTTTGGAAGGATCCTGATGTTACGGGCCAGACGATCACTCCATCTACCGGAGGCGCGACGAAAACATCGACTATCAGCGTGCCGGGGGAGCGGGAGCTGATCAGCTTCTCGGGAACCTCGGGGAAAGTCCTAACCTTCAAAACGTCGGAATCGAGCATCACCGGCGGCACGATGTCGATCCTGAAACCAGCAGGGGCCGAACTGGCGGAAAGCGCGAGAAGCTTCTCGTCGGGTAGCAATGCGAGAGCGGAAGTTACCCTGCCAGAAACCGGCACCTACAAGGTCGTCATCGATCCAGAAATCGATTACACCGGCAGCGTGAAAGTGATCGGGTATCTCGGCTCCCATGCCGCCTGGTACGGGCCAATTCAAGGTACGACCGAATTCGCGGATCTCATGATTCCCAGCCCAAGCGGCCCTGAAGGTAATTCGGGTGCAGCGGGGCCACAATCGGTGATGGCTGACTTCCCCTCCGGCTCAAGCAGATCGCACACCAATCCGAGCAACCCCAGGGATGCTCGCCGAGTGCATCCAGCGCTGGCCAACAAACACAATCGGCCCGACTCCTCTCCCGCTCACAGAGCAAAAGCGGCGGTCTCTCGCCATGTCCATCACGCCCCGCAGAGCTCCCACAAAGCCCAATCTAAGGCACCTTCGCACGTTGGCCCACCGAGCAAGGCCCACGCTGGGCTTCGCCCAGACAAAGGCTCGGGCATCACAGCAAAGATGCGAGCTTTCCATCCCGCCGCGATCAAGGTCTGGCATCCAACGAGGAGCCGGCGTGGAATTCGCGGCTGGGAAGCCGCTGAACCGCAGAGCCCGTGGACCCAGGTGGCGCAATTGCAGGCACCCGCGGGCACGACGGCGCTCGCCGGCCAGGCGCTCGGGCTGAACGGGCTGCCACTGGCAGGCGTTCGCCTCTCGCTTGAGGGCTCATCCCTGTCGGCCGAAACCGACAGGGAGGGCAGGTTCCTCCTCGCCGGCGTGCCGGCGGGCCACCAGGTGTTCGTCATCGACGGCGAATCGGTGCCGGGCGACCGGCGCTACGGCAGCTATGAGGCCGGCGTCGACCTCGCCGATCACAAGACGACAACTCTGGACTACAAGATCTGGCTAACGCCCCTCGATCGGGCCGGTGATCGGCGGATTGACTCGCCGACCAAACGCGAGACGAACCTGAGGACCCCGAGCGTTCCGGGGCTCGAAGTCCGTATCCCGGCGGGCACGGTGATCCGCAACGCGGCCGGGCGGACGGTGAAGAACCTCAACATATCGGCGGTTCCGGTCAATCAGACGCCGTTTCCGCTGCCACCGTTCGTGCCGATCCCGGTCTACTTCACCGTCCAGCCCGGACGCGCCTATTTGAGCAAGGGAGCGCAGATCGTCTACCCGAACTGGGCTCACCTGCCGCCGGGCCAGCGGGCGGAGTTCTGGAACTACGACGCCAAGGATCGCGGCTGGTATGTCTACGGGAGGGGAACGGTCACCGCCGATGGCAAACAAGTCGTTCCCGATCCGGGTGTGCGGGTGTGGCAGTTCACCGGCGCAATGCTGGCCACCAGCCCGCTACCTCCAGGGAGCTTTCCTACCGGCACCTCTTCGGGAGACCCGGTCGACCTCCACAGCGGCCTATTCACCTACAACAAAACCGATCTCGTCCTGCCAGATAACATCCCAATCGTCATCCAGCGCACCTACCGGCAGTCGGACTCCAACTCCTACAGCTTCGGTACCGGCACCACCAGCCTCTATGACATGCGCCTCTGGTCGGGCCACGCCTTCAGCGAAGCTGATCTGATCATGCCCGACGGCCAGCGCATTCACTACGTGCGGACTTCAGAAGGCACCGGGTACGGGGACGCCAAATTCGAATCTACCAGCACTCCTGGAAAATTCTATGCGTCGACGATTACTTACCACCCGGCTGGCGGCGGAGCCTACTGGGACCTGAAACTTACGGACGGCACCACTTATGTGTTCGGAGTGGGACAACTGCTGGCCATACGCGACAGTCACGGGAACACGCTCACAATCACCCGTAGTGGCTCAAGCATCACCCAGATAACCTCGCCGCACGGACGCTGGGTCAAATTCAGCTACGACGCATCCAACCGGATCACCGAAATCACCGACAACGGCGGCCAGCATCTCAATTACGCCTACACCGAAGGTCTCTTGACCAGCGCCACCGATGCAGCGGGCCGAAAAACCGAATACGAATACAACGGCTCAGGTCAGATGACGTCGGTCACTGACGCACGCGGGAACAAATATCTCGAAACCGACTACGACGCCAGCGGCCGGGTCGAAAAGCAGACCACGGGCGATGGTGCCACCTTCGAATTTGCCTATGACCTCAACGAAGGGGGAGAAGTCGAAGCTGCGACAGTGACCGATCCCCGTGGCAGCCAGCGCGAAGTCGCCTTCAACGCCCAAGGCCTCCCGACGAGTGAAACGCTGGAGCCCGGTACCAAATACGAACAGACGACCAGCTTCGAACGCCAGGCCGAAACCGGCTTGCTCCTCTCGAGCAGCGATCCGCTGGGGCGCAAAACGACTTTCGAATACGACAGCAGCGGGAACGTCAAAGAACTCATAAAGCTGGCGGGCACCGGAGAAGCTCAGACTTTCAAAGACGCCTACGAACCGGGCACCAACCGGATCACCGAAAACACGGATCCGCTTGGGCACACGACCAAATACGAATACGGGGCCCAGGGAGAACTGCTCAAGGAAACCGACCCGTTGGGACACGAAACCAGCTTTGAATACGACGGCGAAGGGCAGCTCAGCTCGACTACGAATCCCGAAGGCGAGCAGACCAAACTGAGCTATGACCACGGCGACCTTGCATCCGTCACCGACCCGTTGGGCCGCACGACGAGCCAGTTCGTCGACGGGCTCGGCCGCGTCACGGCGATCACGAGCCCTGGCGGACAGCGGACCAGCTACGCCTACAACGAAGACAGCCAGATCACCAGCCTGACCAGCCCCTCGGGAGCCAAAACCTCGGTCGAATACGACGCCGACGGCGACCCGACCGCGATCGTCGATCCGCGAGGGAACGAAACAACCAGGGCATATGACGTGATGGATCGGCTTGAAAGCGAAACCGATGCCCTCGGGAAAACGGCTGAATGGAGCTATGACAAAGCCGGCGACCTTGAAGAAACGAAGGATCGCAATGGCAGCATTGCAACCTTCGCCTACGATCCGCTACGACGTTTGACGAGCGCCAGCTACGGCGTCTCAGGCAAAAGCGCCGAAAGCTCGATTGACTACGAATACGATGGCGCCAACAGGCTGAAAAACGTTAAAGACAGCGCCAGCGGCGAATACCAGATCGGCTATGACGAACTCGACCGGCTCACCGAAATGAAAGCACCGAGTGGCACGATCAGCTACGCCTACGATGCGGCTAATCGCCGCGAAGCGATGTCCGTGCCCGGCCAGGAACCACTTTTATACACCTTCGACAAAGCCAACCGGCTGATCGAACTCGCCCGAGGCGGCCAGACGGTCTCCCTCGGCTATGACAAAGCCAACCGGCCCGAAAGCCTGACGCTGCCTGACGGCATCAAACAGAGCTACGGCTATGACAAAGCAGGGGAGCCGACCTCGATCGCCTACAAGAAAGGCGAAAGCACGCTCGGCGAACTCGACTACGCCTACAACCCCAACGGCCAAGTCGAAGCGATGTGGGGCAGCTATGCCCGCACCGGCTTACCGGAAGCCCTGAGCTCCACCGAATACAACGCCGACAATGAGCTCAATAAAAGCGAAGGCAAAACCCTCACCTACGACAAAGACGGCAATCTGACCTCCAACGGCTCATCCGAATACACCTGGAACGCTCGCGGCCAGCTGACCGGCATCTCCGGCGCCAGCACGGGGTCCTTCGGCTATGACCCGTTCGGCCGGCGGATCGCAAAGACGCTTGGCGCCAGCACGACCAAAATGCTCTATGACGGACCCAACGTCGTGCAGGAATCGGTCGGCGAATCGGTGACCGGCAATCTGATCACCGGCCCCCAGCCAGACCAGATCTACTCGCGAGCCAGGAGCGGTGGCACCGACAGCTACCTGACCAACCCGCTCAACAGCACGATTGCCCTCGCCAACAGCTCCGGGGAAGTCAAAACCAGCTACACCTACGATCCCTTCGGCACTACCACCAGCACCGGCGCCGAAAGCGGCAACCCCTATCAGTTCACCGGGCGCGAAAACGATGGGACCGGCCTGCAATACAACCGTGCCCGCTACTACAGCCCAAGCGGGGCAAGGTTCATCAGCCAGGATCCTGCGGGCTTTGCAGGCAGTGGTGCCAACCTCTACTGGTATGCCAATGGAGACCCACTCGATTTCACTGATCCGACTGGAAGGTGCATCGTCGTATGTGTGCCCGATCCCATCGACACTGCAGGCGAACTCGCGTCAGGAGCGGCTAACAACATTCAGGAAAGCGCAAACCAAGTCGGCAGTTGGGTGAGTGGGGCGCCCGGGGTTATTAGCACAGCCGCCCATGTATCTCTAAATTTCTTCGCTGTACCACCTTATGCACTGTACTATTTTAGTCACCAGGCCGCAAAAGGAATCAATTCGGCCGGTAGCTACTTCGGTGTTCCCGGAGAAATTGCTTCGCATATTGCAGGTGTCCCGCTGGTTCCAGCGCAGGTCAGCGGTTTGGCAGGGGATGCAGGGATCGATTGGATAAAGGGTCATACGGTGACCCATGAGTCAGTTGATGACGAGGGACTAGGTTCAGAAGTATATCTCAACCCTGTTCACAAATGGATTCCTGGTGGCCCGGCTATCCGAAACGCACCCGGCATCGGTCCAGGGGGGAACATTGATATTGAATGGTAACTTAAGCGGGCTAAAGTACTTGCGTCTAATAGCTATTTTAGCCTTGCTGATGTTTGTCTTCGCGGCCACGGGATGTGCAAGTGTGGACGTATCTGTTAGAAACGATACCGGTACGAGTGTAAGAATTGCCAGCTGTGTCGATGATTCTGTGGACGTCGATGTCGGAGACACATTTGATGCTGGTGGAGTTCCACAGGGTAGCGATCTTTTATGCTTGGTAACGCATAGCAATGGGTTCCAGCGATGCATGGCCATCCCGAACGTGCATAAGATACGCGGTACTTTTCCGCTCAGCCGAGCTGTCCGGGTGTCACTAACGCGGTGTTAATGCATCTTTGGCTGAATGACCTTACGTCGCGCGGCAATTCTTTGAGAATTGTGAAGCTTTTTGTGATGCCTGAAAAGGGAATGTCTGAAGGGAGCCTCTCCGGGTATTGCGGCTACCATCGGGGGCGTATATGCAACCTATGAAACAACCCAAAATTAGTGGAGTTGCAGCCGCCTACAAGAGGCACCTCCCAGTCAGCCACGATCCTTTGGTGGCGCAACTGGGTGGCCCTGCTAACAATAGTTGTACTTGCCGTACTGGTTATCCTCTTGATCATGCACAGCCCCCCATGGGTACTCATTGTTGTGTTCGCAGGGACCGTTCTCGGCTTGGAGCAAATTGTCAGCCTAACCCGCCGCGCAAGGGACCGCTCATAGGGTGGCTCGAGGCCCGTGTTGAATGAACGGACTAGCCGCATTGCTGACGAATCTCATGCGCGGTGGATGCTGTACCAGGGGCTCTCGTTGGGGCGAAGACTGGAGCAATCGCCGGCGGTGCAGGAGCTGTGCCAGGCGCGATCGCCGGGAGGGGCTGAGGGCTGTGGCCAGGGTTTGGTAGCAGGGCTAAACGAAACCGGTCAGCACGAACTCGCGGAAGTCGTTGGAATTGCGGGAAGTGTAAGAAACGTCGGAGCGAGTGGACGTGCAGTTGACAGGGGAGCGCCGTGGATCAGAGAAGCACTCAGAGATATCCCTCATGTGTTCCACTAGGAGGTCGTAGGACCATGACGTTTTTTAAGGACCGTCTCGGGCTCGTACTTGTCGTAGTCGTGTCTGGCGTGGTTACTGCACTCATCAGAGGCAATGTCCTAATTGCCGTCGGCCTAGGTATTGGGGGCGTTCTGCTGCTTGCTGCGCTAGCTGGTAGGCCGCGGCGAGCTTCAAGCGAGGGACTTGCACGATCTAGCAAGCAAGCTGACCAACAGTATTCATTCCAGTACGTTTGGGAAACGACGATCTGGCCGGATCTAGACCAGATCACTGGAGCGCTAGCTCAGCTCGAGTTGCGCCCCAATTCTAGATCACCGTCGCGAACCTCTGCCGTGCTGCGAGGAGGTAGTCAACTCTGGACGCGCCTCTTTGGGGGATACTTTGTTGATCCAGGAAAGCTGCCGGTTCAGGCAGAGCTTTCGATTAAGTCTAATAATGCACAGGAGAAATATACGTTGGCGCTAACGGTTAGTGACACGCTCGGCGTCGCGGTTCGAGATAAGAGCCTTGAGGCGCGGTATGAAAAGGCTGCCAGCAAGATTAAAGAGATCGTTGAAAGTACGGTAGTCGAGTCGCATTGAAATGGTTCCAACCTCTACTGGTATGCCAATGGAGACCCGCTGGACTTCACCGACCCAAGTGGGAAAGTCTCCTATGAAGGCGGCCGACCGGGAATCGGAGACCGGCCCACCTACGGGCCTAGCGTTGGCTCAATGCCGAGTTCCATCGAAACGGCAGAAAGACAACCTTCAGCGTCCCCAAACTGGCTCGGTCCAGAGCCACCTCCCAGTCCCGGCTGGAAGTGGGTACCCCCAGGGCGAAACTCCGGACACAGGAAAAGGATCGTGGTACAACCCGGAGTCTGGAGAGAGCCTTCGTCCACACCTTGAAAGTGAAGACCACGGGCCTCACTACGACTACAAGAAGCGTGGGGAAAAGGGGAATAGCTACCGGGTGTATCCAGATGGGCGGGTGGAAAAGAAGCAGTGAATGAGATCGTTAGAAAGGTGGAGGTCCCTCAAGACGAAGGTCGTAGCTGGCTGGAGGATTCGCTCGGCGTTGACTTAGCTTTCGACGTGTCCGTCGCGGTGCTGGCAACGGCTCCGTTCGATCACGGTAGCTTTCAAACGTTTGTTCCATGCGATGTCCCGGCGGACCAAATCAAGTTCCCCGATGTACCGGACGTCCCGGGCAGCGTCGCCGATGCCGGTCTCGCTCAGCTTCTGGACGAGTTGACGCGCGACGGAGCCTCTTCTGTGGTTATCGAGGACGATCTCGCGCGCCGGACGGACCCGCACCTCGATCAGAGGGCTGTTCCATCGGCATTCATTGGTGATCGGCTTGTCCACTGGTGTGATCTTGCGCCGGGCTCCGGCATGGCTGCTGTAAAGGTAATCACGAACAGTGCCTCCCATTTCCTCAATGCCTTCGTCAGCACGAAGTCCGCCGCAGATCTCGGCTTGATCAATGGTCAACCAGTGGCCGAGGGCTTTGCGAGCCAGGTTGCTGGCTCTCTGCTAGCGGTTGTCGTCTTCGCTTTCGACGAAACCTCATTCGCGGTCTGGGATCGTGGCAAACCGGTCACATGACGTCGTTCGTGGAACTTATATCGGATCCCTTTGGCACTACCACCAGCACCGGCGCCGAAAGCGCCGACCCCTATCAGTTCACCGGGCGCGAAAACGACGGGGCCGGCCTCCAATACAACCGTGCCCGCTACTACAGCCCAACCGGCGCAAGATTCATCAGTCAGGATCCAGCAAGCTTTGAAGGCAGTGGGACCAACCTCTACTGGTATGCCAATGCAGACCCACTCGATTTCCCTGATCCGACTGGAAGTTGCTTCGATCCCATCAACGTTGCGGGCGAACTTGCGTCAGGAGCGGCTAACAGCATCCAGGAAAGCGCAAACCAAGTCGGAGACTGGGTCAGTGGAGCTCCCGGGGTGGCCGGCGAAGTCGGCGGGTTTTTTAGCAATAACTTTGACGCCATTGCTGCCGGTACCGCAACCACCGTGGTTGCCGGGACGACCGTAGCTATCGTGACTGCGTGCGTCGGCCTCACTGATGGACTGGCTGCGGTTGAGTGTCTGAAGGGAGCCTCTCCGGGTATTGCGGCTACCATCGGGGCCTATATGCAACCTATGAAACAACCCAAAATTAGTGGAGTTGCAGCCGCCTACAAGAGGCACCTCCCAGTCGGCCACGCTCCTTTGGTGGCGCAACTGGGTAGCCCTGCTAACAATAGTTGCACTTACCGTACTGATTATCCTCTTGATCATGCACGGCCCCTCATGGGTACTCATTGTTATGTTCGCAGGGACCGTTCTCGGCTTGGAGCAAATTATCAGCCTAACCCGCCGCGCAAGGGACTGCTCATAGGGTGACTCGAGTCGCTTATGACCAATAAAGTCACTGATCTAGGCGAGCGCAGGCGCATATTGAGAAGTCAGAGTCAGGCAGCTAGCATGATGTTTCTGACGGTGCTCTTTGCTTTTATCGCAATGTCGGGCGTGATCTATGCACCTCCGCTCGGGGGAAAGATAACGTGGGCGGTGTTCGGATTGATAATATGTACCATCAGTCTGCGGGGGGCTGCTACATCTATCGTCACCTATGCTAATGGCATTCGGATAAGGAACCTCTTTGGAAGTCATAGGCTTGCGTGGCGTGAAATCGAGCATTTTGATATAGGTAGATCAGGTTTTCTGGGAGCAGTATGTCTTATTCGTACCCAAGATGGCAGGGTGTTACGAGCATTTGGCATTCAAGAAAGTCATGTAGCTGCAATGGGCAGGAAACATCCGGCAGTTGAAATAGCAAGCTCTCTTAACGAAGAGTTGGAAGGGATCCGAGGAGGATCTGCAGTCGCTTGATGGAAGGCAGCGGGTTGCATCGACGAGCAGGTGTTCCCTCACATCAACCCAATAGGCCGGGCATCACCCGCCGCGGTGTGCTCGCTGGGGCGGCGGCGCTCGGAATCGGTGTGGGCCTGGACCACGTCCTCACCAGCGACGAGAGCACTCGGTCATCGTCGGGTGCGCCCCGGGCGGATCAATCCCGCTCTACGCTGCTAACCAGGCCGGGATCGCGACTGCAGCGCAGGAATTCCTCAGCTTTGCGGCCTTTGACCTGACGAGCAATTCCGTAAACGATCTACGCGGAATTCTTCAGGAGTGGACGGGTGCAGCGGCGTCGCTGACCCAGGGACGACCGTACCGCGCGACCTCCGAGGAACCGAGCGACGCCCCATCGGACCCCGGCGAGGCGGTCGGCCTTGGTCCGGCCCAGCTCACCGTCACGATCGGCTTTGGACCGAGCCTGTTTGGATCGCATAGGCAGGATCGCTTTGGCCTCAGACGCCGCAAGCCGGCACCACTGGCGCCACTGCCGCCGTTTGAGGGCGAGAGCCTCGACTCCGAGCGCTCGGGAGGAGACCTTTGCGTGCAGGCTTGCGCGGAGGATCCCCAGGTCGCCTTCCACGCGATCCACGTCCTCACCAGGCTTGCCAGCACTGCGGCAACGCTGCGCTGGCAACAGATGGGCTTCGGTCGCACGTCCAGTACCAGCCGCTCCCAGCAGACCCCCCGCAACCTGATGGGCTTCAAGGACGGCACCGACAACATCCGCGCCGAGGACACAGACGCGATGAACGACTTCGTCTGGGTCCAGCCCGGTGACGGGCCCGAGTGGATGAGCGGTGGCACCTACCTGATCGCTCGCCGAATACAGATTCTCTTCGACGTCTGGGACGCAACCAGCCTCGAAGGCCAGGAGCGCGTGATCGGGCGCGAGAAGCTCAGCGGGGCTCCGCTCGGCGGCCGGGAGGAGTATGACCCCGTCAATCTCGCCGCCGAGAGCAACGGCGAGCCGAGGATCCCGACCGACGCGCATATTCGCCTCGCCAGCCCCAGCAACAACGACAATCAGCGCATCCTCCGTCGCGGTTACTCCTACTCCGAACCCCCCGAACCGGGCTCGGGCCAGATCGATGCCGGCCTTTTCTTCATCGCCTTCCAGCGCGATCCCCGGCGCCAGTTCATCCCGCTCCAGCGCCGCCTTGCCGCCTCCGACGCGCTCAACCACCACACGTTGCACACCGCGAGCGCGATCTTCGCCTGCCCGCCGGGGGTGGAGCCCGGCGGATTCGTTGGCGAAGCACTGTTCGCGTAGATCTAATCTCGGTTCCGGGCAAGAGGTCGCCTAGACTCGACGCCCAGCCGATGCGTGCACTGGTCATCTCCGACACCTGGACGGGGCGGGACCCGCTCCGCGAGGAGTTCTTCCTCGAACGGTCGCAGCCACGGTGAACGTGGCCCTCGCAATCGTCACGATCCTGCTCCGGGCCGAGGAGGCCTGGGAGCCGGTCCTCCTCGGCGGCCTGATCCCGATCATCGGCGCCCTCGCAATCCTCTACATCATCATCCGCGCCGTCCGCGACAACCCGGAAAACGACGATCCCAAGAGCGATGACGACTCAAGGATCGATGACGCGAAGTAAGCGCCTCCCAGCTAGCTCTTCGAGAGAAGCCGCGCTGGCGAGGGGTCCGGGTAGGGATGAAGCGTCTTGTACTTTTTCGCCACTTCACACTGCGGACGACCGCATCCGATCTCGAAAAAGTTAAGCGAAATCCCTACCCGGACCCCTCGCCAGTCCCGCTACTTGATGAAGAGCATCTCCTCGTACTTAGGCAACGGCCAGAAGTCGTCGGCGACGACCTTCTCCAGCTTGTCGGCCGCCTCGCGAACCTTGGCCATCGCCGCCAGCTGGTTGTCGCGAGCGTAGGTGGACAGCTCCAGGCCCTCGAGGGCGTCCGGGTAGGCGTTGGCGTCCTTCAGCTCTCCGAGCGAGGCGACGAGGTCGTCGACCAGCTCGCGAACCTCGCCCTCCAGGGCAGAGACGCCGGCTTCGCCGATCAGCGCCAGGTGCCGCAGCCCCGCCGGCAGCAGCATCGTCTGGGCGATCGAGAAGGTCTCCTCGGCCTCGATGTTGGCCCGGATCGAGTACTGCTCGAGCCAGACCTCGTAGCGGGATTCCAGCTCGCGCTTGTTGAGCACGCTGTATTTCTCGAAGGCCGCGACGGTGTCGCCGGCAACCACCTCGGGAAGCGCGTCGGGGGTGGTGCGGAGGTTCTTCAGCCCGCGCCGCTCGGCCTCGGCATGCCACTCCTCGGAGTAGTTGTCGCCGCTGAAGCAGACGTCCTTGTTGGCGAGGTAGGACTCTTTGACGATCGCCATCACCGCCTCCGGCATGCCCGCCCCGGAGGAGAGCTTCTCCTCCAGCTTGCCGGCCAGCTCGTCGATCGCCTCGGCGGCGATCGTGTTGAGGACCGTGTTCGGGAAGGCCAGCGACATGCTCGAGCCGAGCGCCCGGAACTCGAATTTGTTGCCGGTGAAGGCGAACGGCGAGGTCCGGTTGCGGTCGCCGCCGTCCAGCGGCAGCGGCGGCAGCACCGTCGTCCCCAGGTCGAGGAACGATGCGGGGGTATTGGGGTCGCCCTCGCCGGTCGCGATTGCCTCGAAGACCTTGTCGAGTTCGGCGCCGAGGAAGATCGAGATGATCGCCGGCGGCGCCTCGTTGGCGCCGAGGCGGTGGTCCTGGCCGATGTTGGCGACCGAGGCCCGCAGCAGGCCCTGGTGTTTGTTGACCGCCTGGATCACCGCCGTGCAGAAGAACAGGAAGTGGATGTTGTCCTCCGGCGTGTCGCCCGGGTTGAGCAGGTTGGAGCCGGTGTCGGTCCCCATCGACCAGTTGTTGTGCTTGCCGGAGCCGTTGACGCCGGCAAAGGGCTTCTCGTGGAGGAGGCAGACCAGCCCATAGCGCCGGGCGACGCTCTCCAGCGTCTGCATCAGCAACTGCTGATGGTCGGAGCCGACATTCGAGTTCTCGAACATCGGCGCGATCTCGTACTGAGCCGGCGCGACCTCGTTGTGGCGGGTCTTGACCGGGATCCCGAGCTTCCGCATTTCCAGTTCGGACTCCATCATGAAGGCCAGCACCCGCTCCGGGATCGAGCCGAAATAGTGATCGTCCAGCTCGTGGCCCTTCGGCGGCTTGGCGCCGAACAGGGTGCGGCCGGTGCTGATCAGGTCGGGTCGCTCGAAGAAGTACTGCTCGTCGATCAGGAAGTACTCCTGCTCGGGCCCGACGGTCGTGAACACGCGCTGGCTCTGCTCGTCGCCGAGCAGGCGCAGGGCCTTGATCGCCGAGCGCGAGAGCGCGTCCATCGAGCGCAGCAGCGGGATCTTCGCGTCGAGCGCCTCGCCGGTCCAGGAGGCGAAGGCGGTGGGGATGCAGAGCAGGGTCCCGTTCGGGTTCTCGAGGATGAAGGCGGGGCTGGTCGGGTCCCAGGCGGTGTAGCCGCGGGCCTCGAAGGTGGCGCGCAGGCCGCCGGTCGGGAAGGAGGAGGCGTCGGGCTCGCCCTGGATCAGCTCCTTGCCGGAGAAGCCGGCGAGCATCTTGCCGTCGCCCGAGGGCTCGAAGAACGAGTCGTGCTTCTCCGCGGTCGAGCCGGTCAGCGGCTGGAACATGTGGGTGTAATGGGTGGCGCCGTTCTCCAGCGCCCAGTCCTTCATCGCCGCGGCGACGGCGTCGGCGAGGCTGGGGTCCAGTGCCTCGCCGCCGGCCAGGGTCGCCTGCAGCTTCTCGAAGGCATCGTCGGGCAGCCTCTCGCGCTGCACCTCGGTGGAGAAGACGTTGGCGCCAAAGGCTTCGTTCTCGGGAAGGGTCAGGTCGAGCGCGCCGAGGGCCTCTCCGTTGGAGCTCCACTGCGCTGCGGTCACATTCTGCTGGCGGATACGAGTCATCGCTTGGCTAGTCCCTCACTTGGCGGCGCGCCCGGTCCTGGACGCGATCGGTTGTCCGGTCTCACTCCCTTGCGAAGAGCCAAAAGAGCCTAATGGCCGGGCAATCCGCGCGGGTTTGTACCGCCGTACAGTCTTTGCCCGCCCGCGCTTGTCCCCCGTGTCGGCAGCGCCCACCGCGCCTGACCGGATAGCCTCCGCCTCCGCGCGGCGCCCGCCGCCCTGCCAAGCCAAAACCGGAGGACTCACCCGCAATGTTCGTTTCCAAGGCCGCCGTCGTCGGCGGAGGCACGATGGGCGGCGAGATCGCCCAGGCGATCGCCGCCGCCGACATCCCTGTCGTCGTCAAGGACATCGACCAGAAGTTCGTCGACGCCGCGGTCGAGAAAGCGCGCGCCGTCACCGAGGGGCAGCTGGGCCGCCTGGTCAAGAAGGAGAAGCTGACCCAGGGGCAGGCGGACGCCCGCCTCGCCGAGGTGATGGGCCTGGTCACCGGCACCACCAGCTACGCGGAGTTCGGCGACGTCGACTTCGTGATCGAGGCCGTGCCGGAGAAGATGGCGATCAAGCAGGCGGTCTTCCGCGAGATCGACGCCGCCACCCCCGGCCACGCGATCCTCTCCTCCAACACCTCCTCGCTCTCGATCACCGAGATGGGGGAGACGACGCTGCGCGCCGACAAGGTCGTCGGCTTCCACTTCTTCTACCCGGCCTCGGTGATGCCGCTGGTCGAGATCGTCGTCGGCGAGGACACCTCCCAGGAGACCGCCACCGCCGCCTACAACTTCGCCCAGGCGATCAAGAAGCAGCCGATCGTCTGCGGCGAGATTCCCGGCTTCGTCGTCAACCGCGTGCTGATGGCGACGATCGGGGAGATCTGGCGTGCCCAGGAGGAGCACGGTCTCTCGCTGCAGGCGATCGATCAGGCGATCGCCGAGGCGAAGGTCGCCCCGATGGGCCCCTTCTTCCTCACCGACCTGCTCGGCCTCGACACCGTCCTCCACGTCGCCGAGCACCTCAACGAGTCCTACGGCGAGAGCTTCTACGTCCACCAGGGGCTGCAGCAGCTGGTCGCCGACGGCAAGCTCGGCGCCAAGAGCGGCGGCGAGGGCTTCTTCAAGGACGGCGAGCAGACGATCCCCGGCGACGCCGCGCCCGACGCGGAGGAACTGGTGGCGATGTTCACCGGTCGCGCCCTGATCGAGTCCTGCCTGCTGGTCGAGGAGGGGATCTGCTCGGTCCGCGACATCGACCTCGGGATGATGGCCGGGGCTGGGCTGGACCCCCGCCGCGGCCTGTTGCCGCCGTTCTGGAAAGCCGACGTAGAAGGGCTCGACAAGGTGCTGGAGCAGATCGAGGAGCTCGAGGAGCGCCACGGCGAGCGCTTCGCGGCGCCGGTGACCCTGAAGCGCCTGGTCGCTCAGGGCCGCCTCGGCCTCGGCTCGGGACAGGGCTTCTACCCCTACCCGCAGCCCGACGAGGGCGAGCAGCCGGACACGGTGAAGCTGGAGACCCGCGACGGCGTTGCGATCGCCTGGCTCGCCAACCTGCCGATGAACGCGGTTTCGCCCGACGTGATCCGCGACCTCGGCACGGTCTGGGAGAAGGTCAAGGCCTCCGGGGACGTCGGCGCGATGGTGATCGCCTCCTCGGTCCCGGTCGTCTTCTCGGCCGGCGCCGACATCAAGGCCTTCACCCAGATGGACGCCGAGACCGGCGAGGAGCTGATCCACACCGCCCACGCGCTGCTGCGTGACTTCGGCAGCTCGCGGGTGGCGACGATCGCCGCCGTCAACTCGATCGCCTTCGGCGGCGGCTGCGAGGTGGCGATGGCCTGCGACGTGCGGATCGCCGCCGAGGCGGCCGTCTTCGGCCAGCCCGAGATCAAGCTGGGGATCATCCCCGGCTTCGGCGGCACCCAGCGCCTTGCCCGCCTGGTCGGTCCCAACAAAGCGCTGGAGATGAACCTGGTCGGCGACGCGGTGCTCTCCGAGGAGGCGCTCGAACTCGGCCTCGTCAACCGGGTCGTCCCCGACCACGAGCTGTTCGAGACGGCGCTGATGTGGGGCCGCAAGCTGGCCGGCCAGGCGCCGGTCGCGGTCGAGCAGATCAAGACGGTCTCCCACAAGGGCGACCTCGACGAGGGCATCGAAGCCGAGAAGCAGGGCTTCGCCAGCGCCTTCGCCAGCGACGACGCCAAAGAGGGCATCGGCGCCTTCCTAACCAAGCGCACCCCGAAGTGGAGCGGCAAGTAGAGACAGCCCGCCGACGGGCCGATAAGTTGACGGTGAGTCAACTTATCGGCCCGTCGGCGGAGGTTTTGCGGCTGGCGGAGCTGATCCAAGCGTCCGAGTGCACCGTGGCCCTGACCGGGGCGGGGATCTCGGTGCCGTCGGGGATTCCGGACTTCCGCACGCCGGAGACCGGGCTCTGGGCCAACGTCGACCCGATGGAGGTCGCCCACATCGACGTCTTCGAAAGCGATCCGGCGCGCTTCTGGTCCTACTACCGGCCGCGCTTCCATGAGCTCGGCGACAAGCAGCCCAACGCCGCCCACGAGGCGCTCGCCGAGCTCGAGCGGCGCGGCCTGCTCGAGGGCGTGGTCACCCAGAACATCGACCGCCTGCACCGCGCCGGCGGCTCGCGGAACGTGGTCGAGGTGCACGGCTCGATTGAGACCTCGTCCTGCACCCGCTGCGCGGCCCGCTTCGAGATCGACGAGGTCGACGCGCTCTTCGACGCCGCGGGCGTGGCCCTCTGCTCGACCTGTGGCGGCGCGGTCAAGCCGGACGTGATCCTCTTCGGCGAGCTGCTGTCCGAGAGTGCGATGACACGAGCTCGCGACCTGGCCGAACGGGCGGAGCTGATGATCTGCGTCGGCTCCTCGCTTGCCGTCCACCCGGTTGCCGGCCTGCCGCAGCTGACCCTGGAGCGGGGCGGGCGCCTGGCGATCGTCACCAAGGGAGAGACGCCGTACGACGGGAACGCCGAGCTGAAGCTGGACGGCGAGGTGGACGCGGAGCTGGTGGCGCTGCTGGCGACGCTGGCCTAGCGGCCCCGCCCAATCAGAACTTGATCCCGGCCTCTTCGCAGGCGGCCACCACCGTGTGTGACCTCGGGTTGTCGAAGGTCGTGGCTCGGGCGCAGGTCGTCCTGGCCTCGGCACCGCAGGCGTGGATCTGTTCGCCGCCCACGCGACCGGCGACGTTGACGCTTATGCAGCCTGGGGCCAGCGGCGGCTGGCTGTCGCCCGCAGTCGCCAGGACCAGGGCCAGGATCGCGACGACGGTAACCGCGAGGCCGGCGAGCACGATGTTGCGCTCGCGCCTGGTCAGCCGGCGCAGCGGCGTGTTGGCGCGTTTGTAGTGGCCCTCGAGCGGCATCCCGCCGCAGCTTAATGCCTGCGCCATAGGCCGTTCCCGACAATCGGGCGAACCGCCCGGCCCGATCTTTGGACACCTGTACGTAGTGGGTCGGCTCGGGCGACGAAAGGGTTAGGCCCACTTGAAATGGGGCGCAGTACGCCGTGGAGAGCTGCCTTTGTCAGGTGTCCGTCCGGCAAGCCCGCAACGAGAAAGGAAACACCGGATCTATGGAATGGTTGAGCGAAGGCGCCAACTCATGGCAGCTCACCGCCGCGACCCTGGTCGGCCTGATGAGCGTCCCGGGGCTGATGGTTCTCTACGGCGGCGTAATGCAGAAACGCTGGTCGGTGAACTCGATGATGATGGCGTTCGTCGCTTTCTCGGTCGTGATCATCCTCTGGTGCCTGTTCGCCTTCAAAATGGCTTTCGGGAACCCGATTCACATCCTCGGCACGCATAGCGGCTTCTTCGGCAACATGTGGGGTCAGCCGGGTTCGATTTTGAGCGCGAGCGCCGAGCTCGGACGGGCGAAGATCCCGGAGTTCAGCGAATTGGAATTCGCCTTCCCGGAGTCGACGCTCGCCTACTTCCAGATCGTCTTCGCGGCGATCACCCCTCTCCTGATGCTTGGATCGGTGCTCGGGCGGATCAACTTCAAGGCATGGATCCCGTTCGTCGCCCTCTGGACCGTGCTCGTCTACACGATCAACGCCTTCCTGATCTGGGGCGGTGGTTTCTTCGCCCAGCACGGCGCGGTGGACTTCTCCGGTGGTTACGTGATCCACCTCGCCGCAGGGGTCTCCGGATTCGTGGCGGCTTGGGTGATCGGGCCAAGGTTGCAGCGTGACCGCGAGGTCGACGCACCGAATAACCTGGCGATGGTCGCGGTCGGAGCCGGACTCCTCTGGCTCGGCTGGAACGGCTTCAACGGTGGAGACTGGTACGAAGCCAGCGGCATCGCCTCCGCCGCCGTGCTCAACACCAACCTCTGCACCGCGGTTGCCCTGGTGGTCTGGGTCGCCTGGGACTACGCGACCGGCCGCAAGCCGAGCCTGATCGGCAGCGTCAACGGGATGATCGTCGGCCTCGTCGCGATCACCCCGGCAGCCGGTTTCGTCAACGGCTGGGGAGCGATCATCATCGGCGTAATCGGCCAGCGACCTTCGTCTACTTCGCGCTCAACTACCTGAGCCGGGTACGCCCGTTCCGCAATGTCGACGACACTCTCGGGGTCATCTACACGCACGGCTTCGCCGGCTTGCTCGGCGGCCTCCTGGTCGGGATCTTCGCCAACAACGCGATGGCGGAAACCGCCCTCGCCGGCACGATCTCCGGCGGTGGGCTGCACCTACTCGGGTGGCAGGCGCTGACCGCTCTGTGGGTGATCGTGTTCTCCGCGATCGGCACCTTCATCCTGCTCAAGCTGGTCGGCCTCTTCGTGCCGTTGCGGATGAGCGACGAGGAAATGGAGGTCGGCGACATCGCCGTCCACGGGCACGAGGTGTACCCGTCCGACGTGCCGTCCCTCGGCTATCCGGCGGGGGTCGCTCCGGCCGCGCCCCACCGCTGCCGGGTCCACTCCTTAGGCGGGAAGGGCGATATCGGCCGCCCCAACCGACCGATCGCGAGCAGGAACCGCCCCCGCACTCTCCCGGGGGCGGTTCCCGATTTCGGTGGGCACTCCGCTCAGGCGACCGCCGCGGTGGGGGTGCGGGACGTCTGCCGTAGGACGTCGAGCATCGTCGCCACCGCCGGGGTCACGGCGGCCGCGCGCGGGGTCGCCGCGAAGACCTTGCGGACGGGGCTGCCCGGGTGCAGGGCGCGGATCCTGATGTCGTCGCGGACGGTGGAGAAGCGCCAGCTCCGGAATCAGGGCGACGCCGACTCCCGCCGCGACCAGGCCCTGGACGGTCTGGTAGTCGTCGCTCTCGAAGGCGACATGGGGCTCGAAACCGGCGGCGTGGCAGGAGCGGACCACGTGCCTGGCGCAGGGGCTGGAGGTGGAGGTCTGAATCCACGACTCGTCGCGCAGGTCCTCCAGCCGCAGTTTCCTGCGCGCGGCCAGCGGGTGGTCGTCGGGCAGCGCCAGGTGCAGCGGGTCGTCGAGCAGCTCGAAGCGCCGCAAGCCGGCCCCGAGCCTCTCGCCGACTCCCTCGAACTCGAAGAGGAGCACGAGGTCGAACTCGCCCGCCCGCAGGCGCGGGGCGATCTCCTCCGGCTCGCCCTCGGCGAGGCTGACGTCGACGCCAGGGTGGGAGGCGCGGAAGCCGGCGATCGCCTGCGGCATCAGGGTCGCGCCGGCGGTCGGGAAGGACGCGGTCCGCAGGCGGCCGCCGCGGCCGGCGCGCGATCGCCGCGATCTCCGTCCTCGGCAGCCTCCATCTGGGCGAGGATTCCGCCGACGTGCCCGGCCAGCGCGGCCCCGGCCACGGTCGGGCGCACGCCGCCGCGGCTGCGCTCGATCAGCGGCGCCCCGGCTTCCGCCTCCAGGGTGGCGATCGACTGCGAGACCGCCGACTGCGAGTAGGAGAGAGCGTCCGCAGCGGCCGAGAACGAGCCGTGGGCGATGACCTCGCGAAAGACGTTGAGGCGGCTGACATTGAACATAAGTAAAACTGATTCTAACTATAGATAATACCAGTTGTGCTAATGCAAACCGGGTGCCACCATCGGTTTCGAACTTCGCGAACAAACGCTCAAAGGAGGCACTGATGGCTCTGAAGATCATCGTTTCCTACGACGACACCGACAACGACCGCGACGCCCTGGCACTCGGTCGGCTGCTCGCCTTCTCCGGCGCCGAGCTCTCGCTCGCCTACGTCCGCCACTCCTTCGGGGACGGCGCGCTCGAGCGAGAAACAGGCCGAGGAGCTGCTGGCCCGCGGCGCGGCTTCGGTGGGCACCCCCGATATGCCGCGGCACGTCGTCGTCAATCCCGCGACCAGCGTCGGTCTGACCGAGCTGGCCGAGCGCGAGAAGCGCCGACATCATCGTCTTCGGCTCCGAGTACCGGACCGCCGCGGGGACCGTCAAGCCCGGAATCTCCGCTCACAAATTGCTGCTGGGCGGCCCGTCGGCGATCGCCGTCGCGCCGGCTGGGCTCCATACCAACCCGTCGGTCAGCGTCAACACGGTCGGCGTCATCGACGAGGGCGACGCGAGCCGCCCGCGCAGACCGCCGACAGCCTCGCGGCCGCGCTCGGCGCCGGCGTCGCCGAGCACGGCAGCGGTCCGGTCGACCTGCTCGTGGTCGGTTCCCGGCCCGAGGCGCCCGAGGGCAAGGTCGTCCTCAGCGCCGCCAGCGACTACGCGGTCGAGGCCGCCACCTACCCGGTGCTGGTCGTCCCCCGCGGCGTCGCGCTCAACTTTGCTGCGGCGCCGCCGGCCAGCAGGTCGCCTGACGACGAGGATCACGGCCGCGATCTCCGGGTCGCGGCCGTCGAGTCTCTGCCTCGCTTCGCCCCAGTGAATCGCCCGGCCGTCGTGGCCGGCGACCAGATCTGCCGTGACCGACTCCGGCGACTCCGTTTCGACGAGGAAGGCGTCCGGCGTGCGGGGCGGGGGAGCCGACTGCAGGAGGCCGCGGGTCACGTTCTCCGAGGCCCGCTCGGCATTGGCCCACCCCTGGCCGAAGGAGAGGTCGGTCGTCTCCATATGCGGTCCCTCGAGAATCGTCAGGCGGCTCTCGCGCGGTTCCCACTCGTGGTCGCCCATCTCGATGATGCGGTCCTCGAGCCAGGGGCCGACGATTTTCGCCTCCACGTCCTCGCGGTTCAGGTTGAAGACGCGGGCGTGCTGGTAGCCGGCGCTGATCTCGACGTGGAAGGCCATTGCCGGCGACGCTAGCGGTTTCGGCTGCCTTGGAGCGAGTTGAGATGATCCGGCAATGGAGGTCGCCCTGCCCGACGCCGTCGTTTTCGACAACGACGGTCTGCTGCTCGACACCGAGTCGGTCTGGACCCGGGCCGAGCAGGATCTGTTCGTGCGCCGCGGGAGGGAGTTCACCCCGGCCGACAAGCGCGAGCTGGTCGGCACCTCGGCCGAGGTCGCCGGCGGTGTCCTGGAAAAGCGGCTGGGGGAGCCGGGCCGGGCAGCGGAGCTGATCGAGGAGTTGAACGCGCTGGTCGTCGCCGAGCTGGAGCACGGGGTCGAGGCGATGGTCGGCGCTCGCGAGCTGCTGCACGCGTTGAAGGAGCGCGGGACTCCGATCGGGCTCGTCTCCAACTCGCCGCTTGCCTTCGTGCGGCGATCGCTCGAGTTGGTCGGTTTCGAGGACCGCTTCGACGTGGTGGTGAGCGCGCACGAAGTCGCGGCACCGAAGCCGGCGCCCGACCCCTATCTGGAGGCGTGCCGGCGGCTCGGGGTCCAACCGGGCTCCTCCGTCGTCGCCCTCGAGGACTCCCCGACTGGGGTGGCCGCGGCGCGGGCGGCGGGGCTGACCGTGATCGGCGTGCCGTCGATCACAGGTGTGCCCCTCGACGAAGCCCACCACCTGGCCGATTCGTTGCTCGACGCGATCGTCGGCAACCGCCTCGCCCTCTGAGGGGCCTTTACTCAACCTCAACTTGAGGGTTAGGTACGACTAGCCCCGGAGGATTCGCCGCCGCCGCAGAACTCGCTCGCAGATCGCAAGAAGCTCGCCTACCTGCTCTCTCTGCGACGTCCTCAGCTCGCCCGTCAGCGCCGTGTTCGCCGCCTCCCCGAGCTCGGCGCGGCGAGCGTTGAGGATGCCCATGTCCTTGGCGTGGTCTGGATCGGCCACGGCGCCCTGCAGCTCCACCAGCAGGGCCTCGAGGCCGACCCGCAGCTGCAGCGCCGCCTCGCGGCTGCGGCCGGCGTCGAGGTCGGCCCGGGCCCGCAGCAGCAGGGTCTCGCAAGCGTCGACCGACTCGCGCCCGCCCAGCACGGCCGCGACCCGTTCCTGCGGTCGCAGGTCTTCCTGGCGCTGCCTGCGGCGCGATGCCCCGCCGGCCAAGACGTCGACCTCGCGGGCGGTGGTGAAGGTACCGGCGGCGATCTCATCGCCGCTCCCGTAGCCGATTCGAACCGCCACCGCCCGCTCCGGGATCAACTCGTGGACGTAAGGATCGGCAGCGGCGGCCGCGTGCACGTGCAGGGCACGATTGAGCAGGGCGATCCCAGCCGCCACCAGGGTGTCCGCGATGTCCTCGTTCTCGGCTGCCTCTTCGAGCCGGCGAGCGGCGTCCTCCTCGGTCTCGAAAGGGGCGAAGGCCCGAACCGCCGTGGCACGGGCGAGGGGGAGGGGAGAGGGCTCTGCGCCGGGCGTGGCTTTTCGCGGGCGCCGCCGCCTGCGTACGGCTGGGGGCGGCGCCCCCAGCGTCTGCACGACGAGAACGCTCTCGCCCCCGTCTTCCTGACGAGCCAGGTAGCGGCCGTCCGCCAGCGGTAGCGGGCCGGCGAAGTCGAACTGCGCGAATCCGAATAGCTTGGCCAGAGGCCGGGATTCTCCCGAGCCCGCCTAGTCTTCGCCGGCCAGACCGCCATTGGAGGCAGCGCTGCCCGCCGTTCCCTTTTTGTCGGGCAGCGAGTACTTGGACGGCCCGATCGGAACTTCCGGGTTTTCGATCTCGCTCAGTCGCCCGATCAGGCGCTGCCACTGGTCCGGCTTCAGCAGCACCGAGAATTCGGATTCGAGTGGGCTGGCTTCGGTCGCGACCGGGTAGTAGCCGATGTGGACATGGTCGTAGTGATCGGGCAGCGCGAAGCTGGTTTCGCCCGGCAGGTCCTCGAGCGAGATCACCTGGTGGGGATGCATCGTCCCCTGCAGCGCCAGCACGTCGCGAATCAGCTCGTCGACCAGCGTCCCCGGGCCCTGGTGCCCGGTCACCGGGACGCCGTTGATGACGGCGATGTCGACCGCGTCGCCGGTGCTGTGCTCGGAGACGTTTCCGGAGGTGGTCAGCAGGCTGTGCCCGCACTTGAGCGCGGTAATCGTCATCGCGAAGCCTTTCGAGCGCAGGTACTCGAGCACGGCGAGCACCCGGCGGTCGATCTGGCCGGTTTCGATGTCTTGGCGGCCACACGGGTAGATCGAGAGGCCGTTGTCGTCGAGGACGCGCTTCTCCAGCGCGTCCTTGGAGAGCAGCAGCACGCCGGCGCCGCTGAGCTGCGACTCGAACGGGTTCTTGCCCTTGGCGCGGTAGATGGCGGTCGCTTCGAGCAGCTTCCAGCCGTCGAGGATCGGCTTCGGGTCGATCCGCGGGGCGCCGCGACCGGCCGGGCGGATCGAGAAGTTGATGTGGGGATCGATGCCGCCTTCGCCGCCGGCGACTCTTGCCAGCACGGTGCCGGCGATCACCTTCGAGCCGACCCGCAGCGAGCCGTCGGCCGGTGCCGGGCTGACGCTGTCGGTGGCGGCGCCGCCTTCGCCCTCCGGCTGGGCGCCGGCGGCGGCGCGGTCGGGCAGGGCCCGCAGTCGCGGCCGCAGGTCCTGGCTTTCGACCGGGATCTGCTGTTCCTTGCCGGAGGAGACCACGACCGTGCGGTGGTCGCGGACGATCTCGCCCAGCTCCGCGTAGGTGTAGCGGTTGCCGTAGGTGTCTTCGAGGACGACGTACTTGCCGAGCTTCGAGGAGCTGCCGATCTTGCGGATCACGCCGTCGTTGACGGCGACCACCGGCGCTTTCTCGTGGCTGAAGATGTTGATCCCGCGACGGGTTGGGGATGACGAGATCACCGCGGCGGCGCTGCCGGAGTCGCGGCTGTCGGGCCTCGAGCCCTTCAACGCCGCCCGGGCGGAGATGTCGTCCGCGTAGCGGGCATTGGCCGCGATCGGGAAGTGGGCCCCCTCGGTCAGCCCGGTCAGCGAGCCGATCAGGTCGGAAGGAAGCTTGCCGTAGGCGCGGGCGTAGAGGAGCACCTCCTGGGCGTACCAGTCGGCGTGGTTGTAGGCGAGGATCGCGTCGTAGAGGTCATGGGTGCCGCCCGCGACCTTGAGGTAGTGGGCCGCGGCGCAGATCGCGTCGACCGGGTTGTAGGGGTCCTTGCGGCCGTCCCCGTTGGCGTCGAGCCCGTACGTTTCCCAGCTCGAGGGCAGGAACTGCATCCAGCCGACGGCGCCGGCGCTGGAGACGTTGAGGTTGGTGCCGAACCCGGTCTCGATTTTGTTGATCGAGGCCAGCACCTCCCAGGGGATTCCGTATTCGGCTCCGCAGGCTTGGTAGATCGGCAGCAGGAAGGGCGGGATCTCGAAAGAGTCGATGACGAAGTTGGGGACGCCGATCGGAGCCGGCCCGAACGGGGCGATCGTGGTCGTCGGGTTGATCGTGGTGGGGGCGCCGCCGGCGGAGAACTGCGAGCCTCCGTTGGAGCCTTCGCTCAGCGGTTGATCGCCGCCGCCGGTGGCGCTGGGGGCGCTGAGGCCACCGCTGGAGCCGCCACCGCCGCTGGGGTCGCCGAGGCTTTCGTTGTGGGTGACACCGCCGCGGGTGTCCGCGCCGCCGGCACTGTCGCCGTCGATGGTGGCGCCCTTTTTCACTCCAGCCGAAGCTTTTTCGGCCCCCTTGCCGCCGCTGACCCCTTCGCCGGCCGGAGCCGGAGCCGGCACCTCGGCACCGCTGGTGGCTTCGGTTGCCTCGCTGGTGTCGGTGGGTGAGCTGCAGTCGGGATCGGCCATGTCGATCAGGCCGTCACCGTCGTCGTCGACGCCGTTGGCGCAGGCCGGCGCCTGCAATGACGGGACTGCGGTCGTGGTCGTCGTGGACGGTTCGGCCGGCGTGCTTTCCGCCAGTGGATCGGCGCCCGCCATGCCGGCACCAAGCGCGGCCGCCGCCAGAAAGCTGGCGAGTACGACGATCAGTGCGATCTTGGCTCTCATCCCAATGCGCCTCGGTACCCGCTGCCACGGTTCACGGAGATTTGCACCCGTGTCCTCCCCGCGCGACAGGCGAGCCCACGGTATCCGTTCGCCTGGGGGGGCGCAACGGCCCAGCCGCCCCCCAACATGGCCTTAATCAACATCGCTGTCATGCCTGCATCTGAGAGCGTTTCAACTGAATCGGATGGGCTCGTTAAGCTGCTGTCAATGAACCGCGGAAGGCCGGGATGACGATCGACCAAGAGGAGCAGGATGGGCTGCGCGCGCGCAGCGAGCAGGCGATCGGCGAGCTGGCCCAGGCGTTGATCGACAACCCCACGCTGCACAACGCCATCTCCGCCGCCTTCGGCGCTCGCGAGAAGGCGATCGAGGCCCAGCAGGCGGCGATGGGAGCCCTGAACCTTTCCTCAGCCACCGACCTCGAACGCCTGGAGCGCCGCCTGCGATCACTTTCGCAGCGGCTGGAGGACGTCGAGGAGCAGATCGATCAAGTCAGCCGGGACGTCGGCGCGATTCGCCGCCAGACGGCTAAAAAAGTCAAAGGCTAACCCTCGACTTTAGGCTGAGAGTACGGCAGCGGCAGCGGTTCCGGCCCGCTTCGCCGCCAGTTCGGTGGGCTGCTCGGCACCGAGCTCCCCGGTTGCCGTCTCGGTGACGATCAGGGTGGCGGCGACGGCCAGACCAAGCTGGCGCCCGCAGTCGAGCAGTGCGGCGGTCTGCATGTCGGCGGCAGCGCCGGTCACGGCGGCGGGCGCCGCGCCGTGCAGGGTGTCGAGGCTGGCTACCGCAGCCGCGGTGGCATCGCTCCCCAGCCGGTCTCGCAACGACGCCGCCAGCTGCGGATCGGGAAGGACGACCTCGCCGGCGTGCCCGGCCGGCCCTCCCCAGGCGTGCGCCTCGACGATTGCCAGCAGCTGCCCGGGGCGCAGCCGCGGGTCGAGGGCAGCGCAGGTGCCGACCCGGATCGCCCGGCGAACGCCCAGCTCCGCCAGGTCGGTGAGGACGATCGCCGCGCTCGGGCCTCCCATCCCGGTCGCCTGCACGGTCAGGCGATGGCCGCCGGCGGTGCGCCCCGAGTAGCCCCAAAGCCCTCTGGCGTGATTGCACATCTTCGCTTGGGAAAGCAGCTCCTGGGCCAGCATCAGCGCTCGTCCAGGGTCGCCGACGAGGATGGCATCGGCTGCGATCGGGGCGGTAGGGCGAAGTCGGGCCGGCATCGGTAGGCGAGCCTAGAGCGTCGTCGGGCCCCGGCACGGTCGGAGATTCCCACCTGGCGGACCGCCCCGCTCGCCGTTTGGTCCTCTGCTCCGGCTAGCCTCGCTCGGCGATGTCCGACGAGCGCATATCGCTGAGCGAGGCGGCACGCCGTTCCGGGGTTCCGGCCAGAACCCTGAAACGCTGGGCCGGGGAGAAGGTCGTCCCGGTCCGGCGCGGTCGCTGGACGGCGACAGCGGCCGCCCAGGCGCGCGTCGTCGCGCGGATGCGCGAGCGCGGCTACTCGCTGGAGGACCTGAAAAGCGCCGGTCGCGAGGGCCGGCTCGCCTTTGGCTTCGCCGAGGAGCTGTTCTCGGAGGCCGAGGAGAAGGTGTCGGTGGCCGAGGTGGCGGCGGAGACCGGGCTGGAGCCGGAGCTGATCGAACGGATCCTCGTCATCCTCGGCACCCCGAAGGGCCGGCAGCGGAACCTCACCCCGGACGACGCCGCGGCCCTGCGCCACTGCGCCCGGGTCCTCGCCGCCGGCTTTCCCCTCGTCGCCTTCCTGCAGCTGGTCCGCGTCTACGTGCAGTCGATGCGCCGCATCGCCGACGCCGAGGTCCGCCTATTTCACCTCTACGTCCACGAGCCACTGATCCGCGACGCCGTCCCGGAGCTGGAGATGGCGGAGGAGATGGGGGACCTGGCGGCCGACATCCTGCCGCTGGCGGCCCCGCTGACCGAGTACCTGCACAACCGCTACCTGCGCTTCTTCCTCGAGCAGGACGTGGTCGGCCACATGGAGTCTGGGCTGGGGGCCGACACGGCGGAAATCGAACTCGGCCAGATAACGGTGACCCTCTGCTTCATCGACCTCACCGGCTTCACCCGCTACACCGAGGAGGAGGGGGACATGGAGGCCCTCGACGTGGTCGAGAACTTCGTCGAGACGGTGGAGTCGACCCTGCCACCGGAGGCGACGATCGTGAAGACGATCGGCGACGAGGTGATGGTGGTCTCGCCGGACGCGGCTTCGCTGACCGAGTGGGCGGTCGGGTTTCTCGCCCGCTTCCCGCAGCGTCCGCAGCCGCGGGTCGGCATCCACTGCGGCGAGGCCGTCTACCGCGACGGCGACTACTTCGGCAGCCAGGTCAACCTCGCCCACCGGGTCGTCAACCGGGCGCTTGCCGGCGAGGTCCTGGTCACCGATCGGGTGGCGGCGGCGATCGGGGGCAGGGACCGGCTTGCGCTCGAGCCGATTGGGCAGGTAAGCCTGAAGGGCTTCCCGGCGCCGACCGATCTGTTCGTCGTCCGCGCCGCGAGCTGAGCGGCCGCTTTTTTACACTCAACCCGTGGACGCCGACCGCATGCTCGAGCGGGTGCTCGCCGAGGGGCTGGTCTCGCCGGGGAGCCCGCTCGTGGCGATGCTCTCCGGTGGGCGGGACTCGGTCTGCATGCTCGACATCGCGGTGCGTGGGGCGGGGGCCGGGGCGGTGACGGCGCTGCACGTCAACTACGGGCTGCGCGAGGATTCCGACCAGGACGAGCGCCATTGCGGCGAGCTCTGCGCCTCGCTCGGGGTAGAGCTGGCGATCGAGCGCCCGCTGCGGCCCGAGGGGCCGGGGAACCTCCAGGCCTGGGCGCGGGACGCGCGCTACGCGGCCGCGGCCCGGCTGGCCCTGCCTCGGGGCGCGACGATCGTCACCGGCCACACCGCCGACGATCAGGTCGAGACGATCCTCTACCGGCTGGCGTCCTCGCCGAGTCGGCGTGCCCTGCTGGGGATGCGCCCGCACGACGGCAGCCTGAGCCGGCCGCTGCTGCAGTTCACCCGGGCCGAGACGACCGGCTACTGCGAGGAGCGCGGCCTGGCCTGGCGCGAGGACAGCAGCAACGCCGGCGCTGCCTACGCTCGCAACCGTGTTCGCCACGGCCTGCTGCCGGAGCTGGCCTCGATCCACCCCGCCGCTGCCCGGAACGTGCTGCGCACGGCGGAGCTGCTGCGCGAGGAGGCCGAGCTTCTCGACGCGCTCGTCGACGTCGAGGTGGACGGTTGCGGCGATTCGGACCGTGGCACGATCACGATCGTGCGGTTGCAGGAGCTGCACCCGGCGCTGCGCCGGCTCGTCGTCCAGCGGCTCGCGGACCGAGCCGCCGGCCGCCCGGTCCCGGGCGCCGCCCGCTACGCCGAGCAGGTACTGGGATTGCCGCGCACCGGCACCGCGATGCTCGACCTCGGCGGCCACGTCCGCGCCATCGTTGAGCGCGGCGTGCTCCGCACCGAGCTCGACTGAGCCAAAAGCCGGCCGACGGGCCGCAAACGTCCACCATGTGGGACGTTTGCGGCCCGTCGGCAACTGGCGTCTATATCTAGACTGCGGCGCGTGAGCGACCCCGCGATCGGCGAGACCCTCGTCGCCAAAGAGGATCTGCAGCGCCGGGTCGCCGAGTTGGGCCGTGAGGTCAGCCGCGACTACGAGGGCCGTGAGCTGGTCATGGTCGGGGTCCTCAAGGGCGCGGTGCTGTTCCTCGCCGATCTGATGCGCAGCATCGACGTTCCCTGCGAGATCGATTTCATGGCCGTCTCCAGCTATGGCTCGCAGACCGACTCCTCCGGGGTGGTCCGCATCCTCAAGGACCTCGACGCCCCGATCGAAGGCCGTCACGTGCTGATCGTCGAGGACATCATCGACTCTGGCCTCACCCTCCACTACCTGATGAGAAACCTGCGGGCCCGCAATCCCGCCTCGCTCGAGGTCTGCTCGCTGCTGACCAAGCCCGAGCGCCTTCGCGTCGACCTCTCCCCGCGCTACGTCGGCTTCGAGATTCCCAATCGCTTCGCAATCGGCTACGGGCTCGACCACGCCCAGCGCTACCGCAATCTCAATTACGTCGCGGCTCTCGCCGACTGAGCAGGGAAAACCGCCCTGGTACGCTGATTTCACCCTTGAGGCGTTTTTTCAAAAGCGCGGCATTCCCGATCCTGCTGGTGGTCATCCTGGCCTTCATCGCCCAGCGGGTGATCACGAACGACCCTGGGACGAAGGCGCCGCCGTACAACGAGCTGGTCAAGCCCAAGACGGGCTTGATCGCAATGGGCAAGATCGAAGAAGTCTCGATCAATACCAAGGACAACTCGCTCGACGTCAAGGAGAAGAACGGCGAAAGCTTCTCCACGGGCTTCCCGAACAACACCGAGCAGAGCCTCCTCAACACGCTCGACGAAGCCAACGTGGAAACCACGGTCCACGGGACCGGCGGCTCCAGCATCCTCTCGCTGCTCACCTACATCCTCCCCTTCGTGCTCTTCTTCGGCTTCTGGATCTTCCTGATGAACCAGATGCAGGGCGGCGGCTCGCGGGTGATGAACTTCGGCAAATCGAAAGCCAAGCGAATGTCCGTCGACGCGCCGAAGATCACCTTCCGCGACGTGGCCGGGGTCGACGAGGCCGTGCAGGAGCTGGAGGAGATCAAGGAATTCCTCGAGAACCCGAAGAAGTTCCAGGCGCTGGGCGCCCGCATTCCCAAGGGCGTCCTCTTATACGGGCCCCCGGGAACCGGCAAGACCCTGCTGGCCCGCGCGGTCGCCGGCGAGGCCGGCGTCCCCTTCTTCTCGATCTCCGGCTCGGACTTCGTCGAGATGTTCGTCGGCGTCGGCGCCAGCCGCGTCCGCGACCTCTTCGAGCAGGCCAAACAGAACTCCCCCTGCATCATCTTCATGGACGAGATCGACGCGGTCGGCCGCCACCGCGGCGCCGGCATGGGCGGCGGTCACGACGAGCGCGAGCAGACCCTGAACCAGCTGCTGGTCGAGATGGACGGCTTCGAGATGAAGGACAACATCATCTTGATCGCGGCCACGAACCGGCCCGACATCCTCGATCCGGCGCTGCTGCGGCCCGGCCGCTTCGACCGCCAGGTCGTCGTCGACCGTCCCGATCGCAAGGGCCGCAAGCACATCCTCGAGGTTCATACCCGCGGCAAGCCGCTGGGCCGCGAAATAGATCTCGACACGCTGGCCGGTCAGACCCCCGGCTTCACCGGCGCCGACCTCGCCAACCTGATCAACGAGGCGGCGCTGCTGACCGCCCGTACCGGCAGCCGCGAGATCAGCATGAAGGAGCTCGAGGAGGGGATCATGCGGGTGATCGCCGGCCCCGAGAAGAAGACCCGGGTGATGAGCGAGAAGGAGCGGCTGATCACGGCCTACCACGAGCTCGGCCACGCGATCGTCGGCCACATGCTGCCCAACTGCGACCCGGTCCACAAGATCTCGATCATCAGCCGCGGCCAGGCGCTCGGCTACACGATCAGCCTGCCGACCGAGGACAAGTTCCTCACCACCCGCGCCGAGCTGACCGACACGATGGCGATGACCCTGGGCGGGCGTGCCGCCGAGGAGATCGTCTTCGGCGAGATCACCACCGGCGCCTCCAACGACCTCGAAAAGGTGACCGAGACGGCGAAGCAGATGGTGATGCGGTTCGGCATGTCCGAGCGACTCGGCCCCCGCGTTTTCGGCCACGACCGCGGCCAACCCTTCCTCGGCCGTGAATTCTCCGCCGAACCCGACTACTCCGATGAGATCGCCCGCGAGATCGACGACGAGATCCGCCGCATGGTCGAGAGCGCCCACCAGACCGCCAAGGGACTGCTGAACGAGCACCGCGAGGCGCTGGAGCGAATCTCGAAGCTGCTGCTCGAGCGGGAGACGATCGACGCCGACCAGTTTGTGGCGCTGCTCGAAGGCAAGCCCGAGGACGAGGTCTTCGTCGACGACGAGGAGCCCGCCGAGCCGGCCGAGCCGGCGCCCGAGCCGGAACGGCCGCAGCGCGAGGGGGCGCGGCCGAATCCGCGGCCACGGCCCGGGTTCGCGGGCGGCGACGCTTCCTAAGGGCTCAAGCCTCTCCGGCCCCCGGGCGTTGAATACTGCGGCTATGGCTCGTCCGCGGTTGATGGGGGTCGTGAACGTGACGCCGGACTCGTTTTCGGATGGGGGGCTCTATCTGGATCCGGAAGCCGCCATCGCTCACGGCGAAGAGCTCGCTCGGGATGGGGCGGCGATTCTCGACGTAGGAGGAGAATCGACTCGGCCTGGGGCGGAGGAGGTCGACGTCGAGGAGGAGTTGCGGCGGGTGCTTCCGGTGGTCGGGGGGCTCGTCGGCGTGGAGGCGGACATATCGGTGGACACCTCGAAGAGCGCGGTTGCCGAGGCGTCGCTCGATGCCGGGGCGGAGATCGTCAACGACGTCACGGCGCTGCGCGGCGATCCGGAGATGGCGGCGCTGTGCGCGGATCGTGGGGCGACGGTGGTCCTGATGCACATGCGCGGTACGCCCCGCACGATGCAGGACGAGCCGCACTACGACGATGTCGTCACCGAGGTCAAGGCATTTCTAAGCGAGCGCCTGGAAGCTGCGCTCGCGGCAGGGGTGAAGGAGGAGAGGATCTGGCTCGATCCTGGGATCGGCTTCGGCAAGACGGCCGAGCACAACATGGAGCTGCTGCGGCGTCTGGCAGAGCTGTGCGAGCTGGGGCGGCCGCTGGTGGTCGGGACCTCGCGCAAGAGCTTCATCGGCAGGGTCGACGGATCGGATTCGAGCCAGCGGCTGGGTGGCACGATCGCCTCCTCGGTCCTGGCCGCGGCGGCCGGAGCCGCGGTGCTGCGCGTCCACGACGTCGCCGAGGTCGGCCAGGCGATCGCCGTCGCCACGGCGATACTCGGATAGGTTGCGGAAATGGAGGCTCACGGCAACGGCATCGAGTCGAGCGCCGAAGTGGAGCTGCGCGGTCTCTCGATCTACACCCATCACGGGGTCAGCAAGGCCGAGCAGGAGGTCGGGCAGCGGCTCGAGTTCGACGTCTCCTTCGATGTGCCCGACTGCGACGCGATGCTGACCGATCGCCTCGAGGACACCGTCGACTACGCCCAGGTCTGCGACATCGTCGCCCTGGCCGCGACTGAGCGCAGCTACCGGACTTTGGAGCGGCTGGCGCAGGTCGTCGGCCAGCGCCTGATCGAGCGCTACGGCTGCGAGTCGGTGCGGGTACGGGCGGCCAAGCCCGAGCCGCCGTTGCCGCTGGCGATCCAGGAGGTGGCGGTCGAGGTGACCCAGGAGCGCGCGGTCGACGAGGACGACGACCCCGAGGGGTAGGGGCGGTGCGAACCGGCTACCTCGGCCTCGGCTCCAACGTCGGCGACTCCGCCGCCCACCTGCGGGCGGCGATCGAGCTGCTGCGGGCGCGGGGCGTCGAGGTCGAGGCGACCTCCTCCGTTTACGAGACCGAGCCGGTGGGCGAGGTCCTCGACCAGCCCGATTTCCTCAACGCCGCAGCTCGGATCCGCACCGACCTCGAGCCCGAGGCGCTGCTCGACGTCTGCAAGGAGGTCGAGGCCGAGCGCGGCCGCTCCTTCGCAGCGCCCCGGCATAGCCCGCGGCCGCTCGACGTCGACCTGCTCCTGCTCGGCGACGTCGAGCTGGAGACCGAGCGTCTGACCCTGCCCCATCGCGAGGTCACCAGCCGTCGCTTCGTGCTGGCGCCGTTGCTCGAGCTCGACCCGGCGCTGGCGCTTCCCGACGGCACCCGCCTCGCTGACGCGCTCGCGGCACTGCCCCCGGGGCAGCGGGCAGATCTACTTGGGCCGCTCTAGGCGCTCGCGGGCTGGCGGCGCAGCGGCTCCAGCCAGGCGGGCGGCAGGATCGGCGGGGTCGTGCCGGGGTAGTGCGGGACGACGCGCTTGGCCAGCTGACCCACGGGCCGTCCCTCGATCGCCGGGCGCAGGTCTTCGAGCGTCATCGCCAGGCCGATGCTGGGGGCGATCTGGAAATCGGCGGCGTTGAGTCGATCTCCGCCCAGCACGCCGGCGGCGATCCAGCCGTCGATCTTGTCCAGCATCGCCGGCAGCGCCGCCAGGCTGCGCCGGACGTGGTCGTCGTCGGCCTCGTTGAAGCGAGCGGAGAGGGCGACGATCGGCGCCGCCGTTTTCATCGCCAGGGAAAGCGGGACGCCGAGCTTTGCCCCTTCTGAGTAGCTGCGGAGCGGTGCCTTGTCGCGCTTTATCGACCACCAGAGGATCTGCCGCATCGGCGGCTGCAGCTCCTCGTCGCCGAAGCGCTCGGCCTCTTCGACCGCTGCCCGTCGGGTGGGATCGGCGGGAAGCAGCGGCGGCTCGGGCTGGAGGCGATCCAGCTCGCGCGCGATCGGGCGCGAGCCCTGAACCCTGCTGCCGTCGACCTTCAGGGCGGGGACCGTCATACCCGGGAAGCCGACGGCCCGAAGCGCCAGCTTGGAGATCACCGGCAGCAGGTCGGTTCGCTTGTAAGCGATGCCCTTGTGCTCGAGCATCAGCTGGGCGGCGATGCTCGGGTGCGAGGCGGGGATGACGAAGAGGCGGGCGCTCATGGTGGAGATCCTAAGCACAACCCGACTCGTTTGGCCACCTGGCCAGTCGAGGGCCGCGATAATCCACCGATGCTCCTTGCCGCCGACGTAGGGAATACGCAGACGCACCTGGGCGCCTTCATGGGCGAGCGCCTGGTGGAGCACTGGCGTTTCCAGACCCGCTCGGGGGCAACCGGAGACGAGCTGGCCGAGCGGATCGCCGGTCTCTTCTCGCTTTGCGGGATGTCCTTCGGCGATGTCGACGCCGTCTGCGTCTCCTCGGTCGTGCCGCCGCTCGGCCGCCAGTTCGAGCAGCTCGCCCAGCGCTACCTCGACGCCGAGTTCCTGGCGATCGGCCCCGGGGTGAAGACGGGAATGCCGATCCGGATTGAGAACCCGCTCGAGGTGGGCGCCGACCGCCTCGTCAACGCGATCGCCGCCTACGAGCGCTTCGGCGAGGCCTGTGTCTCGGTCGACTTCGGCACCGGCATCAACATCGACGCCGTCTCGGCTGACGGCGAGTACCTCGGTGGCGCGATCGGTCCCGGCCTCGCCCCCTCGCTCAGCGCCCTGATCGAACGGGCGGCCCGGATCACCCGGATCGACCTCGAAGAGCCCCAGGAAGCGATCGGCCGCTCGACGCGCGCGGCGATCCATTCCGGCTTCATATTCGGTTTCGCCGGTCTGATCGACGGCATCGTCAGGCGGATCGAAGAGGAACTCCCGAACCCGAGGCTGCTCGCCACGGGTGGGTACGCCTCTATCGTCGTTCCCTTCACCGAGACGATCGAGGAGGTCGACGACCTGCTTACCCTGAAGGGGCTGCGACTGATCCATGAACGCAACTCGCCCACAGCTGACTGATCCGTTCCGGATCGGCGGCGTGCCGATCTCCAACCGGGTGCTGCTGGCGCCGCTGGCGGGCATCGGCAACTGGTTCGTGCGGCTGCAGGCCAAACGCCATGGCGCCGGCCTCGCCGTCTCGGAGATGGTCTCCAGCTTCGCCCTGCACTACCGCAACGAGCGCACCATGCGCGATCTGATGCGCATCCACCCCGACGAGCACCCGGTTTCGATCCAGCTCTTCGGCCACGACGCCGAGGTGATGCGCTCCGGCGCCGCGATCGCGGCTGAGGCCGGCGCCGACCTGATCGACATCAACATGGGCTGCCCGGTCCCCAAGGTCCGCCGCACCGGTGCCGGTGCGCAGCTCCTCCGCGACCCCGAGCTGGCCCTGGCGCTGGCCCGTGGCGCCGCGGCGGGCAGCGGCCTGCCGGTGACGGTGAAGCTGCGCTCCGGGATCGAGACCGGCGACCGCTCCGGCTTCGACCTCGCGGTGCGGCTTGCCGAGGAGGCCGGGGTGGCGGCGATCGCCTTCCACCCCCGGGCGGCGACCAAAGGTCACAAGGGCGCACCCGACTATGCGCTGACCCGGGAGCTGGTCGAGCGGGTGGAGGTGCCGGTGATCGTCTCGGGCGGCCTCAGCAGCGCCGCGGCGGCCCGTGCCGCGTATCGCGAGTCCGGCGCCGCGGCGGTGATGATCGCCCGCGGCTCACTCGGCAACCCCTGGCTGTTCGAGGAACTGACCGGCCGTCGCGTCGAGCCGCCGACCCGCGCGGAGGTGACGGCCGAGCTGCTGTGGACCATGGACCGTGCCGAGGAGCACCTCGGAGCCGAGCGGGCCGAGCGCTACCTGCGCAAGTTCTACCCCTGGTATATGGAGCGGCTGGAGGCTCCTCCGCAGCTCGTCGAGGAGCTCCAGCGCACGGCTGTCCTCGCTCGCGCGAGAGAGCTGGTCGGCGGCCTCGCCGAGCCCGTCGCGGTTGCTGGAACGGCCTTGATTGCCGGGGTGCGTCCCTCGCTATAATCCCGCGACTCCGTGCCCAGGTGTGGCGAATCAGTCCGCCATATCGGGGCGTTTTTTTCGGTCCGGGAGCCGTTTTCGCGGCTCTCTCCACAGCCAAAAGCGAGGTCGCATCAGTGAGTCGTCAGGCGGTCATCACCCCAGAGGGTCTCGAGAAGTTGAAAGGGGAAATCGAGCACCTCTCGACGACGAAACGTCGCGAGGTCGCGGCGCGGATCAAGGAGGCGCGCGAATTCGGCGACATCTCCGAGAACGCCGAATACGACGACGCCAAGAACGAACAGGCCCTGCTCGAGGGGCGGATCGCCCAGCTCGAGGAGCGCCTGCGCCGCGCCACCGTGATCGACGAGAAGGCGCTCAACACCGAAGAGGTCGGCTTCGGCTCGATCGTCCACGTCAAAGACCAGAAGACCGGCGACTCGCAGAAATTCCAGATCGTCGGCTCGACCGAGGCCAACCCGGTCGAGCACAAACTCTCCAACGAGTCGCCGATCGGCAAAGCGTTGGTCGGCCGCAAGCGCAACGACATCGTCACGGTCGAGGTGCCGCGGGGGCCCAGGAAGAAACTCAAAATCACGAAGATTGAGAAGGCATAGGGACGAGGCGATCCCGGTAGGGGTTTCGCTTAACTTTTTTGAGGGTCGTCGCTGGCTGCCGCCCGAGCCGCAGCGGCAAAAAAGTACAAGACGCTTCACCCCTACCGGGATCGCCTCGTCACGTGCGCTGTAGGCTCGCCGATCGTGAGTGAGGAGCCGAAGCTTTCAGACGTCTTGCGCGACCGGCGGGAGAAGCTGGGGCGGATTCGGGATGCGGGGATCGATCCGTTTCCGCATGAGTTCTCCGGGCGCGAGGACATTGGTGAGGTGCGGGCGGCTCACGAGGGGCTGGCGCCGGGGATCGAGACCGAGTCGCGGCACCGGGTCGCGGGGCGAATCGTCGCCCGACGGGGCCATGGCAAGGCCTGCTTCCTCGACCTCCGCGACGGCAGCGGCCAGATTCAGCTGCACGCGCGCGAGGACCTGCTCGGCGAGGAGGCCTTCGCGCTGCTCGTCAACCTCGACCTCGGCGACATCGTCGGCGCCGAGGGGACTGCGATGGCGACCCGTCGCGGCGGCGAGCTCTCGCTGGCGCTCGACCACTGGCGCCTGCTCGCCAAGAGCCTGCGGCCGCCGCCCGACAAGTTCCACGGCCTGGAAGACACCGAGACGCGCTTTCGCCGCCGCGAGCTGGACCTGATCGCCAACGAGGAGAGCCGCCGCGTCTTCGCGGTCCGCGGCCGCACCGTCAGCGAGATCCGCCGCTGGCTCGACGAACACGGCTATGTCGAGGTCGAGACGCCGGTCCTGCAGCCGCTCTACGGCGGCGCCCTGGCGCGGCCCTTCGTCACCCACCACAACGCCCTCGACCGCGACCTCTACCTGCGGATCGCCACCGAGCTGTACCTGAAGCGGCTGGTGGTCGGCGGCATCGACCGCGTCTACGAGCTCGGCAAGGACTTCCGCAACGAGGGCGTCTCCCACAAGCACAACCCCGAGTTCACGATGCTCGAGTGGTACGAGGCATACGCGGACTACGAGAAGACCGCACATGACCTGGAGCTGCTGGTGGCGGAGGTGGCGGAGCGGGTGCTGGGCACGACCAAGGTGCGGCGCGGCGAGGTCGAGATCGACTTCGCGCCCCCCTGGCGGCGCCTCACCCTGCGGCAGGCGATCCTCGAGCGGGCCGGGGTCGACATCGCCGAGCACCCGACTCGGGAGGCGCTGGCTAGGGCGATGGGCGCAGAGCCCGATCCGGCCGAGGGATGGGGCAAGCTGGTCGACGGCCTGCTCTCCCGCGACGTCGAGCCGGGTCTGATCCAGCCCACCTTCGTCTTCGACTACCCGGCCGAGCTCTCTCCCTTCGCCAAGGCCCACCGCTCCGAGCCGGGCGTGGTCGAGCGCTGGGAGGCCTTCGCCGGCGGGGTCGAGATCGCCAACTCGTTCAGCGAGCTGAACGACCCCGACGAGCAACGGCGCCGCTTCGAGCAGCAGGCCGCCGAGCAGGATCGCGGCGACGAAGAGGCCCAGCCCTACGACGAGGTATTCGTCGAAGCATTGGAACAGGGGATGCCGCCGACCGGCGGCGTCGGCCTCGGCATCGACCGCCTGGTGATGATGCTGACCGGGTCGAGCAGCCTGCGCGAGGTGCTGCTTTTCCCGGCGATGAAGACCTGAATGCGACGTGTAGCGGGCAATTTGTGGCCGGTCCGTGCCGTCTGCACGCTGAAAGCCCGCTTTTAGCGCATACTCGGGGCCGGGGGCCGGACAGGTGCTCTCGGTAGAGTTAAGCGACACATGGGCGCCTGCCGATATCGAGAGGGCGTCTGCCGGTACTAACCCGGGCCAACCGGGTTCGACCAAGAAGAGGAATCTTTTGTTCGAGCGATTCACCGAGCGAGCCCGACAGGTCGTCGTCCTAGCCCAGGAGGAGGCCCGCACGCTCAAGCACAACTACATCGGCACCGAGCACATCCTGCTCGGCCTGCTGCGCGAGGAGGAGGGCCTGGCCGCGCGGGTCCTGGAGTCCCTCGACATCACCGTCGAACGGGTGCGCTCGCAGGTCGTCCGCATCGTCGGCTCCGGCGAGGAGGTCACCTCCGGCCAGATCCCGTTCACGCCGCGCGCCAAGAAGGTGCTCGAGCTGGCGCTGCGCGAGGCGCTCTCGCTCGGCCACAACTACATCGGCACCGAGCACATCCTGCTCGGCCTGGTGCGTGAGAACGAGGGCGTCGCCGCCCGCATCCTGCTCGACTTCGACGCCGACTCCGACAAGATCCGCAACGAGGTGATCCGGATGCTGTCCGGGCCCGGCGGGCGTCGCCAGGGTGGTGGCGGTGGTGGCGGCGGCGGTCAGGGCGAGGGCAAAAAGTCCTCGAAACTGCTCGACCAGTTCGGCCGCAACCTGACCCGCCTCGCCGAGGAGGGCAAGCTCGACCCGGTGATCGGTCGCGAGACCGAGATCGAGCGGATCATGCAGATCCTCTCCCGCCGCACCAAGAACAACCCGGTGCTGCTGGGTGAGCCCGGCGTCGGCAAGACCGCGGTGGTCGAGGGTCTGGCGGCCCGGATCAACAAAGGCGAGGTCCCGGAGCTGCTCAAGAACAAGCAGATCTACACGCTCGACCTGGCGGCGCTGGTCGCCGGCTCGAAGTACCGCGGCGAGTTCGAGGAGCGGCTCAAGAAGGTGATGAAAGAGATCACCCAGCGCGGCGACATCATCCTCTTCATCGACGAGCTCCACAACCTGGTCGGCGCCGGCGCCGCCGAGGGCGCGATCGACGCCGCCTCGATCTTGAAGCCGGCCCTGGCTCGCGGCGAGCTGCAGACGATCGGCGCGACCACGCTCGACGAGTACCGCAAGTACCTCGAGCGTGACTCCGCTCTGGAGCGTCGCTTCGCCCAGATCCGCGTCGACCAGCCTTCGCCCGAGGACACCGTGAAGATCCTCGAAGGTCTGCGCGAGCGCTACGAACAGCACCACCGGGTGACGATCAACGACGAAGCCCTGGAAGCGGCAGCCGAACTGGCCGACCGCTACATCTCCGACCGCTTCCTGCCCGACAAGGCGATCGACCTGATCGACGAGGCCGGCTCGCGGATGCGCATCAAGAGCATGTCGACGCCGCCGGTCTACCGCGACCTCGAGGAGGAAATCGAGACGACGCGGCGCGACAAGGAGGCCGCGATCGAGGCCCAGGAGTTCGAAAAGGCCGCCAACCTGCGTGACACCGAGCGCCAGCTGACCACCCGCAAGCGCCAGCTCGAAGACGAGTGGGCCGAGGGCGAGAACGGCGAGCGCCCGGAGGTCGGCGAGGAGGAGATCGCCGACATCGTCTCGATGTGGACCGGCATCCCGGTCTTCAAACTGACCGAGGCCGAGACCAAGAAACTGATCCGCATGGAGGAGGAGCTGCACAAGCGGGTGATCGGCCAGGAGGTCGCGATCACCGCCGTCTCCAAAGCGATCCGCCGTTCGCGGGCCGGGATCAAGGACCCCAAGCGCCCCGCCGGCTCGTTCATCTTCCTCGGCCCCTCCGGCGTCGGCAAGACCGAGCTGGCCCGCACCCTCGCCGACTTCCTGTTCGGCGACGAGGAGGCGATGATCCGGATCGACATGTCCGAGTACATGGAGAAGCACGCGGTCAGCCGCCTGGTCGGCTCTCCGCCCGGCTACATCGGCTACGACGAGGGCGGCCAGCTGACCGAGGCGGTGCGGCGCAAGCCCTACTCGGTGCTGCTGCTCGACGAGATCGAGAAGGCCCACCCGGACGTCTTCAACATCCTCCTGCAGATTCTCGAGGACGGGCGCCTCACCGACGCCCAGGGTCGCACCGTGGACTTCCGCAACGCGATCGTGATCATGACCTCGAACATCGGCGCTGCCGAGATCTCCAAGAACACCTCGATCGGGTTCACCGTCTCCGATGAGACCGGCATGTCCTACGACGACATGAAGAACCGGATCATGAGCGACCTCAAAAAAGTCTTCCGGCCCGAGTTCCTCAACCGGATCGACGAGGTGATCGTCTTCCACAAGCTGGCCAAGGACGAGGTCAAGGAGATCATCGACCTGATGATCAACCGGGTCCGGGTCCAGGTCGCCGAGCACGAACTGCAGCTGGATCTGACCGACGAGGCCAAGGACCTGCTGGTCGAGAAGGGCTGGGACCCGTCGATGGGCGCCCGCCCGCTGCGCCGGGCGATCCAGCGCTACATCGAGGACCCGCTGGCCGACGAAGTCCTGCGCGCCGGGCCGATGACCCCCGGCTCGACCGTGATGGTCGCTCGCGACCCCGCCGGGGACGAGGAGGACAAACCGCTCAGCCTGACCATCATCGCGCCGAAGAAGCCCAAGAAAAAGCCGCCGCACAAACCCGAGCCGGAGGCGGTCGGGGTGGGGGCCAAGAAGGGCGAGGCCGAGCACGGGCCGGACGGCGAGGACGAGTCGCCGCACGACCCCGCCGAGTCCTGAGCCGGCCGCCGGCGTGAGCGCCCCCGGTCCCAGCGCGATTGGCACCTGGAGCGGCGGCAGATTCCTGCACTTCGGCGAGGCGATCGACGAGGACCGCCTGGTTTCGCTGCTGCGGCCCGGCAACGGCATCGACACCGTCCTCAGCGCCGATGCCTACGGGCAGGGGGAGGCCGACCGTGTCCTCGGTCGCGCCCTCGAGGGGGTGGGGCGGGAGAGCTTCAGCCTCGTCGGCGCCGTCGGCCACGACTTCTACGCCGGCGAGCGCAACGGCCCCAAGGGCTTCCCCCGCTTCACCGACCCGGCCCTGCGCGGCCCCGCCGAGTACGGCGGCTACCTGCGGATGGCGGCCGAGCGCAGCCTGGAACGGATCGGCGCCCCCTCCTTCGACCTGTTGCTGCTCCACAACCCCGACCGCACCGGCTACTCGAGCGAGGCGGTCTGGGACGGGATGGAGGCGCTGCGCGAGGCGGGCCTGACGGCGCAGATCGGGGTCGCCCCCGGGCCCGCCAACGGCTTCACCCTCGACTTGATCTCCTGCCTGGAGCGTTTCGGCGATCGGATCGACTGGGCGATGATCATCCTCAACCCGCTCGAGCCCTGGCCCGGCGAGCTCTGCCTCGACGCGGCCGCCCGCCACGGCGTCAAGGTGCTCACCCGCGTTGTCGACTACGGCGGTCTTTTCTGGGGCGATATGCAGCCGGGCATGGAGCTCGCCAAGGGCGACCACCGCGCCTTCCGTCCCGCGGGCTGGATCGAGGCCGGCCTGGAGAAGCTGGAGCGGCTGCTGCCCTTCGCCGAGCGGGCCGCCCTCAGCCCGATCCAGCTCGCCTGTCAGTGGAACCTCGCCCACCCGGCGGTCGAGTCCGTCGCCCCGACCCTGATCCAGGAGGCCGGCCCCGGAGCTCGGCCGATTGAGGAGAAGCGGATCGAGCTGGCCGCGATGCCGGCGGACCTCCGCCTCAGCGACAGCGACCGCGAAGAGATCCGCGCGATCGGCGACAACAGCGGCTCGATGGCCCTCAAGGGCGCCAGCCCCGCCTTCGAGGGCGAGGAGCAGCCCGATCGCTGGGGCTTGAGCGAGGATCTGGTCGAGGCCGGCAACCGGTGGGGCATCGATCCGCAGCGCGATCTCGCTGCCACTCGCTGAGCACCGTGGTGGGATGAGAGCCCTGACGCCCTGGCCCGGAGGCCGTCGCGCAGCTGAGTCGCCTCCTCGATTCGGTCAGTGGTTCCTTGAGCCTCCGGGCCAGGGCGTCAGGGCTCTCATCGACCACGCAGCTCCGCACGTCATGAGCCCAAAGCCGGTCAGGCCACTTACAGGTGGGAGCCTGGGGACACTCCCCGGGAGGCTCAAGCGGCAGCCTTCCGAATCGCCGAGGACGACCCAGCTGCGCGACGGCCTCCCGGGGAGTGTCCCCAGGCTCCCACCTGCCAGCGGTCAAGCAGTCGCCGTGTCAGTTCCACCCTCTGAGCGCCGTATTGGCAGCAAACAGAGCCCCGAGTGACGTGCTCCCTTGACAAATCGAATCCCGAGCTTTCCACCAGGATATGGGCGGTCCGCATTCCAGAGCGGTTTTTGCCATCCTAAGGGGGATGCCTTCTTTGTCCGGGGATGAGCTCCATGAGCTTTCAGAACGTCAAGATCCTCGGTTGCTGAGAGCACTCGACGTGGTTGCCCCAGGGGGCGCCCTGCGCGAGGGCATCGACAACATCGTCCACTCGCGGACCGGTGGCCTGATCGTCGTCGGCGAGCTCGACGACATCTCCCACATGCTCTCCGGCGGGATCAAGCTCGACGTCGACTACACGCCGGCGATGCTCTACCAGGTGGCGAAGATGGACGGGGCGATCGTACTCAACAGCGAGGCGACGACGATCGCCTGGGCCAACGTCCAGCTGATGCCGGACCCGACGATCCTCTCCTCGGAGACCGGCACCCGCCACCGGACCGCCGAGCGCGTCTCCAAACAGACCGATGCGCTGGTAATCGCGATCTCGCAGCGGCGCGACGTCGTCTCTCTCTACGTCGAGGGCACGAAGTACATCCTTCAGGAGATCCCGGCGGTGCTCGCCAAGGCCAACCAGGGCTTGGCGACGCTGGAGAAGTACCGCGAGCGGCTCGACCAGGTTTCCGGCCGCCTCACCGTGCTCGAGTTCGAGAGCGGCAGCTTCCTCCACGACGCCCTCGCCGTCCTGCAGCGGGCCGAGCTGGTGACGCGGATGGCGGTGGAGGTGGAGCGCTACATCGTCGAGCTCGGCACGGAGGGGCGCCTGATCGAGATGCAGCTGGAGGAGACGATGGTCGGCGTCGCCGCCGACAAGACCGCGCTGATTCGCGACTACTCGGTCGAGGACACCGAGGGGAGCCTGGCCGCCGTGCTGCAGGCACTGGGCCGGATGCCCCACCAGGACGTGCTCGACTTCGGTCGCCTCGCCGAGCTGCTCGGCTACGACCGCAAGCTCAACACCCTCGACTTCCCGGTCGCCTCGCGCGGCTACCGCGCGCTGGGCCGGGTCCCGCGCATCCCCAAACTTGTCGTCCAGAAGATCATCCACGAGCTGGGTGGGTTGGAGGAGGTCCTGGCGGCCTCCGACACCGACCTCGCCGCCGTCGACGGAGTCGGTCCCACCCGGGCCAAGGACATCCGCGAGGGCCTGCGCCGGCTCCAGGAGGTCGATCTGGTCGACCGGTACTTACAGAGCTGACGGCGATGGGCGCCGTCGATGACGAAAGGAGCCACCGATTTCCGAGCTAGACGAGGCCGTGGAGGCAGTCTTCGAGGAGGACGTAATTTACGTCTGTGACTTCGAGGAGGGCGACAAGGTCGTCTATCCCCATCATGGGGCTGGCCTGGTGCTTAAGAAAGAGACCCGCGAGCTGATGGGCAGCGAGCGTGAATACCTGACCATCAAAATCATCCATAACGAGTTGACGGTGATGGTCCCGTGCGAAAACGCGGGCATCGCCGGCCTGCGTCGGGTCATCGACGAGGAAGAAATCAAGAAGGTCACAGACGTCCTCACCGACGACGTCTCGGAGATGCCGAAGAACTGGAACCGGCGCTTCAAGTACAACCGCGAGAAGATCAAGACCGGCGACGTCTTCGAGCTGGCCGAGGTGGTTCGCAACCTGGCGATCCGCGAGATGGAGAAGGGTCTCTCCACCGGCGAGAAGCAGATGTACACGCGGGCCAAGAAGATCCTCGCGTCGGAGTTCATGTACGCGCTCGACAAGGACGAGGAGGGCGCGGAGGAGTACCTCGACGGGCTGCTGGAGGAGCGCTTCGCCACCACGGCGTAGCAGCCCCGCAGCGCCCCTCACCGCGGTCATCGCGGCGGCCGGCTCCGGAGAGCGTCTCGGAGCCGGCGGCCCGAAGGCCTTTGTGGCGCTGGCGGGAAGGCCGATGGTCGAGTGGTCGATCGACGCCTTCCGGGCCTGCGAGTCGGTGGACTCGATTGTCGTCGCCGTCCCTCCCGGGCACGTCGCCGAGCTCGCCGAGTATCCCGATCTCGGTGCTGTAGCGGGCGGTGCCACCAGGGCCCAGTCCGTGGCCAATGCGTTGGCGGTGGTCGAAACCGAGCTGGTCGCCGTTCACGACGCGGCGCGGCCGCTGCTCACCGCCGAGCTGGTCGAAGCGCTGGTCCTCCGGCTTGTGGCCGAGCCGGAGGCGTCAGGCATCATCGCCGCCGCCCCCGTCACCGACACGATCAAGGAAGTGCCCCCTGAAAAGGGAGGGCTCGTGGTGCAGTCGACGCTGGATCGCTCGCGGCTCTGGGCGGCGCAGACGCCCCAGGTTTTCCGCGCGGACGCGCTGCGCCAAGCGCTCGAGGCCGACACTGAGGCCCGCGACGCGGCGACCGACGAGGCGATGCTGGTCGAGGCGGCGGGGGGCACGGTGCTGATCCACCCAACCGCAGCGGAGAACCTCAAGGTCACGACCCCGCTCGACCTTCGGATAGTCGAGCTGTCGCTTGAGGGCCGGTCCCGGTAGGGGTGAAGCGTCTTGTACTTTTTTGCCGTTGCGGCGCGGGCGCCAGCCGGCAGCACTACTCAAAAAAGTTAAGCGAAACCCCTACCGGGATCGGCCTTCGAGTCCCAGTTAAGCGAGGGACCGGCCCTCAGTCCCTCAGCAGGACCCAGACCAGCGTCGCCGCGAAGCAGAGTTGGCCGACGCCAAAGGCGACGCCGAGGCTGACCGCCCCGAGCAGCCCGGCGACCGCGGTGCCGCCGGCAAAGGCGAGCAGGAGCAGGAGCAGCTGGCGACCCATCCGGCCGGAGTCTAGGCGGCGCCCACGGCCCGCCGCGGCGCTGCCGTCCGGGCTTCGCTTGGCTTAGGCTCGTTTCCCGTGCTTACCGACTACCACCTGCATCTGCGCCCCGACGAGGAGGGCACCCCGGCCGAGCGCTTCTTCACCACTGAGAACGTGGAGCGCTACCTGGCCGCGGCTGCGGAGGCCGGGGTCGAGGAGCTTGGCGTCTCCGAGCACGTCTACCGCTTCCGCCAGGCGCTCGACCTCTGGCGCCACCCGCTCTGGGAGAGCAACGGCTGGGACGATCTCGACGCCTACTGCGAGTTCGTCCGCGGCACCCCCCTGCGGCTTGGCATCGAGTGCGACTTCGTGCCCGGCGCCGAGGACCGCACGGCCTCGTTGCTGGAGGCGCGGGACTTCGACTACGTGGTCGGCTCCGTGCACTTCATCGGCGACGAGGCGGTCGATCACAGCGGCTGGGACGTCTGGGAGGGAAGTGGCGATCCGGACGAGGTCTGGCGCCGCTATTTCGAGGCGCTCGCGGAGTGCGCCCGCTCGGGCCTCTTCGACATCCTCGCCCACCCCGACCTGGTCAAGGTCTGGGGCGGCGCCCGCCCGCTGCCGGAGCGGGACGCGCGCTTCTTCTACGAGCCGGCGGTCGAGGCGATCGCCGAGAGCGGGATTGCGGTCGAGGTCTCGACCGCCGGTCTGCGCAAGCCGGTCGGCGAGCTCTACCCGGCTCGCGGCTTCGCCGAGATGTGCATCGAGGCCGGCGCCTCCTTCGCGCTCTCCTCCGATGCGCACCTGCCGGAGCAGGTCGGGTTCGAATATGACCGCGCCGTCGACTTCCTCGGCGGCCTCGGGGTGGAGGAGATATGCGTCTTTGAACAGCGCCGCCGCCGGCTCGCCCCGCTCGCCAGCCGGGTCGGTTGATGGTCGGCATCGGCTATGACAGCCACCGCTTCGCCGCGGGACGCCGCCTGGTCCTCGGGGGGGTGGAGATCGAGCATCCGCTTGGCCTCGCCGGCCATTCCGACGCCGACGCCCTCACCCACGCCGTGATCGACGCGATCCTCGGCGCCGGCGGCGGCGGCGACATCGGCACGATGTTCCCCGACGACGACGAGCGGTGGCAGGGCGCCGACTCGATCGATCTGCTGCGGACTGTGGTCGGGACGATCGCCGGCCCGATCCTCAACGTCGACGCCACGCTGATCTGCGAGGAGCCGCGGCTCGGCCCCTACCGGGCGGAGATGGAGCGGAAGCTCGCCGACGCCACCTCGGCCCGGGTCAGCGTCAAGGCGACGAGCAACGAGGGGATGGGCTGGATCGGGCGCGGCGAGGGCATCGCCTGCATCGCCGTCGCCTCGCTGCAGAGCGAATAGTCTTCGTCTTTCGGATGGGGAATCTCAGCGAAAGCGTCTCTGGCCTGCGGGGGTCGGTCGCCGACTCGATCTTCGAGTTGAAGATCTTGCACGAGGCCGGCATCGTCGCGCCGCTGCGGCCGGACAAGGCCCTGAAGATCGGCTCCACCTTCCTGCGCTGGGGCGCCTCGCCGGCGACCGGGATCGCCACCGCGGCGATCCACCATCCGCACGAGATCGCCCTGATCGACGAGCGCGGCTCGCTCAGCTTCGAGCGGCTGCAGCGACGCTCCAACGCCCTGGCCCACGCCTTCGCGGAGATCGGGATCGGCTACGGCGACGGGATAGGGATCATGTGCCGCAACCATCGTGGCTTCGTCGAGGCAACCCTGGCCGCGGCCAAGCTCGGGGCCAGCGCCCTCTACCTGAACACGATGTTCGCCGGCCCGCAGCTGGTCGAGGTGACCCGCCGCGAGGGCCCGCGGGCCCTGGTCTACGACGAGGAGTTCGCCGACCTGCTCGAGGGCGTCGACGATTCGGTGGCCCGCATCGTCGGTTGGGCCGACGAGGAGGGAGGGTCGGCAGAGCTGACCCTGGAGCAGCTGATCGCCGCCGGCGAGGAGTCGGACCTGAGCCCGCCGCCGGACAAACCGCGCTTCGTGATCCTCACCTCGGGCACGACCGGGACCCCGAAGGGAGCCCAGCGCTCCAGCCCCGACGGGCTGCTGGGGATCGCGGCGCTGATCGACAAGATCCCCTTCCGCAGCCGCGAGACGATGATGATCGCCGCGCCGCTGTTTCACTCCTGGGGCTTCTTCCACTTCATCATGAGCCTGCCGACCGCCTCGACGATGGTGCTGCGGCGTCGCTTCGATCCGGAGGGGACGCTGCAGGCGGCTCAGGAAAGCCGCGCCGAGGTGCTGGCGGCGGTGCCGGTGATGGTCCAGCGAATCCTCAGCCTGCCGGACGAGACGCTGTCCTCCTATGACCTCTCTTCGCTGCGGATCACCTCGCTCTCCGGCTCCGCCCTGCCGGGCGAGCTGGCGATCGAGTGGATGGACCGCTTCGGCGACACCGTCTACAACCTCTACGGCTCGACCGAGGTCGCCTACGCGACCGTCGCCACTCCCGAGGACCTGCGCGCCGCCCCCGGCACCGCCGGCAGGCCGCCGCGCGGCACCACGGTGCGGATCCTCGACGAGCAGGGGCAGGAGATGCCGCAGGGAGAGGTCGGTCGCATCTTCGTCGGCAACGAGATGTCCTTCGAGGGCTACACCGGAGGTGGCGGCAAAGAGGTCGTCGACGGCCTGCTCTGCAGCGGCGACGTCGGCCACATCGACTCCGGCGGCCGCCTCTTCATCGACGGCCGCGACGACGAGATGATCGTCTCCGGAGGTGAGAACGTCTTCCCGCGCGAGGTCGAGGACCTGCTCGCCGACCACGACGGGGTGGTCGAGGCTGCGGTGATCGGCGTCGAGGACGCCGAGTTCGGCCAGCGGCTGAAGGCCTTCGTCGTCGCCAAGGATGGGATCGAGGTCTCCGAGGAGGAGCTGAAGGCCCACGTGAAGGCAAACCTGGCCAGCTACAAGACCCCCCGCGAGGTCGAGTTCCTCGGCGAGTTGCCGCGCAATGCCACCGGCAAGATTCTCAAGCGCGACCTGCATGCGCGTGAGACCCGGCAGTCCGCCTGACCGCGGGCGCAATTTGCGGCTAGTGCGGCCCCGCCCCGACTGGCGTGGCTTCCGGAGCCCATAGTAAGTTGCCCTGGAATGAGCGATCCGGCAAGGCAGCTGCGAGCGGTCGGTGAGGCCACCGAGACGATGCACGGCGTCGCCAGGCAGGCGCTGGAGTGGGTTCGGGTCAGCGAGGAGCGGGTGGCCGCGGCCGAGGGGCGGGCCGAGAGCGTCCGCGCCGAGCTGAAGGAGCGCGCGATGGGGACGCTGCGAAGCGTCTCGGTCGAGGCGCGCAAGCGCATCTCCGCCGAGCGCGAGGCGCGACGTCAGGCCGAGGGCCGGGTGGCCGCGGTCGAGGCGGCGCGCGACCGCGCCGAGAAAGCCTTCGAGGAGCTTCGGCAGAGCGCCCAGGCCGAGCGCGAAGCCATTGCGGCAAGCGCCGCGGAGGCGCGGGCCGAGGCCGAGAGGACTATCTCCGAGGCGGCGGGAAACATCGAGGCGGAGGTCGATCGGCGGATAGAAGAGGCGCGCGAGGAAATCCAGGCCGAGGCCGATCGCCGCGTCGCCGCGGCCGAGCAGCGCGCCGCCGACGCCGAGGCGGCTGCGGCGGAGTCCCACGAGACCGCGGTGCGGCTGGAGACCGAGATCGAGCGGCGGGTGATGGACGGCACCGAGGAGGTGCGCAGGGAAGCGGGGGAGAGCGTCCGCAGCCTGGTCGAGAAGGTCGAGCGAGAGGCCGAGGAGGCCGCCCGGGCCCGCGCCGAGGATCAGCTGCGGGTCGAGTCCGAGCGGATCCAGACCCAGGCCAAGCGGCGCGAGGAGCGGGTCCGCGAGGCCTCGGAGGAGGAGATCAAGGCCAGCGCCAGCCGCGCCAAGCGCGAGGCCCAGGCCGCCGCCGATGAGACGGCGCCGGTCTGGTTGCGTGGCGAGTCGACCGTCTCGACGGCCGGCTACCGAACCTTTTAGATGATCTAGTCTCGGCCTCGCGATGCGCGAGGTGCGGATCAGGGACACGCTGAGCGGCGAGCCGCAGGCGCTCGACCCCTCCAGAGAGGTGGGGATATACGCCTGTGGCCCGACGGTGTACAGCCGCATCCACATCGGCAACGCCAGGCCCTTCGTCGTCTTCTCCCTCTTCGCACGTTTTCTGCGCTCCGAGGGCTACCGGGTGCGGCTGGTCGTCAACGTCACCGACATCAACGACAAGATCTACGTCGCCGCCGCCGGGGCGGGAGAGCCCTCGGGCGAGTTCGCGGCACGGATGAGTCGCGCTTACTTCGAGGACACCGACCGGCTCGGCCTCGGCCGCCCCGACGCCGAGCCGCTGGCGACCGAGGAGATCGCCGCGATTGTGGCGCTGATCGGCGAGCTGGTCGAGACCGGCCACGCGTATGAGTCCGGGGGCGACGTCTACTTCCGCGTCCGCAGCTTCAGCGGTTACGGGAAGCTCTCCAACCGCCGCACCGAGGACATGGACCAGGGCGAGGAGGCGGGGTCGGCCTCGCTGAAGGAGAACCCGCTCGACTTCGCCCTCTGGAAGGCCCGCAAGCAGGGCGAGGACACCCACTGGGACTCGCCCTGGGGACCGGGCCGGCCCGGTTGGCACATCGAGTGCTCGGCGATGGCCGAGGCCGAGCTGGGGGCGTCATTCGCGATCCACGGTGGCGGCTCGGACCTCGTCTTCCCCCATCACGAGAACGAGATCGCCCAGTCGCAGGCGGCGGGACGCCCGTTCGCCCAGGTCTGGATGCACAACGGGATGATCGAGACCGAGGCCGCGAAGATGTCGAAGTCGGAGGGCAACATCTTCCAGCTCTCCGAGGCGCTCGACCGCTACGGGCGCGAGGCCGTCGTCGCCTATCTGATCTCTGGGCACTACAGGCAGCCGCTGGCCTTCGGGTCCGAGCAGATGGAGCAGGCGGTTGCGCAGGTCGAGCGGTTGCGGAACTTCTTCCGGGAGAGCCAAATCAGTGAAGGTCGGAAGGATGGCGGGGGGGAGTCGGGGGAGGTCTCGCCGTCACGAACAGCGGGAGGTTCCGTCGAGACCTCCCCCGACTCCCGTCTCGACAGCTTCCGCAATGCCCTGGCCGACGACTTCAACACCCCGCGGGCGATGGCGGAGGCGTTCGAGCTTGTCGGAGAAGCCAACCGGGGTGAGGTGACGGGGGCGTCAGAGGAGGTGCGCGAGATGCTGGAGCTGGTTGGGCTCGAGTCGTTGGCGGAAAAGGGCGAAGGGGCCGATGCTGGCGCTGAGGAGCTGATGGCCGAGCGCGAGCGAGCGCGCGCCGCTAAGGACTTTGCTCGCGCTGATGAGCTTCGAGATGAGCTCGTTCGGCTGGGTTGGGAAGTGCGGGATTCGGCTGAGGGTCCGCGGCTGGTCCCGAAAACTTAGATGGCCAACCAGATCATCTACGGCCGCCAGCCCGTCGCCGAGGCGGAGCGGGGGAGGCGCCGGGTCCATCGCGTCTGGCGAGCGTCGGAGACCGATCCGCTGGAGCTGGAGCGCCTCTGTGGCTCGCCCGACCACCAGGGCGTCGTCGCCGAGGTCGACGCCTACCCGTACGCGGATGCCCGCGCGATGCTGCGCGGGGAGCAGGCGTTGATCGTCGCCCTCGACCAGGTCCAGGACCCGCGCAACCTCGGTGCCGTCTGCCGCTCGGCCGAGTTCGCCGGCGCCGCCGGCGTCGTCGTGCCCGAGCGCCGCTCCGCCACCGTGACCGCCGCCACCTGCAAGGCCTCCGCCGGCGCCGTCGAGCACCTCCAGATCGCCCACGTTCGCAACCTCGCCGACTGGCTCGCCGACGCCAAGGCCGCCGGCTTCTGGGTCTGGGGAGCCGACGCCGAGGCCAGGTCGCCGGCCTGGAACGCCGACCTCAAGGGCCCCACCGTGCTCGTCCTGGGCGGGGAGGGCAAAGGCATCCGTCCTCGCGTGGCCGCGGCCTGCGACGGCCTAATCGCCCTGCCTCGCCACGGTCAGGTCGAGTCGCTCAACGTCGCCACGGCGGCCACGGCATTGCTCTTCGAGGCGCTTCGCCAGCGCGGCTGAGCCGGCGGCGCAGCTTTCTGACAATGCAACGGCAGTTGCATTTATGTCCCCCAGGGGTTGACAGAACTCCGCTGGCCCGTAAACTAGCGTCGCAACAAGGGTGAACCTCAGCTTGAGTGTGAGGTGATCCCGTCGATAAGAGGCGCCCCGGGGGAGGTAAGTGGCGCCACGACCCTTCAGCAAGGAGAAGGATCTGTGGCTCTTCCTATGCCTACGCACCGAATGCGGACCCCCGCATCCGGCCGTACCAGTACCGCCCGCTCCCCTCAAGCTAACTCTCAAGTTGAGCTTGATGACCATTATCTGGTCGCCCTTGCCAAGGACGGCAGGCCGGACGCCTACGACATGATCGTCCGCCGCTACCGTGGCTTCGTCCGCCTCAAGGCCTCTTCCTATTTCCTCCTCGGCGGCGAGTCGGACGACCTGATCCAGGAGGGCCTGCTCGGCCTCTACAAGGCGATCCGCGACTATCGCACCGATCGCGAGTCGAGCTTCCGCAACTTTGCCGAGCTCTGCATCACCCGCCAGATCATCACCGCGGTGAAGACGGCAACCCGCAACAAGCACACCCCCCTCAACCAGTACGTCTCCTTCAGCCAGACGCCGGCGGCGGCGGGGGATTCCGAAACCACGCTGGACGAGATCCTGCCGGGCCCGAGCGTCCACGACCCGGTCAACCAGGTGATCGCCACCGAAGAGCTGGCCAGCCTGGTCGCCTGTCTCTCCGGCATCTCCGGCGTCCTCTCCGACCTCGAGAGCCGCGTCCTATCCCTCTACCTCGACGGCCATTCCTACGAGGCGATCGGCGAGCGGTTGGAGTGCGACACCAAGACCGTCGACAACGCCCTGCAGCGCGTCAAGCGCAAGGTCGGTTCTCACCTCGCCTCGCGCGAGGTGGCCTGCTGAGGCAGATCGGCGAGGACATAGTCCAGCAGCTCCCGCCCGTGGTCCGAGGCGACGGCGATGTCGTCGGCCTTGACTCGGACCCGGTGCAGCGATTGCATGCGCAGCACGTCGCCGTCGGTGCGGTGGTTGGGGAAGACGCCGGCGTAGGAGACGCCGAGGCGCTCGAGGTCGTCGGCGACGAGCGCCGTCGCGGGGGCCTCCAGCGGCAGGTCGATGTAGATCGCATCGAGGCAGGCCCGGTGGAAGAGGTGGTGGCGCTCGGCGGCGATCGCCGCCTCCAGGTCGGCACCTGGCACAGCGACCGTCAGCAGGGCCAGGTTGTGGTCCCGGTCGACCGCGACGTGCAGCTCGGTTCGATCGGCCAGAGCGGCGCTGGGCGGCGGCTTCGCCAGCGTGCCGCGAAGCTCGCACAGGGCCAGCGTCTGGCCGACGATCTCGTGGTGGCGCTCGGGCGCGTAGACCCGCCGCTCCTGGCCGTCGTTCAGCTTGGTGTAGAAGAGCGCCGCCGACTGGCGGCGCCGCGACGCTCCCTTCGCGGCGTCGTTGGCGACCGAGGCTGGGATCCAGCCGAGCAGGAACCCCGTCTCGTGCGCACCCAGCTCGATGTTGGCCCGCTGGCTGTAGGGGTGGGCGGCGGTGGCCTCGCTGAACATTCCCGCCAGCCCCTCCTCCCGCGCCCGATCCATCAGAAAGCCCTTGGTCCGCGTGAACAGGTGCTGGCCGCGGGCCGCCGCCAGCGTCACCGCCTGGCCCGAGTGGGCGACCGCGTCCCCCGCCGCCGCCAGGCTCATCCCCATATGGCAGAGCAGCTCGCCCTCGGCCGACTCGGCGACGCAGGAGACATACCTGCCGTCGGCGAGGCGGGCGCAGACCTCCGCCCGGTCATAAACCCAGCGAACGTCATACGTGGTCCCGTAAGCTGCTTCTATCGCCTCGGTGAGGACGCCACCCTCGTCCGGCCCGAGGAATCTGAAAGTCACATCCATCTGTCTATCTTCGCCACCGCGCCCGCCTAGCTCAACCTGGGAGAGCACCTGATTTGTAATCAGGAGGTTGCCGGTTCGATCCCGGCGGCGGGCTTCGGCTTGACAAGTAGGTTTGCGGGGTCATTTGGCCTCGCAACCCGTCAAGGCTCCCTTCAATTTCCCCTCATTTGCCCAGGCTTGATGCTGGCCCGGTACGGTCATAGGCTCCATTGGCGCTTTCGCCAATCCACGGGCAGTCCGTGTCGGTTGAGTGGTGGAATGTTCCGCATCGAAGGGCCGCGTCAATCGCGAAGCGCATCCCGTCCTTCATCCCGTGAACGTGCGGTGACGGCGCCTGTCGCCCCTGCGTGGCCGCTCGAAGAACGCGAAGTCGAGGAGCATCGACGTCACCCCCTCGCCGGTCTCCGTGACGCGGTTGGTGGATTCGCACTCGATCTCCCGCAGGTAGCGCTCGGCCAGCGCGTCAGCGTCCTTCCGCCCCCGAGCGTCGAGGTTGTACCAGTCCAATAGACGGTGGCCCTCGGGTCCGCGAGCGTCCCGGCGTACAGACCGGCCATGACCTCGGCGGTACCCGACTGGACGATCGCGCCGTCGATGTTCTGCCGGTAGGCGTGGGGCAGCCGCTCGAACTCCTCAGCCGTGTAGGTCTCCACTTCGACCGCCCGGTACCAGTACAGCGTCATGTTCCCCCTCCGCTCCTCGCGGGCGATCTCGATGGAGCCGTCGTCCAGCATTCGCCGGAGGTGGTTGTGGAGGGTGTTGAGCTGGACCCCGGTTATCTCCGAGAGTTCTGACGCGGTGTAGATGCCCTCGTTGAGGGCGATCAGAACGTGGACGCGGATCTTGTGTCCGACCGCGTACTGCACGACCTCCTCGATCCCCTTCTTGGCCCGCTTCACAATCGCCTTGACCACTGATCTCTCCTTGATGGTTATTGCTTTTTCTCTTCTACTCAAGCGCCGTCGAGCATAAAGAATTCGGCGCGTGTGAACGACGGGCACATTCACGAAAGGCAGACTGTTAACGCGAGCGTGAAAACCTCGAAATCTCCTTAGCATCGGCCCACTCCCTCGGCGAAGGGACGCCGGGGATGACCGACGGGAAGGGGGTGAGGGCCGATGAAGGTCGCGAAGATCGCTTCCGTCTGCACGCGCTCGATCAAGAAGGGCGCGTAGGGCGGCGTCGGGGTGGCCGCCCCTCGCTCAGTCAGCGAGAGTCCGGGGGGCGGCCTCCTTTATAGATCGTAGGTCGGGTTCGGGCCGGTCTCGGCACGGCAGCAAACTCTGGGATCGGCCCTCTCTTCGCCATCCGCAGTCAGCATCAACGATCGAACGTTCAAGAGATTACCAAAAAAATGTAAATTTTTACATGGTGGTGGGCGGCTACAGAGTGGACGATCCGCTGCGTGGGCAACCTTGGCAAGAACCTGCGGGCTGCCCGTCAGAAACTCGACCTGACCCAGGAAGAAGTCGGCCAGCGCAGCGGTGTCCAGGCAGGGGAGGTCAGCAGGATCGAGTGCGGGAAACGCGACCCGCAAGTCTCGACATTGGAAAAATTAGCTGCGGCGGTCGAGCTAGCGCCCGGTCGGCTGCTCGACTAAATGGCGAAATCGTTTTTCGGGCAGTGGACAAAGCCACGGACAAAGCGATCAGGGCCGCTCAGCTTGATCTGCTCGGATCTCGATGTCGAGAAGAACAAGGCCGCCTGATCGAGAAGACCCAGGGGCGACCCTGGCCGGGGTGACAAAGGGCCAGGGTCGCCCCACCCAGTCAGCCGAACGCAGGGACGAAGGACTAACAAAAAGCCCCTGAGTTCAACCGCTCGGAAACGTATCAAGGCAAAAATGAACCATGGTGTCGCTCCGGTCCGGGTGATTCGACCGGTGACCGGGGTCGCAGCTTAACCAGGAAGGCGCCAGCCTTGCCGCTCACACCGCTAGGTATCGGAGCCGGTTCCGCCCAGCAGGCGGGACTTCTCGGCGCCGAACTCCTCGTCGGTGAGGATGCCCTTCTCGTGCAGTGCCGCGAGGCGCTCCAGGCGGTGCAGGCGGGCGTCCTCGCCGTCGTCCGGAGCAGTCACGGCGGCTGGCGTCTCGGTTGAGGATGAGCCCTCGGCGCCCGGCCGGCGCACCTCGGGCAGGCGGAGTTTCGAGGCGCGCTCGCCGATGTTGGCGCCTTTGACCGCACTGACGACACGCTCCTTGGTGCGGCCGAAGGCGTCGCCGTAGTTGGCGTCCGGGTACTCCTCCGCGGTCTGCTTGCGCAGCTCGTGGATCCCGAAGGCGGCCATGCCGGCGATGATCAGGGTGGTCAGGAAGGAGCGCAGGCCCTGGGTCGGGGCGGAGAGGAAGTAGATGCCGACGATGATCGCCAGGCCGGTGTAGACGTAGGCGACGTAGTTCTCCAGCGCCGGCGCGATCGCGCGGCGGCTGGCTCGCGCCGAACCGGTTGGCGAGGCGAGCCAGCCGGCGGCGGCGAAGAGGGCGCCGACGACGATCACGGTGGTGGCGATGCTGGTCATCAGCGAGGTGGCGATGGACCAGGCGGCTTCGCCCGCGGGCTTGGCGCTTTCGGTGACGACGAGCTGGTCGACGACGATCCCACCGGCGATGTGGCGGGCGACGATGACCGCGAAGCCGGCGGCGATCAGCCCGATCCCGCTGAACAGCACAGTCACCCAGCGGCCGTCGCGCGAGAAGTAGATGGCGGCGGCGAAGGCGACGAAGGTGAGGATCGAGAGCAGCAGGGCGAGGCCCTTGACCGCGACGACGATGTTCTGGGCCGTCTGCAGCTGATCGGAGCGGAGGATTCGGATCTGACCGGCGTCCGGCGGCAGCTTTTCGGCCAGCTGCTGCCCGATCCCGACCTGGTTGGCGAGGTTGGTGAGCAGGCTGCCGAGGTTGAGGCTGACGTTGCCGTTTTCGGTCGAGACCGCTTCTTTCTTGTTTTCGACCACGGCGAGGAGCTGTTCGTGCGCGGAGCGGTTGGCGTCCTCCCAGAGCGACTGGGCGGTCGAGGTTTCCAGCACCTTTTCGGCGCCGTCTCCCGCCACCTGACGCAGCCCTCCGGCGGCCGGGCCGGCCAGTTCCTTGGTATCGCCGGGGAGGATTTCCTTCAGTTCCTTCTCGACGTTGACGTTTTCGTAGAGCTGGTCGACGAGGTATTCGCCGACGGCACTGCGGATCGTCGAGTCGTGCAGCAGCTTGCCGCTGGTGGTGACCCAGTCGTCGGTGTTGAGCGCCTGGCGCTCGATCCAGATCGCGAAGACGCTGAGGAAGGCCAGCACGGAACCGAGGGCGACAAGCGCTTTGACCGTGCGTCGGCGTCTGCGGCTCATTGGCGGGATGGTATACGTGAGCAATGAAGTTAGAGGGGATCCACCACATCACCGCGATCACCGACGACGCTCAGCGCAACGTCGACTTCTACGCCGGAGCGCTGGGGCTGCGCTTGGTCAAGAAAACGGTCAACCAGGACAACCCGACCGTCTACCATCTCTTCTTCGCCGACGAGGGCGGTGACGCCGGTTCCGATCTCACTTTCTTCGAGTATCCGGGCGTGCCGAAAGGCCGGGCAGGGGCGGGGATGGTCCACCGCATCGTCTGGCGGGTCGCCTCCGAGGACTCGCTCGAGTTCTGGGCGGAGCGGCTGACTGCCGGCGGCACCGAGTCAAGGCGCGAGGGTGCCGGCCTCGTCTTCTCCGACCCCGAGGGGCTCGAGCACGAGCTGCTCGTCGTCGATGTCCCGGATGCGCCTCTGGTCGCCGAGCACCCGGAGGTCCCAGCCGAGCTGGCCCTGCAGGGCTTCCACGCCGTGCGCGCCTACAGCGCTGTGCCCGAGGCCAGCAGCGGCCTGCTGGAGGCCCTCGAGTTCGAGCGGGTGGATGGGGCCTGGGAAGCTCGCGGCGAGCAGCGCGGCGGCCGTTACCTCCTTGACGAGCCGCCGGCCGAGTCCGGCCTGCAGGGCGCCGGCAGCGTCCACCACGTCGCCTGGGCCTCCTCGCTGGAGGAGCACATGCAGTGGCGCCAGAAGGCGATCTCGGCGGGGGCGCAGCCGACTCCGGAGATCGACCGCTTCTACTTCAAGTCGATTTACTTCCGCGAGCCGAGCGGGGTCCTCTTCGAGGTGGCGACGCTCGGGCCCGGCTTCACGGTCGACGAGCCGCTCGAGCATCTCGGCGAGAAGCTCTCGCTGCCGCCCGACTACGAGCACCTGCGGGCCGAGGTCGAACCCAACCTGAGACCGGTGAGGAACCCGCGGGCGGATTCGGGGGAGTGAACGGAGACTTCATCTGGCGGGATGCCGGGCGCACCGTCGTCTTCCGTCATAACGGCGTCGCCCAGGCCTCCCAGCTCCTCCGCGAGCACGGCTTCGCCCCCTTCGAGCTGCTGAGCACGCCGCGGGCGCTGGCCGGTGCTGCCGACCTGGCCGCCGCGGCGAGCGCCGTGCACGAGGTCCCCTCGGGCCAGGTGCCGGAGCTTGCCGAGGCGCTGTTGGGCTCGGCGAGGTCGCGGTCGCTGGTCGCCCTCGGCGGTGGCCGCCCGATCGACGTCGTCAAGGCGGTCGCCTCGGTCAGCGGCGCCCGCGTCGCCGCGATTCCGACCACGATGTCGGGGGCCGAGATGACCGGCATCCACCGCCTGCCCGAAGGCGCGGAGGCGGCGGCGATGGTGCGGCCGACGCTGGTCATCGCCGACCCCGTGGCGATGACCAGCCAGCCAGAGGCGGCCTTGCGGGCGAGCTCGATGAATGCCCTGGCCCACGCTGCCGACTCGCTCTACACCCCGTTCGCCAACCCGGTCTCGGAGATGACGGCGCTGCGGGGGGCGGAGCTGATCGCCAGATCGCTCGACCACGATCCCGCCGAGCGCAACCCCTCGCCGCTGGCGCTCGGCTCGATCCTCTGCGGCTACGCGATCGACTCCGGCATGTTCGGCCTCCACCACGTGATCTGCCAGACGCTGGTCCGGGTCTGCGGCGCTCCTCACGCCGAGACCAACGCCGCGATCCTGCCCCGCGCGCTGGCCTTCCTCCTCGGCCGCACAGCCGATCGTCTCACCGACCTCGCCGCCGTGATCGAAACCGACCCCGAAGACATCGAAGCCCGCGTCCTGCAGCTCGGCGGCAACCCCGCCGGCCTCGGCGCGATCGGAGCCGACCCCGCCAGGCTCGACGACGCCCTCGACTCGATGCTCCTGCGTCCCGAGCTGGCCTTCGTCCCCGGCCCTCCCCTCACCAAGGGCGATCTCGCGGAGCTGCTCGACCATGCCTGGTAGCGGCCTCGGGTAACTCCGTCCCCTCGCCCGTGTAGCGCTCTGCGTGACCGCCGAGCGGCTCGACCGCTACCACGCCTACACCCGCAAGCACAGCGTCAACTGGCTGCTCTACCTGCTGGCAAGGGTCTTCATGACGCCGTTCTTCCTCGCCTACTTTCGCTACGCGCGAACGGGGCGGGAGCACGCCAGGCTCAAGGGCGGGCTGATCGTCGCCTCCAACCACCGCAGCTTCCTCGACCCCTTCGCGGTCGGCGGCTGCCTGCCCTGGCGGCGGCCGATGAACTACGTCGCCAAGGTCGAGCTCTTCGAGCGCCGCTGGCAGGGCTGGGTCCTTTCCCGGCTCGGCGCCTTCCCGATCCGCCGCGGCGAGTCCGACGAGCAGTCGATGGAAACCGCACGGCAGATCGTCGGGCGGGGGGGCGTGGTCTGCATCTTTCCGGAGGGAACCCGAACTCGTCGCGGCGCCCTGAGCGACCCCAGGCGGGGTGTCGGCCGGCTGGCCCTGCAGACCGGCGCCCCGGTCATCCCGACCGCGGTCATCGGTACTGAAAACGTCCGCCGCGGCTGGCGCATCCGGCCGCGCAAGGTGAAGGTGCGGCTGGGCCGGGCGATGACCTTCCCGCGTGCCGAGGAGCCCTCGCCGGCGCTGGCGGAGACGGTGACGGCGCGGATCTGGCCCAACGTGCAGCTGCAGTGGGAAGACCTCGGCGGCCTGCCGCCGATGCGCCGCGCCGCGGTGATCGGCGCCGGCAGCTGGGGGACGGCCGTCGCGGTGCTGCTCGCTCGCGGTGGGCTGGAGGTCCAGCTCGGCGCCCGCAACGCCGAGCGGGTGGCGGAGATGGTCGAGGCGGGAGAGAACCGCCGCTACCTGCCGGGGGTACCGTTGCCGGAGACGGTCGACGTGCGCCCCGCCGCGGCGATCGAGCTGGCCGGGCTCGACCTGATCTGCCTGGCGATTCCCTCCAAGTCCCTGCCGCAGGCGGTCGGGGCGATCGCCGACCGGGTCGGCGGGCGCTCCTCGGTCCTGCTGCTGACCAAGGGCCTGATCGCGCCGCAGGGCCAGCTCCCCGCCGAGTACGTCAGCGAAAGGGTGCGGGCCCGGGCGATCGCCTGCCTCGGCGGGCCGGCCCACGCCCGCGAGGCGGTTTCCGGCTCCGCCGCGCTGGTGCTCGGTTCCGCCGATCCCGACCTGCGCGTTCAGCTGGGAAAGGTCTTCGACCGCGCCGGCCTGGTCTGCGAGCGCTCCGGCGACGTCACCGGGGTGGAGATGGCCGGTGCCGCCAAGAACGCCGCCGCGCTGGCCGCGGCCGCGGCCGAGCCCCACGGCCTCAACGCCGCCGGCATCGCCGTCGCCGAGATCTGGCGCGAGTGCATCGAGTACGCGATCGCCCGCGGAGCCGAGCTGGAGACCTTCTCCGGGCTGGCCGGCGTCGGTGACCTGACCGCGACGATGATGGCGCCGGCCGGGCGCAACCGCCGCGCCGGCGAGCTGCTCGGCACCGGCACCCCGGCGCAGGAGATTCCCCAGCTGATCGGCCAGGCCTCGGAGGGCCTCGACACGACGCCGCTGCTGGCCGAGGCGGTGGCTGCATCGGGTGTCTCCGCCGAGGCGCTGAAGGGCCTGGCGGCGCTGATCGGCGGCGAGATAGGCCCCGAGGACTGGGTGGCGGGCCTGCGCCGGACCGAGCGATCCAGGCGGGCGGCGTGATGGCACGACTAGGCTTGCCCGGTGAGCGGCCCCAAGGAGAACGTCGAGCCCGGCGACCTCGGGCCGGCGGCCAAGGCGGATCTCGACCGCGCCTTCGAGGACTTCTACCGGGCCCACCTCCGCGACGTCTACTCCTACGCCTACTACCGGGTGGGGAACCACCACGACGCCGAGGATCTCACCGAGCAGGCGTTCCTGCAGGCCTACCGGCACTTCGATCGCGCCCGCCGCGAGTCCGACGGGCGACCGCTGCGACCGTGGGTTATCCGGATCGCCCACAACCTCGCCTCCAACTACTACCGGGACCGCTCGCGCCGGCCGCAGACGCCGCTCGACAGCACCGAGCCGATCGCTGCCCGGCACGACACGGTGGCGATCGCCGAGGGCCGCGAGGAGTTGCGGCAGGTGATGGCCAATCTCGAGCACCTCTCCGACGACCGCCGCGAGGCGCTGATCATGCGCTTTGCCCTCGGCATGGACAACCGCGAGATCGCCCGGGCCCTGGGCCGCTCCGACGGCGCCACCAAGGTGCTGATCCATCGCGCCATCAAGCAGCTGCAGGAGGAGATGCGCGATGAGTGAGGCCGGCGAGGGACTGAGCGCCAGCAGCTGGGACGTCGAGCAGCTGCTGGCCGACGCCCTGCGTCCGATCGAGCCGCCGCAGCGCCTCTCGGGCCGGGTCGAGGACACGCTCTCGGCGGTCACCCAGGCCGCCGCCGAGGAGCTGTCGGACTGGGCGGAGGAACTCTCCGAGAGCGAGCTGCGCGCCCTGCGCGATCCGCGCAACTGGGTGCGGCCGGTGGTCGCCGTCGGCGCCGGCAGCGTCGCGACCGGCGCCCTGGTGCTGCTCGAGCTGCGCCGCCGCAGCAGGAGCAAGGGCGAGAGCGGCCTACGCGCCCTTTCGGGTGAGCTTCGTTCGCGCTTTTAGTGGCTTCGAGCCATCGCTTGGTTCCTTTGGGCCGTCACGCGTGCCCATAGAACCACGGGACTGAGAGTCCTTCTTCGGGGTGCCCGCCGCCGCGGCCAGGCCGAGCAGGCCGATGATCAGGTGCAGGGTGTCGTCACCGCCGCTTGCGGGGAGGAAGCCAAGGATCGCGGCGCCAGCGGCGATCGCGAAGCCCCAGATCGCCAGGGCGGTGTAGAGGACGCCGAGCCCGAGCGCGTAGCGGCGGGAGGCGTAGCCAGCGAGCAGCAGCCCGAGCGCCCCGGTGGCGATGTGGAGGACGTTGAGCCAGGCGTTGACCGTGAGCACGCCCAACGCGGCTTCGACCGCGCCAGGGCTGCCGAAGGAGGCGCTGTAGAAGAAGCCGACGATCCCGACGACGACAAGGAGCGCGCCGACCGCGGTCGCGTAGAGACGTGCAGGGCTGGCGGCCTCCATCGGCGCCGATTGTAGGCTCCGCTTCCCGATGGCCGAGACTTGCTACCGCCACCCCGACCGTGAGACCGCGGTCTCCTGCTCCTCCTGCGGCCGGCCGATCTGCCCCGACTGCATGACCCCGACCCCGGTCGGGATGCGCTGCCCGGAGTGCATGCGGCAGCGCACGAAAGTCGTCCGAGGCGTCGGCGCCGGCGGCAGCCGGCTCGGCAGCTTTCCCGCGACCGTCGTCCTGATCGGGATCAACGTCGCCGCCTACCTGGTGGAGGTGGCCGGAGGGGGAGGCGGGCTCAACAACCCGAGCTTCTCCTCGATCAACAACTTCGCGCTGCGCGGGGTGTCGGTTGCCGAAGGCGAGTGGTATCGGCTGGTCACCGGAGGCTTCCTGCACGCCAGCTTCTTTCCCCATCTCGTCTTCAACATGGTGCTTCTCTTCTTCCTGGGACGATTGCTGGAGCCGGCCCTGGGCACGCTCCGCTTCGTCGTCCTCTACTTCGCCTGTCTCCTTGCCGGCGCTTTCGGCGCTTTGCTCCTCACCAATGCGCTCGTGCCCACCGTCGGCGCCTCGGGGGCGATCTTCGGCCTCGCCGGGGCCACCTTCGTAATCGCTCGCGGGCGTGGCATGGACGCGATCGCCGGGGAGATCGGCTTCCTGATCGTGCTCAACCTCGTCTTCACGTTCGGTGCGAGCGACATCAGCATCGGCGGTCACATCGGCGGCTTGATCGGGGGCGTGATCTGTGCGCTGGCGATCGTCGCCGGGGAGCGGGGGAGGTTCGGGGCGCGGCGCTTGCCGGCGGAGCTGATCGTGATCGCCGCGGTCGGCGTCGTATCGGTTGTCGGCGCCCTGCTCGTCGCCTGAGCGGCGGGTCTAGCGGCCGGCGGAAGGCCTCGGCACCGGTGCCGAGAGCGCCGCGAAGGCGGTATTGCCAGGCGGGTCCATCAGATCCGGGTGGAGCAGGTGGCTGAGCAGCTCGACCCCGTCGACCAGGCGCGGCCCCGGCTCGGAGAAGGCGGCGGCGGCGTCGACGGCGAAGACCCGCGAAGCGCCGAGCGAGGCGATCCGCTCCCAGTGCTCCATCGCCTGCGCGCGAGCGTCCTCGGCGGAGCCATCCGGCATCACGATGACCACGTCGGCGCCGAGGCTCGCAAGCTCTCCCCAGCCGACGTCGGGCGGGTTGAGGCCCGGGTCGCCGGCGACGTCCTCGCCGCCCGCGATCGAGATCATCTCGGGGATCCAGAAGCCGGCGACGCGTGGGGGGTCGAGCCGTTGCAGCGCGATCACCCGCGGGCTGCCGGCGCCCGAGAGAGCCGCGCGGATGGTCGCGAGCCTTCCCTCCAGTTCGCCCCGCAGTTCGTGGGCGTGCTCTTCCATGCCGGTCGCCTCGCCAAGGCGAACCACCTCTTCGAGCATCTCGCTTAGCGTTGCGACGCGCATTATTTGATCAATATCGCACCTATCGAAAAAACCACGAGGACGGGCAGCTATATTGCGTTCGCCGAATGGCCGAGGACGTCCCAGCCCGAAGTACCGGGCCGCATAGCCGATGAGCGTCCTCCTGCTCGTCCTCCTGCTGCTGTTGATCGCCGTCAACGGCTTCTTCGTCGCCGCCGAGTTCGCCCTCGTCCGCAGCCGCCGCGGCAAAATCGAACAGCTCGCCGACGAAGGCGAATCCGGTGCCGAGGCGGTGGTCGAGCAGCTCGACAAGATCGAAGAATCGCTGTCCGCATGTCAGATCGGGGTTACGGTCGCCTCGATCGGGATCGGCTTCCTCGGCGAGCCCTCGCTCTCGAAGCTGATCGAGCCGATCTTCGGCAGCCTCTCCCACGGCGTCGCCGCGGGCCTCTCGCTGGCGATCGCCTTCATCATCGTCACCGCGGTCCACATCAGCGTCGGCGAGCAGGTGCCGAAGATGCTGGCGATCGCCAATGCCGAGAGCACCGCCCGCCGGGTCTCGCGGCCGCTGAACTGGTTCCGGGTCGCGACCGCGCCGGTGACCAAGGGCCTGAGCGGGGTCTCGAACGCGATCGTCCGCCTCTTCGGCGTCAACCCGGGCGACCTCGAACAGCACCACACCGCTGAGGATCTCAAGCAGATCATCGACACCTCGAGGATCGGCGGCACCCTCGACCCTGGCGAGGCGGGGATGCTCGGCGGGGTCTTCCACCTGCACGAGCAGGAGGCGCGCGAGGTGATGACGCCGATCCCCGCCGTGATCACGGTCGATGCGTCGGAGACGGTCGAGGCGGCCCTGCGCCGCTGCGTCACCTCCGGCCACACGCGCCTGGTCGTGATCGAAGACGACAACCCCGACCGGGTCAAGGGGATCGTCCACAACAACAGCCTGGCCCGGCTCTACATGAGCGAAGGGCCCGAGGCGACGATCGAGACCGTCATCCGCGACGCCCTGATCGTTCCCGAGACGCGCCCCCTCGACGATCTCCTCCACGACCTCCAGGTCCAGCGCACCTCGCTCTCGGTGGTCGTCGACGAGTACGGGCGCACGGTCGGGATCGTCACCGTCGAGGACATCCTCGAGGAGGTTGTCGGGGAGATCGAGGACGAGACCGACCCCCGCGCGGCGGCGCTGCGCCAGCTCACCAACGGCGACTGGTTCGTCCGCGGCCACGTCTCCCTCGGCGACCTCGCCGACGCCGGGATCGAGCTGCCGGTCGACACCGACGCCTACAACTCGGTCGGGGGTTACGTGTTCGGCGAGCTGGGCAGGCTGCCCAAGCGCGGCGACTCGATCTCCGCCAACGGCTACACGATCCGCGTCGAGGCGGTGCGGGAGAACCGCATCGAGGCGGTGCGGATCAGCGGTTCCGTCCGTCCCTCGGCCTAACTTCTCCGGGCAACCCGCGATTCGCCGAACGCTGGAGGTACCGCATGTGGGTTGTTCGCCTGACCGACAAGCAGCTTGAGGTCCTGAGGGCGCTGCTGCGCTCCGAGGAACACCTCGGCCCGGCTCTCAAAGGTTCAATCGAGGCCCTCGACCTCGCCCGCTGGGACGAGCTCCCCGAGGCCACGCTCCCCTGGGGGGAGATCGAGATTCTCGCCCGCCGCCAGAACATCTCCGAGGCCGACGTGATCTGGGATCTGAGTGGGAAGAGGAAGGCGGCTAACGCCGAGTAGCCAAAAGAGAGCAGCCTCCCGCGCTCGGTAGGGGGAAGTTTTAGACGCCGACGGCTTAAGGGGCATGTCCTCGACGCTTTCCTTTACCCCAGTTATCATTGGTAAAGGTATGGCGAAATTGTCGCGGAAGAACCAGGTCACGATCCCGGTCAAGGTATTGCGGGAGGCTGGCATCGAGCCGGGGGATACGGTCCTGGTCCGAGCGGCCGGAAGGGGTCGGATCGAGGTCGAGCGGTTTAGTGACCTGATCGACCACTTCGCGGGCAGTCTTCCAGCCGGGACCTATCCGCCCGGCTACCTCGACGAGCTGCGCGACGAGTGGGACCGGTAGCCCTCGACGCCAGCGTCGCGATCGGGTTTCTCGATCCAGCCGACGCTCATCATCGGCGGGCCGTGGACGCCCTGCGCGAGCACGGCGCAGCGTCCCTGTCGATGGCCGCCAGCGCCTACAGCGAGACTCTCGTCAAGCCCATGATCCAAGGGCTACGCGGATGAGGTCGATGCATTCATCGACGGTCTCGGGGTTGGGGTCGTCCCGGCCGACCGGGCAATTGGCCGCCGCGCCGCCGAGCTGCGCGCTGAGCACGAGGCCCTTCGGCTTCCCGATGCCCTGGTGCTCGCCACGGCCCAGCTCAGCGGCGCCCGGCTACTGACCTTCGACGAGCGCCTGAGTCAGCTGTAGTCGTAGAAGCCGGCGCCGCTCTTCCGCCCCAGCTTGCCCTCGCCGACCATCTCGACGATCAGGCCCGGGGGCTTGTGGGCGGCCTCCTCGGAGTCGGCGTAGAGGGCGTCGCCGATCGCCTCGGCGACGTCGAGGCCGACGAAGTCGAGCAGGGCGAGCGGGCCCCATCGGGTGGCCGGCGCCGAGCTTCATGCAGGTGTCGACCTCGCCGGCCTCCATGCCGGTCCGCTCGATCATCCGCACCGCGTCGAACAGATAGGGGAAGAGCAGGCGGTTGACGACGAAGCCCGGCTGCGTCGGGGACCTCGACAGCGGTCTTGCCGAGCGCCGCGCACCAGGTCAGTGCCTTCTCGCGGGCGCCGGCGGCGCCGTCGGGGAAGCAGACCTCGACCAGCTTCATCCGCGGCACCGGGTTGAAGACGTGCAGGCCGAAGAGCGGTCGGCGCCGGCGGCCGCGGCGATCCGGCGATGCTGAGGGACGAGGTCGTGGTGGCGAGGTCGGCGTTGGGGCAGGCCGCGGCGACGCGCGAGCAGCTCGCCCTTGGGCTCGACCTCCTCGACGATCGCCTCGACGATGACGTCGCAGTCCGCAAGGTCCGCGGGGTCGGTGGTGACCCGCAGCCGCGAGGGCTCGGCCGCCTCGATCTTGGCGCAGGCGGCGACGACTTTCTCCTCCGCGCGCCAGGCCGAGGCCTCGCTGCGGGCCAGCAGAATCGTGTCCGCCGTGGTGGTCGAGACAGCGGCCAGACCGGTGGCGATTGCCCCGCTGCCCGCGATCCCCGGACTCTCGTACCCCTGATTTGAACTCATAGGCGGGTTCCTATCAATCGGGTGGGAGGCGTGTCGGGTGCCCTCGTCTCCAGCCTGGTTGACTGACCAGTCAGTCGGCTACGCTTTGTTCATCGGGGCACCCTCGGCGTCCTCCAGCTCTGAGACGAACGGAGACAGCGATGGCTGAGAACGGGAAGGGCAAGTTCGGCGGCCGCGAGGTCGTGATCGTCGAGGCCGCACGGACTCCGATCGGGCGCGGTCATCCGGAGAAGGGCTACTACAGGGACATGCACCCGTCGAATCTTCTGGCCAAGGTCTACGGCGAGCTGTTCGAGCGCGCCGGGATCGACCCGGCCGAGACCGAGGACGTGATCACCGGCTGCGTCGCAGCAGTTCGGCGAGCAGGGCGTCAACATCGGGCGCAACGCCTGGCTCGAGGCCGGCCTGCCGATCGAGACGCCGGCGACGACGATCGACCGCCAGTGCGGCTCCGCCCAGCAGGCGGTCAACTTCGCCGCGGCGCTGATCGCCTCCGGCGTCCACGACGTCGCGATCGGCTCCGGCGTCGAGCACATGGGCCACATCTCCTTCGCCGACGGCTACGAGGTGATGAAAGAGCACGGCTCTCCGTTCTCGGCCGAGCTGATGGAGCGCTACGACCTGATCCCGCAGGGCATCTCGGCGGAGATGATCGCCGACAAGTGGGAGATCCCCCGCTCCGAGCTCGACGAGCTCGGCCTGCGCTCGCACCAGCTCGCCGCCAAGGCGACCGAGGAGGGCCGCTTCGAGCGCGAGATCGTCCCCTTCGCGGTCAACGGCGACACCTACGTGACCGACCAGGGCCTGCGCGAGACCACGCTGGAGGAGCTCGCCGCAGCTGAAGCCGGCCTTCAAGGAGGACGGCAAGGTCACCGCCGGCAACTCCTCGCCAGGTCTCCGACGGCGCCGCCGCGGTGCTGCTGATGACGCGCGAGAAGGCCGACGAGCTCGGCCTGAAGCCGCGGGCGCGGATCTTCGACCAGACCACGGTCGGCGTCGACCCGGTGATCATGCTGACCGGCCCGATCCCGGCGACCCACAAGCTGCTCGAGCGCAACGGGATGAAGATGGACGACATCGACCTGGTCGAGATCAACGAGGCCTTCGCCTCCGTCGTCGCCGCCTGGCGCCGCGAGCTCGAGCCCGACATGGACCGGGTCAACGTCAACGGCGGCGCGATCGCGCTCGGCCATCCGCTCGGCTCGACCGGCGCCCGCCTGATCACCACCCTGCTGCACGAGATGGAGCGCACCGACAAGGAGATGGGCCTGGTGACGATGTGCTGCGGCGGCGGCCTCGGCACCGGCACGCTGATCCAGCGGGTCTGAGCGCGACTCGGCCGACGATCTGGCACGCGGCAGTAGGCTGCTGACCGATGGACCTGACGCTGTCGCCATCGAGGAGGCAGTTCCGCGACGAGGTTCGCACCTGGCTGGAGGAGAACCATCCCGGGCCCGAGCCCGAGGCCGGCCTCGACGAGGTGATGGCCTTCCGCCGCGAGTGGCAGCGCAAGCTGCACGAGGCCGGCTGGGCCGGGATCTCCTGGCCGAAGGAGTACGGCGGCCGCGGCGCGACGCTGATCGAGCAGGCGATCTTCGTCGGCGAGGCGGCGCGGCCAGGAAGCGCCCAGCCCGGCCAACGTGCTCGGCCTGGCGATGGGCGGCCCGGTCGTGATCGCCCACGGCACCGACGAGCAGAAGCAGCGCTACCTGGAGCCGATCCTGACCGCCGAGGAGATCTGGTGCCAGGGCTTCTCCGAGCCCGAGTCCGGCTCCGACCTCGCCTCGCTGAAGACCCGCGCGGTCAAGGACGGCGACGAATGGGTCGTCACCGGGCAGAAGGTCTGGACGACCTTCGCCCAGTACGCGAAGTGGTGCATGCTCGTCGCCCGCACCGACCCCGACGCGCCCAAGCACCAGGGCCTCACCTACTTCCTGATGGACATGGAGCAGGACGGCGTCGAGGCCAAGCCGCTGGTCCAGATCACCGGCGAGGGCGAGTTCAACGAGGTCTTCATGGAGGAGGCGCGGATCCCCGACGCCAACGTCGTCGGCGGCGTCGGCAACGGCTGGGCGGTGGCGATCACGACGCTGATGAACGAGCGCGCCGGCCTCGCCTTCGGCGCGCATCGCCCAGATCCAGAACAGCCTCAGCGCGCTCGCCAGCTGGCCACCGAGATGCGCGTCAACGGCGGCACCGCGGCCGACGACCCGGTGCTACCGCCAGCGGCATCGCCCAGCTCCACATCGAGGCCGAGACGATGCGCCTCAACGCCTACCGCGGCCTGACCAAGACGATGCAGTCGGGCATCCCCGGCCCCGAGGGCTCGCTCGGCAAGTGGCAGTGGGCCGACATCAACCAGGGCCTGACCGAGCTGGCGCTGGAGATCGAGGGCGCCTACGCGCCGCTCGGCCGCGGCTCCGAGCACGCGCTCGCCAACGGCGCCTGGCAGTACGGCTTCCTGCGCTCCCGCGCCAACTCGATCGAGGGCGGCACGACCGACATCCTCAAGAACATCATCGCCGAGCGGGTGCTCGGCCTGCCGAGGCTGCGCTGACGGGTCGACCGACATGTACTTCGACCTCACCGACGAGCAGCAGGCGATCAAGTCGACCGCGCGCGAGTTCCTCGCCGCGCGCTTCAAGTCGGAGCGGATCCGCGAGCTCGCCGAGAGCGACGACGGCTTCGACGCGGCCGACTGGGCGCGAGATGACCGAGCTCGGCTGGCCGGGCCTGGCGCTGCCGGAGGAGTGGGGCGGGCAGGGGCTCGGCATCGTCGAGCTCGCCGTCCTCTTCGAGGAGATGGGCTACGCGCTCGCGCCCTCGCCGCTCCTCTCCAACACGATCGCCGGCCTGGCGCTCGAGCTCTGCGGCTCCGACGAGCAGCGCGAGCGCTACCTGCGGCCGCTCGCCGCCGGCGAGCAGCGCGGCACGCCCGCGCTCTGGGACGCCGGCTCGCCGGCGACGCCGGGCGACTTCACGATGGAGGCGAAGGCCGACGGCGACGGCGTCGTCCTCGACGGCGAGAAGGTCCTCGTGCTGGACGCGGCCAGCGCCGACTTCTTCATCGTCGCCACCGCCGACGGCAGGCGTCACCTGGTCGAGCGCGACGCCGACGGCGTCACCGTCACCGCCGAGCCGTCGATCGACCCCACCCGCCGCCTCTACTCGGTCCGCCTCGACGGCGTCCGGGTCGCCGCCGCCGACACGCTGCCCGGCGCGGAGGCCGACTACTACCCGGTCTTCTTCCGCGCTCTGCGTCGCCCTCGCCGCCGAGTCGACCGGGATCGCCCAGCGGACGATGGAGATGGCGGTCGAGTACGCCAAAGACCGCAAGCAGTTCGGCCGCCCGATCGGCTCCTACCAGGCGGTCTCCCACCGCTGCGCGCAGATGCTGCTGGAGACCGAGAACGCGCGCTCCGCCGTCTACGGCGCCGCCTGGGCCGCCGACGCCGAGCCGGAGTCGCTGCCGCTGGCGGCCTCGATGGCGAAGGCCTACGCCTCCGACGCCGGCTGGCGCGTCCCCGACGCCTCGATCCAGGTCCACGGCGGCATCGGCTTCACCTGGGAGCACGACCTGCACTTCTTCCTCAAGCGCGGCCGTGCGAACGCGGCGATGTTCGGCGACGCCAAGTGGCACCGCGAGCGGGTCGCCGACGCCGTGCTCTCGCGCGCGGCCGCGCCGGCGCGGCCTGACTCGCCAGGATGGGCGCCCTCGACCGCATCTCCGTCGCCGCGATCGGCATCTCGGTCGCCGACCTCGAGGCGGAGACGCTGCGCGCCGAGGCCGCCGGGGTCGAGTGCGTCTGGGCGCCGGAGCTGTTCCGCAGCGCCGTCACCCAGGCCGCCTACCTGGCGGCGAAGACCGAGCAAGATCGACGTCGCCACCGGCATCGTCTGGGCCTTCACCCGCAGCCCCTTCATCCACGCCGTCAGCGCGCTCGACATCGACGAGATGTCCGGCGGCCGCTTCCGGCTCGGGATGGGCGCCGGGGTCAAACGGCTCAACGAGACCTGGCACAACGCCGACTACGGCAAACCGGCGCCGCACCTGCGCGAGGCGATCGAGGCGACGCGGCTGATCATGCAGCAGGCGAGCGCCGGCGAGCCGATCCGCTACCAGGGCGACTACTACGACATCGACATCAAGGGCTGGGTCCGCCCGCACCCGGCGCCGCGCGAGTCGGTGCCGATCTACACCGCCGCCGTGCAGGCGGGGATGGCGCGGATGGCCGGCGACGTCGCCGACGGGCTGATCGGCCACCCGATCCAGAGCCTGCGCTGGATCGACGAGGTCGTCGTCGACGCCTTCGAGAACGGGGCTGAGCCGCTCCGGCCGCGAGCGCAAGGACTTCGACTACCTGCCGACCGTCTGCTGCGCGATCGACGACGACGAGGCGCGGGCGATCGAGATGGCCCGCCGCACGATCTCCTTCTACGCGACGGTCAAGACCTACATGCCGCTCTGGGAGCTGCACGGCTTCGCCGACAATGCCGTCGCCGCCGGCGACGCCTTTCGCCGCGGCGACCTCGCCGCAGTGCCGGCGGCGATCAGCGACGAGATGGTCGAGGCCTACTGCGCCGCCGGCCCGCTCGACAAGGTCCGGGCCAGGGTCGAGGCGACGGCCGAGCGCGCCGACGGCCTCTTCCTGACGCCGCCGACCTACTTCATCTCGCCGGAGGAGCTGAGCGAGTTCCAGAACCGCATCATCGACGCCTTCGGCCCCGGCGCCTGACCGCCGCGCCGGAGTCCCGCCTGGACGAAGTGCTCGACCGGGTGCGGGAGATCCCCGCGGGCTTCGTGCGGACCTATGGCGACGTCTCCCCGGGCGCGCCCCGTTTCGCCGGTTCGGTGCTCTTCGAGGTGGACGAGCCCGATCTCCCCTGGTGGCGCGTCGTCCGCGCCGACGGCTCCCTCGCCAAGGGTGCCCGGCAGCGGCGGCTGCTGGTGGCCGAGGCGGTCCCGTTCCGCGGCGATCGGGTCGACATGGACATCGCCCGGATCACCTCATGAGACGTCCCGTGGTTCCCTTAAGCACGAGATGCGTGCCTAAGGAACCACGGGACGGTCTTCGCCTAGGGGCAGACGACGATCAGGTGGAAGTCGGCATCCTGGCCGGCGCCTTTTTCGTCGCGGGTGTGGACTTCGATCGCGTTGGGGTTGGCGGCCGAGGTGTTGGTCTGGGCGAAACCGGCACTCGGAACGGTGGTGCCCGCGTTGTTTCGCCCCGCCACGTCGGCGCAGCCGGTGACGTTGATCGGCAAGACGACGCTGACGGCGCCGCCGCTCTCGGTGGCGGTCATGCCGGCGTCGCTGGCACGGGCGAGGGTCGCGTTGCCGGCTCCGGTCGGGTTGTTGACCACGGCCCAGTAGGTGTGGGACGCGCGTTCGGCGCGCTGGGCCGCCGGCACCACGCCGAGCTTGTTGGTGTTGATCTGGTACCCGGTCAGCGTCTTGTGCTTGAGCTTGCCGGCGCCGATCGTCTGCTTCTGAATCGCGCCGCCGTTGATCGTCTGCGCCGCGTAGGCGGTGCCGGCGAGGGCGACGAATAAGGCGATGATCGCCACGACCATCGCGCCGGAGGGGCGCATCTTCTTCAGTCTGCTCTTCATCGTGGCTCCCTTATAAGTAGGTGAAATCAGGTAACCCGCTGATTCAAGGGAAGCTTCGGTCTCCCTTCAGCTGTCCACGAAACCGAAAGCCGCTAGGAAGGACGGAGCTTCGCGACGAAGCGCTCGAAGGCCGCGATGTCGGTCACGGCGGGGCCATGGCCGGGGAGGATCAGGGAAGGGTTGAGCTCGGCCAGCTTGCGGATCGAGCGGCGGTTCTCGACCGGGTCGGGAGTGAGGTCGGAGGGCGGTTCGTCGAGGCGGGTGCGCAGCGTCAGAAAGCTGATGTTCCTGATCACGTCGCCGCAGATCGCGACGCGATCGGACTCGCGCCAGAAGATCACCTCACCAGGGGCATGGCCGGGAGCGTGGATGACCCGGAACCCGGCGACCTCATCCCCCTCCCCGAGGACGCGATCGACCTTGTGCGGCGGTCCCTGCCAGAGCCGCCCGAAGGTCCTCGCGACCGGGTGCTGAGTCGCCGCGACGGGCCGCCTCCCCTCCATCGCGTCGACGTCGTCGGCGTGACAGGCGAGCGGGATGCCGCGCTCCTCGCAGATCGTCTTGGCCGCCCCCTGGTGGTCGGGGTGGACATGGGTCAGTGCCAGCAGCGACAGCTCGACGCCGTCGATCTGCTTGCGGATGCGACCGATGTCCCAGCGCCGGCCGGCATCGACCAGCACGTCCTCGGCCAGGTAGACGTTGATCATCGGGCGGGGGAATTCGTCGAGCCGCCAGACGCCCGGCGCCAGGTATTTCAATGGCCTATTCCCAGGGTGCCGCGCGGATCGCCGCTGTGCTCGGCGAGGTCCTCGAGGCCGGCGATCTTGCGCTCGCCTTCGATCCGGGCCGGGTGCTCCTGCGGCAGCGGCTCGATCAGGCGGCGGATCCGGTTGCGGACCTGGAGCGCGAAGTGGGGGGTGGAGGCGCCGGCGAGGGCGCGGATGTCCTCGGCGGTGACCTCGTCTGCGTGGCCGAGCAGCTGCGGGTTCTCGGACTCGCTCACTGTTCCCCGCCGCCGATCTTGGCCAGCTCCGCCAGCTCGTTGACTTCGGCCTGCTGGGTCACGTCGATCGCCTCCTGGTCGCCGATCACCCACACGTGGTTATAGAAGGCGCGGGTCGGGTTGGTCGTATAGCCGGGCTTCACGTCGAGAAAGTACTCGCGCAGTGCTTTGGGCAGCGTAGCGGCGCTGTCGGTGAGCAGCAGCGGGCCCCAGGTTCCCGACGCCGATAGCGGCGCCGCGGCCGCCGCGTCGAGCGGGGAGTCGCTGCGGGCAAGGACGAAGCCGTGGCCGGGATCGTTGACGTCCCAGCCGAAACCGCCACCGGCGTAGCGCGCGAAGGCGACGGCATTGGCGACCGGGTCCTCGCCGGAGACGCGGTGGACGCTGCCGTCGATCTTGGCGATTTCCCGGACCTCCGAGGAGGGGATCGCCGAGGAGGGGCCGAGGACATAGACCGGCACTTTGCTGTGACGCTTCAGCGCTGCGGCGGTCGCTTTCGGCAGCTTGGCGCCCGAGGCGAAGAGGACGGGGTCGCCCGAGCGCGCCGCCCAGGCTGCGGCCGGCATCGCGAAGCTCGACTCCGTGGCGGCAGCGATGACGACGTGGTCGGGGGCGGAGCCGAAGAGCTTGTCGCGCAGTCTCGCGATAGCCGCCGCGGTCGCGGCGGCTGCGCCCGCCTTCACCCGGGTCACCTTGCCGGCGCCGTCCGGGGCCTCCACGTCGCCGATCGCGAACGCGCTGGCGCCGCCGGTGGAGTCGTCCCCCTGCGGGTCGAGGGCGTCGAGGGCTTCGGAGCTCGGGTCGGGCAACCCGTCGGGCCCGGAGATCAGGAGCGGGGCCCGGACGGGAGCAGCCATCAGGACGGAGGCCGCAATCGCTCCCTGCCAGTCGTCTTCGCCGACCAGCGTCACCGCCGCCGGCCGCTGCGCCGGGGTGGTCGACGGAAACACCGCCAACGCCACTCCGGCGGCGTTGGCGGCGGGATCGGAGCCGCCGACCCTGGTCGTGTTGCCGGTGGCGAAGGCTGGATAGCCGAGCTGTTCGGCCGTCTGGGTCGCCGCGGGCTCGGAGCTGCCGCCGCCTCCGGCCGTGGTCGGAGCGGGCGCCGGTCCCGAGCTGGAGGCGCTCTTCGCACCGCCGTGGCCACCGAGCACCGCGGCGGCGATGAAGGCGATCGCGACGATCACCAGCGCGACGATCGCTTTCAGCGCCGCCGGGATCGGCTTGCGCCGCCGCCGCGGACGCGGGGAACGCTTTCGCCTCCGCTCCTTCCCCGGCTTCGACGGCGTCGGCTCGGCCTTCGGCAGGGGAGGTTTCCGCTTCGCTTGCGAGGAAGCGGACGCCGGCCTCGTCCGGGTGCCGGCGTCGGGCGCCTCCGGCACCGGCACGTCGGCGTTGATCGGGCGATCGGCGCTCACCGCCGGAACGCTACATGGGGGTCCTGGGTGGCCGTTCGGTTAAAGTTCCGGGCGACTGGCTGACTGACCAGTCAATCGGTCCACGGCGAGGAAGGAACCAATGGATTTCGCACTCAACGACGAGCAGCTCGCGTACAAGGAGAAATGCCGGACTTTCGCCCGTGAGGTGATCCGCCCGGCGGCCGCCAAGCACGACCGCGAGGAGAGCATTCCCTGGGAGATCATCAAAGAGGCACGCAAGCAGGGCTTCGGTGGCCTCGAGGGCATTCAGCGCTCGGCCGGGGACTCCGAGGGACAGATGCAGGTCATCTCCGCCGAAGAGTTCCACTGGGGCTGCGCCGGCACCGCGCTGGCTATCTCCGGCTCCGGCCTCGCCGCCGCCGGCATCGCCTCCTCTGGCACGCCGGAGCAGATCATGCGCTGGGTCCCGGAGTGCTTCGGCGACGACGAGCAGATCAAACTCGGTGCCTACGCGGTGACCGAGCCGCAGGCCGGCTCCGACGTCAAGAGCCTCAAGACCACCGCCAGGCGCGACGGTGACGAGTGGATCCTCAACGGCACCAAGGTCTTCATCACCAACGGCGGCATCGCCGACGTCCACGTCGTCGTCGCCACCGTCGACCCGGCGTTGGGCACCCGCGGCCAGGCCTCCTTCGTGATCGGCAAGGACACCCCGGGTCTCTCCCAGGGCAAGAAGGAGACCAAGCTGGGAATCCGCGCCTCGCACACGGCGGAGATCGTCCTCGAGGACTGCCGCATCCCGATCGAGAACCTGCTCGGCGGCGAGGAGAAGCTGGAGCGCAAGCTGCAGCGTGGCCGGGAAGGGAAGAAATCGAGCGGCGCCGACGCCCTGGCGACCTTCGAGGTGACCCGGCCGCTGGTCGGCGCCTCCGCTCTCGGCATTGCCCAGGCGGCTTACGAGTGGACGCTCGAATACCTCGACGGTCAGTCCGAAGCGGGCACGCCCCTGCTGCAGACGCAGCGGGTCCAGCAGACCCTGGCCGACGTCGCAACCGAGATCGAAGCGGCGCGGCTGCTGGTCCAGCGAGCCGCCTGGATGGGCCGCAACGGCGTTCCGATGCGGGGCGGACAGGGCTCGATGTCGAAGCTCAAGGCCGGCGACGTGACGATGTGGGCGACGACGACGCTGATGGACCTGGTCGGGCCCGACGCCTGGAACACCGACTACCCGCTGGAGAAGTTCTTCCGCGACGCCAAGATCTACCAGCTGTTCGAGGGCACCGCGGAGATCCAGCGGATGGTCATCTCTCGCATGCAGGCCCGCGAGTACGCCGAGCGCCTCAGCTTCGGCGCCGAAGTGGCCGCGCAGGCAATGGCCGCCAAGGAGCCCGTCCCCGCCTGATCGCCCATCGAGGAGTCGATTTCCCTTCTATAGCAAGGGAAATCGACTCCTCGGCGGCCTATGCTCGGATCATGCACTCGCATGATCACGGCGGGGATGCGCACGACCACGGCGGGGATGCGCACGACCACGGCGGGCACTCGCACGGCTTCGGCGCGCACGCACTGGAGGCGCGGCGCGAGGACAGTCGGCGGCGGATGTGGATCGCGCTGGCGATCAACGTCGTCCTGCTCCTCGCCGAGGCGATCGGCGGGGTGCTCACCGGCTCGCTGGCGGTGCTGGCGGACGCCGGGCACCTCCTCTCCGACGTCGGCTCGATCGTCCTGGCGCTGATCGCCGCCCGCCTCGCCTCGCTGCCGGCGGCCGGCAGGCGCACCTTCGGCTACCAGCGCTCCGAGGTCCTAGCGGCGCTGGTCAACGGCCTGCTCCTGGTCGCGGTCAGCATCGGCATCGCCGTGGCGGCGATCGGGCGCCTCGCCGACCCGCCCTCGATCGACGGCGCCGGCGTCCTCGCGCTCGGCGCCCTCGGCCTCGCCGGCAACCTCGCCGCGGCCCTCGTCCTGGCCCGCGGCCAGCGCCAGGACATCAACCTCGAGGGTGTGCTCCGCCACAGCGCCGCCGACGCCCTCGGCTCACTCGGCGTCGTTCTCGCCGGCGGCTTCGTTCTCCTCGGTGGCTCCTCGATCGTCGACCCGATCGTCGGCCTGCTGATCGCGGGCCTGGTCCTCGCCTCTTCCTGGCGCCTGATCAAGGAGCCGGTCGACGTCCTGATGGAGGCGGCGCCGGCCGGCCTCGACGTCGACGGGATCGGCGCGGCGATCTGCGGGGAGGACGGAGTGCGCTCGGTGCACGATCTCCACGTCTGGACCGTGACCGCCGGCTTCGGCGCCCTCGCCGCCCACGTCGTCGTCTCCCGCGAGTGCGATCGCGACCTCGTCCGCCGCCGGCTCGAGCTGACGCTGGGGGAGAGCTTCGGCATCGAGCACACCACCTTGCAGATGGAGGAGGAGGCCGACCAGGCCCTGCTGCGGGTGGAGAACGTCTCCGGCAAAGGCTGATCGCAAGCGCGGTTGCAGGGGTGATGCAGGTCACGGAGCGGAATTGGGGCTTGGCTAGCCTCGGGACGATGCGCAGAAAACACTCCGCCGCGCTGGCGCTCTTCGTCGCCATCGCGGCGCTCGGCACCGTGCTCGCAACCGCCCCCGCGGCCCTCGCCAAGGACCTTCAGTCGACGCTCGAAGCCAAGCAGTCGAAGCTGGAAGAGGTGCGCGAGCACAAGGGCGTGCTGACGACGACGATCTCCCATTACAAGGACCAGATCGACCGCCTGACCGGCGAGGTGGCCGAGATCCGCGATCGCGAGGCCGCCGTCCGCGCCCGGCTCAGCGCCAAGCAGCACGAACTGAACCAGGCGGTCGCCCAGCTCGACGTCGCCAAGGGCCGGCTGGAGAAGCTGCGGTCCCATCTCGGGCGGGCGCTGCTGGCCCTGCGCGAACGGCTGGTGGCGATGTACGAGGCGGGGAGCCCGGACCTGGCCAGCGTCCTCGTCGGCTCCAGCAACCTCGACGACCTCGCCGCCCGCACCGAATACCTCGATCGCCTGCACGGCATGGACGAAGCGGTGGTCGGCCGCGTCCGCGAGCTGCGCAACCAGGTGCGCTCGGTCGTGCTGCGCCTGCGCGGTGCCAAGAACCGGATCGAAGCCGCGCGCGACGCGATCGCCTCCGAAGAGCAGGCCCTTGCCAGCGCCCGCACCGCACTGCAGAGCCACCAGCAGGCCTTGGTCAGTGCTCGTGCCAGCCGCGTCTCGGCGCTGGCGAAGATCGGCGAACACGAGGAAGAGCTCGACGGCTCGGTGGCGGCGATCCAGGGCAAGATCGCCGCTCAGCTCTCCGCGACCGGCTCGGTGCCCCTGCCTGCGGGCCCGATCCAGGGTGGCGGCAGCGGGCTGATCTGGCCCGTCGACGGTCCCGTCGTATCCCCGTTCGGCCCGCGCACGATCGAAGGCCACTACGAGTACCACCCCGGAATCGATATCGCCGTGCCCGAAGGGACGCCGATCCGCGCCGCCGCCGACGGCACGGTGATCTTCACCGAGCCCGAGGCGAGCAGCGGCGGCTACGGCAACTACACCTGCATCGACCACGGCGGCGGACTGTCCACCTGCTACGCCCACCAGAGCTCCTTCGCGGTCTCGGCAGGTCAGTCGGTTTCGCAGGGGGAGGTCATCGGGTACAGCGGCTGTACCGGTTACTGCCTTGGCCCGCACGTCCACTTCGAGGTACGTATAAACGGCTCCGTCACCAACCCGATGGGTTACCTTTAGTAATTAGATGATTCGCCAAGCGCACACCTATCTGGTGGGTGCGATGTCAGGGGCGACGCTGATCGCCATCGCGATTGCCTTCTTCGTCGTGCTCGTCTCCGTCCAGGTCTTCAAGGACTGGCCGATCGCCGCGCTCGGCGGCGGCGACGAGGCGGCTGAGGTTTCCACGCCCCACCCGGCCGCCGGCTTGGCGAAGGGTGTCGGCGGCGGTTCCGGCGCGACGGCAGTCCTCGAAGGAGGTGCTTCGCGGGCAAGCGGTGGGCGGAGCGGGGCCGGCTCAGGCGCCGCCGGTAACGTCGCGGTCACCGGCGGCGACGGCGTCGGCGCTACGGACGCCGGCCCGGGTACGACGACCCCGCCGGGCGGTGCGGCGGCCGGCACGGGGGCGCAGGGCGGTGGCTCCGCCGGCTCAGCGCCGAGCCCGGCCTCCTCCGGCCCTGCTGCGAGCACCGGCTCCTCGAGCTCCGGCCACGGTTCAAGCGCTGGCTCCGGCAGCAGCGGCGCCAGCAGCACGGCGGCACCCTCTCCGTCAGCTCAGGTCACCGAAACCGTCAACACCACCGCCTCGCAGGTCGACGAAACGGCGCTTGGCGGGACGCTTCACGAAACCGGCGTTACCGCTGTCACCGAAGGCGTCGTCAACGGCGTCGCCGGCCCCGAATCGCCGATCGGCCGCGCGGTCGACGAAACCGTCGGCGCGGTCGGCGGCCTGCTGCACGGCAACCACTGACCGGGCTTCCCCCTCACCCGTCACAATGCCGGTCCGATGGCGGAGCGAGAACAGGCGGGGTCGGTCGCGAGCGGCGATCCGATCGAGGGCTCGGCGGTCTACCCGGCCGGGAGCCGGGTCAACCGGCGCGGACACCTCGAAGTGGCCGGCTGCGACGTGGTCGACCTCGTCGCCGAGCTCGGAACCCCCGCCTACATCTACGCCGAGGACGACATTCGCGCCCGCGCCCGCGCCTACCGCGAGGCGTTCCAGCGCCGTAGCGCTGATTTCGAGGTCCTCTTCGCCAGCAAGTCTCTGCCCTGCACCGCCGCCTACCGCCTCTTCGCCGCGGCGGGCCTCTCCGTCGACGTCGCCAGCGGCGGCGAGCTGCACATGGCGCTGCGAGCCGGCTTCGACCCCGACCGCATCCACATGCACGGCAACAACAAGAGCGACGAGGAGATCCTCTTCGCGGCCCGCTCTGGCATCCGCCACCTGATCCTCGACTCCTTCGACGAGATCGAGCGCTGCGAGCGCTTGCTCGACGCTCCGCAGCGGGTGCTGATCCGGGTCACGCCGGGGATCAAGCCCTCGACCCACGATTACGTGCAGACCGGGCAGCTCGACTCCAAGTTCGGCTTTGGCGTCGAGGACGGGTTGGCGGCTCGGGCGATCGAGCGGGTGCTGGCCTCAGACAAGCTCGACCTGGTCGGCCTGCACGCCCACATCGGCTCGCAGATCTTCGAGCTGGAGCCCTACACGCTGGCGATTCGAGCCCTCGGTGGGCTGGCGGGCGAGTGGTGCCGGGTGGTCAACGTCGGTGGCGGCCTCGGCGTCGCCTACACGGCTGAGGACGAACCGCCTGCGATCGATGCCTACGTCGACGTCAAGGTTCGCGGCGTCGCCGAGGTCTTCGGCGACGGTGTGAGGATCCTGGTCGAGCCCGGCCGCTCGCTGGTCGCCAACGCCGGCGTCACCGCATACCGGGTCGGGACCGTCAAGGAGATTCCCGGCATCCGCACCTACGTCGCCGTCGACGGCGGCATGTCCGACAACATGCGGCCGATGCTCTACGGCTCTCGCTACGAAGCGCTGATTGCCGATCGTGCTGCCGATTCCCCCGATTCCCTGGTGACGATCGCCGGCATGCACTGCGAGTCGGGTGACATCCTCGTCCGCGATGCGAACCTTGCCGATCCAACAGTTGGCGACGTATTGGTCACGCCGGCGACGGGCGCCTACGGCTACGCGATGGCCAGCAACTACAACGGCGTGCCGCGGCCGCCGGTCGTCTTCTGCCGCGACGGCGAGGCCCGGGTCGTGGTCAGGCGCGAGACCTACGAGGATCTCACCTCCCGCGATGTCTGACGAGGCCTCCAAACCCGTCCGCATCGGGCTGCTGGGGCGCGGCACGGTCGGCGCCGCCTTTGCCGACCTGCTCGCCGAGCGGGCCGACGCGGTCGAGGCAGCAACCGGGCGTCGTCCCGAGATCTCCGGTGTCCTGAGCCGCTCCGAGGGCGATTTCGGGGCGATCCTCGAGCGCTCCGACATCGTCGTCGAGCTGATCGGTGGGACCGACCCGGCGCGTGATTTCGTGCTCGACGCGATGCGCGCCGGACGCCCCGTGGTGACGGCCAACAAGCAGCTGCTGGCCAAGCACGGCGACGAGCTCTTCGGCGTCGCCCGCGAGGCCGGGGTGCAGCTGCGTTTCGAGGCCGCCGTCGCCGCGGTGATCCCGATCGTCCGCACGATCCAGGAGAGCTTCGGCGTCACCGAGATCTCGAAGGTATTCGGGATCGTCAACGGCACCACCAACTTCATCCTCAGCGAGATGGCGGCGACCGGGGCTGGCTATGACGAGGTGCTGGCCCGGGCGCAGGAGCTGGGCTACGCCGAGGCCGACCCCAGCGACGATGTCAGCGGCGCCGACGCGGCGGCGAAGATGGCGATCCTCGCCCGCCTCGCCTTCCACACCCCGGTGACGCTCGGCGAGGTTTCCTACGAGGGGATCGAGGCGATCCAGCCCGACGACCTCGCCTACGCCAAGGAGCTCGGCCTCTCGCTGAAGCTGCTCGGCGTCGCCGAACGCCGCAACGGTGGCATCAGCGTCCGCGTCTTTCCCTGCTTCCTCTACCCGGGCCACCCGCTGGCCCCGATCGAGGGCCCCTTCAACGCGGTCATGGTCGAGGCGCCGGCAATCACCGAGGTGACGATGTCGGGGCCGGGCGCGGGGGGACTGCAGACCGCCTCGGCGGTGCTCGGCGACGTCGTCTCGATCCTCGCCGGCGACGCGCCGGTGCACGAGACCCGCGGCGAGCTGCCGATCGTCGCCGACGTCACCTCCTCCTTCTACCTCTACCTGGAGGTCGCCGACCGTCCGGGAGTTCTGGCCCGGGTGGCGACGGTGCTCGGCGACCACGACGTCTCGGTGAAGAGCGTCGTCCAGCGCGGCGCCGGCGATGACGCACGGCTGGTGATGGTCGTCCACGAGTGCCTGGAGTCTCGCTTCGCGGCGGCGGTCGAGGCGCTCGGCGAGCTCGGCGACCTGCGCTCCTTGCCACGCTCGATCCATGTGATCGAGAAGGAGTTCTAGTGGCGGTCCCGCTGATCGAGCGCTACCGCGACAGGCTCTCGCTGGAGCCCGGCGATCCGGTGGTGACCCTGAACGAGGGCTCAACGCCGCTGATCGAAGCGCCGCGGCTGTCGGAGCGGATCGGCGCTCGCGCCTACCTCAAGTTCGAAGGCGCCAACCCGACCGGGTCCTTCAAGGACCGGGGGATGACGGTCGCCGTCTCCCGGGCCAAGGGGCGCGGGGCGGAGGCGGTGATCTGCGCTTCCACCGGCAACACCGCCGCCAGCGCCGCCGCCTACGCGGCCCGGGCGGGCCTGCGGGGAGCGGTGATCGTCCCCGAGGGCAAGATCGCGATCGGCAAGCTGGCGCAGGCGCTGATGCACGGGGCGCGTGTGGTGGCGCTGCAGGGCAATTTCGACGACGCCCTGACGATCGTCCGCGAGATTGCCCAGAAGCACCCGGTCGAGCTGGTCAACTCGGTCAACCCGCACCGGATCGAAGGCCAGAAGACGGCGGCCTTCGAGGTCGTCGAGGAGCTCGGGGAGATGCCGGGGGCACTGGCGATTCCAGTCGGCAACGCCGGCAACGTCACCGCCTACTGGCGCGGCTTCCAGGAGTTGGGTGACCTCAACCTCGAGGAGGTAGAGGTCACTGGTTCGAGCCCACTTCCCGTCCTCTACGGTTTTCAGGCCGAGGGGGCGGCACCGCTGGTGATCGGCGCCCCCGTGGCCGAACCGGAGACGGTCGCCTCGGCGATCAGGATCGGCAACCCGGCCCGCTGGGAGGAGGCGATGACCGCCTTCACGACCTCGCGCGGGCGCGTCGCCGCCGTCTCCGACGAGCAGATTCTGGGCGCCTACCACTGGCTCGCCGACACCGAAGGCGTCTTCTGCGAGCCTGCCTCCGCGTCCTCTGTGGCCGGCCTGCTCGCCCACGGCCTGCCGGTCGTCGAGGGCGCCGCGGTCCCGGAGTCGGTCGTCTGCGTGCTCACCGGCCACGGCCTCAAGGACCCGGACACCGCCCTCGGCAAAGCCCCCGCGGTGATCAACTGCGCCAACGACCTCAGCGCTGTCGAGCGGGCCGTCTTCGATTGACCGTCCGGCACCGACTCGTCCGCGTCCCCGCTTCCTCGGCCAACCTCGGGCCCGGCTACGACGCGATGGCGGCGGCGGTGGCGTTGCACCTGGACCTGGAGGTGGAGGAGACCGGCGAGTTCTCACTCGACCCAGGCGGGCTCGAGGTCTCGACCGGGCGCGACAACCTGGTGGTGCGGGCCTTCGAGAGCCTGCACCCCGCTGACGGCATCGCCTTCCGGCTGCGCAGTGAGATCCCGCTCGCCCGCGGGCTCGGCTCCAGCGCCGCGGCGATCGTCGCCGGGCTCTTCGCCGCCGACCACCTCTTCGAGCTGGCGCTCTCCCGCGAGGAGATGCTGGTCAAGGCGACCGAGCTGGAGGGGCACCCCGACAACGTTGCGGCGGCGATCTACGGTGGCTTCGTGATCTGCGGAACGGGGGAGGGGGGAGAGCCGCTCGCCACCCGCTTCAGCCCCCCGGAGGAACTCGAGGGCATCGCCGTGATCCCGCCTGAGGAGGTCTCGACCAGGCTCGCCCGTGAGGCGATCCCCGCCGAGGTGCCGCTCGCCGATGCCGTCGCCAACGTCTCCGCCGCCGCCCAGCTGGTGCTCGGGCTGCGCACCGCCGACCTCGCCCTGGTCGGCCGCGGCCTCGCCGACGCGATCCACCAGCCGCGCCGCCGCGCGCTCTACCCGCGCTCGATGGAGATCGTCGACTCGGCCGCCGAGCTGGGCGCGCTGGGGGCGACGATCTCCGGCGCCGGCCCGACCGTGCTGGTCTGGACCACCTGGCAGGACGCCGGCAACGTCGCCGCCGCTCTGGAGCGAGCGCTGCGCCGGCTGGGCCGAGGTCCGCCGCCTGCCGTTCGCCCCCCAGGGCGCCGACGTCCCCGAGCTCTGAGATGGACTGGGTCGTCCAGATCGGCCTGATCGAGCTGGCGCTTGGCGGGCTGCTGGGCTGGGCGATGGTGGTCCGCGAGGAGAAGCCGGAGTGGCTGGCGCGGATCGGCGTCGTCGCGCCGCAGCGGATCCGCCAGGTCCACCTCGACTACGTGATGATGGGTCTGATCCTGATCGCCGTCGGGCTGGCAGTCCCGGACCTGCCGACGACGATCGCCGTCGCCCTCGTCTTCGGCACCGCGGTCAACCCCTTCCTCTTCGTCCCGCTCGCCTTCGACCCCGACGTCGAGAAGCGCGCTCTGGTACCGGCTGCTCGCGGTCGTCTCCTTCCTCGGCGTCAGCGGCGGCCTCGTCGCCGCGGCGATCGTCGGGCCCGGCTGAGGGCCAGCCGGGATACGTCCGCCCCGCCGCTGCCGCGGCTAGGATCGCGCCAATGCCAAGCCAGCTGAAGCTCAAATGGATCGCGGCGATCGCAGCCGCAGTCGCGCTGCTCGCGCTTCCCGCCGCCGCGCAGGCGACGCTCGCCTTCACCCGCAACCCGCTGAAGCCGGTCGTCTACGTCGGCGAGCGACAACGGCTCCGGCGCGCGCAAGCTTGGCTCCGGGCGCGAACCCGCGGGTCTCCCCGGACGGGCAGTCGATCGCCTACCTCCACGAAGGCGCGGGCCACTGCCCAGGAACTGATGCTGGCGCCGGCCGCGCGGCGGCGCCTCGCGGAGCCGCTGATGGTCGGCTGGCAGGACCCCTTCTACCTCGCCTTCTCGCCGGACTCGAAGACGATCGCGGCGCTGCGCGGCCCCGAACTCGGCAAGCGCAAGCTGGTCCTGATCGACGTCGCCAGCGGCACCCAGACCGTCGTCGCCAGCGGCTACTTCGGCGGCTTCAGCTTCTCGCCGGACGGCACCGAACTGGTCTACTCGAAGGCCGGCAGCGAAAAGTACCCGCCGCGCAGCGACGTCTACCGGTTCGAGATCCCGATCGGCGAGTCGGTCCGCGTTCGTCCCTCCGGTCCGCCTCACCCACGACCACAACTCGCGCAGGATCCGCTCTGGGGTCCGACCGGCAAGATCGTCTTCGTCAAGCTGCTCGACGCCAAGCAGCGCAAGTACGGTCCCAAGAACGAGCTCTACCTGATGAACCCGGACGGCAAGCAGGTCAAGCGCCTCACCCACACCAAGGTCGACCCGCTGCTGCAGGGCCTCTACGCCGACCGAGTGGTCGGCCAACGGCCAGCGCCTGCTGGCCGAGTTCGGCGGCCAGGACACGACCTACGCGGTCACCGTCAACCCGCAAGACCGGCGCCGAGCGGACCGCTGACGAAGGAACGCGAGGTCGGGCTTCGTCGGCACCGCCCTCTCCGCCGACGGCAGCACCGTGCTCGGCGACACCGGCGGCTTCGAACCGGGCCCCGACCACAAGGTCGTGAGCGATCCCCTACGACGGGCGGCAAGCCCAAGGTCCTGGCCAACAACGCCTCCGAACCCTCCTGGAGCCGCTGAGCGAGATGTCCCGTGTCGAGTTCCTCTCGGATCGCGGCAGGAACTCGACAAACGGCGTCAGTCGAGCAGGCCGACCTGGCGCAGGATCGAGACGCTGTCGGAGTAGACGTCCTTGCGCTTGACGAGGCCGTCCTCGAAGGGGATCGAGTCGATGCCGTCCCACTCGACCCGGCGGCCGGTCGGCTCGGCCTGAGGTCGCCGCGCCGCATCGTCTTCGCGTGGGTCGCGGCGGCGGTCCATTCCTGGACGACCAGGCCCTCGCGGACGTAGAGGCGGCGGGTCGTGAACTCGATGTCGGGCCAGGTCTCGAAGATCGAGCCGATGTGGGCGCGCACGTCCTCGCCCGTCGCCGACTCGCCGGCGGTGTGGTTGTCGAAGACCATGTCGGGGGCGTGCATCGCCACGATCGCGTCGAGGTCGTGGGCGTTCCAGGCCTCGTTGTAGCGGTCGATCGCCTCCCGCAGCGCCTCTTCTGAGTCCTTCTCCGACCGCTCATCGAGATCCCCTTTCCGGTTGCAGGCGGCTGTATGGTCGCACGGAATCCCGAGGAACGGAGGAAGTCGATGGCCGGCGACTACACGATCAAGCACCGCGACGAGTTCGAGTCGATGGAGGGCTCGGGGGAGGCGACCTGGAAGCTGGCGCGCAAGGCGCTCGGCACCTCGGCCTTCGGCTTCAACCTGGTCGAGATCGGCCCCGGCGGGCGAGATCCCCGAGCACGACGAGGCCGAGAGCGGCCAGGTCGAGCTCTACGTGATCCTCGAGGGCGAGGCGGTGCTGCGGATCGACGGCGAGGACCACCCGGCGCCGGCCGGCACCTTCGCCTCGATCGAGCCCGCCGGCCAGCCGCACGATCCTCAACCGCTCCGACGCGCCGGTCACGCGCGCTGCTGATCGGCGTCCAGCCCGAGGGCGGATACGAGCCGATGTCCTGGGCCTGCAGCAGCCCAGAAACACGCACTGTGCGCCAAAAAGCGCGATTCACCGCCGAATTGGGTCAACTTTCCGCCCCTGTGCTTGGCCCGCGGCTGTTCGCTGGCCCTATAATTCGCCGACTCGTCAACCCGTCGCGCGCCCGCTCGAAGAAGGCGCGGAAACCGGGAGGTCACATGCCGAAGCACCAGTCTGGATCCGGCGCGAGCGTCAAGCGCTACTCGCCCGAGCTGCCCTACAAGCCACTGGTATCGCCGCCGAGCGTCGAGGACAAGGACGCCTGCGCGATCTATGCCTCGGTCCGCAAGGACGCGACGCCGAGCCACGAGCCGATCGAGCTGGCGATCCCGGCCCTGCAGAAGATGCTCCACCGCGCCGGCAACGTCGACGGCGAGGGCGACGGCTGCGGGCTGCTGCTCGACCTGCCGCGGAAGATCTGGGCCGAGGAGGTCCGCTCCGGCGGCCACGACCCCTCGCTGACCCTCGACGACGCCTTCGCCGTCGCCCACATCTTCATCGAGCGCTCCCAGGACCTCGACAAGATCCAGCACGACGCCCGCGAGCTGCTGAACGAAGGCGGCTTCCGGGTCCTCGCCGAGCGGATCGGCGTCGTCGACTCGCCCGCGCTCGGGCCGACCGCGCGCGAGGAGGAGCCGCACTTCTGGCAGATCGCCGGCCTCGTCCCCGACGCCGCCCACCGCGACCGCGTCCTCTTCGAGCTGCTGATCGAGCTGGAGAAGCGGCTCGACGTCCACGTCCCCTCCTTCTCGGCCACGACCTGCGTCTACAAGGTGATGGGCGCGCCGAACGTGCTCGGCGAGTACTACCCCGACCTGCGCGACGAGCGCTTCGAGACGATCGGCTGCTTCGGCCACAACCGCTACTCGACCAACACCTGGCCCTCGTTCAAGCGGGTGCAGCCGTTCTCGGCGCTCGGCCACAACGGCGAGATCAACACGATCGAGCAGCTGCGCCAGGAGGCGCGGATGCTGGGCGTGCCGATCCAGCCCGGCTCCTCGGACTCCCAGGACCTCAACCGCACGATCGACACCCTGGTCAGCCGCGAGGGGTTCAGCCTCGCCGAGGCGATGGAGATGGTGGTGCCGCCGATCGTCGAGGAGATCCGCGCGCTGCCCGAGGACCTGCACCGCTTCTACATGTACCTGCACCAGGCGATGGGGCCGTTCGCGCAGGGCCCGGTGGCGCTGATCGCCCGCCACGCCGACGAGTGCGTCTTCTCCGCCGACGCCCTCGGCCTGCGGCCGCTGTGGCAGGTCGAGACCGAGGACGACTTCGTCTTCAGCTCCGAGCCCGGCGTCGTCTCGGTCCACTCGATGGTCTCCGAGCCGAAGCCGCTCGCCCCCGGCGAGAAGGCGCTGGTCGCTGATCGACCGCGAGCGCAGGCGCTCGACCCTGCACGCCCACGACGAGATGCTGCGGATCGTCCGCGACAGCTGGCTGCGGCGCAACGGCGTCGAGGAGGCGGCCGGCTACGACCGCGCCCTGGAGACCGGCGGGCCGCTGGAGGGCGACGACGTCCCCGGCTACTCCGACGCCGGCCCCGAGGAGCCGGTCAAGGTCGCCGACCGCATCCTCGCCGGCTTCGGCTGGCAGCGCGACGACGTCAAACTGGTCCAGCAGATGGCCTCCAACGGGGCCGAGCCGATCGGCTCGCTCGGCTACGACGGGCCGCTGGCGGCGCTCTCGCCCGAGCGCCAGAACCTCGCCGACTACTTCAAGGAGACGGTCGCCGTCGTCACCAACCCGGCGATCGACCGCGAGCGCGAGATCGAGCACTTCTCGACCCGGGCGCTGTTCGGCCGCCGCCCCTCGCTCGACGACGCCGGCGAGGACACCGGCACGGTCGAAACCGCGTTCCCGGTGATCCTCGGCGGCCACCACGGCCTGGCGCCGCTCTCCGACAAGACCTACCGCCGGATCGCCCGCGAGCACCGCACCTACCTGCTCGAGGACCTCTGGGAGGAGTTCCGCGGCCGCGCCGCCGCGGTCGACATCTCCCTGCTGGAGTCCGAGACGACCCGCGGCGCGATCGAGCGGATCAAGCAGGAAGCGGTGAAGAAGGTCCGCAACGGGGCCGAGCTGCTGGTCCTCACCGACCGCACCGTCTACGACGCCGAGCGCCGCTACCTCGACCCGCACCTGGCGACCTCGGCGGTCGACCAGGCGCTGAAGCAGTTCCGGGTCGAGCCCGGCGAGGAGAACCTGCGCCGCCGCTGCGGGATCGTCCTGCGCTCGGCGGCGATCCGCAACGTCCACGACACGATGCTGGCCCTCGGCCTCGGCGCCAACGGCGTCTGCCCGTACACGATGGTCGAGGTGATCTGCGTCGAGGACTACGAGACCGACGTCTCCAACCTCTGCGCGGCCCTGACCAAGGGGATCGAGAAAGTGATCTCGACGATCGGCATCCACGAGGTGCGCGGCTACGCCCGCCAGTTCTCCTCGATCGGGGTCAAGCCGGAGCTGGCCGAGATCTTCCAGACCGAGGCCTTCGCCGCCTCGGCGAGCGGCGGCACCGGCTTCGCCGACCTCGACGAGGACACCAACGCCCGCGCCCGGGCGCTCAGCGGCGACGACGAGGCGGCCAAACCGGCGAAGACGTTCCGCTTCTACCCGAAGGTCTACAAGGCGGCGATCGCCACCGCCAACGGCTCCGGCACCTACGAGGAGTACTCGCGAGAAAGTCCGCGACCTCGAGCGCCAGAGCCCGATCTCGATGCGCCACATCATGGGCCTGAAGGGCGACCGCGACCCGGTCGACCCGGCCGGCGTCGACGCCGGCGTCGGCCACCACGACTACCCGATCGTGATCTCCTCGATGAGCTTCGGCTCGCAGTCCGAGCCGGCCTTCCGCGCCTACGCGGAGGCGGCCAAGGCGACCAACATCCTCTGCGTCAACGGCGAGGGCGGCGAGATCCGCGACATGTACGGGCACTACCGCAAGTGGCGCGGCCAGCAGGTCGCCTCGGGGCGCTTCGGCGTCTCGGCGGAGATGCTCAACTCCTCCTACGTGGCCGAGATCAAGATCGGCCAGGGCGCCAAGCCCGGCGAGGGCGGCCACCTGCCCGGCAAGAAGGTCTCCGAGAAGGTCGCCGCCGCCCGTAACGCGGCGCCCGGCACCGACCTGATCTCGCCCTCCAACAACCACGACCTCTACTCGATCGAGGACCTCGCCGAGCTGATCGACGAGCTGAAGACCGTCAACCCCGACGTGCGCGTCTCGGTCAAGGTCCCGGTGGTGCCGAACATCGGCACGATCGGCCTCGGGATCGCCAAGGCCGGCGCCGACATCATCACCCTCTCGGGCTTCGAGGGCGGCACCGGCGCCGCCCGCCAGCACGCGCTGCGCCACGTCGGCCTGCCCTCGGACATCGGCACCCGCGCCGTGCACCGGGCGCTGATGGAGGCCGGGCTGCGCAACCGGGTCGAGATCTGGGCCGACGGCGGCTACCGGACCGGCCACGACATCGTCAAGTTGCACTGCCTCGGCGCCAACCGGGTCGGCTTCGGCACCCTGGCGATGGTCAGCCTCGGCTGCACGATCTGCCGCGGCTGCCAGCTCGACACCTGCCACGTCGGCATCGCGACCCAGATCGAGACGGTCGAGCAGGCCCAGGAGCACGGCCTGAAGAAGTTCACCCCGCAGGAGGTCGACCTCGCCGCCGAGAGCTGCGCCCGCTTCTTCTCCTCGATGGGCGAGGAGGTCAAGCAGGTGGTCGCCTCGCTCGGCTACGAACGCGCCCAGGACCTGGTCGGCCGCTACGACCTGCTGGAGCAGGTCGCCGCCCACGACAAGATCGACCTGGCGCCGCTGATCACGCCGCTGGAGGAGTTCCTCGACCTCGAGCCGCTCGACCTGCCGGTCGCCGAGGAGCTGGTCGAGGCGCGCGCCGAGGCCGGCCTGGTCGTCGCCCGGCCGATCCGGATGGAGGCGAAGCAGGCCTCGCACCAGATCGCCGCCCTGCGCCGGCGACATCTGCGCCGGCCGCACGATCCGCAACGAGTTCCCGCGCGCCGACCGACGCCAACGACCGCGTGCTCGGCACCGAGCTGGCCGGGGCGATCGCCCGCTCGCGGATCTTCGAGGACGGCCCCGAGTCCAGACGACGACGTGCTCGCCAGCCTCGAGTTCAACGGCGGCTCGGTCGCCGGCCAGGGCCTCGGCGCCTTCAACGCCTACGGCGTCTCGATCCGCGTCGAGGGCGGCGCCCAGGACGGCGTCGGCAAGGCGATGCTGGGCGGCTCGATCGCGATCCTCAAGGGCAAGGGCGCCAAGGGCAAGCGCCTCAACGGCTCGGTCGGCAAGTCCTTCGCCTACGGCGCCCAGCGCGGCCGCCTCTACGTCCAGGGCTCGGCCGACTCGCGCTTCTGCATCCGCCTCTCCGGCGCCGACGTGGTCCTCGCCGGCGAGCCCGAGGAGGACATCGACGACAGCCGCGGCTGCGTCGTCGACCGCGCCAACGCCAAGGGCTTCGCCTTCGAGTACATGACCTCGGGCCGCGCCGTCGTCCTCGGCGACCTCGGTCCCTGGGCCTGCGCCGGGATGACCGGCGGCCGCGTCTACGTCCGCCACAACGCCTTCGGCATCGACCGCGACGCGATCGAGCGCCGCCTCGGCGAGGGCGCCAAAGTCGAGCTCAAGGACCTCGACGCCGAGGGCCTGCTCGACATCGACGACCTGCTCAGCGCACTACGCCGAGGAACTGCGGGCGACCGACCAGGACGAGGAGGCCGAGCGGATGCTCGAGCTGGCCGCCGACGCGACCAGCAACTTCCTGATGGTCGTGCCGCACAAGGTCCAGGCGGACCCGAGCATCTCGACCGAGTGAGGGGTCGGGGCACCGCTCCCGGCTCAACTTTTTTGCGGATCGCCTGCGGCCGTCCGAGATTCGCTGAAGCAAAAAAGTACAAGCCGCCGGGAGCGGTGCCCGACCCCTCTCCCGGCGCCATGCGCGGGATCCGCCTGGACCTCGGGCCCTGCTTCAGCTGAAGGCCCCCGCTTCGGTACCGAAGCGGGGAACCTGCTGCGGAGACGGTGCTGCTGCAGGAGACACGTCTCGCGGGTCTGCTGACTAAGCTCGAACTCGCCTCCCGCTGACTGCCCGGTCAGCAGATCCGCGATCGCCCGGACCTCCTGCAGCAGGCCGTCGAGCATGCGCTCGGTGTCGGTGTGGATGCGCCACTCGGCGGCCTGCGCGGTCGGCCTCGACCTGGTCGATGCGCTGCTCGAGGCGTGCGGGTGCGGTCGTCGATCTTGCGGACCGAGCGCTCCAGCTTCTTCTCGGTCTTGCGGACCCGCTTCTTGACGTAGAGGCGGGTCTCCTCGCGCAGGTCGTCGAGCTCGCGCCGCAGGCTCGGCGTCGATGCGGTGCCGCGTCTGCTCGGCGAGCATCTCTTCGACGCCGAGGCGGACGCGCTCGATCTCCTCGTGCAGCTGGGCGCGGGCGCGGTCGGCGGCGGCGGAGATCGCCGGGCGCTCCGGGCGGCGTGGCGAGGGGTCGACCGGGTTCGGGGCGGCGTTCACCGGGCCCATCCTAGGGACGGGGGTGGCCGGAATCCGGGGCTCAGCGCTCGAGCGACGTAGAGGCTGGTAGCGGCCGATCGCCAGCTCGTCGCCGTCGCGCAGCGGCGCCCACTCGACCGTCTCGCCGTTGAGGAAGACGCCGTTGAGGCTGCGGTCGTCGAGCACCCGCAGCGGCTTGCCGGGTTCGGAGACGATCAGGGCGTGGCGGCGGGAGACGCTGGGGTCGTCGAGGCGGAGGTCGGCGGCGGCGCTGCGGCCGATCCGGGTCCAGCCGCGCTCGATCGCGAAGGTGACGATCTCGCCGTCGTCCTCGCGGCAGGCCAGGTGGCGGCCCGGCTCGGGCAGCTGCTCGCGCGCCTCGTCGCAGCCAGTCCGGCGCGCGCGTGGGCCGGCGGGACGGCGAATTCGCTGGTCGGCGCGCCGTGGTCCTGCCGCGACTCGAAGATCGAGTCGCGGCGGAAGTGGGAGCCGCCGCAGCGCGGGCAGTCGGGCAGCGCGTCGGTCTCGCGCAGCGAGAGCTGGGAGCCGCAGTCGAGGCAGAAGAAGGTCCCGCTCGCCGGGGATCGCTCCGGTCGCCGTAGCTGTCGCCGAGCGGGCTGCTGCTGACACTGTCGAAGATGGGTGACCTCCTTCCTGCGTCCCTGCGTCGATCCTAGCGCGCCGCCGGCGCCCTGTCACTCAAATTTCGACGATCGCGGTCGCTGCCGGCGGGGCGGACCTCTAGAATCGCGCCGCGATGGGTCCGATCAGCGCCGAGATCGAGATCGACGTCCCGCGCGAGCGGGTCTTCGAGCTGATCGCCGACCTCGCCGCCCGGCCCTCCTTCACCGATCACTTCCTCACCGGCTTCCACCTGACCCGGATCGAGTCGAGCGGGGTCGGCGCCGGCGCGCGGTTCCGGGTCGAGGCGCCGCTGCGCTCGGTCTGGATGGACACGACGATCGTCGAGCTCGACGAGCCCCACCGGATCGTCGAGCAGCGGCCGCGGCGGCCGCGCCAACCGGATCCGCACCCACACGGTCTGGGAGCTGACCGAGGGCCCGGGCTCGCTGACCACGGTCACGCGTCTCCCACTGGACCGAGCCGTCGACCCGCTCGACCGCGGCCTGGAGGTCGCTCAGCGCCGGCTCCGTCTGGCAGGAGCGCGGCTGGCGCGAGGCGCTGCGCCGGCTCCGCGACGTGCTCGAGTCCGACGCTCCGGCCGGCGACCGGATCGCCGTCGCCGGGGGCAACCGCTACGCGACCGGCATCCCCTGAGGGTCTCAATAGACTCCCGCCGCCGATGTCCCGCCACCGCAGACTCGTCCTGCCGCTGCTCGCCGCCCTCGCCCTGGCCGCGCTCGTCGTCGGCGTCTCCGCCTGCGGCTACTCGAGCGACTCCAAGGACGTCGTCGAGGGCGAGCCGGTCAAGCTCGGCGAGCTCCAGTACAACGTCATCTTCTCGCGCTACCTCAACCCCAACGACAACGAGGACTCCGCCTACCTGGTCGGCCAGCCGCCGCCGCCCGAGGGCTCCACCTACTTCGGCGTCTTCTTCGAAGTCCAGAACGAAAGCGACGAGCCGCAGACGCTGCCCTCGACGCTCACGATCACCGACGCCGACCACCAGACCTTCGACGTGATCCCCAGCGAAAGCCTCTACGCGCTTCCCGTTCGGCGGCGAAGTCGAATCCCAGGAACAGATCCCGGTGCTCGACTCGACCCCCCAGCAGGGCCCGATCGAGGGCTCGCTGGCGCTCTTCCTGCTGCCCGCCGCGGCCTCCGACAACCGGCCGCTGACGCTCGCAGATCCCCGGCGCCGACGGCGAAGACGGCCGAGGTCACGCTCGACCTCTAGGCGCGGCGCCCGGCCGGGCTCAGAGGCCGGCCGAGAGGACCTCGGCGGCGATCGGCGCGGCGACTTCGCCGCCCGCCGCTTCGGCTTCGATCAGCAGCACGCCGACCGCCAGCTTGCGCCTTCTCGGCCGGGGCGAAGGCGGCGAACCAGGCGTCCTTGATCTGGACCGGGTTTTCCTCGTTCTCCTGGCCGGGCTTCGGGCCCGAGCTCGGCGGTGCCGGTCTTGCCGGCGACCTGGGCCTCGGGGATCGCCCCGGCGGTGCCGGTGCCTTCGGTGACGACGCCGATCATCAGTTCGGTCAGTTCGTCGGCGATCTTCTTCGACATCACCCGCACCGGCTTCGGCGTCGGGCCGCAGCTTCTTGTTGGCGACGATCGAGGTCGGCTCGCGGACGCCGCCGTTGCCGATCGTCTGCGCGACGCTCGCCATCTGCAGCGGCGTCGCCAGCACTTCGCCCTGGCCGATCGCGGAGACGCCGAGGTCGATTTCTTCGCCGATCTCGGTCGGGATCGTCGATTCGGCCGGTTCGACTTCGCGGACGATCCGCGGCGCGTAGAGGGTCGGCGGCGAGTTGAAGCCGAAGCGTTCGGCGGTCCCGACCAGGTCGTCGTTGCCGATCTCGGGCCCGAGCGGGGCGAAGTCGGCGTTGCAGGACTCGGCGAAGGCTTCGCGGAAGGTGCCGCCGCAGTACTCGCCGTTGGCGTTGTTGATGAAGCGGCCGCCGACGTTGACCCCGTTGGTGATTTCGAATTCGTCGTCGAGCGAGACGACGCCCTTCTGCAGGGCGGCGGTGGTGGTGATCGATCTTGAAGGTCGAGCCGGGCGGCTGGGGGGCCGAGAAGGCCTGGCCGGCGAGCGCGCGGACGTCGCCGTTGCGGGCGTCGAGCACGGCGACGCCGCCGGAGCGCCCGGCGAGCGCCGAGACCGCCGCTTCCTGCAGGTCGGGGTCGATCGTCGTCTTCACCGGCGCGCCCGGCTTCGGCTCGGCCTGGGCGAGGACGCGGACGCGAGCCGCCGGACTCGGTCGACCGCCAGCAGCGAGCCGCCCGGCTTGCCGGCGAGGCGGGCGTTGAAGGCCTGCTCGAGGCCGCTGATCGCCGACCGGGGTGTCGGCGGCGAAGCCGTGGCGGGCCAGCGCTCGGCAGGTCTTCTTCTTCGGCGCTGCCGACTTCGCCGGTGACGTCGATCGCGGCGCTGCCGAGCGGGTGTTCGCGTTCGTCGGCCGGGCCTTCGGCCAGCGGCGTGCCGTCGGCGGCGAGGATCGGCGCCCGCGGCGCCAGTTCGATCTGGCTTTCGAGGTGCTCGCCGCGCCGCAGGCCGGGGAAGACGAGGCTCGGGTCCCAGGCGATGCCGCCGTCGGCGTAGGGCAGCTCGAGCTCGTCTTCGAGCCGGCCGAAGGCGACGGTCGCGATCGACGATCGGCACCGGCACGACCGTGCTCGCCTTCGACCGAGGTCGGATCGTCGGCGGAGCCGGGCTCGAGCGAGCGCAGCGTCGCGATCTGCTCGGCTTCGCGGTAGGCGGTCGGCGAAGTCGTTGACGCTGATCGCCGCCTGCGAGGCCGGGTTCAGCTCCCCGTACATCGCGGCGAAGTCGCCCTTCGCCCAGGCCTCGGCGAAGCGGTTGGCGGCTTCCTTCTCCGGCGAGCCGGGCGCGCCCGGCGGCGGCGCCGACGACGAAGGCGACGATCGCGATGAACGCGAGGGGGAGCGTGCGGGTGACGAGACGACGACGCCGCTCCACCTCGGGTGACAGCTGGCTCACTGCGGGAAAGGTAATAGAGCGGTCCCCCGCATGCTTCTATTCACGGGTGACCGTTCTGGACTGGGCCATCGTCGCCTTCACCGCTCGCCCTCGGCACTGTGGGGTTACCGGCAGGGCCTGATCGTCGGCGCGCTGACCCTGGTCGGCTTCGCGCTCGGTGCATTCGCCGGCAGCCGGCTCGGGCCGCTGGTGCTCTCGCCAAGGGCGCCGAGTCGCCCTACGCGCCGCTCTGCGCCGCGCTCGGGGCGCTGCTGGTCGGGGCGCTGGTCGCGGTCGCGGTCGAGAGCTTCGCGCTGGGGTTGCGGGCGAAGGTGATCCGCCGGCCCGCCCTGCACCGCGCCGACGGCGCCGGCGGCGCGGCGCTGATCGCCGCGGTCGCGCTGGGCCTCGCCTGGGTCTTCGGCGCCGTCGCCCTGCACGCGCCGGCGACCGCCCGGCTGCGCGCCGACGTCCAGGAGTCGCTGATCCTGCGCAGCCTCAACGAGGTGCTGCCGCCCTCCGGGCCGGTCCTCAACGCGCTCGACCGGGTCGACCCGGCGCCGTCGGTGATCGGCCCGCCGGCGCCGGTCGCCGCCGCCCGACGCGGCGATCGCCACCGACCCCGACGTGCTCGCGCGCCGGCCGCTCGGTGGTGCGGGTGCTCGGCACCGCCTGCGGGCTCGGGGTCGAGGGATCGGCTGGGCGGTCGGGCCGGGCCTGATCGTCACCAACGCCCACGTCGATCGCCGGCTCCGACGACACCACGGTCACCACCCAGGACGGCGTCGAGCTCGACGCGACGCCGGTCTACTACGAACCGAGCGACGACCTGGCGCTGCTGCGGGTCGGCGCCGACCTCCCGACCCTGCCGATCTCCTCCGCGCCGCGAGCGCGGCGACGAGCGCCGCCGTCCTCGGCTATCCGGAGAACGGCCCCTACGCGGTCGCCCCGGCCCGGCTCGGCGAAACCCAGGCGACGATCAGCGAGGACTCCTACGGCCACGGCCCGATCGAGCGCACGATCACCGCGCTGCGCGGCTCGGTGCGCAGCGGCAACTCGGGCGGGCCGCTGGTCGACGCGCGCGGCAGAGTCGTCGGCACGGTCTTCGCCGCCACGACCGCCGGCACCGCCGGGCGGCTTCGCGATCCCCGCCGAGCAGGTCCGCGACGCCCTTGCCCACACGGTCGACCTCGGCCGACACCGGGCCCTGCACCGGCTGACTCGAAAAGCCCATCACTTACGTTCAGTAAGCTCGATTCTCGTGGAACCGGTCAGCTCGACCCAGGTCCACCGCCGGCAACCGCCGGCGCCGTCTGCCCGCACTTCCACGCCGCGATCGAGCTGATCGGCAAGCGCTGGACGGGGGCGATCGTCTGCGCCCTGACCGAGCGGCCGATGCGCTTCGGCGAGCTGGGCAAGGCGGTCCCCGGCCTCTCCGACCGGCTGCTCTCCCAGCGGCTGCGCGAGCTGGAGGAGGAAGGGCTGGTCGAGCGCGAGGTCGAAGCCGGGACTCCGGTGCGGGTCACCTACTCGCTGACCGAGATCGGCGCGCGAGCTCGGCCCGTCGATCCGCGAGCTGCAGGGCCTGGGCCAGGCGCTGGAAGAGCACGGCTTGATCTGCTTGGCGCAGGCACAGCCAGCCGCGGGCCGCTCACTAGGCCTGGGCCTGATGGACCTGCCCGGGCCGTTCCCCGTCGGCCGCTACGCGCGCAAGCTGCAGGAGGAGATGCGCAAGCGGGCACGGGTGCAGCTGATCGGCGAGGTGACCGGGGTCGGCCGCAGCAAGGTCCAGGCCTACTTCGAGCTGCGCGACGGCGAGGGCGCGGTTCCCTGCACGATCTGGCTCAACGACCTGGAGAAGGCCGGGCTGCCCGAGGGGGCGCTGCGCGACGGCGCCGAACTGGTGATCGCCGGCGGGCCCGACTACTACCCCGGCGGCGGCCAGGCCTCGCCGAGCTTCAGCTTCCGCGCCACGCACGTGCGGCTGGCCGGGGAGGGGGACCTGCTGGCCCGGCTGGAGGCGCTGCGCAAGCAGCTGCGCGCCGAGGGCCTGTTCGAGCTGCAGAAGCAGCTGGCGCGGCCGCTGCTGCCGAAGGCGATCGGGGTGGTGACGGCGGAGTCCGGCGCCGCCCGGCGCGACCTGCTCGCCGGCCTGCGGCGGCGCGGCTGGGGCGGCACCGTGGTCTGGGCCTTCGCGCCGGTCCAGGACCGCCACGCGGCGCCGGCGATCGCGCGCGGCGATCCAGGGCCTGGCGGCGCGGCCCGAGGTCGAGGCGATCGTCGTCACCCGGGGCGGCGGCAGCCTCGCCGACCTCTGGGCCTTCTGCGACGAGACCCTCTGCCGCACGGTGGCGATGCTGCGGGTGCCGGTGGTCAGCGCGATCGGCCACGAGCGCGACTCGACCCTGATCGACGACGTCGCCGCGGTCGCCTGCTCGACCCCCACCCACGCGGCCGAGGCGGCGGTGCCGCTCGACTGCGGCGTCGCCGCGTCGCGACCTGCGAGCGCGCCGCCTTCTCGCTGCGGCGGGCGGGGGAGGGGGCGATCGGCGCTCGCGCCCGGCACCTGGCGGCGCTGGCGCGTGGGCCGGCCCGGGCGCTGCAGCGCGAGCGCGGCGGCCTCAACCAGAAGATCCGCGAGATCCGCGCCGCCTCCGAACGCGGGCTCGCCGAGCGCGGCGCCTTCCAGCGGCGGATCGCCACCGTCGTGCTCGACCGCGCCCGCCGGCGGGGGATCGAGCGGACGGCGGCGGCTGCGGCCGAGGAGCGCCGCCGCGGCGCCGCGATCGAGCGCTCCGCCTCGAGGGCGCTGCAGAGGCGGCGCGAGGCGCTGCGGAAAGCCGCCGTGACCCTGCGCGCCCACGATCCCGAGCGGACCCTGGAGCGCGGCTACGCGCTGGCCGAGACCGCGACCGGCGAGCCGCGTGACGCTCGGCGGACGCCGCTGTCGCCGCCGCGGCAGGTAAGACTGCGGTTCGCGGACGGCCGCGTGAAGGCGCAGATCGAGGGAGAGATTGAGCGAGAAGCCCGATAGCTACGAGGTCGCGGTGGAGCGGCTGGAGGAGATCATCGACCGGCTCGACTCCGGCCAGGCGGGCCTGCGCGAGACCCTCGACCTCTGCCGCGAGGGGCGCGAGCTGGTCAGCTACTGCGCGGCTGAGCTGGATGCGGTCGGCGAGGGGTTGAAGGAGCTGAAGCTCGACGAGCTGGCGGCGAAACTCGAGGTTCCGTCGAGCCGTAGGCCCGACGCGGAACGGCGGAGGTGGGGTTCCGCTTAACTTTTTCGAGGTTTCGGCTGCGGCCGTCCGAGATGCGGCGGCGGCAAAAAAGTACAAGACGCTTCACCCCACCTCCGCCTCCTGGGCCGGCGCGGGGTCTCGGAGTCGCTGCGGGCCGGAGCAGAGGCGGCCTAGGGCTGGGCAGCCTCGGCAGAGGGGCCAGGTGCGGGTGGGTTCGGGGGCGACCGGGAACTCGCCGCGGCCGATGCTGGCGATCGTTGCGGCCAGGCGCTCGCGTCCGGCCTCCATCTCGGTCGCGCCGAGGCAGGTGACCACGGGCTCGTCGGGACGCTCGAGGAAGACGTAGGCGACCTCGACCTCCTCTGCTCCAAGCGACTCGGCGACGGCGAGGGCGTAGATCGCACGCTGGATCTCGTAGTCGCCGGCGTGCTCCTCCGGGCTCGGAGCCGTCGAGGCGGTCGGTCTTGTAGTCGACGACGAGCGGCGGGGCGCCGTCGCGCTCGACCAGCAGGTCGATCGAGCCGCGCAGCACGGTGCCGCCGACGCCGAGCAGGATCGGCACCTCGGCCCGGACCCGGGTCGCGCCGGCGCCGATCCGCTCGCGCAGGAGCGGCGAGCCGAGCCAGCCGCGCACCGGGTCGAGCAGGGACTCGGCGTCGGTTGAACCGGGATCGAGCCCGGCCGCGGCCGCGTGCCGGCGCGCCAGCTCCACGGAGGGCTCGCTCCAGCCGTTGGCCTGGCTCCACTCGAGCAGGGCGTGGACGGCGACGCCCTGCGCGGTCCGCTCTTCACGCGCGGACGGGGTCGCCGGCCCATCTCCTCAGGCCTCGAACGCAGTTGTCCCCGGTATGCGGGGAGAAGTGCGTTCGAGTCGCCGCAGGCCGAGCACGCGCTCCATGTAGAAGCGGTAGGGGCACTCCTCGTAGGCGGAGATCGCGGTGTAGGAGAGGGGGCGGCTGGGGACGACCGGCGGGTGGCGCTCGACCAGCGGCGGCGGGCCCTCGCCGAGCGCGCGCTCGGCGGCGACGTCGCGGCGCGTCTCCGTCAGCTCCGCGGCGCGCTCGGGGGAGGGCAGGTTGACGCGGACCGCGATCTCGCCGGGGGCGAAGGCCGCGTCGAGGCCGGGACGCGGCTGGGGCGGCGGCACCGCGACCGTCGCGTCGGCGTCGCGCTCGACCCCGAGGGCCTCGACCAGGCGCTCGACGACCGGGGTGGACGCCTTCGTCTCCCGGCTCGGCTCGGGCTTGACGACGCCGCTGAGGATCAGCCGCTCGCGGGCCCGGGTGGCGGCGACGTGGAACAGCCGCAGGCCCTCTTCGGAGTCGCGCTCCTTCGCCTCCTCGCAGAGCTCGACGTAGTCGTAGAGGTTGATCGCGCCGCTGCCGAGCCGGCGCAGCTGCATCCCCACCCGCGGCGGCTGCTCGCGGCCGAGGGTCAGCAGCGGCGGCCGGGCGCCGGCCAGCAGGCTGCGCGAGAGGTCGGGGACGGCGACGACGTCGAACTCCAGCCCCTTGGCGTTGTGCACGGTCATGATCCGCACCCCGTCGTGGCCCTCGGCGGCGGTCGCGGCCTGGGCCTCGGCGTCGTTCTCGGCGCGGGCGGCGAGGAAGTCGAGCAGGCCGCGCAGGTCGCGGCCCTCGCGGCTCTCGAACTCGGCGGCGAGGCGCATCAGCTTGCGGACGTTGGCGAAGCGAGCCTCGCCGGCCGGGCGCATCAGCACCGCCAGGTCGTAGCCGGTCTCGGTCGTCGCCGCCTCGATCAGGCCGTCGAGCGAGCAGCCGCGGCGCCGCGCTCGCGCAGGCCGACGATCGTCGCGGCGAAGCGGCGCAGCAGCTCCAGCTCGGCCGCGGGGATCTGCTCCAGCCGCTCCGGCTCTGCCAGCTCCGCCTCGCCGGCGCCGGCCGCGCGCTCCAGCGCCGGCCAGACGTGACGCCGCCGCCCCGCTGCCGCCCGCAGCAGCCAGAGCGTGTCCGGGGCGACGCCGCAGGCGGGGGAGGCGAGGGCGCCGAACAGGGCCTGGTCGTCGAGCGGGTTGGCGATCGTCGCCAGCAGCGCGCAGACGTCGGAGACCTGCTGCTGGGACCAGTAGCCGCGGCCGCCGACCACGTAGGGGCGCAGCCCGGCGCGCTCCAGCGAGTCCTCGTAGGCGTCGAGGTGGGTGAAGGCGCGCAGCAGCACGACCATCTCGCCGCGGGGCACGCCGCTCTCGTCCAGCTCGCGCAGGCGCGCGGCGACGGAACCGGGCCTCGGCCAGGCAGTTGAGCGGAGTGCGCCCGTCGATCGCCGGCTCCAGCTCGATCCCCTCCTCGTCCCAGCCGTCGCGCGCGGTCAGCAGCAGCTCGACCGGGGGCCGATGGGCCGATATGTCGTCGCCGGCTCTACTTATCGGCCCATCGGCCGGCTGTGGGGGCGCGCCGACGCGGAGCGGGCGGTAGGACTCGCCCAGCAGCGCTGCGCCGAAGAGGTTGACGGCGGCGATCAGCTCCGGCCGCGAGCGGAAGTTGCCGCTCAGCTCCATCAGCTCGGCGTCGGCGCGCTGCTCGATCAGCCGGCGCTGCTCGCGGAAGACGTCGAGGTCGGCGTGGCGGAAGCCGTAGATCGACTGGAACTCGTCGCCGACCACGACCAGCTCGCTGCGCGGCCCCCGCAGCGCCTCGATCAGCCGCAGCTGCAGCCGGTTAGTGTCCTGGAACTCGTCGACCAGCAGGTGGCTGAAGCGGCCGCGGTAGGCGCCGCCGATCTCGGCCCGCTCCAGCAGTCGCGCCGCGAGCATCTGCAGGTCCTCGAAGTCGATCCCGGCGCGGCGGGCCTTGGCGGCCTCGAAGCGGGCGGAGAACAGCTCCAGCAGCACGCCCAGGTGGCGGTAGACGACGCCCCCCTCGCCGGCCTCGGCACTGCGCGGAGATCGCCGCCTCGATCGCTTCGCGGTAGGGGAGGATCGGCTTCGCCTTGCTGTTCGGGCGCAGCGCCCGCAGCTCGTCGAGGCCCGGCGTCTCGCCCGGGACGTTCAGCCGCGCCAGCGCCCGCTCGACCAGCTCGCGTTTGGGATCGCTCTCGCGCATCTTCTCCAGCGCCTCGGCCGCGGCTGCGGCGGCGTGCCGGATCGCCTCCTCCGGGTCCGACGGCGGCGGCTCCGGCAGCCGCGGCTCCGCCTCGCCACGGCTGCGCAGCTCCGCATGCACCCCCGCCACGAGCGCCCGCAGCCCCTCGACCTCGAACGCCGCCACCAGGTCCTCCCGCGAGTACCGCGGCCGATGGGCCGATAAGTTGACGTTGGCGTTACTTATCGGCCCGTCGGCGGGCGGTTCGTCTGCCAGGAACTCGGTGAGGGCTTCGTCGAAGGCTTCGCGGGCGGCGCGGGCGGCCTCGGGGGCGTCGAGGACGCGGAAGCCGGGGTCGATGCCCGCCGCGACGGGGTGGCCGGCGAGCAGGCGGTTGCAGAAGCCATGGATCGTCGTCACCCAGGCGCCGCCGATCGCGCTCAGCAGCTCAGCTGCGCGCTCGGAGCCGAGCTCCGCCCGCCGGGTCAGCTCGGCGCGGATCCGCTGGCGCAGCTCGGCCGCCGCCTTGTCGGTGAAGGTGAAGGCGAGGATCGCGTCGGGGGAAACCTCCTTGTCGCAGACGAGCCGGCAGTAGCGGTCGACCATCACCCCGGTCTTGCCGGTGCCGGCGCCGGCCTCGAGCAGGACGTCGCGCCCGCCTACCTCGATCGCCGCCGCCTGCTCGGGGGTGGGCACGCGGGCGCTCACCGCTCCTCCACTTCCTCGTCCTCCTCGTACTGGGGCGCGCGATCGCGGCGGCAGATCGGCGCCAGGTCGCAGAATGGCGGGCAGACGTCGTGGCCGCGCAGGCCGCGCCGCGGGCCGGGGTCGCGGCGGATCTCGCCGGCGCGCATGCGGGCGACGATCTCGCCGCCGCGCCGCCGCGAGTCCTCCAGCAGCTCCTCCAGCCCCTCCTCGTCGACGACGTCGTTGCCGTAGAGGTCATAGCCGGCGAGGTCGCCGGCGTCTTCCTCGAGCACGACGCCGCGCGGACGCCGCACCGAGGTCCCTTTCAGCGGGTGGTAGAGGGCGCCGACCGGCGTCACCCCCCAGTGCCGGGCGGCGGCGAGCAGGTAGAGCGGCAGCTGCAGCTTCGCCCGCTCCTCGAACTTCTCCCGCGGCGTCACCGCGCCGGCAACCTTGTAGTCGATGACAACAGCGCGGCCATCGGGGGCGCGGTCGACACGGTCGATCGCCCCGTGCAGGCCCCAGCCGTCGAGGTCCAGGGTCGGCCGCTCGCTGTCCTCGTGCTCGCCGAAGGCGGCCTCCAGTAGCCAGGGCTCGAAGCCGCCGGTCTCGCGCCCGGCCTCCTCGGCGAGGAAGCGTTCCAGCAGCCGCTCGACCCGGCACGCCATCGCCCGCTCGGCCGGGTGGGAGCCGAGCTCGCGCTCGGCCGCGACCGCGGCGACCAGCTCCCGGCCGCGCGCCGTCCAGGCGGCGAGGGAGCCGGGCCGCGGCAGTGGGTCGCCGCCGGGCCGCTCACGGTAGAGGCGGTCGAGGGCGGCGTGCATCAGGCCGCCCTGGATGAGCGGGTCCGGCACCGGGTCCAGCGGCTGCGGATCGAGCTCGTGGTTGGCGAACCAGCGGTAGGAGCAGAGGTCGAACTCCTCCAGGGTCGTGCCGCCGTAGGCGCGGACCGCGGCCAGCGACTCGATCGCCGCCGGGTTGGTCAGTGGCCCAGGTGCCCGGGAGGCCGCCTCGGCCGTGCGCGCGGTGGCGATCCTGGCGAGGGTGCGGTCCCGAAGGGCTCCCTCGATGCCGATCGCTGTGAGCAGGGCCGCGGGGTCGGCGCCGCCGCCGTGGGCGGCGAGCCCCCGCGCCAGCTCGTCCTCTGAGGCCGCCTCGGCCAGCGGGCTGACGACGCGGGCCAGGTTGCGGCTGCGGGTGATCCCCTCCTCAACAGGGTCGGGGACCGAGCCGTCGGGAGTCGGCGCCAGCAGCGCCCTGACGTCGTCGAGCAGCGGCGAGCGCGACTCGGCGCCGCCGTTCTCGTCGCTGTCTCGGTAGGAGAGGAAGAGCCGCTTGCGCGGCAGCGAGAGGCAGACTTGGAATAGGTAGCGCTCCTCGGCCTCGCTGTCGCGGCGCGGATCGAGGCCCAGCGTCGCCCGCTGTGCCTCGGCCAGGAAGGGGTCGCCGCCGCGATCGCGGCGCGGGAACTCGCCGTCCTGCAGCGAGGCGACGAAGACGTGGTCGAAGCGGCCGGCGCGCAGCCGGTAGGGGCTGGCGATCCGCACCCGTCCCTCGACCGGACCGCTCCAGACGCGGAACTCGAGGCCGGCGATCGTCGCTCCCAGCTCCGCCGGGCCAGGGGCCATGCCGCCCAGCTCCGCCAGCTCTTCGAGGGCGCCGGAGATGGCCGCGGCCGCCCGCAGCTCGAGCCCGTCGCCGGGGCCGAGCGCCGGGCCGTCGCTCCCGTCGCGCAGCGGCCGCGAGGCCATCGTCGCCGCCAGCCTCCCGGCCTCCGCAGCCAGCGCCGTCGCCGAGCGCGCCGCGGCCTCGCGCAGGCGGACCAGGTCGCGCGGCGGCTCGCCCTCCTCGCCCTGCCACAGCTTCAGCGCGGTCTCGGCGTCCTGCACCCGGCCGCGCCGCAGCGAGCGCTCCAGCCAGTCGACCCGGCCCGGCGAGAAGCCAGAGGGGCCGCGCAGGTAGCGCAGCAGGTCCGCCGCCCGGCCGCCGCCGAACGCCGCTTCCAGGAGCGCGACCAGGGCGCCGCCGACCGCCGTCCCGGCCACCGGCAGCTCCGCCTCCAGCGCGGTGGCGATGCCGTTGGCCTCCAGGGCCGCCGAGATCGCTGGCCCGCGGCGCGCAGGGTCACGCAGGGCGATCGCGATCTGGTCCGGGTCGGCGCCACCGGCCACCAGCTTCGAAACCTCGCCGGCGATCGCCTCCGCCTCCCCGCGCACCCCGGCCGAGCGCAGCAGGAGCATGTCCTCCCCGGCCGGGAGCGCGCCGCCGCCGCAGGCCCCGAAACCGCGGGCGAGGTGGAAGAGCAGCGGGCTGTCCGTGTTCGCCGGCTCGGCCACGGTGCGGGTCTCCTCGGCGACGCCGATCCGCTCGCGCAGCTCGCCGAGCAGGCGGGCGCGGGCGGCCAGTGCCGCGTTTCCCTCCTCGAAGGGAAGGGCGACCGTGACCTCGGTCAGCGCCGCCAGCGCCTCGACCAGCTCGAGCTGGTTGGGGGTCAGGTCGTCGAGCCCGTATAGGAAGACGGGGCGCTCGCCCCAGAAGGAGTCCTCGCCGCGCAGCAGCCCGATCGCCGCGCGGGCGATCCCGTGGGCGTCGACGCGGCCAAGCCGGTCGCGCGCCTCCGCGTAGCCGGAGAACAGCGTGGCGATGTCGGCGAGGTAGGCGGAGCCCTCCAGCGTCGCCGCGCTCGCCTCGACCGCGTCCGGCTCGACCCCGGCCCCCTGCAGCTCGTCGAGCAGCCGCTCGAAGGCGCGGGCGAAGCCGGGACGCGAGGCGGAACGGCGCAGCGGCCCGAGCCGCCCGAGCCGGGCATCGACCGCTACCGCCACCGCCCGCAGCCGCTGAGCCGGCGAGAGCTCGGCGCCCGGCGGCATCCCGGCGACCGTTGCCACGGTGCGGAACAGCGCCGCGAAGGTCATCGCCGAGCCGCCCAGCACCGCGCCCGCTTCGCAGAGCTCGCGCTCGAAGGCGAAGACGTCGTCGACGTTGGGCACGACCAGGATCGGGTCGCGGTCGAGCGCCGCGGCGAAGCGGCGCCGGACCAGGCCGGCCCGGCCGGAGTTCGGCGGCCCGTGGATCAGCTTCAGCGGCACCATCCCAGCCTATGTAGGAGGGCGGCGCACCAAGATGGGCGGCCCGCAACTCACCGGTCGCACCTGAATTGGGGGCCGATCGTCTACCCCGCAAACTGCGGTGGAACGGCTCTGTTTTGCCGTCTACCGCCGCCTCTAGATTGCAAACCAGCCCATGTCTCTCTGCTTTGTAGATCCAGCCGACGCAGTCCGCGCCATCGCCGACTCAGTCGGCCGCGAGGCCCGGCGCCAGCTGCTCGGCGAGGCCGTCCGCGCCTGGGTCGACGAGATCCCCGACGCCGAGCTGGAGGTCCACTACGCGAAGGCGATCTCCGAGCTCGACGAACACGACCTCTCGATGCTGGCCGCCTGGCACGGCTCGCTCGAGGTTGGCCACCCGGTTCCCAACCGCGATTTCCTGATGGGCGCCTTCCCATCGCTCGGCGAGAACCGCCGCGAGGCGATGAAGCTGGCCGCGGGCTTCCGCGGCGAGGAGGCGGTCGACGCCGGCGTCACCGAGGAGGATGCGCTGGAGCTGGTCCTCGGCCTACTCGCCCCGCCGCGCCTGATGCAGCTTGCCGTCGAGGCGCTGGAGCTTTACGTCTGGGATAGGGCAGGTTCGGATAACTAGCGCGAACGAGCGCGCCCCGCAGCGTCTGTAGCCCGAGCGGGCTCAGGGTCCGCGAAGATGATCAGGCAAGCGAAGCGCGGATCTCGGCCATCGCTTGCTCGTTGTCGCGGAAGTGGACCGCGTTCATGCCCGCCTTGCGGGCGCCCTCGCAGTTGGGGGCGAGGTCGTCGACGAAGAGGCAGGCCTCGGCCGGGAGGCCGAGCCGCTCCAGGGTCAGCTCGTAAATCTGCGCTTCCGGCTTCCGGCAACCGACGAAGCCGGAGTCGACGACCGTCTCGAAGATCTCGTCGACCGGCAGCATCGAACGCCAAAGCGGCTCCCACTCGCGGACGTTGTTGGTCAGCATCGCCATCCGCTTCCCCTCCGCCTTCAGCTCGCGCATCAGCTCGATCATCGGTGGGTTGGGATGGAGGGCCTCGAAGTAGACCTCGCGGAAGCGGTGCAACTGTGGCCGCCGGCCGAGCAGTGGCTCCAACGCATCGCTCAGCCGCGCCAGGAAGTCGACCTCGGCGGTCTCACCCCGCTCCAGCGCGTAGAGCGGGTTCTCGCCTTCCTCCTCGGTCATCGCCCGCATGCACTTGCCGAGAAGCTCGGGAGAGATCCCGATCTCGTCCTGGATCGCCATGAACGAGGTCAGCAGTGGGGTCGTCAGGACGCCGCCGAAGTCGGAGACGACCGCCTCGATCTCAGCCATCGGGCCGCGCCACCTCGTAGGTGCCGAGCCCCTCACGCCCCTCCAGCGACCAGCGGAAGAAGGCGATCTCCGCGTTGAGGCCGGGGCGGCGCACCGAGGTCGAGCTGATCAGCGAGCCGGCGCCGCGCAGCGGCCGGCCGTTCTCGGCGTCGGGCCACAGCTCCAGGGCGGCGCGTCGCTGCACTCCGTCCTCGCCGTACTCGGTCGAGAGCAGCGCTTCGTCGAAGCTGACCGGGGCGGCGTCGGGGTCGCAGAGCACCGCCGCGATCTCCTCCTCACCGTGCTCGCCGGCGCCCGCCGGCAGCGCTGAGGTAAGCGCCAGAAGGCCACCGTCGGAGAAGACGATCCCGATTGACCGTCGCAGGATCTGGCCCGAGTCGCTCATCCGGCGGCAGCCTATTGACTGACCGACCGGAGGTCCCGGCTACCATGGAGCAATGTCCGAGGAGCAAACCGCCGAAGTCCTCACCGAGGAAGACGTATTTGAGGCGCTGGAGGAGGTCATCGACCCCGAGCTAGGCCTCGACTTCGTCTCGCTCGGCCTCGTCTACGACGTCGAGATCGAGAAGGAGGACGTCTACGTCACCTTCACCCTGACCACCCCCGCCTGCCCGATCGGCCCCCAGGTCTCCGAGCAGATGAAGGAGTTCGTCGGCGACCTCCCCGGCGTCTCCGCGGTTCACCCGAAGATGGTCTTCGACCCCGCCTGGTCGCCGGAGATGATGACCGACGACGCCAAGTTCGCTCTGGGCTTCTGAGATGGACGCCCGTGTCAAGGAGCGGTTGGTTTCTTAGTCGGTTGACGCTCAATACGGCGATCCTCTTGCTGGGGTGGGGCGGCCGGCGCGACGACAACGACAACTGGTCACTCTGAGATGCGCGGGTCGGAACCGCAGGACAGTGTCCGGTCGTGAGCTGCCTCGCACTAGCATCGCGAGTCGTAATCGCATAGAAGCCGTCGAGGATCCTCCGGTGGGTCGACGCCGGCCGCCCCACCCCAGCAATGTCAGCTTTTCAGGCAGCGCTCGCCTCCTCTCGCAGCGGCTGCTTCGTCATCGCCGCCCAGATGAAGCCGCAGAGCTCACGGGCGACGGCGACGTTGGCAACGGTCGGGCGCTTGCCATGGGAGACCAGGGTGCGATGGCGATGGTGCAGGCGCACCTGCGCCCGCCAGGCGCGGGCGAAGACCTGAGGCGGGACGTGCTCGCGGCTGGCGGCGAGCCGCTTGGAGAGCCGGGCGGGGTGCTGGTAGTGCCAGGCCGCCTCGACCAGCAGGCGCCGGGCGTGGCGGTTGCCGGTCTTGGTGATGTGGCCGCGGTGTTGCTGGTCGCCGGAGGAGTACTCGCTCGGCACCAGCCCGAGGTAGCTCATCAGCTCGCGCGGGTGAGAGAAGCGGCGGAAGTCGCCGATCTCGGCGAGCAGGCCCAAGGCGGTCTGGGTGGCGATGCCGCGGAAGGAGCAAAGCCAGGCGACCGGGTCCGCCCAGGGCTCGCGATCAGCGATCAGCGCCAGCTCGCGGTCGAGGGCACTGAGCTGGGCGTCGAGCCCGTCGAGGTGGGCGCGCATCTGCTCGAGGGCCAGCTGGGCAAGCGGGTCCTTCAGGCGCTGGCGATCGAGCCACTCGCGGTGGCGGATCGTCCAGGCATGTTTGCCCTCGCGGTAGACGTGGCCGTGGCGCAGCAGCGCCTTGACGACGCGGTGGCGGGCGGCGGTGCGGGCGCAGCGCAGATCGTCTCGGCAGCGCACCAGGTCGCGCAGCCCTTCCTGTTCGGGCGATGGGGGAGAGACGAAGCCGAGCTCACCGGCGCGGTAGAGCCGCACCAGCTTCTTGGCGTCGCGGCGGTCGGTCTTGACCCGGTCCCCGGCTCGGATCGGGGTCAGCGAGGGCGCGATCACGTCGCAGGCCACGCCCATCGTGCTCAAGAACCGGTAGATCTCATAGCCGCAGGGCCCGGCCTCATAGGCGACCGCCAGCGTGCTCGGATCGCCTGCCCGCCCGATGAAGCGGCGGATCGCCCGCTCGGTGTTCTCCAGGCGGCTCACCTCGGGGGTGCCGCCGGTGGCCGGCAACACCCCGGCCACGAGCGAGTTCTTGTGGACGTCGAAGACGATCCACTGCTTGACATTGACGGGGGCGGCGGAGCTAACGTCTGGCATGGGCTGGTCCTCCTTCGTATGCGGCACTGGCCGCTGCGGTCATTGTCAACCGCGACGCTAACCCGCGACCTATGCGAACGCCGAGGGCCAGCCCTTCTTGGCGTCCATCCTGACTAGCGCGCCAGCTGCAGCACCTGCTGGCCTTCCTGGTTCGCCTGACTCAGCTTCTCTTCTGCTTCGGATTCCGACCGCGCGCACATCACGTAGGCACGGAAGTGGACCCCGCCCCCTTCGATGCTCACCGTCCAGCCGGTTCCGGTGGTGCCGTCCTTGGGCGTCGGATAGGCAAAGAATTCTTCTTCTTCGCCTTCTCCGACGACTTCGCCTTCTTCCTCTCGTGCTTCGAATTCTTCTTCGGAGATTTCTTCGATCCGGCTGGGCCTGTCCGCTCGCAAGGTGTAGGTGCTTCCCCTGGGAGCATTGAGAAGGTCGAAGCCGCCGCCGCTTGGGACCTCGTCCCCCTTGCACGTGGCGTAGGAGGTCGCCGGGCCCTTTCCGAGCCTGACTTCTGGGCCGTAACGGGTGACGATGTCCACTGATCCGGATTCGCCGCCCGGTTCGCCCCTGGGACCGCGCGGTCCTCTTGCGCCCGGTTCGCCGTCGAGGCCCGCAGTGCCGGGTTCGCCGCGGGGACCGCGGTTTCCCTGGTCGCCCTGATCGCCTTGCGGGCCTTCAGGACCTTGGACACCCGATTCGCCCTGCGGGCCACGCTTGCCCTGGCTTCCTTCGTCGCCCTGGGCACCTTCGGGCCCGGGGGCGCCGTTTTCACCGCGCGGACCGCGTTCGCCCGGTTCGCCTTGTTCGCCCTGCACGCTGCGTCCCCGGGGCCCGGTTTCGCCAGGGATGCCCTGGGGGCCGGTCGCTCCGGCGGGACCGGCCAGCAGCTGCCCCGCCTTGAAGTTGCTGGCCAGCAGCGAGCCGCTCTTCACCTTCTGGCCGGTCACGGCGGCGCTCTTCAGCTGCGCGGCGCCGACGCTGTTGCTCGGCAGGCTGGTCGCCGCGTAGGCCCCACCGCCGAGCGCCAGGAAGAGGGCGAGCGTGGCGATCACGTTCGCGTAGGTCAGCTGGGAGCGCAGCGGGTTCTTCATGACGGTCCTTTCGGGAGCCTGATGGCGGCAGAGAGGACATATGTCGGAGATATTCGTCCAGGGCTGAAACTCTGGGCGGGCGCGACCGGCGAGCCGTTATCGCGGGCCCTCAGTCGTCGTCGGTGCGCGGCAGCTGGCGGTCGTGACCTTCGCCGTTGACCGGCACCTCTTCGGCGGTCGCGTCGAAGTCGTATGGCTGGGTGCCGCTCGTCGGCCCGGGACCGGCTCCGCGACCCGGCATGCCGATGACGGTGAAGCGGCCGACGGTGAGGCGGCGCAGCAGGCTGCGGGCGATCGCCCGGGTCGGCGGGATTAGCAGGAAGATGCCGACGACGTCGGTGAGGAACCCGGGCGCCAGCAGCAGGGTGCCGCCGACCACGATCAGCAACCCGTCGGCGACCTCCTTAGCGGGGAAGCGGCGTGCCGCCAGGGCCTCGTTGAAGCGTCTCCAGGCGCCACGGCCCTGGTGGCGCAGCAGCAACGAGCCGAGCACGGCGTCGGCAAGCAGCAGGGCCAGCGTCGGCAGCACGCCGATCGCTTCGCCGACCTGGATGATCACGTACAGCTCGGCGAGCGGGACGACGATGAAGAGGATGACGAGAAGGAACATCGCTCAAGCGTAGATGGTCAGTTTGGCGAGCTCGAAGCCTTGCTGGGCCTATAGCCAAGCGATTCTTCGAGTTCGCAGGCCGTAGCTCTCAGGCCGTAGCCGTGGCGGCCTCGGCCGCCTGCTCCAGCTCGGCGAGGGAGTCGACGATGCCCTCGGAGACCGCTTCCACGTCCTCCATCGAGTCGTAGTCGGCGAGCAGGCCGAAGCCGACCTTGCCGTGGTAGCTCATGATCGCGATCGCCAGAGCGTGGTTCTGCGGCAGGAAGGCGACCGGGAAGACCTCCTCCATCTCCCGCCCGAGCACGTAGAGCGGCATCTGCGGCCCCGGCACGTTGGTGACGATCAGGTTGAAGAGGCGGGTGGAGAAGTTGATTCGCGAGGCCTGGGCGAGCAGCGTCGGCGGCGCGAAGTCGTTGAAGCGGGAGATCACTTCCGCCCCCAGCGCCTGTTTGGAGCGCTTCAGGCCCGCCATCTCCTCGCTGATCGTGCGCAGCCTGCGGACCGGATCCTCGACGTACACCGGCAGCGGCCCGCGCATCAGGGCGATCCGGTTGCCGAGGTTGCCGCGCTCGTCCTCGCTGCGGATCGAAACCGGCACCAGCGCTCGCAGCTCCAGGCCCTCGGTGCGGATGCCGCGGCGGTGCAGCCAGCTGCGCACGGAGCCGGTGACGACGGCCAGCACGACGTCGTTGACGGTGCCGCCGAGCCCGTCCTTGATCCGCTTGAAGGTGGCCAGTTCCGAGCGAGCCCAGACGTAGCGCCGGTGCGGTCCGATCGGCTGGTTCAGCGGCACATCGGGTGCCGGGTCGGCGAAGGCGGTGACGATCTCGCTGATGCCCTCCAGGGCCTCGACCGCCTTGCGCGCGGTCGTCTCCGGGTGGCGCACCGCCTCGACGGCCCGCTCGGCGAACTTGACCGGGGTCGCGATCAGGTCGCTGACGCCGCGCGCGACCAGCTCGGTGGTCCCGGGTTCGGCCTGCGGCACCCACTCCTCCGCGGTCCCGGCCGGCTCGGGAACCGGCTCGAAGTCGAAGAGGACGGTGCCGATGTCGACCCCGGAAATCCCGTCGACCATCGCGTGGTGGGTCTTGGTCAGGATCGCGAAGCGGTCCCGCTCCATCCCCTGCGCCAGCCACAGCTCCCAGAGCGGCTTGGAGCGATCGAGCTGCTGGGAGAAGACGCGGCCGGCGAGCTGCTTCAGCTCGTCCTCGCCGCCCGGCTCGGGCAGCGCCGTGTGGCGGATGTGGTAGGTCAGGTTGAAGTTGACGTCGTCAGCCCAGAGCGGTCGGCCGGCCTCCAGCGGCGGCACCACCAGCTTCTGGCGGAAGCGCGGCACCTGGCTGAGGCGCCCGCGCACGTGCTCGACCAGATCGACGTAGCGGGGTGGTGGCCCCTCGAAGATCAGGATCGCGCCGACGTGCATGTGGCTGTTGGAGCTCTCGTTGGTCAGAAACGAAGCGTCGACGGAAGTCAGGCGGTCGAGGTGGCGGCCTTCGGTGCTCATCCCGCAAGGCTAGCTTCGCCCGGCCGCCGGGGCCGGCCCCTCTCGATCCGCGCAAGCGTCCCACCGCGGGGGTGTCTGAGCTAACCCGCCACATATGGCGTCCAAACTCAGACACGCCCCCCGGTACCCTGCAGCCATGTCCCCTGATCCGACCGCCGGCCCCAAGCGCGTCCTGCTGGCCGCTCCGCGCGGCTATTGCGCCGGCGTCGATCGCGCTGTGCAGACGGTCGAGCGGGCGCTGGAGCTGCACGGCGCCCCCGTCTACGTGCGCAAGGAGATCGTCCACAACAAGCACGTCGTCGAGGAGCTCGCCGAGCGCGGCGCGATCTTCGTCGAGGAGGAGACCGAGGTGCCGGAGGGCAAGATGGTCGTCTTCTCCGCCCACGGGGTCGCCCCGGCGGTTCACGACAACGCCGCCGCCCGCAGCCTGCGCACGATCGACGCCACCTGCCCGCTGGTCACCAAGGTCCACGTCGAGGCGCGCCGCTTCGCTGCCCAGGGCTACACGATCGTGATGATCGGCCACGAGGGCCACGAGGAGGTGGAAGGCACCACCGGTGAGGCGCCCGAGAGCATCATCCTGGTCCAGACCGTCGCCGAGGTGGCGGCGCTGGAGGTGCCGGACCCGGAGAAAGTCGCCTTCATCACCCAGACCACGCTCTCGGTCGACGAGACCGGCGAGATCATCGCCGCCCTGCGGGCCAAGTTCCCGGCGATCGTCAGCTCCAAGTCGGATGACATCTGTTACGCCACGACCAACCGCCAGATCGCCGTCAAGCAGCTGGCCCGCGAGTGTGACCTGGTCCTGGTCATCGGCTCGACCAACTCCTCCAACTCCAACCGCCTGGTCGAGGTTGCCCGCGAGCACGGCGCCGCCTCGCACCTGATCGACAACCACACCCAGGTCGAGGAGGGGTGGCTGGAGGGGATCGAGACCGTCGGCATCACCTCCGGCGCCAGCGCCCCCGAGGAGCTGGTCGAGAGCCTGGTCGGGTTCTTCCGCGAGCGCGGCGCCGACGACGTCTCCGAGCTGCGAACCGTCCACGAGGATGTCCGCTTCATGCTGCCGAAGGAGATTCGACAGGAGCTTGCGGCGCGGGCGTCTTAGCGCGCGGCGCGGGCCTCCTGCGTGGACTGTCTCCAAGCTCTCTCGGCCGCCGGGCTACGGCAGGCCCGCGGCGAAGCTCAGCGACCAGATGCGCAGGCCGGGGGTGGGGCGGAGGACGATCGTGTGAGCTTGATGGCGAGGGTGCTCGGCGAGGGGGTATAGCCCGGCGCCAGTCGCGGCGATCGTCGCCAGGGGTGCGCCGTCCAGCTCCAGCGCGATCTCGCCGTCGCCCTCCAGCGCCGCGAAGGCGCCGCCGGCCGCGTACTCGACCGCCAGCCCCCCGCAGTCCTCGCCCGCCGTCCACGGCTTCTCCCAGGAGCCGCCGGGGAAGATCTCGGCACTGGGGGCGATCACCCGGGCAGCGGGGGCGTCGGTCGGGCGAACCGGCGCCATCGGCTCGGGTACGGCCCGCAGGGCGTCGATCTCGCCCAGCTCTTCCTGGATCGCGATCTCCGTCTGCAGGTATTCGCCCTCGCCGAAGTGGACCCAGGTCAAGGCCCCGCCGAGGCTCCAGAGAAAGAGGCTGGGCCAGCCCTCGCAGCCGTAGGCGCTCCAGAGCTCGCGCTCGGTGTCGATCGCCACCGGGAACTCGACGCCGAGGCCGCGCAGGCCGGCGGCGACCGTGGCCCGGTCGGCGCCGAACGGAAAGCGGGGGGCCTGGATGCCGACAACGCTCAGGCCCGCCTCCCGGTAGCGGCGCGACCACTCGCTCAGGTAGGGCAAGGTCCGAACGCTGTTGAGCTGGGCGAAGTCGATGAAGTGGACCAGGGCCGGCCCCGCCGCCGTCAGCGCCGGCATCGACTCCGGCTCCCGGCCGATCCAGGAAAGCTCCTCCGGCAGGTCGGGAGCGGCGATGTTGTCGCGTCCTGGTCGCACCCCCGCGGACGTTATCCTGGGTCGCCGTGTCACCGCTGCTCGCAGGGAGCTCCCCACAAGCTGAGGCTCCCGGCCGCCGGATCGACCTCGTGCTGGGGATCGTCGTCGGGTTGGTGTTGGGGATCGCGGTCGTTGCCGCCTTCGTCTTCCTCGGCAGCGAGGGGACGATCGACGCGCCGCGCATCTCGGGCGTCGACACCGGCAAACTGCCGCCAGCGGCACAGCCCAACGCCGCCCCCAAGCCACAGTCCAAGTCGGTCATCCCCACGGTCCGAATCGTCGGCGGCGCCCCGCCGCCGTCCGGCCCGGCGAAGCTGCACTACAAGCTGGGGGAGCGGGCGCGCGTGGAGATCGACACCGATGCGCCGGTCGGGATCGAAATCCCCGGCTACGGGATCTCGCAGACGATCGACTCCAACTCGGTGCTCTCCTTCAAAGCCGAGCATGCCGGCCAGTTCCCGATGATCGTCGCCGCCTCCCACATCGGTGTCGCCGAGCTCTCGGTCAGCCGTTGAGCTTCCTGCCGTTCGCGCATGCGCTGGTCGCCAAGCAGGACCTGCCGATCCCCGCCTGGCTGTTCGCCTGGGCGGCCTCGATCGTCCTGATCGTCTCCTTCTTCGCGCTCTCGGCCGCCTGGCGCAAGCCCCGTTTCGAGGAGGAGCACTGGCGCCCCCTCGCGGCGGTGCTCGGCCGCTCCCTGGTCAGTTGGCCGGTGCAGGTCTTCTGCGGCCTGGCGGGGGTCATCCTGCTCGGGGTCGCGGCCTATTCCGGCCTGCGCGGCACCGAAGCGCCGGACCGCAACTTCGCGCTGACCTTTCTCTTCGTCACCACCTGGCTCGGCTTCCCGTTCTTCTCGGCTCTGCTCGGCGACATCTTCCGGCCGTTCAACCCCTGGCGCGCGTTCGGCAGGGCGGCGGGCGGCGGTTTCCGAGCGATTGCCGGGCAGCGCTCGGCTCACCTCGCCTATCCCGAGGCGCTGGGACGCTGGCCGGCCGCGATCGGCCTGCTGGGCTTCGTCTGGCTGGAGGTTGTCTACGGCTCCACCGGCGGCGTCGCGATCGGCCTGCAACCGCACGCGGCCGCCGTCGCCGCCCTCCTATACAGCGCCTACACGCTGGCGATGATGGCCCTCTTCGGGGCCGAGGAGTGGTGCGAGCGGGGCGAGATCTTCTCCGTCTACTTCGGGATGTTCTCCCAGCTCGGTGCTTTCGGGGTCAGAGACGGCCGGCTGGGGCGGCGGCGGATGCTCTCGGCCGCCACCCACTGGGCGACCCTGCCCGGCTCGGCCGCGGTGGTGATCGCCTCGATCGCCTCGACCAGCTTCGACGGCGCTCAGGAGGGAGCGTTCAAAGCGGCGATCGAAAGCACCGGCCGGTGGATCCTCGATCGTGGTGTGGGCCCGATCGGCTCGCTGCGCCTGGCCGACACGATCTTCCTGCTGCTGACCTTCGCTGGGGTCGGATTGGTCTACGCGCTCGGCGTGCGGGGGATGCGGACCGTTCGGGGAGCGCCGTCGCTGGCGAAACTGCGCACCGGCTTCGCCCACACGCTGATCCCGATCGCCCTCGCTTATCTCGTCGCCCACTACTTCAGCCTCTTCGTCTTCCAGGAGCAGGCCCAGTTCACCTACCTGCTCTCCGACCCGCTGGGGACGGCCACCACCGACCTCTTCGGCACCGCCTCCGGCGGCATCGACTTTCACGTCATCGGCTCCAACGCGATCTGGTACGTCCAGGTCGGCGCCCTGGTCATCGGCCACGTGCTCGGCCTGACCCTGGCCCACGACCGCGCCCTGGTCTACTGGCCCGACTACCGCCGGGCCTCCCGCTCCCAGTACTGGATGCTGGCGGTGATGGTCGCTTTCACCTGCTTCGGCCTCTACCTGCTCTCGGTCACCAACGCATGACCCTGCCGGCGGCCCACATCGGCCACTTCCTCTGGGTCTTCTACGTCCTGCCGGTGATCGTCGTCGTCGCAGGCATCCTCAAGAGCACCCTCTCGGAGAGACGGAATCAGCGCCTGGAGGAGGAGGCTCCTCCCGCGGGTGGCACGAGGGGGGATGCCGAGAACGAACACCTCGCCCGCAGGCATCCCCCCTCGTGACGGGACCCGTGGGCCGGGTGCTTCGATCTACAGGATCTCTGCCAGGCGCTTCTCGAGCGCGGCCGAGATCTCGTCTCGCACCGGCCCCTCGGCCAGCCGTTCGACCAGCGACTCCAGGAAGCCTTCGATGATCAGCGACTTCGCCGCCGCCGGATCGAGGCCGCGCGAGGTCAAATAGAAGAGCTGCTCGCGGTCGATCTGGGCGATCGCGGCGGCGTGGGTGCAGCGGACGTCGTCAGCGAGGATCTCCAGGCCGGGGATCGCGTCGGCGTGGGCGTCGGTCGAGAGCAGCAGGTTGCGGCTCTCCTGAAAGGCGTCGGTCTGCTGGGCACCGGGGTCGACCTTGATCATCCCGCGCCAGACCGCGGTCGAGCCGGCGGCCAGCACACCGCGGAAGGCGAGGTCGGAGCTGGTGTTCGGTGCCGCGTGCTCCTGGATCGTGTCGAAGTCGAGGTGCTGCCCGGGGCCGCCGGCGTAGCCGCCGGTGACGCGGGCCTCGGAGCCCGGGCCAGCCAGCTTGGTCTCCATCCGCACCTTGCCGCCGCCCGAGCCGAACCCGAGCGCGGCCCAGTCGAGCCGGCCGTCGCGCTCCACCTCGGCGCGCTGGCTGGAGAAGATCCAGGCCGACTCGGAGATGTCCTGGGTGCTGACGTAGCGCAGCGTCGCCGCCTGGCCGACGCTCAGCTCGACCACCGAGTTGAGCAGGCCGTCGACGTCGTCGGTGGGCGAGGACCAGTGCTCCCAGACCTCCGCCTCGGCACCCTCCTCGAGCACGACCAGGGTGCGCCAGCCGATCGCGGCGCCGTCGCGGTCGACCGGGACCTCGATCCGGATCGGCTCGGCGACCTTGACCCCGCGTGGCACGTGAACCAGCACGCCGTCACGCCAGCCCGCCTCGTTGCGGGCGACGAAGGGGTCCTCGATCGGGACGAGTGAACCCAGCTGCTCTTCGAGCAGCTGGGAATGGGAGATGAGGGCATCGGCCAGAGAGATGACCGTGGCCCCCTCGGCAGCGGTGATCTGAGCGTCGACCGAGACGTCAGCGTAGGAGTCGATCTCCAGCTTCGAGAGGTCGGTGAATTCCCAGCCCTTCGACTTGTGGTCGGGCAGGGGCAGGCTCTGCGCGAGAGAGGCGCCCCTCTGGCGCCTCTCTGCAAGCCAAGCCGGTTCGGTCGCCAGCTCAGCCAATCGAGCCCTCCATCTGCAGCTCGATCAGCCGGTTCAGCTCGACCGCGTACTCCATCGGCAGCTCTTTGGTGACCGGCTCGATGAAGCCGTTGACGATCATCTTCGAAGACTCCTCCTCGTCGAGCCCGCGGCTGCGCAGGTAGAAGAGCTGCTCGTCGCCGATCTTGGAGACGGTCGCCTCGTGGCCGACGTCGGCGTCGTTCTCGTCGATGCGGATCGTCGGGTAGGTGTCCGAGCGCGAGTCCTCGTCGAGCAGCAGCGCGTCGCAGACGACCTTGGAGCGGGATTCGCTGGCCCCGTCGGCAACTTCGAGCAGCCCGCGATAGGTCGCCCGGCCGCCATCCTTGGAGATCGACTTGGAGAAGATCGAGGACGAGGTGCGCGGCGCCGCGTGGATGATCTTGCCGCCGGCGTCCTGGTGCTGGCCGGCGCCGGCGAAGGCGATTGAGAGGATCTCGCCGTGGGCTTCAGGGCCCATCAGGTAGATCGACGGGTACTTCATCGTCAGTTTCGAGCCGAGGTTGCAGTCGACCCACTCCATCGTCGCCTTCTCGTGGGCGACGGCGCGCTTGGTGACCAGGTTGAAGACGTTCTGGGACCAGTTCTGGACCGTCGTGTAGCGGACCCGCGAGCTCTTCTTGGCGACGATCTCGACCACCGCGGAGTGCAGCGAGTCGCTGGAGTAGACCGGGGCGGTGCAGCCCTCGATGTAGTGGACGTCGGCGCCCTCCTCGCAGATGATCAGCGTCCGCTCGAACTGGCCCATGTTCTCGGTGTTGATCCGGAAGTAGGCCTGCAGCGGCATCTCGACCTTGACCCCGGCCGGTACGTAGACGAAGGAGCCGCCGGACCAGACGGCGGAGTTGAGCGCCGCCAGTTTGTTGTCGTTGGCGGGGATGATCGTCGCCCAGTGCTCGCGGACCAGGTCCTCGTGCTCGCGCAGGGCGGTGTCCATGTCGGTGAAGATCACGCCCTGGGCCTCGAGCTTCTCGTTCACCTGGTGGTAGACGACCTCGGACTCGTACTGGGCGCCGACGCCGGAGAGGAATTTGCGCTCCGCCTCCGGGATGCCGAGCCGGTCGAAGGTGTTTTTGATGTCCTCCGGGACCTCGCTCCAGTCGCGGCTGTTCTTCTCCGAGGCGCGCACGAAGTAGTGGATGTCGTCCCAGTCGATCTGGCCGAGGTTGCCGCCCCATTCCGGGGTCGGGCGCGAGTAGAAGTGCTCCAGCGCCTTGAGCCGGAAGTCGCGCATCCACTGCGGCTCGTCCTTGTAATCGGAGATCGATTCGACGATCTCCCGCGAGAGCCCCTTCGGCGCCTTGTAGGCATAGCCGGACTCGGAATCGTGGAAGCCGAACTTCTCCTTGTAATCGGAGTTGATGCCGGCCAGATCTCTTTTCTCTGCGACTGCCTCGGGCGTTGCCATGGTTCAGGACCTCCAGGGTGATGGTGTCGCCCTCGATGGCTATCGGGAACGTTTGCACCGGCGTGAAAGCTGGGAGCGTCTTCGGCTTGCCGGTGCGCAGGTCGAAGAGGGAGCCGTGACGGGGGCACTCGACGGTACAGGTCGCCGGGTCGAACTCGCCCTCGGCCAGCGGGCCGTCGTCGTGGGAGCAGCGATCCTCGATCGCGTAGAGCATGCCCTCGCAGTTGAAGACGCCGATCTTCATGCCCGTCGTGCTCGACCAGGCGCATCTCGCCGGGCGCGAGCTCGGCGGCTGGGCATACGGCGATCTTAGTGCCTGCGGTTTCGGTCAAGAGAAGAGCTCCGGCGCGTAGTTAGTGCGGCTTGAGACTTAATCCTACTTCCAAGGTCGGATTTTAGCGGCCGGGCTGGGTGGGCCGTCTTCGTAACAGGGCCTTGACCACCGCCGGCGCCGAGGTGAGAGGATCGCGAGGCGATGAGTTTTCGGCCGCCACGCAGTTCCAGTCGCATGACAAGCCCTTCGAGGAGAGGACGCAAGATGAGCGAGAGGACGAGCTACGCGCCAGGGACCCCAGTTGGGTCGACCTCGGCTCCCCCGACCTGGATGCCTCGGTCGAGTTCTACTCCGGCCTGTTCGGCTGGCAGGTGCCGGAGTCCGAAAACGTCGAGCAGACTGGCGGCTACCGCCGCGCAACGAAGAGCGGGGCGGATGTCGCCGGGATGATGCCGCTGATGCAGGAGGGCCAGCCGCCGGCCTGGTCTTCGTACGTCTCAGTCGAGGACGCCGACGCCACGGCGACCGCGGTCAAAGAGGCAGGCGGCAGCGTCATGGCCGAGCCGATGGACGTGATGGACCTCGGCCGGATGGCGGTCTTCGCCGACCCGACCGGCGCCGTCTTCGGCATCTGGCAGCCGGGCACGTTCCCCGGCGCCGGTCGCGTCAACGAGCCCGGCGCGTTCGGCTGGAACGAGCTCGAACACCCGCGACCCGGAGGCCGCCAAGGCGTTCTACGGCACCGTCTTCGGCTGGGGCTTCGAGGAGCACGACATGGGCGAGATGGGCACCTATATCGAGTTCCAGCTGGGGAGACCCGATCGGCGGCATGCTCGATATGCGCGGCCGGGTTCCCGACGAGGTGCCACCGCACTGGCTCGTCTATTTCGCGTCGAGAACATCGACGCGGCGCTTGGAGACCGTGAAATCATCGGGCGGAGGTGTCGCCTTCGGCCCGATCGACATCCCCGCCGGCCGCTTCGCCGTCGTCCACGATCCCCACGGGGCGATGTTCTGCGTGATCCAGGCGCCCGAGGAGGCTGCCGCCTAGCGATCCGCGTCGACTGGTCACTCCATGGGGCCAGGTCGGCGGTCGACTCAGATCGCCGCCGCTTCGGCCGGGTCGCCGCTCTCGCCCTCGTCCTCCCATTCGGCGGGCTGGCCGAGGCTGGCGCTCTTGACGATCTTCAGGCCCAGCATCGCGCACTTCATCCGCGTCGCCGAGATCTCGATCCCGAGCAGCTCGAGCACGTACTCCTTGGGCAGCCGCAGCAGCTCCTCACGCGACTTGCCGACCAGCTCGTCGGTCAGCAGCGAGGTCGCCGCGGTCGAGATCGCGCAGCCCTTGCCCTCGAAGGCGACCTCCGCTACCCGGTCGTCGCCATCGAGGCGGATCGTTACCCGCTGCTCGTCGCCGCAGAAGGGATTGGTGTCCTCGAACTCGAGGTCGGGGCTATCGACGTGCCCGAAGTTGTGGGGCCGCTTGTAGTGCTCGAGGATCTGGTCTCGATAGAGCTCGTCCATGCCTCCGAGGCTAGCGAAGCGGGCGGGGCGCCTTTCTGCCGCTACCCGGGAGAAAGGCGCCCCGCCCAGGGCTAGAGTTGGGGGACCGACTTCGAATGGAGGCCAGATGCTCGTTCGCCGCTCGCTGATCTCGACTCTCGCCCTCGCCTTTCTCGGCCTCTCGGCGATGACCGCCGCCTCGGTTGTGGCGAGGACGCCCTCGAGGACCTACTCAGCGAAGATCTTCGTCAGCGAAAAATTCCCCGCCTTCCACGGCGCCATTCACTCCAAGAGCGACTTCTGCGTCGCCAAGCGCCCGGTCCTCGTCTACCGCGTGCGGCCCGGTAAAGACCTCTTGGTCGGCCACCGCCGCAGCCACGGCGACGGCACCTGGAAAGTCCCCCTCGGCAAGAAGCTCGGCTCCGGCGCCTACCTGATCGAAGCGCCGCTGTTCGGCAGCGCCTCGCTCGGTATCACCTGCACCGCGGTGCGCTCGAAGACCGTCCCGGTCGATTAGGTCGACGTTTGGTCATTTGAGCAAGCTATGGCCTGCTCAAATGACCAAACGAGCCCGGTCGATGATGCGTTAGAGCCCGAAGACGCCGCGCGCGTCTTCGAGGCCCTCGAGCAGGCGGTCGATCTCGCCCGACGTCGTGTAGACGCCGAAGCTGGCCCGGGCGGTGGCGGGGACGCCGAGGCGATCCATGAGGATCTGGGCGCAGTGGTGGCCGGCGCGGACGGCGACGCCGTGGCGGTCGAGGATCTCGGCGACGTCGTGGGCGTGGATGCCCTCGATCTCGAAGGAGACCGGGCCGATCCGCTCGGGGCCGCGGGGTGGGCCGAAGACCCGCAGGCCGGGAACCTCGCCGAGGCGCTCGAGCGCGTAGTCGGCGATCTGGCGCTCGTGCTCGCGCACCGTGTCCATCCCGAGCGCGTCGAGCCAGCGCAGCGCCGAGGCCATCCCGATCGCCTGGGCGATCGCCGGGGTGCCGGCCTCGAAGCGGGTGGGGACGTCGGCGTAGGTGGTGCCCTCGCGGCCGACCTTGCGGATCATCGAGCCGCCGCCGAGGAAAGGGGGCATCTCGCGCAGCAGCTCCAGGCGCCCCCAGAGGGTGCCGATCCCGGTCGGCCCGTAGAGCTTGTGGCCGGTCAGGGCGTAGAAGTCGACGCCCAGCTCGGCGACGTCGACCGACAGCTTCGGCGCCGCTTGGGCACCGTCGGCGAGGACCAGCGCGCCGGCGCCGTGAGCGAGGCGAGCGATCTCAGCCAGCGGGTTCTCGGTCCCGAGCACGTTGGAGACGTGGGCGACCGCGACCAGCTTCGGGCCGCGCTCCAGCAGGGTCGCGAAGGCCTCCATGTCGAGCAGGCCCTCGCCGTCGATTGGCGCCCAGTCGATCTCGGCTCCGGCCCGCTCCGCCAGCTGCTGCCAGGGGACAATGTTGGAGTGGTGCTCCATCTCGGTGAGCAGGATGCGGTCTCCGGCGCCGACGTTGGCGTCGCCCCAGGCCCGGGCGAGGAGGTTGATCGCCTCGGTCGCGTTGCGGACGAAGAGGACCTCGCGGCGGTCGGCGGCGCCGAGGTGGTCGGCGACCGTCGCCCGCGCCCCCTCGTAGGCTTCGGTCGCCTCGGCAGAGAGGGTGTGGGAGCCGCGGTGGACGTTGGAGTGATGGCGGCGCTCGTAGCGGTCGACGGACTGGATCGAGGCCAGCACCCGCTGGGAGCTGGCGCCGCTATCGAGGTAGGCGACCGGCTGCCCGTGCACCTCGCGCTCCAGCGCCGGAAAGGCGGCGCGGACCTTCTCGATCGGGAACGCCGCGACGGGGGAGGGGCTCTTCGCGGCGGCCGGCTCCATCGTCCGCGAGGCTAGGCAGCGGCGCCCGCCTCCACCTCCTCGCGGATCCAGCCATAGCCCTTCTCCTCCAGCACGCCGACCAGCTCCGGGCCGCCTTCCTTGACGATCCGCCCCTCGAACATGACGTGGACGGAGTCCGGCTTGACCATGTGCAGGATGCGCTGGTAGTGGGTGATGATCAGGACGCCCATGTCGGGCCCGGCGAACTGGTTTACGCCCTCGGCGACGACCCGCAGGGCGTCGATGTCGAGGCCCGAGTCGGTCTCGTCGAGGACCGCGATCTCCGGCTTCAGCAGCGCCAGCTGCAGCAACTCCATCCGCTTCTTCTCGCCGCCGGAGAAGCCGTCGTTGAGGTAGCGGCTGGAGAAGTCTTTGGGGATGTTCGCCAGCGCCATCGCCTCCTGGGCGGTCTTGGCGAAGTCTTTGATCTTGATCTGCGACCTCGCCGCGCGCCTCGCGCTGGGCGTTGATGATCATCCGCAGGTACTTGCTGACCGAGACGCCGGGGATCGCGACCGGGTACTGGAAGGCCATGAAGAGGCCGGCCTGCGAGCGCACGTCGGGGTCGGCCTCGGTGACGTCCTCGCCCTTGAAGACGATCGTGCCCTCGGTCACCTCGAGCGCCGGGTGCCCCATGATCGCGTTGGCGAGCGTTGACTTGCCGGAGCCGTTGGGCCCCATCAGCGCGTGGACCTTGCCCTTCTCGACGTCGAGGTCGAGGCCGCTGAGGATCTCCTTGTCCTCGACCTTCACGTGCAGGTTGCGTATCTCCAGCTCAGCCAATTTCACTCACTCCGTTTCTGGGGTTTCGAAGTCAGGGGTTCAGGCGGCGCGGACGATCGCGGCCTCGCTGCGACCGCCGGGCCGGGAGAACTCGACCAGCTCGGCCAGCGTGGTACCCGCCAGGGCCTTGGTCACGCCGCCCTGCACGCGCGTCCACAGCAGCTTCGTCGAACAGGCGCGGTCGCCGTCGTCCTCGTGGGAGCAGAGCACTTTGCCCTCCGGCGTCTCGTGGAAGCACTCCATCGGGGCGATCTGCCCTTCGAGCGCCTCGACCACCGCGTCCATCGTGATCTGCTCGGCCGGTTTGGCGAGGCGGTAGCCGCCATGGGCGCCGCGGGTCGAGGTGACGAGGCCGGCCTTGCGCAGTTTCGCGACCAGGTGCTCGAGGTAGGAGAGCGGCAGCCGCTCGGCCTCGGCGACTGTATTGAGCGAGATCGGCGCCGAGCCGGGCTGGCGGCCCAGCTCGACCATCAGGCGCACTCCGTACTCGGCTTTGGTCGAAAACAGCATCGAGCTAAATCCTACTGAACCAGTCGGTTATGGTCGGCCCAGCCGACTTTCAGCGATCACGGCTCGATCAGCCCGCGGCGGATCGCGTAGCGGACCAGCTCGACCCGGTCCCGCATCCCCAGCTTGCGCATCGCGTTGGCGCGGTGGTTCTCGATCGTCTTCTCGGAGAGATGGAGGAGCTCGGCGATCTGCCTGGTCGTGTGCGCCTCGGCGACCAGCTTGACGATCTCCTCCTCGCGCGGGGTCAGCTCCTCTTCGCCGCTGGAGCCGCGCTCGAGCACGTCCTTGATCAGCGTCCGCTGCGCCTCGGGGGTGAGGAACGGCTCGCCGCGCTCGACCGCCCGGATTGCCGCCAGCAGGTCGGTGTCCGCCTGCGCCTTCAGCACGTAGCCCGAGGCGCCCGCTTTGAGGGCCTCGAACAGGTAGCGCTCGTCGTCGTGCATGGAGAGGATCAGCACCGAGACCTCCGGCGCCTGTCGCTTGATCTCGCGGGTCGCCTGCAGCCCGGTCAGCTTCGGCATCTTCACGTCGAGGATCGCCAGGTCGGGCCGCTCCCGCACCGCCAGCTCCCGCGCCTGGGCGCCGTCGGCGGCCTCCGCCACCACCTCGATGTCCGGTTGCCGCTCGAGCAGCAGCCGGATTCCCGACCGCACGATCCCATGGTCGTCTGCAATCAGCACGCGCACCCGCCCAGTGTGGCCGATGGGCCGATATGTCGACTGGGAGGCGACTTATCGGCCCATCGGCCTTAGTTCAACCGGGGACGTGGAGGCGGACGGTGGTGCCGCGGCCGGGGCGGGACTCGATCGTCAGCTCGCCGCCGATCAGCAGGGCGCGCTCGCGCATCCCGGCGAGGCCGAGGCCGCCCTCGGACTCATCGAAGGCGAAGCCGCGGCCGTCGTCGCCGACCTCCAGCTCGACGCCGTCGCCGCGTTTGCGCAGGCTCGCGTCGACGCGCCTCGCGCCGCTGTGGCGGGCGGCGTTGGAGAGCGCCTCCTGGGCGACCCGGTAGACGACCAGCTGGGCGTCGTCGCCGAGGTCGGAGAAGTCGCCGTCGGCCGTGAACTCGGCTTCGATCTCACCCCGCGCCAGCTGCTCGACCTGGCCCGCGACCGCCGCCGCCAGGCCGAGGTCGTCGAGCGCGGTCGGCCGCAGCTGACGGGCCAGCGAGAGCAGCTCGCGCATCGCCTGGTTCGCCAGCGCTTTGGTCTCCGCCAGTTCGGCCTCGAGCTCGGGGGAGCCGCCTCGCGGGCGGCCTCGAGCCTCAGCAGCAGGCCGGTCAGCGACTGATTGACCTCGTCGTGGAGGTCGCGGGCGACCCGCGCCCGCTCCTCCTCCTGCGCCTGCAGGGCGGCCGACCCCGCCCGCCGTCGCTCTGCTTCCAGGCGGCGCATCATCCGCAGGAAGGCGAGCTCGATCCGCTCCACCTCCTCGGTCTCGCCGACGCCGTCGATCGAGCCCGGCAGCAACGGCCCCGGTCGACTCAGGTCGACCTTCTCCATCTCCTCGATCAGCCGCTCCAGCGGCGTGAAGCGGCGTTTGAGGCGGAGCAGGCTGATCGCCAGCACCGCCACCGCCACCACAAGCACCACGATCACCACCAGGGTCATCGGCCAAGCCTAGAAGCACGTGGGTGGTGCCCCGGCCCGAATAGGGGCTGCCACCCATGGCCAACGGTCTCCGGCGTCGCGATACTCATGGGGTAAGCGAACCGAGGAGCGAGGACTCGAATGAAGACCACCAAGCAATCCACCTTCAGCGCCACCCTGCGGACGACGATCCTGCTGGCGTCCCTCTCCGGCCTGCTGGTCGTGATCGGCGCCCTGATCGGCGGCCCCAGCACTGCCGCGATCTTTCTCGGCATCGCCCTGCTGATCAACCTCGGCTCCTACTTCTTCAGCGACAAATTGGCGCTGGGCATGAGCCGGGCCAAACCGATCGAGGAGTCCGAAAATCCGCGGCTCTACCAGATCGTCCGCGAACTGACGACGCGCGCGGGGCTGCCGATGCCGCGCCTCTACATGATCCCCCAGGATCAGCCCAACGCCTTCGCGACCGGCCGCAACCCGAAGCACTCCGCCGTCGCGGTCACCCAGGGAATCACCAAGCTCCTCTCCGAGGACGAGCTGCGCGGCGTGCTCGCGCACGAGCTCACCCACATCCGCAACCACGACATCCTGATCCAGTCGGTGGCCTCGGCGATCGGTGCCTGCATCACCTATCTCGCCTACATGCTGCTCTGGTTCGGCGACGACGACAACTCGCCGCTGGGCCTGGTCGCCTCGTTGGCAATGGTTCTTCTGGCCCCGATCGCCGCCTCGATCATCCAGCTGGCGATCTCGCGCCAGCGCGAGTACGCGGCGGACGCCGGCGGCGCCGAAATATGCGGTAACCCGGAGTCCCTGGCCAGTGCCCTGCTGCGTCTGGAGCAGGGGGCGAGCGACATGCCGATGAAGGTCAACCAGGCCGCTGAGCCACTCTTCATCGTCGCCCCCTTCAAGGGCAAGGGCATCCAGGGCCTCTTCTCGACCCATCCGCCGATCGAGGAGCGGGTCAAGAGGCTGCGCCAGATGCGCCCCAGCCTGGGCTGACCGAGTAGTCGGTGGCTGCTTATAAAGTCTTGCGCTAATCCGATATCTTCTACGGATGCTAATCCAGGTCGCGATCGTCAACGAGTCGTCCGTCTGCAGCGATGAGGAAGTCGCGAAGATCACGGCGGCGCTGCAGCGGCAGGTGGACGACGACTTCCGCTCCACCTGGGGCATCTCAGCCGAGCTGACCGCCCTGTCCAAAGGTCAGGCGCCGTCCGCCTCCGCCTGGGTGCTCGGCGTCTTCGACGATTCCGACCAGCCCGGTGCCCTCGGCTACCACGATCTGACGCCGCAGCTCCACCCGGTCGGCAAGGTCTTCGCGGCGACCGACAAGGAAGCCGGCGCCAAGGTCTCGGTCACCTGCTCGCACGAGTTGCTGGAGATGCTGGGAGACCCCTACATCAACACCACCTCGCTGGACCCCACGACCGGCCGCCTCTACGCCTATGAGAGCTCCGATGCCGTCGAGGCGGATGAGCTGGGCTACGAGATCGACGGTGTCACCGTCTCGGACTTCGTCCTGCCACAGTTCTTCGACCCCCAGCACGCCGGCAAGGGCCAGCCGCTCAGCTTCAAAGGAAATGTCGACGAGCCGTTTTCGCTGGCCCAGGGCGGTTATCTCCAGTACCTCGACCTGGGCGATCTCAAAAAAGGCTGGCAGCAGGTGACCGCTGAGGGCGATCCCGACAGCGGTCGCGAACCGGGCCGGCGCCCGATCGACATCCTCTCCGGCTCGCGGCGGCACCGTCGCATCAAGGCGTCCTTCAGCCAGCTCCAGGTCAGCACCTTCGCGGTCGCCGAGTAGTCGCGCGGGCCTCGCTATACTTTTTGAAGTAATGCTGATCCGGATTTAGGAGATTCAGGCGATGGCTATCGGCGCTGGTACGCAGACGATCGAGGAGATCGAACCGTTCGAGGCAGCCGCGGAGATCGAGGGCGGCGACGTCGTCCTGATCGATACCCGCGAGCCGCACGAGTACCAGGAGGCCCACCTCGACGGCGGCAGGCTGGTGCCGCCGGGCCTGCTCGGCGACGAGATCGCCGAGGCCGCGCCGGACAAGTCGGCGCGCACGATCCTCTACTGCCGCTCCGGCAACCGCTCGGCGATCGCCGCCGCGCAGATGCAGGCGCTGGGCTACGACAACGTCGCCTCGATGGGCGGCGGCATCCTCGCCTGGCAGGAGCAGGGGCTGCCGGTGGTCGCCGCCTCCGGCATGACCGCCGAGCAGCGCGATCGCTACTCGCGCCACACCCTGCTGCCCGAGGTCGGCGTCGACGGCCAGCTCAAGCTGCTGAACGCCAAGGTCCTGCTGCTCGGCGCCGGTGGGCTCGGCGCTCCGACGGCGCTCTACCTGGCCGCCGCCGGGATCGGCACCATCGGCCTGGTCGACGACGACGTCGTCGACGCCTCCAACCTGCAGCGCCAGGTGATCCACAACACCGAGCGGATCGGGATGCCGAAGACCGAATCGGCGCGGATCTTCATCGAAGCGCTCAACCCCGACGTCAAGGTGGTCGAGCACCGGCTGCGCCTCGACGCCGCCAACATCCTCGGCGATCATCGAGGACTACGACATCGTCGTCGACGGCGCCGACAACTTCCCCACCCGCTACCTGCTGAACGACGCCTCGGTGCGGCTGCGCAAGCCGGTCGTCTCCGCCTCGATCCTCGGCTTCGACGGGCAGATCTCGACCTTCGTCCCCTTCGAGGGCCCCTGCTACCGCTGCCTCTACCCGACCCCGCCGCCGGCCGAGATGGCTCCGAGCTGCTCCGCCAACGGCGTCCTCGGCGTGATGGCCGGGACGATGGGGACGCTGCAGGCCAACGAGGTGATCAAGCTGGTGCTCGGCGTCGGCGATCCGCTGGTCGGCCGCCTGCTCCTCTACGAGGCGCTCGGCACCCGCTTCACCGAGCTCAAGGTCCGCCGCGACCCGGATTGCCCGATCTGCGGCGAGAACGCGCCCGAGATCCCCGAGTCGGAGATGGGCCAGTTCCCCGACTACGACCTCTTCTGCGCCGGATAGCCGGTATGCGCGTCCCTGCAATAGGATCGCGCTGATGGCGACCGTGAGGATCCCCCCGGTGCTGCGGCCGAAAACGGGCGGCCAGCCCGAGGTCGAGGCCTCCGGCGGCGAACGTCGGCGAGGTTCTGCGGGCGCTGACCGCCGAGCACCCCGACACCAAGGCCCAGCTCTTCGGCGAGGACGGCGAGCTCAACCGCTACGTCAACGTCTACCTCAACGACGAGGACGTGCGGGTCCTCGACGGACTCGACACCGCCGTCAAAGACGGCGACACCGTGGTCATCCTGCCGGCGATGGCCGGCGGCGCCGCTAGCCTAGCGCTCGAGCACCCGCCCGAGGAATTTCTTGGTCCGCTCCTCGCGGGGGTTGTCGAGCACGTCGACCGGCTTGCCCTGCTCGACGATCACGCCGCCGTCCATGAAGACGACCTGGTCGCCGACCTCTTTGGCGAAGCCCATCTCGTGGGTGACGACGAGCATCGTCATCCCTTCGGCGGCCAGCTCGCGCATCGTGTCGAGCACCTCCTTGACCAGCTCGGGATCGAGCGCGCTGGTCACCTCGTCGAAGAGCATCACGTGCGGTTCCATCGCCAGCGCCCGGGCGATCGCGACCCGCTGCTGCTGACCGCCGGAGAGCCGTTCGGGGTACTGGCCGAGTTTGTCGCCGAGGCCGACTCGTTCCAGCAGCGCCGTCGCTTTCTCCTCGGCACTCCTCGCGCGACTTGCCGAGCACCTTCCGCGGCGCCAGCGTCACGTTCTCCAGGACCGTCTTGTGCGGGAAGAGGTTGAACTGCTGGAAGACCATCCCCACCCGCTGGCGGACGAAGTCGAGCTCCCAGCTCTGCTCGCCGGTGCCCGATCCGGGCCCCTTGCAGATGTCGTGGCCTTCGAGGAAGATCTCTCCCTGCTCGGGCGGCTCGAGCAGGTTGACGCAGCGCAGCAGCGTGCTCTTGCCGGAGCCGCTGGGGCCGAGGATGCAGACGACTTCGCCTTTGGCGACGTCGAGGTCGACGCCTTTCAGCACCTCGAGCTCGCCGAAGCGCTTGTGGATCCCCTCCAGCCTGACCATCGCCTCTGCCATCGGCTAGGCCACCTCGATGTGGGCGCCGCGGGTGATTTTGCCCTGATTGCGAGCGATTAGTTTGTCGACGAGACGCGCGGCCGGGAGCGTGATCACGAGGAACATCAGGCCGGCGAGCAGCACGGCGGAGCTGTTGAACGTTTCGGCCAGGACTTCCCGGCCGACGAGGACCGACTCGCCAAGGGCGACCACGCTCACCAAGGTGGTGTCCTTCAGCAACGAGATCATTTCGTTCAGCATCGGCGCCGGGATCTTGGTTACCGCCTGGGGGACGATGACGTGGCGCATCGCCTGGCTGTGGCTCATCCCGAGTGATCGCGCCGCCTCCATCTGGCCGCCCTGGACGGCTTCGATCCCGGCGCGGTAGACCTCGGCCATGTAGGCGCCGTACACCAGCGTCAGCGCCAGCACCCCGTACCAGAATGGATCGGGTTGGCCAAACCACTGCGGGATGCGAATGTCTTTTGGCAGGAAATTGAGGAAGGGGATACCGCCGGAGATCAGCAGGATGATGATCAGCAGGGGGATCGCCCGGAGGACGTCGATGTAAGCGATCGTCAGCCCCCTCAAAGGTATGAGCTTGCGGCCCGGAAGTTGGCGAATAAGGGCCAGTGCGAGCCCCCAGATGAGAGCCAGTACGACCACCACCGCGAAGAGCAGGAGATTCTTCATAAAGCCGGTGAGCACTTCGCTGAAATGCGCTCCCATGATGTGGAAGTCGAAGTACTGATGGAAGAATTCGCTCATCGTTGTCTCCTGGTGGCCATTAGGGAAAGACAAGGGGCGCCGTCGCCGGCGCCCCTTTTGCCTAGATCAGACTTCTGCGTTTCGCAAGGTCATTCCGCCGCTTTGCCGAGGGTGAAGATTTCTTTCGGGGGTTCCAGCTTGAACCACTTTTTGTAGATCTTCAGGTAGGTCCCGTCTTCCTCGACTTCCTTGAGGCCCTGGTTAATTTCTTCGAGGAGCCCGGTTTCGTCTTTGGCCACGGCGATTCCATAGTCTTCTTCGGTCGGGACTTTTTCGGCGATTTCGACGCCGCCGCTTTTTTCGACTGCGTTGGCGGCAACCGGTGCGTCGATCACGACGGCTTCCACGGTGCCGGCTTTGAGCGCGTTGACCGCGTCGGGGCCTTCCGGGTAGGGCCGGACTTCAGAGGCGTTGGCTTTTTCCTTGGCGAGTTCCTGTCCGGTCGTGCCCTGCTGGACGCCTACGGTCGTCCCTTCCAGGTCTTCGAGGGACTTGATGTCGCTGCCTTCTTTGACCAGGACCGCCTGTTCGGAGAGGTAATAGGGGTTCGAGAAGGCGACTGCCTTTTCGCGTTCCGGCGTGATCGTTGCAGCCGAGATCACCGCGTCGAACTTGCCCTGTGCGACGTCGCGGAAGATCGTTTCGAAGGAGGTGTCCTGGACTTCGGCCGTGCGACCGATCTTTGCGGCGATCGCTTCGATCAGTTCGATGTCGAAGCCGGTGTAGTGGCCTGGTTTGCCCTGCTCGAAGGGGGGATAGGGGATGTCGGAGCCGACCGTGAGCGCTTCGCCGCCGCCGCTCGTCGAGCTGGAGTTGCTGCTGCCGCAGCCCGCCGTCACCAAGGACACGACACCGACGAGGAAAATCGCGACAAATGCGGCGAGCCGGGTCTTGCTGATCAAACCTGCCTCCGATTGAGGAGATGAGTGGACCCTGGCGAAGATACTTGTCCCGCCAACCATGCGCAATGGAACAGCCGACCCCTGTGCACCGATTCGGCAGTGGGTCAGTTTGATCGGCTCCTATGGGATGGGGCGCTTAAACATCAAATGCCGCACTTCCGCGGGGCCGCCGGGCAGGCGGAATTTGAAGGGGATCTCGCCGACCGGCTCCCAACCTTCTTTGCCCAACTTGGCAATCTCGGCATGGCGGTCGTCCACGACATAGATCGTTTGAGCAATCCCGAGCCATAGATCGACATAAGTGAACTCCCATTGCATGGACTCATGATTACTTAGCTGGCCTGTAGCTGCTGGCTCAATCCAGCAGCGCCGCGATCTCTTCGTTGGCCGGAGGGCGCCAGGGGCTCAGCCACCCTGCATGATCATCCCCAACTGGATCATCTTGGCCTCCTCCAAGACACCGATGGTGACGTGCGGGGGAAGATTGCTCCGGACCCTGAATCCCCGGCCGCGCATGCCATCGCCCTCGTCCGGACCGACAACTTCAACGATAGTGACGATGCCGCCGATCTCAGCATCATCGGGAACTTCCGGATCTTGTTCGATCGCCTCCATCTGCTCCGAGATGTGCGTACCGAGTCGTGACTGGTCGATCGCCATGAATAAGATGCCTTTCTTTCGTCTTGGGGAGTAGGATCGTATAAGCAGTTTCAACCAATCGGGGGTTTGCTCGCCATGAAAAACGAAACGCTTGAGCCCAAACTGCTCGCCGCGGTGAAGGCCCCGAAGTCCTGGGTCGTCGCGACGCCGCGAATGGTGGCGGCTAAATCGACGGCTGCGTTCGAAGGTGCCACGATGAGGCGAGTCCGTAAGGGCTAGTCAGTCCTCCTTCCGGAGATCGCAGTCTGCTAGTCCAGCAGCGCCGCGATCTCTTCCAGAGACCAGACGTGATCGGTGACCCCGGCCGCCATCGCAGGAGTGCGCGGATAGCGCTCCTTGAGCGCCGAGTGCGGACGGGCGAAGTTGTAATGCATGAAGTGGAGGGAAACGGCGCCTGCCAGGTTCTCGACCTTCCGGCTGAATCCGTTGGTCAGCCGAGTGAACCGCCGCATCCCCATCCGCATCGTCAAGTTCTGGCGCTCCACGTAGCTGGTTGAGATCCGGTCGGGGTCGGGATCGCCCTTGCGCGTCAGCTTCTTCGTCCCCATACAGACCGCCGGGCTGTATTTGCCCGGCTCGGGACCCGTGGCGTAGGTCTTATGGATCTGCGCCCAATCGACCTGCTGGCCGAACGCCGGTCCCACCGTCCCTTCGTACATCCGGTGCCCGTCGGTGCTGAGTTGAATGCGGTTCGCCATCCGGCTGGCGAGGTCGCAGAGGAATACGTAGGCGTCGTCTGAGGTGCGCTCCCCGACCAGCCAGGACGGGACCAGCTTCGTGTCGGCGCAGATCGCCGTGAAGGTCCAGACATCGCCGTAGCCGGGCGTCCCTTTGAACTGCTCCGGGACGTTCTTTTGCTTGGAATAACAGAACGACCAAATCTCGTCGGCCTCGACCACTTTGCAGGAGAGATCGACAAAGACCCCGTCTTGATACTCGCCGCAGGCTTCGCCCAGGTCGGCTAGCAGTTTGACGATGGTGTTCTTGGCGGCGCCGGTCATCCGCACCGTGGCGCGGATGCTGTTGCCCTCGACCAAGCAGCCAATGATCTGGGCGCGCTTCTCGGTGCTCAGCCTATTCATATTGACTATTATGCTTGAGCTATCGGACGGAAAAACTGTCAGAACCCCCTTTCAGAGCGGAATATCTCAGCGGAATATCTCAGCTGATATTTGACAGTCACTCTGACAGGTGCTACCTTCTCGGTCAATGCCGCACTCAGAAGACGAAGCCAAGGCGATCCTCGACCCCTACATGGACCCGCTCGGCCGGATTTTCCCGGTCGCTTGGAGCAAGTGGGAAGAGTTCGGCGAAAAGATGCCCGAGGTGCGTCTGACGGTGAGTCGCCGGTCCCGAGCGTCACTGCTCAACGACTTCGGCGCCACCGCCGCCGAAGAGATCTTCCGCGACACGAATGTGGTGTTGACCGACCAGCCGGGCTTCTTGCTCATGATCTTCGACTCAAAGCTGCACGTTCGTCTCAAGAAGTACCGAGGACGAACCTGCCAAACCAGCAGCATCCCGACCGACCAGAGCGAGCTTTACAACGCGCAGCAGCCGCTCATCGGCTTCCCGGAGGCATCGAACTGCGTCCACGGCTACGTCCTCAAGGCTGATGCCTCGGGCTTTGCCGAAACGGCGATCAAGTGCTCCACCGATAAGAAGTTGCACTGGAAGATCAACGTGCCGCAGGTCTCGGAGGGCAAGGCGGTTGAGCAACTACCGGCGCGGGGCGCCGACGTTGTCGAGCCTGGTATCTCTTCCACGCTCACGGACGATGAACGCACCGAAGAAGGAGGGATCGGTGGCTGATGGAAGGCAACTACGAAATGTTGATCCTCGCCCGGCAGGCGAGGGGGATTACGCAGGCCAAACTCGCTAAAAACAGCGGGGTATCCCAGAGCACGATTTCCAAAATCGAGCACGGCAATCGTCCGCTCTCTGACGACGACGTAGCGAAGTTCTCAGTCGCCCTCGGCTACCCTCCCGAGTTCTTCAATCGAAGTGCCGAGCAGTACGGCCAAGGCACCGTCTGTCATCACCGCAAACGGCAGAGCGTCCCTATCGAAAAGCTGCGCCAGATCCACGCGTCCATGAACATCATGCGGCTGGCGACGGGCGAGCTTCTAAACGGCGTCGAGATCAACGCCGCACACACCTTCCCGCACTTGGAGATTGACGACTTCGGGACGCCGCAGAAGATCGCCCAGCTGGTCCGGCAAACCTGGCAGCTTCCGCTCGGTCCGATCAAAAGCATGATCGGCGTAGTCGAGGCGGCCGGTGGCGTCGTGGTGCCATCTGACTTCGGCACTGACAAGCTCGACGCGATCAGTCAGCGCCCGACCGGGCAACCGCCGTTCTTCTTTGTGAGCGTGACGGCGCCGGGAGATCGCCTGCGGTTCAACCTTGCACACGAGATCGGGCACATCATCATGCACTCAGCCCCGGCCCAGGGCCAGGAGGAGGAGGCAAACGAATTCGCCGCTGAATTCCTGATGCCGGCTCGCGAGATCAAGCCGCAGTTGAAGAGTCTCGACATGGCCAGGCTCACCGATTTGAAGCGCCACTGGAAGGTCTCGATGCAGGCGATCATCATGCGTGCATACGACCTCGGAACGATTACCGAGCGTCAAAAGCGGAGTTGGTTCATGCGCTTCGGCCAGCTCGGCTATCGAAAGATTGAGCCGGTGGAGATCCCGCGTGAGGAACCCGCCCTGATCCGCCGGGTGATCGACTTCCACCGTCAGCAGCATGGCTACAGCGATGCGGAACTGAGCCGTGCGGCGCGTCTCACGGAAAGCGAGTTTCAGGCCATCTACGGGACCAAAGAGAAGCCGAAACTGACCCTGGTTCCAGTTCAGTAATTCAGGAACGTTGCCAGCGCGCTTTGGCGGCAGCGCGGGCAATCTCTGAACGCCGCTCAGGAGACAGGCGATCTGCTCGTGCCTTCCCGCCCTTGAGCCCCCCGGAGCGTCCTGCGCGAACCTGACCCGTCTCCGGCTCCTGCGGCGCCTCATCGGTGGCATCACCGACGATGGCGGCGGCGAGGCGATTCAGATCTGCAGGCTTCTTAAACTGCTTGGCCATGCTTAGAGGCTAGCGCCCTCGTCGGGAGCCTTGAAGCTGCCGGGCCGCATCTCGCCCGGATTCCAGTTGATCCCTTCCAGCAACTCGCCAGGGCCGATCCCCAGCGATCCGGCGAGCTTGACCAGAGTGTCGATGCGGGCCACGCGCAGGCCCCGCTCCAGTTGGCTGATCTCGGTGCGGTGCAGCGAGGCGCGGATGCCCAACTCCTCTTGCGAGAGGTCGGCAAGCTGCCGGCATCGGACAAGGTTCTCGGCGAACTGCTCGGCAACGCTCACGGCAGCTTCAGCCGCTCAAGGTGGGCGATTGGCTTGGTGGGGCGGACAGACGACCCGTGGCTTTCGAGCAGGCCGAGTTGGATCAACTCCAAGACCGCCCGCGTAAGCGCTCCTCTGGAGCCAATCTCCCGTGCCAACTCTGGGATCGTGCGCCAGTGCGGGTAGGTCGCGATCGTCAGCGCCATCACCGCTCGTTGAAGGGGTATGCGCTGAGCGGGCCAATGCCGCCTACGATTCGCCTGCATCGGAAGGTTCCGCCTTTCGGTGCCAGGCGCCCGGACGTTCCACCGTCGCGGGCGCCATTTCGTCTGTTGGTCAGACGAAGCTAGCGCCGATCCTGCGCTGCGTGGGAGTCAGATTCAAACTGACCCACTACCACCGATTCCCCTAGCTATACTTTTTGAAGTAACGGGAGACGATGATGCTTCGCGACGAGCTACTCAACCGACCCTGCGGGGGACGCTTCGGCGACATCGTCGAGTCGATCGGCAACACGCCGCTGGTCGAGCTGCCGCGCTTCTCGCCCAAGCCCGACGTCCGCATCTACGCCAAGCTCGAGGGCCACAATCCGACCGGCTCGGTCAAGGACCGGGTCGCCAGGTCGATGATCGAGGCGGCCGAGGCGGAGGGGGCGATCGAACCGGGCCAGACGATCCTCGAGCCGACCTCCGGCAACACCGGCATCGCCCTGGCGATGATCTGCCGCCGCAAGGGCTACCCGCTGAAGGTGGTGATGCCCGACAACGTCACCGAGGAGCGCACCCAGCTGCTGAAGATGTACGGGGCGGAGATCGTCTACTCCGAGGGCGCCAAGGGCTCCAACGGCGCCGTCGAGGTGGCGCTGGAGCTGGCCCAGGACCCGAGCTTCTACATGCCCTACCAGTACGGCAACGAGGCCAACCCGCTGGCCCACTACAACGGCACCGCGGTCGAGATCCTCGACGAGCTCGACGAGGTGACCGCCTTCGTCGGCGGCCTCGGCACCGGCGGCACCCTGATGGGCAACGGCCGCCGCCTCAAGGAGGCCAACCCGGGGACGCTGATCGTCGCCGCCGAGCCGATGCAGGGCGAGCTCGTCCAGGGCCTGCGCTCCCTCGACGACGGCTTCATCCCGCCGATCATCGACCTCTCGATCCTCGACCGCAAGATCATGGTCTCCAACCGCGACGCGATCGTCTGGACCAAGAAACTGCTCGACGAGGAGGGCGTCTTCGCCGGGGTCTCCTCCGGCGCGATCGCCGCGATCGCCGTCCGCATCGCCGGCGAGCTGGACGAGCGGCAACGTCGTCTTCCTGATCCCCGACGACGGCTGGAAGTACCTCTCCTCCGGCGTCTACACGAAGCCGATCGAGGAGCTTGGTGATATCGACTCGACGGTTTGGTGGTAGGGGCGCGGAAGGATTGTCGATGCGGATTTCGCAGCAGCTTGTCGACGAGATGATCGCCCACGCGCGCAAGGACCTCCCCAACGAGTGCTGCGGCATGGTCGGCGGCAGGAGCGACGAGGCGACCGAGGTGATCCGGGTCGGTAACTCGGCGGCCAGCCCGCTGCGCTACGAGATGGACCCGCAGGAGCAGTACAACGCCCTCAAGGCGATCGAAGACGGCGGCGACGAGCTGCTGGCGATCTACCATTCCCACACCAAGAGCGCCGCCTATCCTTCTCAGACCGACGTCAACCAGGCGGTGGCCTGGCCTGACCAGGTCTACGTGATCGTCTCGCTCGCCGACGATGATGTGCCGGACGTGAAGGCCTATCTGCTCAAAGACCTGAGGATCGCCGATGTCGCGCTCGACGTCTCCTAGCCGCAGCTCCCACCAGCGCGGCTCGCACGGCGGCGGTGGCGGCACGCACGAGGGTGACGACGATGGCGGCGGCGGAGGCGGTGGCGGCGGCAAGCTCGTCAAGGTCGCCTTCGCCCGCAACCAGGCCGAAGCGGAGATGATCCAGGGGCTGCTGCTCGAGTCGGACATCCCCAGCATCCTCAAGCGCAGCCGGGGTTTCGACGCGCCGGAGTTCCTCGCCGCCGGGCCACGCGACGTGATGGTCAACTCCGATCACGCCCAGAAGGCGCGCGGGGTCCTGGCCGACACGATGGTCGAGAGCGAGGGCGAAGAGCGGGCCGAGCTTCAAGACCAGGCACGGCGTTCTCGCGGCGGCCCCGACGACCGAAACCTCCGCCGGCCGCCTCGCCCTCTGGGTCGGCGCCGCGTTTCTGGGCGCCGTGATCCTGGTCTGGGTGCTCTACCAGATCAGCTGACGCCGCTGGGGCGGGCCATCCCGCGCAGGTGGTCGCGCCAGGCCGACTCGATGTCCCGGAAGCGGGCGTCGAAGGCGTCTTCCAGGGTGGGGACGGCGCCGCCGGGCTTGAGCTCGTGGACCAGGCGCTCGCAGGCCTCGGGGCCGCGCTCGTTCTCGAGCAGGTCGAAGATCGTGCCGCCGAGGATCACCGCGTCGCGGCGCGAGGGCGGGAAGCTGGGGCGGGCGCTCTCGCGCAGGCGGCGGATCACCGCGGCTCGGTACAGGCCGACCTGGCGAGCGAAGTACTGGGCGCCGCCCTCGACCAGCCAGGCCCAGCGCAGGTAGCGGGCGAAGCGGCGGGGAGTCCAGTAGGGAGGAAGGGCGGTGTTGTTGGCGGCGATCACCAGCTGCGCGTAGAGGCGCTCGGCGGTGCCGCGCAGGGCCTCGTTGCGAGTCCTCGCCAGCGGCGCGGCGTTCCATGTGTGGGTCGTTGAGGACGTGCAGCTCGGTCGCCATCGCCCAGCCGGCGAGGTAGCGGCGGCCGGCCGGTGCCGCCGACCAGCGGGCGGCGGGCAGGAAGGGATGGGCCATCGTCAGCCAGGCCGGGTTTGTGTGGATCACGACCGTGACCTCGCCGGGAACCCGCTCGAAGCGGTCTTCCAGCCGCAACCGCAGATCCTCCATGCGATCGAGCGTGCGCTCGGCAAACGTCGCGTCCTCGCTGTCATGACGCGCCGTAAAGCTCAGCGACTCCGTCTCTACCCAGGACATGAATTCGAGATTACTGACTCATCCCGGCGCGACGGATGAGCTCGTCTGACCAAGCAATTCAAGGACGCAGGAAGCGAAGTGTGCTCCGCACACGAGCGACCGAGGACGCCGAAGTGCGCCGGTCAGCCGAGCTCAGACGAGCGCAGGCTCAGGCTGGTCGCAGACTTCGCGGATCTCCTGGCGAGCGCGGTCGAACTCTTCGTCCGCCATCACCGGCGTGCCCTCGAAGGGCAGGTCGCGGTCGATCTCGACCCAGGAGCGGCAGCCGTGGTACTCGTCGCGGACCCGCACCGTGACCGGGCGGGGGATGCGGTGGACCCGCAGCAGCAGGATGTGAAGAGGGTGACGCCGCTTCCAGCTGAGGCGCTTCTCGGCGTAGTCGGGGGTCCAGATGTAATACGGCGAGAGCGAGTCGAGGGTGCGCCGGTCGTTGATCGTGACGTGGTCGGTCACTTCGGCCCAGGCGCGCAGCCGAACCCGCTCCGGCTGCGGGATGCCGCCGTCCTGGATCAGCGCCCGCGGGGGCGGCTCCTCGTCCGGCCAGACACCCTCCTCCAGGGCCCGCTTCAGCTCTGGGTGATGGGATTCGCGGACCAGGTCGTTCTGCTGGTGGTCGAAGGTCGGGTAGAGGAAGAAGCGCTCGTGCTCGAGTTCGAAGTGCTTGTTCTCCTCACGGATGCCGCCCTTCCTGAGGGTGAGCAGCTGCTCACCCTCCGCGAGAGCGCGGACCGTTACTGCCCATTCCTTGAAAGCGATCGGCATCTGGAGTCTTCCTGCGAAGGTTGGTGAATTCAGGGGGCGGGGCTGCGCCTCCGGGCCCTGCTTGGCCGTTCTGCCCTGCCCGCGGTCGCGCATTCTAGACGAGCATCGTCAAATCGCAAAATTAAAAATGCTTAATGACCACCGCCGCCACCTGGAGTCTCGATTCGCAGCCGGTCGCCTGGATTCAGATCGCCCTCGGCCTTGCTGGGCAGCCGCTCGCCGTTGAGGAGATTGACCCCGGGCTTGCCGTCCTCGCCGCCGCGGCCGCGGGGCGGGTGGCGCCGGCGCTCGGTGATCAACGTGAAGCGCATCGGCGCCAGGGCTTCGATTTCGCGCACGATCCCGTCGCCGCCGCGATGGGCGCCGGTGCCGCCGCTTCCCCTCCGCAGCGAGAGCTCGCGCACCCGCAGCGGGAACTCTGTCTCCAGCGCCTCGACCGGGGTGTTGAGCGTGTTCGACATCGCGACGTGGAGCGCGCTGGGGCCGTCGGCGTCGGCGCATGCTCCCTGGCCACCGCCGATCGTCTCGTAGTAGGTGAACTCGTCGTTGGCCAGGGTGAGGTTGTTCATCGTCCCCTGACCCTGGGCGGGCACCGGGCGGGCCCCGGCCAGAGCCGCGATGACGAGGTCGGCGACGCGGCTGGAGGTCTCGACGTTGCCGGCGGCGACGGCGGCCGGGAAACGGGCGTTGAGCAGACAGCCCAGCGGGGCGATCACCTCGATCGGCCGCTGGGCGCCGGCCGAGGGAGGGGCGTCTGGGTCGGTCAGCACCCGGACCGCGAAGAACGCCGCCGATTTGGTCACCGAGAGCGGGCAGTTGAGGTTGCCCTCGACCTGAGGATCGGTGCCGGTGAAGTCGAGCCGGAGGCGCTCGCCGTCGATCGTCGCCGCGACCCGCAGGACCGCGTCGCGCTCGGCACCGTCGCGATCGTCCTCGAGCACGTCCTCGGCCGTGTAGGTCCCGTCAGGCAGCAAGGCCAGCGCCGCCTGGGTCCGCCGCTCGGTGTAGGCGAGGATTTCCTCCATTCCCGCCCGCAGCGTCTGCGACCCGTGGCGCCGGGCGAGCTCGGTGAACCGCAGCTCGCCGACCCGGTTGGCGGCCCGCTGGGCGCGCAGGTCGGCGAGCCGCTGCCGGGGCGAGCGCATCCGGGCGGCCAGGCGCTCCAGCTCGGCGTCTCCTGCTCGGGTCGGCGGGATCACTACTCCCTCTTCGTCAAGCGCCTTCGAGAAGGCCGGCATCCCGCCCGGAGTCGGCCCGCCGATGTCGGCGTGGTGGGCCCGGCAGGCGGCAAAGCCGAGCAGCTCGTCGTCGACGAACACCGCTGAGATCAGGGTGACGTCGGGGAGGTGGGTCCCGCCGCGGTAGGGGTCGTTGAGGATCCAGGCGCCGCCTGGCCGCTGTTCCTCGCCGAGCACCGCCGCGACCGCGTCGGGCATCGAGCCGAGGTGGACGGGGATGTGCTCGGCCTGCATCACCAACTCGCCCCCGGCGTCGAAGAGCGCGGTCGAGCAGTCGTGACGCTCCTTGATGTTGGCCGAGTAGGCCGAGCGGATCAGCGTCGCACCCATCTCCTCGCAGGTCGCCCGCAGGCCGCCGACGAGGACCTGGAGCGCGATCGGGTCGAGCCCGCTCATCGCGCGGTTCCTTTGTTACACATATCGTCCCCAAGGAACCGCGCGACGATCGTGCCGGCGTCGTCGACCACGGCCTCCCAGGCCGGCGGCAGAACCAGGGTCGCCTCCGGCAGCTCGAAGACGACCGGGCCCTCGGCCCGGGTAGCCGCGGCGGGCTCTCCGCGCAGCACCGGCGTCTCGACCCACTCGCCACCGAAGCGAACCGGTCGCGTGCTCTCCTCCAGCCGCCCCTCGTGGGCGGCCTGCGGTCGCAGCTCCGGTCCCGGCACCACCATCGCCAGGCGGACGTCGACGAGGACGACTTCGCCCTCGGGGTCGCGGTGGCCGTAGCGCTCCTCGTGGGCGCGCTCGAAGCCCTCGATCAGATCGGCCGGGTCGGGGGCGACCGGGCCGGGGACCGGCAGCTCGAAGGCCTGGCCCGCGTAGCGCATCTCGTAGGTCACCTCCGGCCGTACGCCGTCGAGGCCGGCGCCGGTGGCGGCGATCAGGTCCTCGACCGTCGGCGGCGAGGCGCCCGGCGCTCAAGCCCGGCGCCGCTCAGCATCACCGTGCGGGCGGTGTCGCGGCGGCGCTCGGAGGCGCAGAGGCCGAGCGCGGAGAGGACGCCGCCGGCGCGCGGGCAGAGGATCGTCTCGATCCCCAGCTCGGCCGCGATCGCGGCGGCGTGCATCGGCCCGGCGCCGCCGAAAGGCAGCAGCGCGAAGCCGCGGGGGTCGACGCCACGCTCGACCGTGACCACCCGCAGCGCCCGCACCATCTCCTGGTTGGCGACGCGGACTATTCCCGCCGGCGGCCTCCAGCGGGTCGAGGCCGAGCGAGCGGGCGAGAGCGGCGACCGCGGCCTCGGCCGCCTCGGCGTCGAGGGCGACGCCGCCGGCCAAGCGCGAGTCGGGAGCGAGGTGGCCGAGCAGCAGGTTGGCGTCGGTGACCGTCGGCTCGGTACCGCCGCGGCCGTAACAGGCCGGCCCGGGTTCGGCGCCAGCCGAGCGCGGCCCGACCTGCAGGGCGCCGCCGGGGTCGCGCCAGCCGATCGAGCCGCCGCCGGCGCCGACCGTGTGGACGTCGACCATCGGCAGCTGGATCGGGCGCCCGCCGATCCGGCGCGAGTCGGTTCGGCGGACCTCGCCGTCCTCGACGACGCAGACGTCGCACGAGGTCCCGCCCATGTCGAAGCCCAGGGCGTCGCCGTCGCCGCTGACTCGGGCAAGCAGCGCCGCTCCGACGGCGCCGCCGGCCGGCCCGGAGAGGACGCTCCAGGCACCGGCTCTCGCCGCCTCCTCGGCAGGGGCGACACCGCCTGAGGACTGCATCACCAGGGGCTCGAGGCAGCCCCGCCGCGCCGGTCGCCGCGCCGAGTCGTTCGAGGTAGCGGCCGAGCAGCGGGCTCAGGTAGGCGTCGATCACGGTGGTCGCGCAGCGCTCGTACTCGCGGAAGCGCGGCAGCACCTCGTGCGAGGCGGAGACGTGGAGGCCGGGCAGGCGGTCGCGTAGGTGCTGGGCGATCAGTCGCTCGTGCGAGGGGTCGAGGTAGGAGAAGAGGAGGCAGATCGCGACCGACTCGGCGCCGCTGTCGCGGAGCGAGGCCCTCCAGCCGCTCCGGCTCCCCCTCGGCCAGCGCCGCGAGCACCCCCTCGGGACCGATCCGCTCGTCCGCCTCGAAGCGCAGCTCCGGCTCGACCAGCGGCGCCGGCTTCGGCGTGCAGAGCCGGTAGAGGTCGGGCCGGTCTTGGCGGCCGATCTCCAGCAGGTCGGAGAAGCCGCGGGTGGCGATCAGGGCGGTGCGGGCGCCGCGTTCCTCGAGCAGGGCGTTGGTTCCAACCGTCATCCCGTGCGCGAAGGACTCGACGTCCCCGGCGCCGGCGCCGGCTCGGTTCAGAACCTCGCCGATCGCGGTCATGACGCCGGCCGACTCCTCCCCCGGTGTGGTCGGGAGCTTGGCGGTGTGGACGGTGCCGCCGTCGAGCAGTACGGCGTCGGTGAAGGTCCCGCCGACGTCGACCCCGAGCAGCATGCCCGGACCCTAGGGAGCCAGGTGGGTCGGGATCACTGCCACTCCTCGCGGCGGACCTCGCCGCCGGCGGAGAGCACGAAGTGGAGCCCGTCGAGCTCGGGGTCGATCTCGGCGGCGTCGGTGCGCAGATGACCGCCGCGTGACTCGCGGCGGTTCAGCGCGGCGGTTGCGATCGCGGTCGCCAGCGGATAGGGGTTGGAGATCAGCGCCGCCAGGTCGTCGGGGTTGCGCAGCGGCCCGGCGCAGCGCCAGACCGCCTCCCGGGTCGGCTCGGTCGGGGGGTCGAAGCGCCAATCGGGAAGGGGCGGCCGCCCGGCGCCAGGAACCTCGTCGATGGCGGCTGTCGCGGCGCGGCCGCCGAAGACGAAGCACTCGCTGAGCGAGTTCGAGGCCAGCCGGTTGGCACCGTGGAGCCCGGTGCAGGAGCACTCGCCGACGGCGTAGAGGCCCGGCAGCGAGGAGCGCCCGTCGAGGTCCACGACTATCCCGCCCATCATGTAGTGGGCCGCCGGGGCAACGGGAACGGGCGCCGTGCGCGGGGCGAGGCCCGCGTCGGCGAGCGAGGCGAAGACGTTGGGAAATCGAGCCGGGTCGATCTCGCGCAGGTCGAGCGTCACCTCCTGGGTGCCGTCGGCCGCCATGCGGTCGAGGATCGCCGCCGTGACGGCGTCGCGGGGCGCCAGCTCGTCGGTGAAGCGCTCGCCCGAGGCGTCGAGCAGCTTCGCGCCCTCGCCGCGGATCGCCTCGGTGATCAGAACGCCGTCGAAGCGCGATCCGGGCAGGGCGAGGGCGGTCGGGTGGAACTGGCAGAACTCGAGGTCGGCGAGGTCGGCGCCGGCAGCCGCCGCCAGCACCGGGCCGGCGCCGATCGCGCCGCGCGGGTTGGTGGTGCGACTCCACAGCGCCGCCGCGCCGCCGGTGGCCAGCACGGTGGCGGTTGCCGCGATCGGCCCGGCGTCGCTGAGGACCCCGTGGCAGCGCTCGCCGTCGCTCCAAAGAGCCGTCGCCGAGGTGCTCTCCCGCACCTCGATCCGAGCCTCGGTCGCGACCATCGCCGCCAGCTTCGAGGTGAGCTCGTGGCCGGTCTGGCTGCCGCCGGAGTGGACGATGCGACGGCTTGCGTGGCCCCCCTCGAGTCCGAGGGCCAGCCGCCCCTCGTGGTCGAGGTCGAAGACGACACCGCGGGCGAGCAGATCCCGGACCGCGCCCGGCGCCTCGTCGGCCAGCACCCGCACGGCCGAGGTGCGGCAGAGGCCCCGCCCGGCGGCGATCGTGTCGGCGGCGTGTCGCCGGGCGAGTCGCCCGGCTCCAGCGCCGCCGCGAGGCCGCCCTGGGCCCAGAAGCTGGCACTCTGGGAAAGCGGGGTGCGCGAGATCAGGCAGACGTCGCCGCCTTGCTCGGCCGCTCGCAATGCGGTCCAGAGGCCCGCCGCGCCGCCACCGACGACGGCGACGTCGAACTCGGGGCCTGCGGCTATCGCCCCTCAGCCTCTCGGCGGATCGTCTCCAGCTGCTCGCGCAGCCAGGTCGCCGCGCCTTCGCGGGCTCGTGCCCCCTCGTCGGCGACCGCCTGCTCGGCCTCCTCGGCCCGGCGTTCGGCCTCCTCGACCCGCTTCTCGGCGGCCTCGGCCTGCGTCTCGATCTCGCTCAGGCGCTCCTCGGCGGCGGCGATCGCCTCCGCTCTGCGCCTTGCGCTCGCGCTGCAGGCTTTCCTCGCGGGCGAGTCGCAGCTCCTCACGGGCCTGGTTCGTCTGCGCACGCTCGCGCTCGAGGTCGGCCTCCAGGGCCTCGATCTCGGCGGTCGCGCGGCGCTCGGCCACGCTGGCGACTTCGGCAGCCGCCTTCAGCCGGCGTTCGGCGTCTTCGACCTGCGTGTCGATGCTCTCGCCGCTGGGCTCACCCGTTTCAGCGCTCATTGCAGGCTCAATCTATTACCGGGGTGCCGGTGACGTCGCGGTAGGCCTCGATCGCGCGCTCGGCCATTCTCGCCGCGGACAGCGAGGCAGCTCTCGCGGCGCTCGCCACGCGCGGGTCGGGGGACTCCAGGTGAGGCCGTGCCGCGGCGCTCCAGAGCGGCGCGGTCGAAATCGGCGCAGAGGCAGCCCTCGATGCCCCCGAGCGCGTAGGGGGCGATGCCGACCCGGGTCGAGAGGACCGGCACCTCGCAGGCGAGGGCCTCGATGGCGGCGAGCCCGAAGCCCTCGTAGTCGGAGGTGACGAGGACGGCGTTGGCGGCGTTGAGCCAGAGCGACATGCGCTCGGGCTCGATCGAGCCGCCGGTGAGCAGCTCCGCACCGCAGGCCACAGCGACCTCGGCGGCGCGGTCGTGGCGCTTCTCCGCGCGGGCGGGGTCGGCGGGGAAGAAGAGGTAACGACCCTCGGGCTCGAGGCCTAGCGACCGCCGTGCCTCGGCGCGGGGGGTCGGGCCGAAGCGGCTGAGGTCGGGGCCGCAGGGCAGCACCGCGGAGCCGGGGACGTGGGGGAGGCCGGGCCGGCCGTCCTCGGCCGCGAACAGCGCCCGGGAGACCGCCGCGACCAGGTCGACTCGCCAGGCCAGCCGCCGCGAGAGCGGGCCGACCACGCCGTGGCGGACGTCGGTGCCGTGGAAGGTGACGATCAACGGCCGCGCCCCGGCGAGCTGCGCGCACCATCCCGGCAGCCCGTAGTGGGCATGGACGAGGTCGAAGCGCTCGCGGCGCAGCAGCGATCGCAGCCGCCGGGTGGCCGGGATGTACTCGCGGCGACCCGGCGGGAAGCTGAAGACGTCGACCTCGATGCCACGCCGCCGCACCTCGTCGACCTGGTCGCGGACCCATCGTCCCCGCTGCGGCGCCGAGTCGTCGGGCTCGAAGTTGGTGACGACCAGGACGCGCACCCGGGTCAGGGTATCCGCGCGGGGCGCCAATCGCAGCGGTCGACTGGCTTCCTCGCCCGTCCCGTTCCACAGTTGGCACACGCGTGCCTTGTTCGGTGCGCTCCGCGGGCTCAGCATCTGGCCGCCAACCGAGAAAGGAGGCTTCGATGATCTACTCGCTGATGGGCTATCTGCACGCTGCCGTCGTCAAGGCGGGTGCGGCGAATCCGAACGCTGGCAGGCGAGGCGGGCCAGGGGACGGTCGAGTACGTCGGCCTGATCCTGCTGGTCTCGCTGCTGATGGTGGGGATGGTGGCGGCGATGAAGGGGTTCAACGGCAAGCAGGGCACCGAGCTGGCGGACGTGATCGTCAACAAGATCAAGGAGGCGGTGGACAAGGTCAGCTTCAAATGAGGGAGGGGCGGCGGTTCGCCGCCCCTTTTCCCTGCTCATGACCGGAAAGCCTAGAAATGCGATGACCACTGCACAAGCCACAGCCAGACCGGTTCCGTCCTCTATGCGCCGTATGCTGTATGACAGCATGAAGCATCGGACTCAGCTATATCTCGACGATGCCCAGCACCGCTGGCTCCGGCAGCGGGCCGGCAAGTCGGGCAGCATCGCCGCCGTCGTGCGGGATCTGATCGACGCCGAGCGCTCGCGGCGGCCGGACCCGACCGCGGACCCCCTGCTCCGCTACCTGGTGGACGACGCACCCGGACGGGGCCGCGAGGGAACCAGCGTCACGACGCTGGACCGCGATCTCTACGGGCAATGAGGTCGGTCTTCGTCGACACGAGTGCCTTCGTGGCACTGCGCAATGTGGCCGAGGCGGAGCACGAGCAGGCAAGGGCGGCGCTGGCGGAGCTGATCTCCGAGGGCGTCGCCCTCTTCACCTCGAACTACGTCTTCGCCGAGACCTACACGGCGCTGATGGTCCGGGTCGGCCGCGGCGAGGCGATCGAGTGGGGGCGACGCTTCCGGGCCAGTGGAGCGATCGAGCTGGTCCGGCTCGACGAGGACGTAGAGAGCGACGCCTGGGAGATCCTCGAGCGCCACGGCGACAAGCGCTGGAGCTACGTCGATGCGACCTCCTTCGCCCTGATCGAGCGCGACGGCGGCGGTGAGGCCTTCGCTTTCGACGCTCACTTCGGCCAGCGCGGCCTGCGCGTTCTTCCCGGTGCCTGAGGGCCGTGGCCCGGCGGCATCCGCCGCTCGCGTGAAAGACTCGCACGATGCCAGCTTCTCGCAGCTACGACCGCGCCCCCGCCGACATCAGGCCGGTGACCATCGACCCCGGCTTCGTCGCCAGCGCCGACGGATCGGCGCTGATCTCGATCGGCAAAACGCGGGTCATCTGCACCGCGTCGGTCAACGAATCGGTCCCGCGCTGGATGCAGGGACGCGGTAAAGGCTGGGTCACGGCCGAGTACGCGATGCTGCCGGCCTCGACTGGGGACCGCAAGCAGCGCGACATCTCGAAGGGCAAGCAGGATGGTCGCGGGGTGGAGATTCAGCGCCTGATCGGTCGCTCGCTGCGAGTCGTCGTCGATTTCAAGGCGATGGGCGAACGCAGCGTCTACGTCGACTGCGACGTGCTGGAAGCCGACGGCGGCACCCGCTGCGCGGCGATCACCGGGGGTTACGTGGCGCTGCGCCAAGCCTTCCAGAGGCTCGTCGACAAGAAAGCGCTGGAGGCGATGCCGCTGAACGGCTCGGTGGCCGCGGTCAGCGTCGGCATGGTCGGCGGCCGGGCGCTGTGCGACCTCGACTACTCCGAGGACTCCACCGCCGAGGTCGATGCCAACGTCGTCATGACCGGCGACGGCGGTCTGGTCGAGGTGCAGGCGACGGCCGAGCGCACGCCGCTCTCGCGGGCCTCGCTCGACGAGCTGCTGGCGCTCGCGGAGGGCGGCATCGCCCGCCTGCGGGAGGTGCAGGAGCGGGTCGCGTGACGAAACATGTACTTACCCTCGCCACCCGCAACCGGCACAAGTTGAAGGAGGTGGCCGAACTGCTGCCGTCGGTCGATCTACTGTCCCTGCCGCCCGAGGTGGAGCTGCCCGCCGAGGACGGCGACAGCTTCGAGGCCAATGCGCTGATCAAGGCGCGGGCGGCCCGCCGGGCCACCGGGGGGCGTCGTGATCGCCGACGACTCCGGCATCGCCGCCGAGGATCTCGGCGGCGCTCCCGGCATCTACTCGGCCCGTTACGCCGGCGTCGGCGCAAGCGACGAGGTCAACCTCGACAAGCTGCTGCGCGAGGTCGGCGCGGCTGGCGGCGAGCGCCGCGCCGCCTACGTCTGCGCGATCGCCCTGATCGACGAGCACGGGTCCGAGCAGGTCTTCGAAGCGCGCTGCGAGGGTCGCCTGCTCGACGAGCGCCGCGGCCAGGGCGGCTTCGGCTACGACCCCGCCTTCGTCCCCGACGACACCGGCCCGGACGACGAGCGCACCTACGCCGAGCTGAGCGCGGCGGAGAAGAACGCGATCAGCCACCGGGGCCGGGCGATGCGGCTGCTCGCCGCCCACCTCGGCCTGGCGAGCGCCGGGGCGCCGTGATCCGCACCAAAAGCCGCGCGGCGGCGCTCTCGATCGCCTCCAACGCGCTGCTGATCGGACTCAAGCTCGCCGCCGGGGCGATCACCGGCTCGATCGCGATCATCACCGAGGCGGTCCACTCGCTGATCGACCTGGTCGCCTCGGTGGTCGCCTTCGTCTCGGTCCGCAAAGCCGACGAGCCCGCCGACGCCGAGCACCCCTACGGGCACGAGAAGGTCGAGAGCCTGGCGGCGACGATCGAGGGGATGCTGATCCTGGTCGGCGCCGCGATCATCGTCTACGAGGCGACGCACCGGCTGGTGGTCGGCGTCGACCGTCGAAGCCCTCGGTGTCGGCATCGCCGTGATGGGGATCTCGACGATCGCCAACCTCGGCGTTTCGACGGTCCTCTCCCGTCAGGCGAAGGCACTCGAATCGCCGGCCCTGGAGGGGGACGCGGCGCACCTGCGGACCGATGCCTTCACCTCGGCGGGGGTGCTGGTCGGGTTGCTGCTGGTCAAGGTCACCGGCAACTCCGCCTTCGACTCGATCACCGCCCTGGCGGTCGCGGTGGCGATCGTCGTCGCCGGGATCAGGATCATCAGGCGCTCCTCCGGGGTGCTGATCGACGAAGCACTGCCGGACGCGGAGATGGAGCGGATCGAGCTGGCGATCGCGACCGCCCGCACGCCCGAGGTCGCCGGCTACCACAAGCTGCGCGGCCGCCGCGCCGGCAGCCGCCGCCACATCGACCTCCACGTGCAGTACCGCTCCGGCACCAGCCTCGAGCTGGCGCACGAGCTGGCGCACCGGATGCGCGACTCGATCGAGGCCGAGGTTCCCAACTGCGAGGTGCTGATCCACGTCGAGCCGGAGACCTCCTACCGCGAGCCCGACGACAGCCGTTCCGGGCCTTTTCGCTCCGGTTAGGGCGGGGGCAAGAGGTTCACGGCGGCGGCCAGGCCGACTGCGATCAGGGTGATCGTGTAACCGGTGTAGCCGCTGAGGGCGAAGAGGACCGCGGCGATCGCACAGATCGCGACGACGATGGTCCATGAGGCTCGGGCGAGGGACACGGTCGGTATTTTCACTCACATGGCCGACGCTGCCGCAACCGAGGTCGCTCCGGGCGACGCCGCGGCGGCGGCGCTGGCTTTCCTGGCCGAGATGTCACCCGACCTGCGCGGGGCGGCGATCTTCGACGGACGCGGCGCCGTACTGGCCGCCGCCGGCGAGCCCGACCGCTGGAGCGAGGGTGCGGCGGCGCTTTTCGAGATCGCCGGCCGGGCCGGCGGGGAGCCGGTGGAGCAGGTCCACATCGCCACCGAGCAGGGCGAGATCTTCGCCCTGCGCCACGCCGGCTTGGCGGCGGTCGCGGTGACCGAGCGCTTCGCCCTGGCCTCGCTGATGTTCTTCGACATGCGGGCGACCCTGCGCGACCTCGCCGATGGCGGCCGGCGTGTCGAAAACCCACCTATCACGGGGGAGATCGGCCCATCGACCCTGGAGGGCGGGAGCTGATGTCTCCGAAGCCGCACCGTGTTCTGCTCGACAGGGTCTCGGGCTACGCCGACGAGGCCGCCGCCTACATGCGCCGCCGCCGCGTCTCCCGCCAGCCCTTCGCCCGCCTCTATTACTCCAACGGGCGCAGCTCCGACCACGCCGGCGACTCGACCGCGGGGGCGGAGCTGTTCGCCGTCGCCGGCCGCTTGATCGAGGTCGCCGGAAAGCGGCCGAAGGCATGACCGAGCTGATCGATCCCGCGGTCGCCGAGCGCGTTCTCACCCGGGCGCTGGCCAACGGCGGTCGCTTCGCCGAGGTCTTCGCCGAACGCCGCCACGGCCTCTCGATGTCGATCGACGAGTCGCGGATCGAGGCCGTCCAGTCGGGGGCAGAGGAGGGGGCCGGCGTGCGGGTCGTCGACGGCGCCACCACCTACTTCGCCCATGTCGACGGCCTCGACCCCGCCGACCTCGAGCGCGCTGCCGAGCAGGCCGCATCGGCGCTGCGGGGCGAGCGCCGCGAGCCGCACCCACTGCGGGCGGTGGCGAGCGTGCCGCTGCCGATCGAGCGCCGGCCCGAAGGGGTGGCGGCGGAGCGCAAGGCTGCCCTGCTGCGCGATCTGGACGAGCGGGCCCGCGGCCAGGGCGGTGAGATCGCCCAGTTCACCTCCTCCTATGCCGAGGCGCGGCGCGAGGTTGCGATCGCCAACTCCGATGGCCTGCTGAGCGGCGACGACCGCACCCGAGTGCGGATCGGCGCCCAGGCGGTCGCCCGCCGCGAGGGCACGGTCGAGACCGGCGCCGAGACCCTCGGCGCCCACCGCGGCTTCGAGCTGCTCGAAGGCGACCCCGGCCGGATCGCCGAGCAGGCGGCGCGCAAGGCACTGACCCTGCTCGACGCGGGCCCGGCTCCGTCGGGCTCGATGCCGGTGGTGGTCGGCGGTGGCTTCGGTGGCGTCCTCTTCCACGAGATGACCGGGCACGGCCTCGAGGCCGACCACATCCACAAGGGGGCCAGCGTCTACGCCGGCAAGCTCGGCGAGCAGGTTGCCCAGCCGCTGCTCAGCGCCTACGACGACGGTCGCCTGCCGGGCGAGTGGGGGTCGGACTCGATCGACGACGAGGGAGCGCCGACGCAGAAGACCAAGGTGATCGCGGAGGGCTGCCTCACCTCCTTCCTCTACGACCGCCTCACCGCCGAGCGCGATGGCGTCCCCTCGACCGGCAATGGCCGTCGCGAGAGTTTCCGCCACCTGCCGATCCCGCGCATGACCAACACCTACATCGCCCCCGGCGACGCCACTTCGGAGGAGATGATCGCCGAGGTCGAGAAGGGCTTCTACGCGGTTTCCTTCGCTGGCGGTCAGGTCGATCCGGCGACCGGCGACTTCGTCTTCGGCGTCTCCGAGGGCTACCTGATCGAGGGCGGCAGGGTGACCAGGCCCTGCCGCGGCGCGACTTTGATCGGCAACTGCCTGGAGGCGCTGAGCGCGATCGACGCGGTCGGCGACGACTTCTTGATGAAGACCGGGATCTGCGGCAAGGGCGGCCAGAAAGTCCCCGTCGGCACCGGCCAGGGGCACGTCCGGGTGCAGGCGATGACCGTCGGGGGGACCGAGCTTTGAGTGAGCTGAGCGCGACCGCGGGCCGAGCGGTCGAGGCGGCGCTGGAGGCCGGTGCCGCTGACGCGGAGGCCTACGCCTCACGCGACCGCGGTCGCGAGGTGAGGGTCCACGGCGGCGAGGTGGAGAGCCTGACGGCAGCCACCCAGAGTGGTATCGGCGTCCGTGCCTGGATCGGTGGCCGGGTCGGCTACGCATTCGGAACCGACCTCTCCGAGCGGGGCTTGGCGGCGATCGCCACCCGCGCGGCCGAGGCGGCGCGGGTGGCCGACGAGGACGAGTTCGCCGCGCCGCCGCAGCCGGCGGAGATTGAGGCGCTGCCGGGCCTGAGCGACCCCTCGGTTGCCGCCTGGTCGCCGGCCCGGGCGGCCGAGCTGGCGCTGACCGTGGAGCGGACCGCGCTGGTAGCCGACGCCCGGATCGCCGGCGTCGAGCAGGCCGTCTACGCCGACTCGGCCGAGCGCGTGGCAATCGCCTCTTCGACCGGGGTGGCCGGGGAGTATGAGTCCTCCAGCTGCTTCGCCTACCTGCAGGCTCTGGCCGAGGGCGATTCGGGCCGGGAGACCGGTCTGGGCTTCGGCCTGGCACGCGGCCCCGACGGCCTCGACCCGGAGGCGATCGGAGCCGAGGGGGCCGCTCGGGCCACCGCGATGATCGGCGCCTCCAAGCCCGCCTCGCGCTCCTGCCCAGTCCTGCTCGACCCCACCGTCGCCGCCAGCTTCGCCGGCTTGATCGCCGGCGCCCTCAGCGCCGCGGCCGTGCAGCGCGGGCGCTCCCCGTTTGCCGGCCGCCTCGGCGAGGAGCTGGCAAGCGAGGCGCTGGCGCTGCACGACGACGGTCGCGATCCCGGTGGCCCGGCCTCGGCACCCTTCGACGGCGAGGGCGTGCCGCGCCGGCGCCTGCCGCTGATCGAGGGCGGCCAGCTGCGCTCTTACCTCTACAACACCTACACGGCCAACCGCGAGGGCGTTGGCTCGACCGGCAGCGCCGCCCGCCACGGCTACCGCTCGCAGCCGTCGGTCTCGGCGTCGAACCTGGTCCTCGCTCCGGGCTCGCTCTCCTTCGCGGAGCTCCTCGGGGAGGTGGGGGACGGTGTCTTCGTCACCGATGTCGCCGGGCTGCACTCGGGCGTAAACCCGGTCACCGGCGTCTTCTCGGTCGGCGCTTCGGGCCGGGCGATCCGGGGTGGCGAGCTGGCCGAGCCGCTGCGGGAGTTCACGATCGCCGGCGATCTCGTCGCGATGCTGGGTGCGGTTCGGGCGGTCGGAGCGGAGGCTCGCTGGGTCCCGTTCGGGGGCTCCGTCAGGACCCCGCCGCTGCTCGTCGGCGCGATGTCTGTCAGCGGTTCGTGACGGTTACGCCGTGCCCGCTGTTAGATTGGCGCCCGTCTTCAACCCCCGAGGAGGATTTCCGACGTGACCAAGGCTGAGTTTCTGGATCAATTGGCCGGCGACGACCGGCTTGGCAGCAAGAAAGCTGCCGGCGACGCCGTCGACGCTGTGCTCGACGCGATCACCGACACGCTGAGCGGCGGTGGCGAAGTCAGCTTCACCGGCTTCGGCAAATTCCACGTCGCCGAGCGTGGGCCCCGCCAGGGCGTCAACCCGCGCACTGGCGAGCGGATCACGATTCCGGGCGGCAAGGTACCGCGCTTCTCCGCCGGTTCGGCGCTGAAGACCAAGGTCAAGGGCGGCTGATTTCCTGACCCAGTTCGCCGATCGGCTCGCGGCGCTTGTAGACGAGCGCCGCAGCCAGATCTGCCTAGGCCTCGACCCCGACCCGGCCAAGCTGGCCGGGGAGGGGGAGCCGGCCGCCTCGCAAGCCCCGGCCGCCGAGCTGGCCGCCGCCGCGGTGGTGACGCACTGCCGCACCCTGATCGATCGCGCCGGTCCCGCCTGCGTCGCGGTCAAGCCCCAAGTCGCCTGCTTCGAGCGCCTCGGCGCTCCCGGCTGGGTGGCTCTGGCCGAGGTCTGCCACGCCGCTCATGAAGCAGGCCTGCTGACGATCGCCGATGGCAAGCGCGGCGACGTGCCGGTCAGCGCCGCCGCCTACGCGCAAGCGCTGGTCGGCGAGACGCCGACCCCGTGGGGGATCGTGCCGGGACTCGGCGCCGACGCCTTCACCGCCAACCCACTGCTGGGGCTCGACGCGCTGGAGCCGCTGGTCGCGGCGGCGGCAAGCGCCGGTGCCGGTGTCTTCGTCCTCGTTCGCACCAGCAACCCGGGCGCCGCCGACGTCCAGGACCTGCCGGCCCCCTCCCAGCCCCTGCATGAGCGCCTTGCCGAGCTTGTCGACGGCCTCTCTGGGCGCCTGCTCGGAGAGAGCGGCCTGAGCGGCATGGGAGCGGTGGTCGGAGCCACCGAGCCCGAGCACATCGCCCGCCTGCGGGAGCTGATGCCGCGCTCGATCTTCCTCATCCCCGGCGTCGGCGCCCAGGGTGGCAGGCCGGAGATGCTCGGCCCCGCCTTCGCCGCCGGGCGGGGGTCCGCCTTGGTCGCGGTCTCGCGCGGGATCGCCGCCGACCCCGATCCGGCCGCGGCCGCGGAGCGGCTGCGAGCCGCCGTCTGGGACGTCTCCACCGCCTGAAGACGCCCGCGGCCGGTTATACGATCATCCGCTCTCGAACCGATTTCACCAGTCAATGGAAAAACGTACCAGCGCCCTCGCCCGCCTCTTCGCAGCAATCGCCCTGGTCGGGGCGGTGATCGTCGTCGTGGTCGTCATCTCGAGCTCGGTCGGCGGCGACTCCGGCTCGTCGGGCAAGGGACACGGATCCGGCCACGCGACGAAGAAGCACGGTGCGCCTCAGACCAAGGCGGCCAGCTACACCGTCAAGACCGGGGACACGCTGACCTCGATCGCCCACGAAACGGGCGTCCCGGTCGCCACGCTCCTCAAGCTGAACCCCGAAGTCGACCCGCAGATCCTGATCGCCGGAGAGAAGCTGAAGCTGCGATGAGACGATGCCGGCTCGGCGCCGCCCTGCTGGCGGCCCTGCTGGCGGCGACTCTCTGCTTCGCCGCCGCCGCCGCGGCGGCAAGGCTGCCCCGGGTCGAGGCCAAGGCCTGGATCCTGATCGACGCCCGCAGCGGCGCCGTGATCACCTCCCATGCTGCCGCCCGGCACCTGCCGATCGCCAGCACGACGAAGCTGATGACCGCCTACGTGGCGCTGCACGAGCTGCCGCTGGACCGGATCGTGAGGGCGGCCCCGTACCACCCGATCTACGGCGAGTCCCTGCTCGGCCTGCCCAGCGGGGAGCGGATCAGCGTGCGTGACCTTCTCTACGGGCTGATCCTGCGCAGCGGCAACGACGCTGCCCACGATCTCGCGATTGCCGCCGCCGGTTCGACGGCCCGCTTCGTCGGCCAGATGAACCGCCGCGCCGCCGCGCTTGGCCTCGCCGACACCCACTACGCGAACCCGGTCGGCCTCGACCAGCGCGGCAACTACTCCAGCGCCGCCGACCTGGCGACGCTGACCCAGCGGCTGCTGCGCATCCCCGCCTTCGCCAAGATCGCCGACTCGCGCAGCGCGATCCTGCGCAGCCTCCGGCCGCCGCGGCGAATCTCGACCATCAACGAGCTGCTGCTGGACGCGCCCTGGGTCACCGGCGTCAAGACCGGGCACACCTTCGACGCCGGCTACGTCCTGGTCGGCTCCGGACGGCGCCAGGGCGTGGGGTTGATCTCGGTCGCGATCGGCGCGCCGACCGACGAAGACCGCTTCAGCGACAACCTCGAACTGCTCGAGTACGGCTTTCGCCAGTACCGGCGCCGGCGGCCGGTGCGCGCCGGTCAGGATCTCGCCGATCCGTCGATCCGCTACTCGGGCGGGGAGCTGCCGTTGCGGGCCGCCCACGGCGTCGCCATCGGCGTCCGCAGCGGCCAGCGGCTGAGCCTCGAGGTCAACGCTCCAAGCGAGGTCGAGGGGCCGATCGATCGCGGCGCCCCGCTGGGTCGGGCGACGGTATTCGTCGACGGCCGCCGCGCCGCCACGGTGCCGTTGCGCGCCGCTCGCTCGATTCCCAAGGCGAGCGGCCTCGATCGTGCTCGCGACTTCGTCGATAACCACCCGATCCCTATCGCGCTGGCGATCTTCGTGATACTGATGGGCGGGGCACTGCTTTACCGCCGCTCAGTGCCACGGAAACGATGAACGGGAGCCGAACCGGGTGAACGTCGAGTGATCCTCACCGTGACGCTGAACGCGGCCATCGACCGCACCGTCGCCGTGCCGAACTTCCGCCTCGGGCGCCGCCACCGTGCGGTCGAGAGCCGCACCGTCGCCGGTGGAAAGGGGATCAACGTCGCCCGGGCGCTGAGCCTGCTCGGGCGCCCGGTGATCGCCGCCGGCTTCGTCGGCGGCCCGACCGGCGCTCGGGTGCTCGAACAGCTGCGCGAGGAGTCGGTGCTGACCGACTTCACCCGGATCGCGGCGGAGACGCGCATCAACCTCGCCGTGATCGACCCCACCTCCGGCGAGCAGACCGAGATCAACGAGCGCGGGCCCGCGGTCAGCGCCGAGGAGACGAAGAGGCTCTTCGAGCGGATCGGCTACCTGGCCAGCGGCGCCAAGATCTGCGTTCTGGCGGGGTCGCTCCCCCCCGGGGCGGGCGACGACCTCTACGCCCGATTGATCGCCGACCTCGGCCGCCGCGGCGTCCCGGTCGTGCTCGACGCCGAGGGCGAGGCGATGCTGGCCGGAGTCCGGGCGGGCGCTTCGATGGTGACCCCGAACGAGCGGGAGGCTGAGGAGCTGGTCGGCCAGGAGTTCGCCGACGCCGGCGACATCGCCCAGGGGCTCGAAGAGCTGGTCCGCCTCGGCGCCTCGGAGGCTGCGATCACGCGGCCCGAAGGATGTGTGGCGACGGTCGGGGAGGGTTCCGCCCGGCGCCTGCTGGAGATCCACACCGAGCCCCTGGAGCCGGTCTCCACGGTCGGCTCCGGGGACGCCTTCCTGGCCGGCTACGTCGCCGCCCGCTACGAGGCCCGCTCGCCTGAGGAATGCCTCGCCTACGGCGTCGCCTGCGGAGCCGAGTCGACCCAGCACTTCGGAGCCGGAACCGTCGATCGCAACCAGGTCGAGCGCCTGCTCGGCGAGGTCGCGGTCCATGATCTGGAGGTCCCCGCGGAAGTGTAGGCTGGCTGTTCAACGCCAGCCCTGGAGGACTCACTTGGAAATTGAAATCGGCCGCGGCAAGAAAGGGCGGCGCGCATACGGATTCGACGACATCGCGATCGTCCCGTCGCGCCGCACCCGGGACCCCGACGACATCGACATCAGCTGGACCCTCGGCCCCTACCGTTTCGACCTGCCGCTGGTCGCCTCGGCGATGGACGGGGTCGTCAGCCCTGACACCGCGGTGCTGGTCAACGAGCTCGGCGGCCTTGGAGTTCTCAACTTAGAGGGGATCTGGGCCCGCTTCGAGGACGCCGAGGAGCGGCTGGAGCAGATCGCCTCCGCCCCCAAGCACGTCGCCACCCGGCTGATGCAGGAGATTTACGCCGAGCCCGTCAAGGCGGAGCTGATCGGCAGGCGGGTCGCCGAAATCAAGGCCCGCGGCGCCGTCGCCTGCGGCTCGCTGACCCCGCAGAAAGTCCGCGAGCACTATGAGGTGGCGGTCGAGGCGGGGTTGGACATCCTGGTCATCCAGGGCACGGTGATCTCGGCCGAACACGTCTCGACCACGGTCGAGCCGCTGAACCTGAAGGAGTTCATCGCCGAGGTGCCGGTGCCGACCGTGGTCGGCGGCTGCGCCTCCTACTCGACCGGCCTGCACCTGATGCGGACCGGCGCCGTCGGCGTCCTCGTCGGGGTCGGCCCCGGCGCCGCCTGCACCACCCGCGGCGTGCTCGGGATCGGCGTTCCCCAGGCGACCGCGATCGCCGACGTGGCCGCCGCCCGCGCCCAGCACATGCTGGAGACCGGCGAATACGTCAACGTCATCGCCGACGGCGGCATGCGCACCGGCGGCGACGTCTCCAAGGCGATTGCCTGCGGTGCCGACTCGGTGATGGTCGGCTCGCCCCTGGCCCGCGCCAAGGAGGCGCCCGGCCGCGGCTTCCACTGGGGGATGGCGACCTTCCACCCCTCACTGCCCCGCGGCACCCGCGTCTCGACCAAGCAGGACGGCACGATGGAGGAGATCCTGCTCGGGCCGGCCAAGGAGAACGACGGCACCTTCAACCTGATGGGGGCGCTGAAAACCTCGATGGCAACCTGCGGCTACGAGGACATCCGCTCCTTCCAGCGCGCCGAGGTGATGGTCGCACCGGCGCTGATGAGCGAGGGCAAGAAGCTCCAGAACGACCAGGCGGTCGGGATGGGCTCCAACGGGCGGGCGGCTGTCTCGGCGGGGGTGGCCGTCTCGGATGACTGAGCAGGTCGCCGGCGTCCGCGAGCTCTCGGCGGACGAGGTGCCTGCCGTCGAGGAGGTGCTGGTCCTCGACTTCGGCGGCCAGTACTCGCAGCTGATCGCCCGGCGGATCCGCGAATGCGGGGTCTTCGCCGAGCTGCTGCCGTCGACGACCTCGGTCGAGAAGATCCGCGAGCGAGCCCCAAAAGCGCTTGTCCTTTCCGGTGGCCCCGCCTCGGTCTCCGAGCCGGGGGCGCCGCCGTTCCCGACCCAGCTGCTCGATCTCGAGATCCCGATGCTGGGGATCTGTTACGGGATGCAGGCGATGGTGCTGGCTCTCGGCGGTCGGGTCGAGTCGGCCGAGGCGGGCGAGTTCGGCCGCACCGACCTGGTCCTCCGCGAAGGCGGCGGCCGCCTGCTGGGCGGCCTGCCGGAGCAGCAGAGCTGCTGGATGAGCCATCGCGACGCCGTCTTCGAGGCGCCGCAGGGCTTCGCCGCGCTCGCCTCCAGCCCCAGCTCGCCGGTCGCCGCCTGTGAGTTTCCCGACCGCGGCCTCTACGGCATCCAGTTCCACCCCGAGGTCGTCCACACGCCCTACGGGACCGAGATCCTGACCCGCTTCCTGCGCGACGTCGCCGCTTGCGAGCAGCAGTGGTCGCCGCAGTCGGTGATCGCCGAGCAGGTGGCGAAGATCCGCGACCAGGTCGGCGAGGGACGGGTCATCTGCGGCCTCTCCGGCGGCGTCGATTCCTCGGTCGCGGCGCTGCTCGTCCACAAGGCGGTGGGAGAGAGGCTGACCTGCGTCTTCGTCGACCATGGCCTGATGCGGCTGAACGAGGCCGAGCAGGTGGTCGAGGCCTTTCGCCAGTTCGGCATCCCGCTGATCCACGTCGATGCCGAAGCGCGCTTCCTCGCCAAGCTGGCTGGCGTCGAGGACCCGGAGCGCAAGCGCAAGATCATCGGCGAGGAGTTCATCCGCGTCTTCGAGGAGGAGGCGGAGAAGCTCGAGGACGTCGGCTTCCTGGTCCAGGGCACGCTCTACTCGGACGTGATCGAGTCCGGCGGCTCAGACCACGCGGCGACGATCAAGTCCCACCACAACGTCGGTGGCCTGCCGGAGGAGTTCGACTTCGACCTGGTCGAGCCGCTGCGGATGCTGTTCAAGGACGAGGTCCGCGCCGTCGGCGCCGAGCTCGGTATGCCGGAGCGGATGGTCTGGCGCCAGCCCTTCCCGGGTCCCGGCCTGGGGATCCGGATCGTCGGCGGCGAGGTCAATCGCGAGCGCCTCGACATCCTCCGCGCCGCCGACGCGATCCTCCAGGAGGAGATCCGCGCGGCGGAGCTGTACCGCCAGCTCTGGCAGTCCTTCTGCGTGCTGCCGGTCGTCCGCTCGGTCGGCGTCCAGGGCGACGGTCGCACCTACGCCTACCCGATCGTGATCCGCGCCGTCACCTCCGACGACGCGATGACCGCCGACTGGGCGCGGCTGCCGTACGACCTCCTGGAGCGGGTCTCCAACCGGATCATCAACGAGATTCGCGACGTCAACCGGGTCGCCCTCGACATCTCCTCGAAGCCGCCGGCGACTATCGAGTGGGAGTAAGGGGGCGGACGAGGGTTTGCCGATGGAAGCTCGGGTTCCCCTCGCTCAGAAGCCGTCGCGCAGCTGGGGCGCCCTGTCAGGGTTCGGAGCGCCTGCGCATGAGCTTCTGAGCGAGGGGAACCCGAGCCTCCGACGCAAAGCTCTCCTCCTTTTGGAGCTTCCGGCTCACGGAAGCTGCCGTCCCTTAAAAGCTTCCGGCTCACGGAAGCTGCCCACCCGGAGCGGGGGGGGCGGTTCGGGAGGAGGGGGTCGGGAGCCTCTGCCCAGAAGCTCACGCGCCAGCACTCCGCACCCCGGCAAGCGCCCCAGCTGCGCGACGGCTTCTGGGCAGAGGCTCCCGACCCCCTCCCCGCCAACCTCCCGTCCCAAGCACCGTCTACGCAGTCATCGACCCGGCCGTCTCGAAGCTGGCCAGCCCGATCACCGTGGAGATCGAATCCTCTGCGCCGGAGCTGGCGAGGCGATCCTGACTTCGCCGGTGTGCGGCCAGGACGAGGTTGGTCGCCTCTTCCATGATTGCCGCCACCTCCCCCCAGCCGGTCTGGTCGAGGAGCAGGGGCATCCAGCGGAAGGTGGTGTTCTCGCGGCCGTCGAGCGTGCCCGCTTCCAGCGCTGCGATGGCCTTGTCGAGAAAGGTCTGCAGGGTGGCGGCGGAAACCCCGCCGAGAACCGAACGGGGCACCTTGCGCCAGGCGCGGTCGCCGACGAAGGAGCCCGGGGACGCCTTGTAGAAGTGCTCGGTGGCGCCGCGTTTCTGTGCGGTGTCGACCAGATCCAGGCAGCCGCACTTATCGAGCGCCCTGGTGTGGTAGGCGACGTGGCTGAGCCCGGCATCCAGTCGCTCCGAGAGCCAGATCGGGCTGGCGACCCGTTCGGTCAGGATTTCGAGGATCTGCACGCGCAACGGGTGGGCGAGGGCTCTAACCAGGCGCTGGTCGATCGATTCTGGTCTTTCTTGCTTCATGGTGGCTCCTTCGGTGGGATTGGCCCATCTAGGTTCATTGCTTACTCAATGCGCTGTGAGCAATTATCCGGATCAATCAGAAGAACCCCAACCCCATTTTTCAAGCAATTTCCTCGCACCGTTGGCTGGGAATCGAGGCGCTCACGGCGACACGCCGGGCGTGGGGGACATAAAAGAGAACAAGTCTCAATATCGTGTAGGCTGCGCGCCGATGCGTTCCCGGATCCCCGCCTTCCTCCTTGTTGCGCTCGCCACCCTGTGCCTCTTCCAGCTCGCCGGTTGTGGCGGCTCCGGCTCCGGCTCGACCTCGGGCAAGCTGCAGGTGGTTGCGGCGGAGGACTTCTGGGGCAGCATCGCCGCCCAGCTCGGGGGCGACCGGGTGCAGGTGACGGAGCATCATCGCCAACCCCGCCGCCGACCCGCACGACTACGAACCGACCAGCGAAGACGCACGCACGATGGCCGGCGCCCAGATGGCGATCGTCAACGGGATCGGCTACGACGAATGGGCGACGAAGCTGCTCGCCGCCGACCCGGAATCCGATCGGGTCGAGCTCGACGGTCGGGGAGCCTGCTCGGCCTCGGGGACGGCGACAACCCGCACCAGTGGTACTCGCCGAGCTCGGTGCAGAAGGTGATCGACCGGATAACCGCCGACTACAAGCGGGCCGATCCCGGCAACGACTCCTACTTCGACCGGCGGCGCACCGCCTTCGAGACAGAAGGGCCTCGCCGAATACCACAGCCTGATCTCGCAGATCGAGGCCACCTACTCGGGGACCCCGGTCGGCGCCTCGGAGAGCATCTTCGAACCGCTGGCGCCGGCCCTGGGCCTGAAGCTGATCACCCCGAGGGGCTTCATGGACGCGATCGCCGAGGGGACCGAACCGACCCCCGCCGACAAGGCGACGGCCGACCGGCAGATCGCCGCCAACCGGATCGCGATCTGGGTCTACAACAGCCAGAACGCGACCCCGGACGTTCAGCGCCTCGGACGACGCCGCCGGGGCGGCGGGGATCCCGATCGCGACGCGTGACCGAGACGCTGACCCCCGAAGGTGCCAGCTTCCAGGCCTGGATGTCGCGGCAGCTGAAGGGGCTGCGGGCGGCACTCGCCAGGGCCGGCGGGACGTGAGCGGCGGCGACGCGATCCGGCTCGAGGGGGCTACCGCCAGCCGCGGCGGCGCGTCCCGTCTGGTCCGGCGTCGACCTGACGATCGGCGCCGGCGAGTTCGTCGCCGTGCTCGGGCCCAACGGCGCCGGCAAGTCGACGCTGCTCGACGTCGTCCTCGGCCTGCTGCCGCTGAGCGCCGGGCGGGGCAGCGTGCTCGGCGCAGCGCCGGGCTCGGCCAGGCGCCGGATCGGCTACCTGCCGCAGCGCCGCAGCTTCGACGCCGGCACCCGGATCCGCGGCATCGACGTCGTCCGCCTCGGCCTCGACGGCGGTCGCTGGGGCCTGCCGCTGCCCGCCGCGCTCAGCTCGTCGGGCAGGCGGGCCGCCGCCAGGGTCGAGGAGACGATCGAGCTGGTCGGCGCCGGCGCCTACGCGTCGCGCCCGATCGGCGAGCTCTCGGGCGGCGAGCAGCAGCGGCTGCTGATCGCCCAGGCGCTGGTGCGACGCCCGCAGATGCTGCTGCTCGACGAGCCGCTCGACAGCCTCGACCTCCGCAACCAGAGCGCCGTGGCCGGCGCTGGTGCAGCGGATCTGCGAGAGCGAGGGGGTGACGGTCCTGCTGGTCGCCCACGACGTCAACCCGATCCTCGGCTACCTCGACCGCGTCGTCTACTTCGCCGGCGGCCGGGGGGTGGAGGGAGCGCCGCGCGAGGTGATCACGGCGCCGACGCTGAGCCGCCTCTACGGCGTCCCGATCGAGGTGCTCGAAACCTCCGACGGCCGCCTGGTCGTCGTCGGCACCCCCGAGCCGCCGGCCCACCACCACTCCCGCCACGGTCATGAGCACTGAGATCGCCGCCCTCTCCTGGAACCCGGTCGGCGACTTCGAACAGCTGACGACCTTCCCCTTCATGGTCCAGGCGCTGCAGGCGGGCACGATCGTCGCGGTGATGGCCGGGGCGATCGGCTGGTTCATGGTGCTGCGCCGCCAGACCTTCGCCGGCCACACGCTCTCGGTGATCGCCTTCCCCGGCGCTGCCGGCGCGACGCTGGCAGGGCTGCCGATCGCGCTCGGCTACTTCGGCGCCTGCGGGCTCGGGGCGCTGGCGCTCGCCGCTGGTGGGCCGGTCCGGACGGAGCGGCCTCAGCAGCGAGTCGGCGGCGATCGGCACCGTCCAGGCCTTCGGCCTCGGCCTCGGCTTCCTCTTCGTCAGCCTCTACGGCGGCCAGCTCACCGGCCTCGAGACGCTGCTCTTCGGCACCTTCCTCGGCATCACCGCGGGCCAGGTGCAGACGCTGCTCTGGGTCGCCCTCGCCGCCCTCGCCGTTCTCGCCGCTGATCGGCACGGCCGCTGCTGTTCGCCTCGGTCGACGCAGCCGTCGCTCGCGCCGCGGGCGTGCCGACCCGCCTCCTCGGCCTCGCCTTCCTGCTGCTGCTCGGGATGGCGGTGGCGGCGACCGCCGAGATCACCGGCGCCCTGCTCGTCTTCGCCCTGCTGGTGACCCCGGCGGCGACCGCCCAGCAGATCACCGCCCGGCCCGGTCCGGGCCTCGCCCTCTCGGTCGCCGTTCGCCCTCGCGGTCACCTGGGTCGGGCTCGGGATCGCCTACTTCTCGCCCTATCCGGTCGGCTTCTGGGTGACGACGCTCTCCTTCGGCCTGTACGTCGCGGTGCGGGCCGTCGGGCATCTGCTTTCAGGCCGTGCCGCCGGGGTACCGGCCTGATGTTCGCCCACGAGTTCATGCGCAACGCCTTCCTCGCCGGCACCTTCGTCGCCCTGGCCTGCGGCTTGGTCGGCTACTTCGTCGTGCTGCGCAGCCAGGTCTTCGCCGGCGACGCGCTCAGCCACGTCGCCTTCACCGGCGCGCTCGCCGCCGCCGCGGCCGGGATCGACGTCCGGGTCGGTCTCTTCGCCGCGACGCTCGTCGTCGCCGCGGGGATGGGCGCGCTGGGCGACCGGGCCCGCTCCGACGACGTCGTGATCGGCACCGTCTTCGCCTGGGTCCTCGGCCTCGGCGCGCTCTTCCTCTCGATCTTCGTCAGCGGCTCGAGCGGATCCGACGGCACCGCGGCCGTCCGCGTCCTCTTCGGCTCGATCCTCGGCCTCTCCGCCGGCGACGCCCGCCTCGCGGCCGCTGGTCGCGATCGTCGCCTCGCTGGCGCTCGCTGGCGATCGCGCGCCCGCTGCTGTTCGGCTCGATCGACCCGGAGGTGGCGCGCGGCCTCGGCCTGCCGGTACGGGCGCTGGGCATCGGCTTCTTCCTGATCCTCGCCGCTGCTCGCCGCCGAGGCGACGCAGGCGGTCGGCGCGCTGCTGCTGCTCGGGCTGCTGGCGGCGCCCGGCGGCGCGGCGCGGCTGCTGACGGACCGTCCCTGGCACGGCCTGGCGCTCTCGGCGGCGATCGCGGTCGCGGCGATGTGGATCGGCCTCGTCCTCAGCTACGAGATCCCCTCGTTGCCGACCGGCACCGCGGTGATCGGCGTCGCCACCGCGAGCTTCGCCGGGGCCGCGCTCCTCGCTCGCCTGCGCCGCCGGATCGCAGCGCCGGTGTCTGGCGGCGGCAGCTTGGACGAGCCGAGATTCGTGGAGGCGTCGTGAAGGCAGTCTCTAGGATCGAAGGGGTGAGGACGGAGACCCGCGCGAGCTGGGCGGAGCACGCCCTGGCGACCCTCGCGAGGCCGGCTATCGCCGCGGCGGCGCCCGCACGGCGGTGGTCGAGGCGCTCGCCCGCCACGACTGCGCGGTCACCGCCCTCGACCTCGACGACGAGCTGCGCCGTCGCCAGCCGCCGGTCGGCCGGGCCAGCGTCTACCGGGCGCTCGAGCAGCTCGAGCAGCTCGGCCTGGTCCAGCGCATCGAGGTCTGCCGCGGCACCGCCGGCTACGAGCGGATCGAGCCCGACGGCCATCACCACCACCACGCGATCTGCCGCGACTGCGGTCGCATGGTCCCCTTCGAGGACTCCTCCCTGGAGCAGGCGATCGGCAGGCTCTCGGAGAGCATCAGCTTCGACGTCACCGAGCACGACGTCGTCCTGCGCGGCACCTGCGACCGCTGCGCAACCTGATCTCCGAGGAGGCGGCTCAGGCGAAGGACTGGCGCGGACGCAGGGAGGCTGACGCCGGGAGCGCACTCTGTGCGCGACCAAGTCAGCCGACTGAGGACAAAGCCAGGCCGAGCCTGTGCCGCCTCAGCTGTAGCTGTCCCACTTTTCGAGGTAGGGAAGCGGGTCGAAGGGGCTGCCGCCCTCGTACCAGCCGGGCGGCGCCCCAGATCTCGAAGTGGAGGTGGCAGGCGGTGGCGTCGCCGGTGTCGCCGACGATGCCGATCGGCTGGCCGGTGCGGACGCTGTCGCCGGTGTGCAGCGGCGAGGGTTCGGCCAGGTGCGCGTACATGAAGTCGTAGGCGGTGCCGTTGCCGTCGATGACGATGTAGTTGCCGGCGTCGCCCTCGTAAGCCCGCGTACTGGACGATGCCGCCGCGGGCGGCGACCAGCGGGGTACCGCAGGCGGCCATCGCGTCCTGGCCCTGGTGGGTGTGGCCGGAGCGGGGGGCGCCGAAGCGGCCGCCGCCGAGGCCGAATTCGTGCGGGCCGAGGATCGGGAAGGCGTAGCCGTAGAAGGCGAAGCTGAGGCCGAGTGCGGTCGACGGGGTGGCCTGGCGGGCGCGGGGCGGCCGCGGTCTGCGGGCTGATCCGGAAGCTGTAGCGGCCGTTGCGGGCCGGCCGGCCTTCGGCGGTGGTGCCGTCCCAGCGGATGCTCGTTGGGCACGCCGGGCGCGACGTCTTCGCGGTAGAAGGTCTTGACGACTTCGCCGGCGGCGTTGACGACGTCGATCCGCAGGTCGTTCTGCGGCTGGCTGCTGCCGATCGTGTAGCTGAGGCGCGGGAAGCGGTAGCCGAAGTAGAAGGACTTGCGCGGGGTCGTTTCGGCCGAGACGAGGGTCAGGGTGCCGGCGCTGGGCGCGCTCGAGGGAGCCCCGGCCGGGCTGCCCGGCGGCGGCGGGGCGCCGATCGGGGTCGGGGCGCCGCCGGTCGTCGCCGAGGCGGTGCCGGCGAAGGCGGTCAGCAGCGCCGTCGCTGCGACTGTGCACATCTTTCCGGCCAAGCCCGGCCGGGCATATCCGTTGTCGCGCACCGCTAGCCCTCTCTTTCGATCGCCTACGGAGTTAGCTGTCGGGCTCGCGCTGAAAGAGATGCGCTACGGACCGTTTCGTCCGATTCGCCCCTGAGACCTGCAACGGTCTCTTCGGTTCCTCCGCTCCCGTTCGGACGCCCGGACGGGATTCGGCACTGCTGGCGCGGCAGTATAGACAGCGGGATGGCTATGATCCCCCGGCCGCGTGGGGTTCGACCGCGCGGCTTTTCCACGATGAAGACCTTTGTCGCCACCCCCGCCAACCGCCAGCGAGACTGGTACGTCGTCGACGCCGAGGGCAAGACCCTGGGCCGCCTGGCGACCCAGATCGCCGACGCGCTGCGCGGCAAGCGCAAGCCCGAGTACACGCCGCACATCGACACCGGCGACTTCATCGTCGTCGTCAACGCGGAGAAGATCCGGGTCACCGGCGACAAGCTGGCGCAGAAGACCTACTGGCGCCACAGCGGCTATCCCGGCGGGATCAAGTCGCGGACGCTGGCCGAGATGCTCGATCGCCGGCCGGAGGAAGTGATCCGCAAGGCCGTCAAGGGCATGCTGCCGCGCAACCGCCTCGCCCGCCAGCAGCTGACCAAGCTGAAGGTCTACGCCGGCCCCGAGCATCCCGCACGCGGCCCAGCAGCCGAAACCGATGGAGACGACTTGATGGCAGACGACAAAGCAGCCGACGAGACGACCGAGGGTTCGGAGGCCGTCGACGAGACGACCGAGGGCACGGACGCCGTCGACGAGGCGGCTGAGGGTTCGGAGGCCACGAACGCGGGCCCTGTCGCGGCAGAGGACTCCTCGTCCTCGCAAGCTGCGGGCGAGGAGCCCACCGCCGCGCCACCCGCGGACGAGGCGTCTGAGGAGCCCGCCGCCGCTGCCGAGCGAGGCCGCTGAGCAGGGTGAGAGCTCCGACGTTCTGCCGAGGAGTCCGTTGCCGAGGAGGCTCCCGCTGAGGAGTCGAGGTCGTCGAGGAGGCGGCGGTCGAGGCCGAGGAGCCGAAGGCCGAGGAGAAGAAGAAAGACGTGATTCCGGGGGCCGACCTGGAGCCGATCGCGGTCGAGCCGGAGGCTCAGCTGAGCGCCGAGGAGAAGGCTCGGCTCGAAGCCGAGGAAGAGGAGAAAGCACGCCGCGAGGCCGCGCTGGCCGGAGCCGACGAGCCCGATAGCCGAGGCCGCGAGCCGCGCCCCGGCGAAGATGGAGAGCGGCGCCCGCTTCCTCGCCACCGGCAAACGCAAGCGCTCGATCGCCCGCGTCACCCTGCTCCCCGGCGACGGCAAGATCGAAGTCAACAAGCGCAGCCTCGAGGAGTTCTTCCCGCGCCCCCTGCACCAGACGATCGCCCGCCAGCCGCTCACCGTCTCCGGCTACGAGGGCAACGTCGACGTCCGCGTCCGCGTCCACGGCGGCGGCATCAGCGGCCAGGCCGGCGCGGTCCGCCACGGGATCGCCCGGGCGCTGACCGAGATCGACCCCGAGCTGCGCGGCGATCTCAAGCGGCGCGGCTTCCTGACCCGCGACGCCCGCGTCAAGGAGCGTCGCAAGGCCGGGTTCAAGAAGGCCCGCAAGAAGCCGCAGTTCAGCAAGCGCTGACGGGGCCTGGTGATGACGGAGCGCAAGCTCTTCGGAACCGACGGGGTCCGAGGCGAGGCCGGGACGTTCCTCACCGCCGAGCTGGCGACCGCGCTCGGCCGGGCGACCACCGCCTCGCTGGAGGCCGAGCGGCCGCAGGTCCTGATCGTCCGCGACACCCGCGAGTCGGGGCCGATGCTGGAGGCGGCGCTGGCCGCCGGAGTCGCCGCGGCCGGCGGCGACGCGCTGCTCGGCGGCGTGCTGCCGACTCCGGCGGCGGCGATCCTCGTCAAGCGGCTCGGGCTCGACCTCGCCGCGGTCGTCTCCGCCTCCCACAACCCCTACCGCGACAACGGCATCAAGTTCTTCTCCGCGCAGGGGACGAAGCTCGGCGACGAGCTCGAGGCGCGGATCGAGTCGCTGATGGACGGCGCGCCGGCGGTCGCCGAGGTCGGCCGGGTGCGCGAGCTGAACGGCGGCCTCGACGACTACCTGCGGGAGCTGGAGGCGCGCCTTCCCGCTCGACCTCTCCGGCCGCCGGGTCGTGCTCGACTGCGCCAACGGCGCCACCCACCGCGCCGCCCCGGCGATCTTCGAGCGGCTCGGCGCCGAGGTCGAGACGATCGGCGTCGAGCCCGACGGCCGCAACATCAACGCCGGCTGCGGCTCCACCCACATCGAGGCGCTGGCCGAGCGGGTCGCCGCCTCGGAGGCCGAGATCGGCTTCGCCTTCGACGGCGACGGCGACCGGGTGCTCGCCGTCGACGGCGCCGGCCGCGTCCACGACGGCGACGAGCTGATCGCGCTCGCGGCCCGCGGGCATGGCGGCGCGCGGCGAGCTGAGCGGCGGCGTCGTCGTCACCGTGATGAGCAACTTCGGCTTCCACCGGGCGATGGAGGAGGCGGGGATCGAGGTCGCCGTCACCCAGGTCGGCGACCGCTACGTGATCGACGAGATGCGCCGCCGCGACTGGCCGCTCGGCGGCGAGCAGTCCGGCCACATCATCGCCTCCGACTTCGTCGCCACCGGCGACGGGATCGCCGCGGCGCTGATGACGATGCGCGAGCTGGCCGGCGTCGCCGCTGGCCGACGCGGCGCCGATGGAAAGCTGCCGCAGACGCTGGTCAACGTCGAGGTCGCCGACCGCGAGGCGATCGCCGGCGCCGACCGCGGTCTGGGAGGCGGTCGAGCGCGAGGAGCGAGGCCTCGAGGGCCGCGGCCGCGTCCTCCTGCGCCCCTCCGGCACCGAGCCGCTGGTCCGGGTGATGGTCGAGGCGCCGAGCGCCGAGGAGGCCGACGCGGTCTGCGAGCGGCTGGTCGCGCTCGTCCGCGCAAGAGCTGGCCTGAAGCCGCCTGCCCTCTACCCTTACTCGCCTTCATGTGCGGAATCGTCGGATACGTGGGCGGCCGCCCCTGCGAGGAGCTGCTTGCTCTCCGGGCTGGAAAAGCTCGAATACCGCGGCTATGACTCGGCCGGCCTCTCGGTGCTCGAGGACGGCGAGGTCGAGAGCGTCCACGCGGTCGGCAACCTCGCCAACCTGCGCGCCGCGGTCGACGAGCGCGCGCCAACGGCGCCGGCGCCCTGCCGCCGGCCAACACCGGCATCGCCCACACCCGCTGGGCCACCCACGGCCGCGTCACCGAGGAGAACGCCCACCCGCACGACGACAGCTCCGGCCAGGTCCACATCGTCCTCAACGGGATCGTCGAGAACCACGCCGGCCTGCGCAAGCGCCTGCAGGCCGACGGCGAGGAGTTCACCTCCGAGACCGACGCCGAGGTCGTCGCCCACCTGATCGCCGACCACTACGACGGCGACCTCGCCGCCGCGGTCCGCGCCGCCTACGCCGAGCTGCGCGGCCACTACGCCTTCGTCGCCATGCACGCCGACGAGCCGCAGCGCCTGGTCGGCGCCCGCAAGGAGTGCCCGCTGGTCGCCGGCGTCGGCGACGGGGGAGACCTTCCTCGCCTCGGCGATCCCCGCCTTCCTCGCCGACACCCGCACCGCGGTGCCGATCGAAAACGGCGAGATCGTCGAAATCGAAGCCGGCGGGGTGCGGATCACCGACACCGACGGCAACCCGATCGAGCGCGAGCCCGAAGAGGTGACCTGGGACGCCGACGCCGCCGAGAAGGGCGGCTACGAGACCTTCATGCTGAAGGAGATCCACGAACAGGCCGACGCGGTCGCCGAGACGATCGCCGACCGCCTGCCCGGCGACGACGGCGTCGACCTCTCCGACGTCGAGCTCGACGACGACTTCCTGCGCGACGTGCGGCGGATCGTGATCGTCGCCTGCGGCACCTCCTACCACGCCGGCCTGATCGGCCGCTACGCGATCGAGGAGTGGGCGCGGGTGCCGGTCGAGATGGACATCGCCTCCGAGTACCGCTACCGCAACCCGGTGGTCGGGCCGGGCGACCTGGTGATCGGGATCACCCAGTCCGGCGAGACCGCCGACACCCTGGCGGCGATGCGGCTGGCCCGCGAGGCCGGCGCCACGGTGCTGGCGGTCACCAACATCATGGGCAGCCAGGCGACCCGCGACGCCGACGCCGTCCTCTACACCCGCGCCGGCCTGGAGATCGGCGTCGCCGCGACCAAGACCTTCGTCGCCCAGGTGGCGGCGATGTACCTGCTGGGGCTGCGGATCGCCGAGCTGCGCGGGACGCTGCCGCCGGAGCGGATCGCCGAGCTGGTCGCCGAGCTGAAGGCGCTGCCGTCGAAGATCGAGGAGACGCTGGCCGCGGTCGAGGAGCCGGTCCGCGCCGTCGCCGCCGCCCACAGCGAGCAGAACTTCTTCCTCTACCTCGGCCGCCACATCGGCCTGCCGGTCTGCCTCGAGGGGGCGCTGAAGCTGAAGGAGATCTCCTACATCCCGACCGACGCCTACGCGGCGGGGGAGATGAAGCACGGCCCGATCGCCCTGCTCGACGAGTCGACCCCGGTCGTCTGCGTCGCCACCGACAGCCCGGTGCTGGAGAAGGTCCTCTCCAACGTCGAGGAGGTCCGCGCCCGCGGCGCCCAGACGATCGCGATCGCCACCGCCGGCGACGAGCGCGCCGCCGAAGTCGCCGACGAGACGATCGAGGTCGCCGCGCACCGACTGGATCCTGCAGCCGATCGTGGCGATCCTGCCGCTGCAGCTGCTCGCCTACGACATCGCCCGCGCCCGCGGCCTCAACGTCGACCAGCCGCGCAACCTGGCGAAGACCGTCACGGTCGAGTGAGGGCCGCTAGGATGCGCGCTCGCGTGAAGGCCCGTCTCGTCCTCTCGTCCTCCGCGGCACTCGCCGCCCTCGCCGTCGCCGGCTGCGGCGGCGGCAGCAGCTCGGGCTCGGACCCGGCCACCCTCGCCCCGCCGAGGTCGCCGCTCTTCATCGAAGCGACGGTGCAGCCGCAAGGCGAGCTGAAGTCGAACATCGAGTCGCTGGCCAAGAACATCGCCGGCATCGACGACCTCGGCGGGCTGATCGTCTCCGAGCTCGAAGACTCGGCCAGCTCCTCCGGCGAAGAACTCGACTTCGAAAAGGAAATCGAGCCCTGGCTCGGCGAAAAGGGCGGGATCTTCTTCCAGGAATACGACGGCGACGACTTCAACGGCTACGGCGTCGCGATCCAGACCACCGACCCCGGCGCCACCCAGGACTTCATCGACAAGCAGAGTCAAGTCAAGCGACGAACCGGTCAAGGACGGCTCCTACGAAGGCGTCGACTACAAGGTCCAGGCCGAAGACGGGACCACGATCGGCGTCGTCGGCGACTTCCTCGCCATCGCCGAAGACGAAGCGACCTTCAAGGACATGGTCGACGCCTCCGAGCGGCGAATCGCTGGCCGACGAAGACGGCTTCGCGAGCGCGATCGCCGCCGCGCCGAGCGGCAGCGTCGCCGACGTCTTCGTCGACATCGGCGGCCTGATCGAACAGTCCGGCGGCTCGGTCGACCCGGAAGCGCAGCAGTTCCTCGACAGCGCCGGGATCGACCCCAGCGAAGCGACCGCGGTGGCCAGCCTGATTCCCGGCTCCGACCAGGTCGAGATCGACTTCAGCAGCGACCTGACCGGGAAGAACCCGCCCTCCGGCGACGCCTCGGAGCTGCTCGGCTCGCTGCCCGGCGACTCGGTCGCCGCCTTCGCCTCCGCCGATTTCGGCAAGCGCTTCGAGGAAGCGATCGACAGCCTCGACGCCAAGGGCATCCCCGGCCAGGTTCCGCCCCACAAGTTGAAGAGCACCCTGGAGGAAGCCGGCATCGACCTCGACACGATCACCTCCTCGCTCGGCGACCTCGGCGTCTTCGTCGAAGGCAACAGCCGAAGGAGCCTCGCCGGCGCCGTGGTGCTGACCACCAAGGGCGCCAGGGAAGCGACCAACACCGTCGCCAACATCGGCCTGCTGCTGCGCGCGACCGGGACCCCGGGGTCACCGCGATCGGCGGCAAGGCCAGCGGCTTCTCGATCCGCGACCGGAACTCGGCCCCCAGCCGATCGTCGTCGCCGCCGAAGGCGAGCGGATCGCGATCGCCTACGGCCTGCCCGCGGCGACGCAGGCCTTGGCCACGGGTTCCAGCGACACCCTCGCCGACAGCCCGGCTTACAAGGAAGCGGTCGCCGCTCTCGGCAGCACGCCGATCAGCGGCTTCGTCGACGGGCCGGCGGCGCTGCACCTGGCCTCGGCGCTGGTGCCGCCCGGCGAAGAGGGTTTTCAGATGGCCAAGCCCTATCTGACCAAGATCGACTACGTCGCGATCGGGGCGGGTACGTCGGGCGATCTGGCGACGGCGAAGCTGATCGCGGGCATCGGCAGGTAGCTCGGCTGCCGTGGCGGCGGCGACGGCTCGGGCTAGGCTGCGAGGGGATGGAGACCTGGCTGAAGCCGCTGTACGACGCCGAGGGGATGCGGGCGGTCGATCGCTGGGCGATCGAGGAGATCGGGGTGCCTTCGCTGGAGCTGATGGAGGCGGCGGGACGGGCGTGGCCGAGGCGGTGGCGGAGCTGGCTCCGGAGGGGCCGGTGCGGGTCGTCTGCGGCAAGGGGAACAACGGCGGCGACGGGCTGGTCGCGGCTCGGCTGCTCGACGGGATGGGCTTCGAGGTCGAGGCGCTGCTGCTCTGGCCGGCCGAGGAGCTGAGCGGGGACGCGGCGCTCAACCTGGCGCGCGTCGAGGGCGACCATGCGAGGACGGACCTGGACGGGCGGCTGGCCGGCTCGGGCGCGGTCGTCGACGCGATCTTCGGCACCGGGTTCGCGGGGGCGCCGCGGCGAGCCGGCCGCGGCGGCGATCGAGGCGATCAACCGCTGCGGGGCGCCGGTCGTCGCCTGCGACATCGCCTCCGGGGTCGACGCCTCCAGCGGCGAGGTCGAGGGCGTCGCGGTCGAGGCCGACCTCACGGTCAGCTTCCACGCCGCCAAGCTCGGCCAGCGGGTCGCGCCCGGCAAGTGGCACAGCGGCGAGCTGCGGGTGGCGCCGATCGGGATTCCCCGCCGGTGCGCCGGGCGAGCCGGCGGCGGGGACGATCGAGCCCGCCGTCCTCGACCTGGCGCCGCGGCGCGGGCCCCGCTCGACCAAGTTCAGCTCCGGCCAGGTGACGATCGCCGGCGGCTCGCGCGGGCTGACCGGGGCGGTGCGGATGTCCTCGCTGGCGGCGATCCGGGCCGGCGCCGGCTACGCGACCGTCGCCGTGCCCGCCGACCTCGAGCCGGTCTTCGAGGCGGCGCAGCCCGAGGTGATGTCGGTCGGCTGCCCCGGCGGCGACGGCTGCCTGGCTCCGGCCTCGGCGAAGGCGGTGCTGCGCGCCTTCGAGCGGGCCGCGGCCGGGGTGCTCGGGCCCGGCCTCGGCCGCGATCCCGGCTCGGTCGAGCTGGCCCGCGAGGTGGTCGGCGCGATCGAGGCGCCGCTGGTGATCGACGCCGACGGCCTCAACGCCTTCGCCGGGCGGCTGGGGCGGATCGCCGCTCGCGAAGCGCCGACCGTCCTGACCCCGCACGCCGGCGAGCTCGGGCGGCTGCTCGAGCGCGACTCCGAGGAGATCGCCGCCCACCGGCTCGCCTGCGGCCCGCGAGGCCGCCGAGGTCGGCCGGGGCGGTCGTCGTCCTCAAGGGCGACGACACGATCGTCACCGACGGCGAGCGGGTCGCGGTCAACGCGATCTCGGCTCCGGCGCTGGCCACGGCCGGCAGCGGCGACGTCCTCTCCGGGATCACCGCGGCGCTGCTCGCCCGCGGCCTGGAGCCGTTCGCGGCCGCCTGCGCGGCGGTCCTCGCCCACGCCCGCGCCGGCCGCGACGCGGCGGCTCGGGTCGGCGCCGCCGAGTCGGTGATCGCCACCGACGTGATCGACTCGATCCCCGTGGGTCTGCTTCCCGGTCGGCCGGTCGAATAATCTCGCCGGCGATGAAGACCGCCGCCGAGATCATGGACGCCGACGTGCCCAGCGTCGACTCCCGGCGACGACGCCCGCACGGCGATCGACCTGCTGGCGAAGACCGACCTGGGCGCGATCCCGGTCGTCGACGAGCGAGCGCAAGGTGGTCGGCATCGTCAGCGAGTCGGACCTGATCCTCAGCGACGAGGAGTCCGACCTGCACCTGCCGCACTACCTCAACATCATGGGCGGGATCGTCTTCGTCGGCTCGATGAAGGGCTTCGAGGAGCGCCTCGAACAAAGCCTTCGCCACCAAGGTCGCCGAGCTGATGACCGCCGATCCGATCGTCGTCCACGTCGACGACGACGGCCGGCCGGGTCGCGAAGACGATCGCCGACAAGCACCACAACCACCTGCCCGTGGTCGACGCCGACGGGCGCCTGGCGGGCATGGTCACCCGGGCCGACGCGCTCGCCGCCCTCGTCGACGACGTAGACGCGATGGAGCGGGCGGTCGCCCGGATCGACTTCGACGCGATCCGGGCCAACTGCGCCCGGCTGAAGGCGGAGCTCGGCGACGGCGCCGAGCTCTGCGCGGTGGTCAAGGCCGACGGCTACGGCCACGGCGCCGACGGCTGCGCCAACGCGGCGCTGGCCGGCGGCGCGACCCGGCTGGCCGTCGCGACCGCGGGCGAGGCCGAACAGGTCGGCCGCCGCCTCCAGCACATCCCCCTGCTGACGATGGGTGCCCTGACCGCGGAGGAGGTCGACGTCGTCCTCTCCGCCGGCTCGGAGGTGGCGGTCTGGCGCGAGGGCTTCCGCGGCCTGCTCGCCGACCGCGCCCGCGCGCAGGGCCGGCCCGCCCGGGTCCACGTCAAGCACGACAGCGGCATGGGCCGGCTCGGCAACCCCGATCCGGAGGAGGTGCTGGCCCTGGCCCGCGCCTGCGCCGCCGACCCCAACCTCGAGCTGGCCGGCGTCTGGACCCACTTCGCGACCGCCGACGAACCCGACTCGGACTTCTTCGACGAGCAGCTCGTCGCTTCGAGGCGGTCGCCGCCGCGGTCAAGGCCGAGTTCCCCGCCGCGATCGCCCACGCCGCCAACAGCGCCGCCGTCTTCCGCGACCGGCGCTCCCACTTCGACATGGCCCGCTGCGGCGTCGCCGTCTACGGGCTCGACCCCTTCCAGGGCGACCCGGCCGAGCACGGCCTGGCGCCGGCGCTCTCGCTGCGCTCCTACGTCGCCGACGTCAAGCGCTTCGCGCCGGCGCCAGCGCCGGCTACGGGCAGCGCTGGACCGCGGCGGAGGAGACCTGGGTCGGCGTCGTCCCGCTCGGCTACGGCGACGGGGTCCGGCGCGGCCTCTCCAACAACGCCGAGGTGCTGGTCCGCGGCCGCCGCCGACCCCTGGTCGGCACCGTCTCGATGGACAACGTGACGATCGACCTCGGCCCCGAGACCGACGTCGAGCCCGGCGACGAGGCGGTGCTGATCGGCCCCCAGGGCGAGGACGCGATCCTCGCCGAGGAGGTCGCCGCCCGGCTCGACACGATCAACTACGAGGTCACCTGCGGGATCTCGGCCCGGGTGCCGCGCCGCGCCGGCATGACGCTTGGCCGACGCGCCTTGCAGCGCCTTCGCCGCCTGCGTGCGGCGCCGCACGGCGAGCGCTGGCGGACGGCGAGGGAGCCTGGATCGTCGGCGGCGCCGTGCGCGACGCCGCTCTCGGGCGCGAGGTCACCGACCTCGACCTCGCCGTCGCCGGCGACCCCGGCGCGGCGGCGCGGGCGATCGCCGCCGAGCTGGGCGAGCACGCCTTCGAGCTCTCGGCCGAGTTCGGGACCTGGCGGGTGGCCGGCGCCGGGCCTGGCCTGGCAGGTCGACGCGACGGCCCTGCGCGGAGCCGGCATCGAGGCCGACCTGGCCGAGCGCGACTTCACCGTCGGCGCCGTCGCCGTGCCGCTCGCCGGGCGGCGAGCCGATCGACCCCTTCGGCGGCCTCGCCGACCTCGAGCGCCGGCTTCTGCGCGCGGTCGGCGAGCAGCAGCTTCGCCGGCGATCCGCTGCGCCTGCTGCGGGCGGCCCGGCTCGCCGCCGAGCTCGAGCTGGAGATCGACCGGGACACGATGAGCTCTGGCCCGCGCGGCCGCGTCCCGGGCCGCCGAGCCGGCCGGCGAGCGCCAGCTGGCCGAGCTGCGGCAGCTGCTCGGCGGCCCCGATCCGCTGCGCGGCCTCGCCCTGCTCGACGAGCTGGAGCTGACCGCCGTCGTCCTGCCCGAGCTGGAGGCCCTGCGCGGGGTCGAGCAGGGGCCCAACCACCACCTCGACGTCCACGACCACACGCTGGCGGTGCTCGAGCACACGCTCGAGGTCGAGGACGACCTCGGCCGCTTCGCCGGCGAGCGCGCCGACGAGGTCGCGGAGCTGCTGGCCGAGCCGCTGGCCGACGAGATGAGCCGCGGCACGGCGCTGCGCTTCGGCGCCCTCTTCCACGACATCGGCAAGCCCGCGACCCGGGCCGAGCGCGACGGCTTCGTCGGCTTTCGCGGCCACGACCGGGTGGGGGCGGAGATCGTCGGCGGGATCTGCGGCCGCCTGCGCGCCAGCCGCCGCCTCACCCAGCACCTGCGGGGACTGACGCTGCACCACCTGCGGCTCGGCTTCCTGGTCCCGGAGGCGCCGCTGCCGCCGCGCCGCGTCCACGAGTACCTGCGCGCGACCGAACCGGTCGCCGTCGACGTCACCCTGCTGACCGTCGCCGACCGCCTCTCGGCCCGCGGGGCGGGCCGTTCGCCACCCCGGAGATGGTCGAGGCGCACCTCGCCCTCGCCCGCCAGATGCTCGCCGCCGCGCTCGACTGGCGCCGCGACGGCCCGCCGGCGCCGCTGCTGCGCGGCGACGAGCTCGCGGCGGAGCTGGGGATCGGCGAGGGGCCGGAGCTCGGCGAGCTGCTGGCCGAGCTGGAGGCCGCCCAGTACGCGGGCGAGGTGACGACCGGCCGAGCCGTCGAGCACGCCGAGTCCTGGCTGAGCCAGACGCGACTGCGCCTGGTCAGGTACGCTCGTCGCCGCATGGCCAGAGGAAAAGATCGAAATGGAGGGGGAGATCACCGAGGCCCTCCCCAACACGATGTTCCGGGTCAAACTCGACAACGGCCATGACGTGCTCGGCCACATCTCGGGCAAGATGCGCCGCCACTACATCCGCATCCTCCCCGGCGACCGCGTCAAGATCGAGCTTTCGCCTTACGACCTCGACCGCGGCCGCATCACCTACCGCTACAAATAGCGGCCGTCTTCACGGCCGTTCGTAGTCCGGATCGGCCAGCTCGGCGATCAGCGCCGACCAGGCGAAGTCCTTGGCGCCGAGGCCCTTGCCGGTGCGCGGGTCGTAGTACTCGCGCAGGCCTTCGCGCTCGACCGCGCGCGATCAGGCCGTCGGCGAGGCGCTGCGCCTCCTCCTCGTAGCCGAGGCGGCGCATGCCCAGCCAGACCATCCAGGCCGAGTTGACCCAGGTCGGGCCGCGCCAGTAGCGGCGGATCGGGCCGCGGCCGCCGCCGGGCTCGTAGCTCGGCTCCGAGGCGGCGACCGAGGGCGGCGCGACCGGGGTCAGGAACTCGCTCGCGGTTCAGCAGGTGCTCCTCGACCAGCCGCCGGCCGATCTGCCTCCGGCAGGTCGGGCAGGGCGAGCGGGGCCAGCGCCGCCCAGGTGACGGACGGCGGGCCGGGCGCCGCCCGGCTGCGACCTCGTCGAGGAAGAGGCCGCGCCGCTCGTCCCAGAGCCGCTCGACCAGGGCCGGCGTCGCCGACGGCCGGCCCAGCGCCTGCAGCGAGAGCGACCACATCGTGTTGACCAGCGTCTCGCAGAGGACCGGGCCGCCGCGCTCGCGGATCCGCCGCGCGTCGAAGCCGAGCCGGCGGTTGCGGCGGACCAGCAGCGGGAAGCCGATCCGGCCGTTCGCCCGCCGGCCCCAGACCGGGTCGAACTTGGGCGAGGCGTCGAGGCCCGACTCGTCGGGCTGGACGATCCAGAGCAGCCCGTCGCCCTCGAGGTCGCGGTTGGCGGCGAGCCAGTCCAGCTGGGCGGCGATCCGCGGCTCCTCGGCCGGGTCGCCGACGGCGATCCGCCAGGCCCAGGCCAGCAGCGGCGGCTGGATCGTCTCGGTCTGGAAGGCGCTGCGCGAGGCGACGTTGTAGAAGGCGAGCCGGGTCAGCGAGACCGGGCGGTCCCAGAAGATCGTGTGGCCGATGAAGCCGTCGGGGCGCTGGGCGGCGAGCAGGCTCTCCAGCTCGGCCCGGGCCCGGGCCGGGTCGAAGCGGCGCCAGACGATCGCCGCGAAGCAGGAGTCCCAGTACCACTGCCACGGGTAGCGCCCGGGGCTGGGCTCGGTGTAGGCGTAGCGCGACGCCCGTCGCGCTCGCCCTCGCAGCCAGTTCTGGCGCAGGACCCGCTCGGCGAGCTCCACGCGCCGATGGGCCGAGTCGGCTCTGGCTCGCATCGGCGCGTCGCGCATCACAGCGCCGTGCGGCGCATCTCGCGCAGGGCGAGGGCGCCCAGCACCGCCAGCATCCCGGCCAGCGCCAGCAGTCCCGGCCAGGTTTCGGCCCAGGTGACGCCGCCGACGAAGCCCTGCCGCGCCGCTTCGACGCACCTGGGTCACCGGGTTGACGCGGGCGATGTCCTGCAGCCAGCCCTGCAGCAGCGCCAGCGGCGCGTAGGCGGTGGTGGTGAGGATCAGCGCCATCATCCCCGCCTGCATCAGCGGCGCCGCCGACTGGCTCTTGAAGCGCAGCGCCAGCATCGACCCCCAGCAGGCGGCGACGGCGGCCATCGCCGCGACCATCAGGTAGGTGATCAGCGAGGCCGTCGATGCCGGGCCAGCCGGCGCCGAGCAGCCAGCGCGATCGCGAGCACGAAGGTGGCCGGGATCAGCGCGCGGGCGCTGGCCGCGAGCACGGTGCCGGCGAGCAGCACCCAGCGCGGGGCGGGGGAGACGAGCAGCCGGTCGAGCCAGCCCTGCTCGATGTCGCGGGCGAGGTTGACCCCGGCCGCGGCGCCGGTGAAGCCGGCGCCCTGCAGCATGCTGATCGGGACGATGAAGCTCTCGTAGCTGCCGGTGCTGAAGCCGCGCAGCTGGGTCAGGGCGCCGAAGACGCCGTTGAGGCCGAGGAAGAAGATCGTCGGCGCCAGCACCCCGGGGATCGCCGCCCCGGGCACCCGCAGCAGCTCGTTCTTGGCCCGCGCCATCAGGGCGCCGATCGTCGCCAGGTTGGCGCGCCAGGCCGGGATCGCCAGCGCCGCCTCCATCAGCCCACCCTCAGCCGGTGGCGCAGGGCCCGGGCGCTGAGGACCAGGCCGAGGACGACGATGCCGAGGATCGCCAGCACCGCGTCGAGCGTGTCGGAGGCGTCGATGCCGGAGATGATCGGCTCGCGGATGCCTTCGACGATGAAGCTGAGCGGGTTGTACTCGGCGATCGTCTTCGCCGGCTCGATCATCAGTTCCTGGGGGAAGAAGGCGGAGGAGAGGAAGAGGACGACGAGGACCAGCGGGAAGAGGCCCTGGACGACGCTGGCGCTGCCGGTGCGCAGCGCGATCGCGGCGCCGATCCCGCCGACCGCCATCGCCGCCGCGGTGACCAGGACGATCGCCAGCAGCGCCCCGGCGACGCCGCTCTCGATCTCGGCGCCGAAGATCAGCCCGATCGCCAGGAACCAGAGCGAGGCGAAGAGGCCCAGCGCCGCGGTCCCCGCCAGCCGCCCGAGGACGATCGCGAAGCGGGGGATCGGCGCCGAGAAGAGGCGGTCGGTGAAGCCCATCTCGATGTCGACCGCGAGGGCGATGCCGCCGCTGTTGCCGGCCAGCATCAGCGACTGCATCATCGCCCCGGCGAGCATGAACTGGAGGAAGCTCTGCACCGGCGGGAAGCCGGGCAGGTCGACCGCGGCGCCGGCGCCGCCGGTCTGGATCGCCAGCAGCAGGGTCGGGAAGACGATGATCGGCGCCATCAGCTGCGGGCGGCGGAAGGTCTGGCGGACCGAGCGCATGCCCAGCGCCCGCACCACCCGCAGGTTGGTCGCCAGGGCGCTCACGCCTCCACCGGCTCCTGCTCGGCGTTCTCCTCGCTCTCCTCCTCGAGGTGGTAGCCGGTCTTCTCGACGAAGACGTCGTCGAGGGTCGGCCGGACCAGCTCCAGCGAGTCGACCGCGATCCCGGCCTCGTCGAGCGCCCGCACGACGCGCGGGATGTCGGCGGCGCCGTTCTCGACCTCGACCAGGACCGTCTTGCCGTCCTTCGGCGGCAGCAGCTTGCCGATCTCGGCGCAGGATCTCCTCCGCCTCGGCGACCGAGCCCTCCGCCAGCTGCAGCTGGATGTGGGGGTTGCCGATCTCGGCCTTCAGCGACTCCGGCGTGCCCTCGGCGACGATCCTGCCGCTGTCGATGATGCCGACGTTGTCGGCGAGCTGGTCGGCCTCCTCCAGGTACTGGGTGGTGAGGAAGACGGTGGTGCCCTCGTCGTTCAGCGCCCGCACCTCCTCCCAGATCGTCTTGCGGCTGACCGGGTCGAGGCCGGTGGTCGGCTCGTCGAGGAAGAGGACGCGCGGCTCGTGGACCAGGGCCGCGGCGAGGTCGAGCCGGCGCTGCATCCCGCCCGAGTAGGTGCCGACCCGGCGGTCGGCGGCGGCGGCGAGGTCGACCCGCTCGAGCAGGTCGTCGGCGCGGCGCCTGCCCTCGGCGGTCGGGATGCCCTGCAGCGTCGCCTGCAGGCGGATCAGCTCGCGGCCGGTCATCAGCGGGTCGAGCGCCGCTTCCTGCAGGGCGACGCCGATCGAGCGCCCGCACCGCCCGCGCCTCCTTGACCACGTCGTGGCCGGCGACGGTGGCGCGGCCGCCGGTCGGCAGCAGCAGCGTCGTCAGCATCCGCACCGTCGTCGTCTTGCCGGCCCCGTTGGGGCCGAGGAAGCCGTAGATCTCGCCCTCCTCGACCTCGAGGTCGATGCCCTGCACGGCGAGCACCTCGTCGAAGGCGCGCTCCAGCCCCTCGACCGACGATCGCCGGCATCGTCTAGGCCTCCGTCGTCTCGGCGCTGCCGCGCCAGCGGCGGCAGCGCCTCGACCCAGCGGCGCTCGTTGGCGCGCTCCAGCGCCTCGGCGGCGTCGAGCAGCAGCTCGTCGCGGCCCCAGGCGGCCTGCAGCTGCAGGGCGATCGGCAGGCCCTCGGAGAGCCCGACCGGGACGCTGATCGAGGGGATCCCGGTCAGGTTGGCGAGGCCGCGCGCCGCGCACGTTCGCCTGGTCGGCGGTGAGGGTGCCGGAGGGCAGCTCGACCAGCGGCGCCTCCAGCGGCGGCGCCACCGCCGGCACGGTCGGCCAGGCGATCACGTCGACGTCCTCGAAGAGCGGCCGCGAGCCGGTGGCGCATCAGCGTCCGCACCCGCTGCGCCTTGACGCTCGCCGCGGCCGGCAGCAGCATCCGGTACTTGACCAGGCCGCGGGCGATCGGGCTGAGCTCGGGGTCGAGGCGGTTGAGCCGCTCGGGGTCGAGGCCGCCGAGGCCCTCGGTGTTGGCGATCAGGACCGTCGCCAGCGCCGCCGGCTCGAGGTCGGCCAGCTCGATCTCCCGCACCTCGCCGCCGGTCTCGGCCCGCAGCGCCTCGATCGCCGCCTCGCAGGCCTCGCGCACCGCCGGCGCGACGTCCTCGGAGACGCTGTCGCGGACGACGCCGATCCGCAGGCCTCCGGCGTCGCCCGCCGCCAGGCTCTTCGCCGAACAGGACCGAGCCGAGCAGGCGGCAGTCGGCGGCGTCGGCGCAGAGCGGGCCGGAGACGATCGTGGTCGAGATCGCCGGCCATGTGGTGGCCGTCCATCGCCGAGCGGCCGAAGGTCGGCTTCAGGCCGGTCAGGCCGCAGTAGGCGGCCGGGAAGCGGATCGAGCCGATCCCGTCGGCGCCGACCGCGCCGGCGACGAGGCGCGCGGCGACCGCGGCGGCAGGGCCGCTCGAGGAGCCGCCGGGGCAGCGCTCGGTGTTCCAGGGGTTGCGGGCGGGCCCGTAGACGGAGACGTTGCCGGTGCTGCTGGCGCCCAGCTCGTGCATGTTGCCGACCCCGACGATCGTCGCGCCGGCGTCGCGCAGGGCGCGGTAGGGGCCGGACTCGCCGGGCGCGGTGGGGGCGAACATCTCGGCGGCGCCGAAGCGCTGCGCCCGCCAGGGCAGCGGCCACTCGTCCTTGATCACGATCGGGACGCCGCGCAGCGGCCCTGCCGGGGCCGCCGTCGAGCATCTCCCGCGAGCGCTCCGGGAAGGTCTCGACGACCGCGTTGATCGCCGGGTTGCGCCGCTCGATCCGCTGCCAGCGCCGCCTCCAGCAGCTCGACCGGGTCGGCGTCGCCGGCGGCGATCGCCGCGGCCTGGCCTCGCAGCGAGAGGTCGAGGACGCTCATTGCGGCGCCGGCGGGCGGGAGAGGTCGGGACAGCGCTCCGGAGCTACGCCGTCGTGTCGAGCTCGAGGAGCTCGAGGATCGCCGGCCAGAACATCGCCTGGGCGGCGCCCATCACCGCCAGCTCGATCTCGTCGGCCTCGATTCCGAGGGAGGCGAGACCGGCTGGGATGAAATCGTCTGCGCGGTTTGAGGCCTCCATCTGGCGCTCGCAACCCTACAGCGCGGTTATGGCCGGGATCGTGCAAGCGGACAGCCGCGGCAGCATTCCCCCGGCGCGGAAGGCAGAATCCGGCGCAACCGGGGTCCCGGCCCGTGTTTGCCTAAATCCATGCCTTACCCGCAGAAGACAAGCCGCGACGCTCGCGCCTGGGCGCTGATTGCGGCTGCCGCCTGCCTGCTCGCGGCGCTGGTCGCTGTCGCCGCCCCCGGCGACGCCGACTCGGCGCCGCTGCGGGTCGTCGTGCTCGGCCAGACCTCGGAAACCCCGCCGGCCTCCTGCCCCGGCAAGATCGTCAACAACGTCGAGATCACGCCCTGCCGGGTCGAGGGCCACGTGACCGGCTTCCAGGCGATCGCCGGCGGCGTCGCCCGGCCCTACGAGGCGCCCTTCGAAGGCAAGATCGTCGCCTGGTCGATCACCCTGGCCAAGCCCTCGACCGTGGAAACTGACACCACCACCGACGAGGTCGGCTTCTTCGACGAATTCCTCGGCACTCCCTCCGAGGCGCGGATCGGCATCCTGCGCGCCGGTCGAAGGCTCCAAGCCACCCCAGTACACGCTGGTGCGCCAGAGCCCGCTCGAGGTCCTCAACCCCTACTTCGGCAGCACCCCCATCTTCGCCCTCGACCACCCCCTGACCGTGCTCCAGGGCCAGATCGTCGCCCTGACGATCCCGACCTGGGCGCCGATGTTCGCCTTCAACGTCGAAGCCGACAACACCTGGCGCGGCAGCCGCCTGCCCGAACACTGCGCCTCCAAGGAAGACATCCAGGGCGGCCACCCGCAGCAGGGCGTCGGCAAGACGAAGACCTACGGCTGCTACTACTGCGAACGCGCGGCTGCTCTACACGGCGACGCTGGTCAAGAAACCGTAGGCGAGGCTGGCGGGGTCGGGGGTCAGGTACCCCTCCTCTCTCGCCTACCTGGCTGAGTCGCCACTGGCCGTCCGAGAGGGCTTTCGGGCCAGCGGCGCAAAACGTTCGGAGGGGTACCTGACCCCCGACCTCACGAATCTCTCTGTTGCTTCGTGGCACGGGAAGCTCGGCGAGGGAACGTCCCTGAAAGCTCAAGCGGGAGACGGCGGTGGCTGCCCTCCATCCGCGCTGGGGGGGAGCCGCTTTTTGGAGCTGAGGTTTCGTGCGGGAGGGGTCGGTAGGGCCTGCGAACGTTTTGTGCCGCTGGCCGGGGAAGCTTTTCTCGGACGGCGAGTGGCGATACAGCCAGGCAGGCAAGTGAGGAGGCCCTACCGACCCCTCCCGCCCAAAGCAGCCCCTAAAGAGCCGACTGACGCAACCCGCAGTAAGGGCAGTCGCTGACGTCCAGCCCGATCAGCTGGTCGCAGCGGCGGCAGGCCCGCAGGTTCGCCGGGGTGCGCGGCAGCGAGGAGGCCGAGGGTGCCAGGGGCAGCACCATCGCCACCGGCTCCATCTCCTCGCCGGTCTCGCGGTCGACGTAGATCTGGCCGGGCTCGGCGTGGGCCAGGGCCTCGCGGCCGGAGGCCGGGGCGCGCATCCGGTAGAGCTGACGCTCGTTCATCGCCGCGAAGACTAATAGCTTGGGCGGCAGCGATGCGCGTTCTCCTCTTTCACGGCTACATGCTGCGCGGTACCGGCAGCAACATCTACAACGCCAACCTGGCTCGAGCGCTGGCCCGGCTCGGCCACGAGGTCCATCTCCTCTGCCAGGACCGCGAGACGACGATCGAGGGGGTCGAGATCCACAACCCGGACATCGGCGGCCTGCTCCCGGTCTACGTCAGAGACCCCTATGAGGGCTTCGAGGTCAAGACCTTCCCGGAGCTCACCGAGGCCGAGCTCGATCGCTACATCGATGCCAACGTCGCCGCCGTCCGCGCGGTCGCCGAGGCGGCGGGCGGAATCGACGCCGCGCTCGCCAACCACCTGGTGATGGGCCCGGCGATCCTCGCCCGCGCCGGCGTCGCCCCTTTCGCCGCCAAGATCCACGGCTCCGCCCTCGAGTACACGGTCAAACCCCACCCGCGCTTTCTTCCCTATGCGGAAGAGGGCATGCGAGCGGCTGCGGGTGTCCTCGTCGGCTCTGGCCACACCGCCGAGTCCCTCTGGGCCGCGCTCCCCCGGTTCCCGGGCCTGCGAGCGAAGACGCGCCTTGGACCACCCGGCGTGGACGTCGACGAGTTCCGCCCTCTCCATCCCCGTCACGCCAGCCGCCCTCGCCCGCAGGACCCTCTCCCTCTGCTTCCCGACGCGCCGCCCTCGTGGTCTTCGTCGGCAAGCTGATCGTCTCGAAGGGCGTCGATCTGCTGATCGCCGCCTGGCCACTGGTGAGCGCAGCTCACCCCGAGGCGCGCTTGCAGATCGCCGGCTACGGCGAGTACGAGCAAGGACTGCGCAGGCTGCTGGCTGCTCTGGACACGGGTGATCTCGACGACGCGAGGGAGGTGGCGCGACTCGGGCTGGGCGCTCGAGGGTGGGGAGGAGAAATCGCTGCCGATCCTCTCTGCGTTCCTCGCGGCTCCGCCGGCTGGATACGTCGAGGCCGCGAAGGGCATCGCCGGCTCGGTCGAGCTGATCGGGCGCCTGGAGCACGACGAGGTGGCGGATCTGCTGCCGCGCGCCGAGGCGCTGGTGATGCCGAGCACCTTCCCGGAGGCGTTCGGAATGGTCGCGGTCGAGGCCGCGGCCTGCGGAGCGTTGCCGGTCTCGGCGGGGCACTCGGGGATGCTCGAGGTATCGCGGCAGTTGGCCGCCGACCTTCCCGCGGCGATCGGCGATCTCGACTTCCTTCCCGGTCGAACCGGGTGCCGTCGAGGCAGATCGCCGACCGGCTCGACCGCTGGCTGACGCTGCCGGAGCGGCAGCGGGAGGGTGCGCGCGCAGGTCCTGGTTGAGACGGTCGGACGGCTGTGGAGCTGGGAGGGCGTGGCCCGCGGCGTCCTCGCGGCCTCCGCCGGAGAGCTGGAGGACCTGCCCCGCGCCGTCTAGCTGACCCGCCCACGGACATCTAGCTAGTGCCAAGCGTCACCTGGGCCGGAAAACCTCCCGCCGCCGCTTCAATAGAATGCCCGCCGCCTCATGTACGGCCGCCTCCCGATAGTGAAGATGCTCGCCGCCACGGTCGCGATAGCCACGGCGATTTCGGCGGTGATGCTGTCGATCAACTGGGACGGCCAGGAGGCCTCGACCGCGGCTCCGAAGATCGACGACCTGCTCAACGTGATGATCGTCCTCTCGGCCTTCGTCTTCTCGCTGGTCATGGTGATGCTCTTCTACGCGTTGTGGAAATTCAAAGCCAAGCCCGGCGACGAATCCGACGGCGAGCCGATCCACGGCAACACCCGGCTCGAGGTTGCCTGGACGCTGATCCCGACGATCATCGTCCTCTTCGGCGGCGGCTACAGCTGGAAGGTCCTGAACGAAATCGAAAAGCCCGCCAAGGACGCGATGACGGTCGACGTCTTCTCCCAGCAGTACGCCTGGAGCTTCGGCTACCCGGGCAGAGGCAACGCCTACGTCGCAGGGCGAATTCCACGTCCCGGTCAACCGTCAGATCCAGTTCAAGATGCACGCTCAGGACGTGATCCACTCCTTCTGGGTCCCCGAGTGGCGGATCAAGAAAGACAACGTGCCCGGCATCACCACGACCGCGATCGTCACCCCCGACAGGGTCGGCACCTACCAGCTGATCTGCACCGAGCTCTGCGGCTTCGGCCACGCCTCGATGCGGGCCAAGGTCGTCGTCGAGCCCCCCGGCCAGTTCCAGAAGTGGGTCGCCGGGCTGAAAGAAAAAGTCCCCCAACCCCTGATGGACTCGATCGTCCAGGACACGCAGACCAACCCCGTCGAATCCCTTGGGGCTGGCGGGGCATAATGGAGGAGATCTGATGGCGGCTGCGATCAAGCGACCGGGATGGCTTCGAGGCGCACTCGGCGCCCTCGCCTTTGCGGCATTCGGCTTCGGTCTGGTCATCGCCCTGCGGGCGATCTCCGGCCTGCCGCTCTACCAGACCGAACAGACCGGCTACCCGCACGTCGTCGTGCCGCTGATCCTGGCCCCGCTCGGCTTCCTCGCCGGCTTCGGCTGCTTCGACTACTGGCTGCGCTGGGCCGCCGGCATGCCGACGATCCCCGACGACCACTCCCAGCACGGGGCGAAGAGCTGGAAGGACTACTTCCGCTTCAACACCGACCACAAGGTGATCGGCATCCAGTACATCTGCACCACCTTCTTCTTCTTCTTCGTGGGCGGCCTGATGGCGATGCTGATCCGGGCCGAGCTGGCGCAGCCCGGCACGCAGATCGTCGATGCGGCCACCTACAACAGCCTCTTCTCCACCCACGCGGTGCTGATGATCTTCGTCTTCGTGATCCCGGTCTTCGCCGGCATCGCCAACTACGTCCTGCCGCTGATGATCGGCGCCCCGGACATGGCCTTCCCGCGCCTCAACGCGCTCAGCTTCTGGATGCTGCCGCTCGCCGGCATCCTCTTCATCGGCAGCTTCCTGGCCCCGGGTGGCGCCTTCGACGCCGGCTGGACCGGTTACGCGCCGCTCTCCACCGGGGCGCCGCTCGGGCAGTCGTTCTTCAACCTCGGCGTTCAGTTCGCCGGTGCCTCCTCGATCGCCACGGCACTCAACTTCCTGGTCACGATCATCACCATGCGCGCCCCGGGAATGACCTTCTGGCGGATGCCGCTGCTGGTCTGGGCCAACCTCTCGACCTCGCTGCTGGTCGTCGCCGCGACGCCGTTCATCGCCGGCGCCCAGTTCATGGTCCTCTTCGACCGCATCCTCCACACCAACTTCTTCGACTTCGCCGCCGGGGGCGACGTGATCAGTTATCAGCACATCTTCTGGTTCTACTCGCACCCAGCCGTCTACATCATGATGCTGCCCGGCTTCGGGATCATCAGCGAGGTCATCTCGACCCATGCTCGAAAGCCGATCTTCGGCTACCGGCTGATGGCCCTGGCGCTGATCGGGATCGTCGTCCTCAGCTACTCGGTCTGGGCCCACCACATGTTCGTCGCCGGCATGTTCAGCTGGCTGCGGGTGCCGATGATGCTGACCACCCTGCTGATCGCGGTGCCGACCGGGATCAAGATCTTCTCCTGGCTGGGCACGCTCTACTTCGGCAAGATCCACACGAAATCGACGTCGATGCTGTTTGCGCTGGCCTTCATCGTCACCTTCACGATCGGCGGCATCAGCGGCGTCATGCTGGGCATGGTGCCGATCGACATCCACGTCTCCGACACCTACTTCATCGTCGCCCACATCCACTTCGTCCTCTTCGGTGGCTCCGTCTTCACGATCTTCGCCGGGATCTACCACTGGTTCCCGAAGATCACCGGCCGCATGTACGACGAGAAACTCGGCCGGGTTCACTTCTGGGGCACGCTGATTGGGACCTGGGGCACCTTCATCCCGATGCACTGGATCGGGATGGACGGGATGCCACGGCGGGTCGCCGACTACGCCTCGCAGTTCGGCGACTGGAACCTGTTGATCAGCTGCTTCGCCTTCATGCTCGGCGCGATCCAGCTGGTCTTCCTCTACAACATGATCGTCAGCTGGCGCTTCGGCCCCCGCGCCGAGGCCAACCCGTGGCGTGCCAACTCGATCGAGTGGCTGGTCTCCTCGCCACCGCCGATCTTCAACTTCGACGAGATCCCCCGTGTCGTCGGTGGCCCCTACGAGTACGGAGTCCCCGGCGCCCGGCACGCGATCATGGCCGGCGAAGGGGCGGAGGTGCCGGCCGGTGAGCCGAGCGTGGTGGGCTCGACGTGAGCGCCACCGACGAGGGCCGGCCGCTGCTGGTCTTTCTCAACGAGGTCGCCGGTGGGCGCAAGTTGCTGCAGGCGGTCCGCGAGCGCCAGGACAAGGTTTCCGGCGTTGTCGTCGCGGCGCCGCAGAATCAGCCGTCGGTTGGCCAGTTGATCGACTCCGGCGAGCTGCGCAAGGCCGCCCGTGCCAGGGTCGAGGTGACGATGTCGGTGCTGAGCGAGTTCGGCATCGACTCGGTCGGCGAGGTGATGGACCCCGAGCCCTCGCTGGCGGTTTCCGACGCCGTCCGCGCTCATGAACCGGGTGAGGTCCTGCTGTCCTGCCTCCATGACACGCGCTTTGGCTTGACTCGCAAAGACCTGGTCGAGTGGGTGCGCGACCGGATCGAACCGGAGACGAAGCTGACCCATATCCCGGTTCGGATCGAAGACGATGCGATCCGCTGGGACCTGATCCACACCCTCGTCGTCGCCACCAAGACCGTGGCGGCCCCCGACCTGGTCAACCGCCTCAAGGAGCGCGCCGCCGACCGGGCCCACCGTTACACGATCGTCTGCCCGCAGACCGTCGACGTCAGTGAGGCCGAGATCGTCGCTGACCTCGCTTCGACGCTCGCCGAGCTCTACCGGGCCGACGTCGACGCGACCGGGCAGCCGATCAGCCCCGATCCCTTCCAGGCGGTCAAGAACGCGATCGAGCACTACCGGATCGACGAGGTACTGATCTCGACCTTCGCGGGCGAGGACTCGCGCTGGCTCGAGGAGGACCTGATCGGGCGGGTGCGCGAGATCACCGAGAAGCAGGTCGAGCACATCGAGGTGGGTCGTCCGGCGGCTGCCGTCGCCGCCGCCGTGGCCGACGGAGGGGAGGCCTGATGGAGAGCGCAACGGTAGCCCTCGGACACGATCACCCCGAGGAGCATCACGGCCCGCCGGAGGCCAACCAGAGCTCGCGCATCGACAAACAGACGCTCGGGATCCTGCTTTTCATCGTCTCCGAGGTGATGCTGTTCGGTGCCTTCTTCGCCTCCTATTTCTTCCTCCGCATCGTCGTCAACCCGTCCGCCTGGCCGCCGCACCCGTACGAACTGCCGGTCGCCGTCGCCGGCGTCAACACGGCGATCCTGGTTTCCTCGAGCTTCACGGTCCACTACGCCCTGGAGGCCATCCGGCGTGGGAATCGCCAGGGGATGAAACTCGGCCTGATGCTCACCTGGATGCTGGGGGCGACCTTCCTCTTCATCCAGATCAACGAGTACGTCCACCTTGGCTTCAGCGCCCGCGATCTCTCCTTCGGCTCGATCTTCTACGGCCTCACCGGCCTCCACGGCGCCCACGTGTTCGTCGGCCTGATGCTGCTCAGCTTTGCGACGATCCGCGCCTTCCGCGGCCACTTCGGCCCCGAGGCGAAGGACCATCTCGGCGTCGAGGTGCCGGGGATCTACTGGCATTTTGTCGACGTCATGTGGCTGATCGTCTACGTAAGCGTCTATATCCTTTAGCGCGGCCGCTGCAAACCGGCGCATCTCGGCGTCCTCGGTCGCTCGGATCGGGTCACGCACGGGAGTGCGCTCCCCTCACCTCGCTCCCTGCGTCCACCGACCTGCTTGGTTTCGCGGCCGTCCGTGAAGCGAAAACGTCCGTGAAGCGAAAGATGGGTAGATGAGGATCTCTGAGGAGGCGGTGTTTCGGTGGGTCGTGATCGTGGGGATTGCGGCGGCTTCGATCATCGCCCTGACCTTGCTGACGCGGCCGTTGGTGGGGGCGCTCTGGGGGTTGGCGCTCGTCTGCTGGGCGGCCTGGCACTGCTACCGCTGGCTTGCGCGGAAGCGGCGCGAGAGCTGAGACAAAGTTCTTGCACAGCGCAGACAACTCGTTACATCTCACTGGCTAGTCTGCCAACATGGCGGTCATGAGAGAGATGTGGAGCGACGACCGGCTCGATGGGCTGAACAGGCGGGTCGACGATGGATTTGCACTTGTGGACGAGCGCTTTGAGCAGATGGACAAGCGCTTTGAGCAGATGGGCGACCGCCTCGACCGGTTCGAAGATCAGCTGGGCCAGGTGAACGTCCGTCTCGACGGCATACAGCAGACGTTGGTCCAGGCCGTCGTCGCGTTCTACGCCACCGCGGTCGCCTGCTTCGTCGCGATCATCGGCTTGATCCTCGCGCAGGCCTGACCGCACCTCGGGTGGATAGGTCGAGGATCGCCAGCGTCAGTGCGATCGGGACGGTCGCGGGCAGCTCCTCGACGGCGAAGAAGAGCAGGTCGAAGCCGAGGCAGAGGGCGACCGCCAGCACGGTTCCGCGCAGCTGCAGGCGCCGGTCGCCGGCGAGCAGGGCACCGAGGGTGGCGGCGATGAAGAGGTCGCCGAAGCCCATCACGGCGGAGCCGAAGGAGACGAGCTGGAGGCGGGGCAGGCCGCCGGGCGAGACGGTGTTGAGGACGGCGTTCGGGCCCTGAAGCAGGTCGGAGGCGACCAGCCAGGTGTCGATCGCTGCCATCGCGTAGATCCCCAGCTTCAACCAGCGGCCGGGGACGACGCAGACCAGCAGCCAGCCGAGGCTGACGCAGGCCAAGGCAGACAGCGCCAACGCTGCCGTCTGACCCGCCACCGAGCCCCTGGCGGCCCAGGCAAGGGCGAAGAGCGGGATGACCAGCAGGGCCAGTAGTGGGCGGCCTCCGCGGGCGACGGCGGCCAGCGCCAGCGCCGCCAGCGGCGGGACCGCGACCAGGGCGAGGTAGGTGAGGAAGTGGGCGCTTGCCGAGTCGAGGGCGATCGCCGCGACCACCACCGCGATCGAGAGTGGCGGCACCAGCGCCCACCAGTTGCTGCGGATGCCGTTCAGGAGCGGGTTCGCGGCGGGCCTGGGCACCGCCACGAGGGCCGCCTGCACGAGGCTGAGGATGCTGATCGAGAGGGCGAACGGGAGCATCGGAGCGGGGCCGGCGCCACGAGTCTAGGGCGGGCCGCCGGCCCGGCTCGGATCGGCGATGAGCTCAGCTGGCGGCCGCCGGCTCGGCCTTCGAGGGCTCCGCGGGCTCGCCGCCTGCCGGAGCGGCTCCCGGACGAGGCTCGAGCCGTCCGGCGGCGGCCACCGTCCAGAGCATCGCCAGCCAATTGCAGGTGGCGAGCGCGACGTGGACCCAGACGATCTCGGTCGGCAGTTCCAGCCACCACTGGAGCCCTCCTACGGCTCCCTGCAGCGCCAGTAGGCCCAGGACCACCGTCAACGGCCTCTCGGCCCTCCTGTCGCCTCCTGGACGGCGGAGGAGGAACCAGACGCCGATCGCCGCGAGGCCGTAGACGGTGGCGATCGCCGCATGGCGCTCGACGACCCATTCCAGCGTCCTGGCGCCCTCGAAGGTGAAGCGGTGGACGAGCTGGCCGGCGTGGGCGCCGGCGTGCGGGCCGGAGGCGGTTGCGATCGTCCCCGCCAGGATCGTCAGCTGGCCGAGTGGGATCAGGGCCCGCACCGACCAGACGCCGAGCCGGTCGCTGGAGTGCCGCCGCTCCCACGGTTCATAACGCGAGCACCAGGCCAGCGCGAAGGACGCGTCGAGCAGCATCATCGAGAGGATGAAGTGGGACATCACCAGCCCCGGCGCCAGGTGGTACTTGACGACCAGGGCGCCGAGGATCGCCTGGCCGATCACCCCCAGCGGCAGCAGGGCGCCGAACAGCGCCAGGTGCCAGCGGTAGGGCCGCCGGAAGAAGGCGAGGACGCTGGCGGCGATCACGACGAAGCCGACGAAGCCGGTCAGCAGGCGGTTGCCGTACTCGATGACGGCGTGGGATTCGAGCGGCGGCGCCGTGCCGCCGTAGCACTTGGGCCAGTCCGGGCAGCCCAGCCCGGAGCCGGTGAGGCGGACGCCGGCGCCGGTGAGGACGATCAGCGCCAGCGCGCCAAGGGCAACTGCCGCCACCTGTGCGTAGCGCTCCCGGGAGATCTCGAAGCGGTCTTTGAGGCGTTCCCGCATCGTTGGGAATCATCGCAGCGGCCGTCTGGCCGCTGGACTCAGCCGCCGGAGGACTTCGCCGGCAAGGCGGGTTCCGACGCAGAGTGCTCTGGCCTGGAACCGGTGCCTGCCGAGGAGCCCTTGCCGCCCGCGGTGCTTTCGACCAGGTATTCGACCAGCTGGTCGATTTCCTTGGCCGAGATCGTCTGTTCGAAGTTCTGCGGCATCACGTTGGGCGGATAGCCCTTGGCGATTTCCTTGTTCGGGTCGACGATCGACTCGTGCACCATCGCCGCGCTCTGGCCGGGCAGGACTTCGTTCAGGTTCGGTCCGGTGACCCCACCGGATTTCGCCGCGGCAAGGGTATGGCAGCCGCCGCAGCCGTTGTTGGCGAAGACCTGGGCGCCGGGCCCACCGGGGACGCTGGGGGGCGCCGCGCCCGGCACCCCGGCGTAGGTCCCGACGTAGGCGGCGACGTCGTCGAGATCCCGGCCGGTGACGACGTCGCGCGGCATCGAGACGGCGGGGTTGCCATTGTTCGGTCGCGGATACTCGACTTGAGCCTTGACGATCCCTTCGATCGTCTTACCGCCCTCACCGGCGCTGCGCGCGGAGGCGAAGGCATCGTCGAGGTTGGGCCCGATCTGGGCGGTCGTCCCCGCCTGGGCGAGCGTGTGGCAGACGCCGCATTTCTGCACGAAGAGGATCCGGCCCCGGCTGGTGTCGGCGGTCGTAGTCCCACAGCCGGAAGCGGCCAGCGCGACCGCCGCCAGGGCGGCGAGGGCGAGCAGCGGGCGGATGAGTTGCGAAGGGCTGTGCATACGGCTGGCGGCGGCCGGAGTCTATATGGCGAGGCCCCGCGAAAGCGTGTTGTCGGGCGTCCCGATTCGGGTAGTCTTGAGTCGATCCGCACTATGTCCAGAACGCCGGCGAGAGGAGGCCGCAGATGCAGGTGAGGGACGGGATGTCGGAGGTGTCGCTGACCGTGGGGCCGTCGCACACCCTGCGCGAGGCCGCCGCGATGATGGTCGAGAAGGGGACGGGCGCCGCGTTGGTCAGCGACACCGAGTCGCCGACGCCGGGAATCGTCACCGAGCGCGATCTGCTGACCTCGGTCGGCGGTGGCGAGGACCCCGATGTCGAGCTGGTCGCCGATCACATGAGCGAGAGCGTGATCGCCGCCGCGCCGGATTGGAGCTTGGAGCGTGCCGCCGCGGAGATGTCCCGTCGCGGTGTCCGCCACCTGGTCGTCTTCGAGCAGGCCGAGCTGGTCGGCGTGCTCTCGATGCGCGACATCGTCAGGGTTTGGACGAGCGATGGCGCCACCTCGGGGATGACGCCGGGCTGAGGAGGCGTGGAGCCGGTGGTGCTGTCCGGCTGCCAGCGGGCTGCCGCGCTCGATGTCCTCGCGAGTTGAGCTGCATCGCCTCGTCGGGCGACGCGGCGTGACGAGCGTAGTGGCATGGGATGTGCACCATGCCAATCTCTTGCCGACTGACCCACGTTTGCCGAGCACTACCGGACGATCGCCCGCCTAGTCTGCCCACCAGTCGCGCTGGCCGGCGACGTCTTCGCGCGGAGTCTCACCGAGATTGGGCGCGCCGATGACGAGGATCTCGAGGCCCTCCGGCCCGGCCTCGTAGCCTCGCCACGTGCCGGGCGGGACGCGCACCGCGTCCCACTCCTTGAGCTCGACGATCTCGTCGTCGAGCTTCATCCGCCCGCTCCCGCGCAGGACCACGTACACCTCCTCCTGCGTCTTGTGCGTGTGGCCGTACGGAAAGCGATAGCCAGGCGGGACGCGCTGCCAGCTCAGGCCGGATTTCTCGAGTTCGAGCGCCTCGGTCGCCGCGCGGAACTCCAGGCCCGGCGCGCCGTCGAACCTAGAGCCGAGGTCCTCCAGATCCCCCTTGAGGTTCCTGAGCGTGAACGGCACCGCGCAATCCTATGGTGCCGCGCAGGACGTGCCAATCGCGCTATGTAACTTCGCCACCGGCCGCGCGGGCTCCTTCAACCCGGTTTCTGATCGTACTTGCGGACAGCTCTGCTAGTCGTTCAGGGTGATCTGTTCGACTGGCAGGGCGGCGCTCCGCACCTGCTGTCGGCGCGGCAGGCGGAAGTAATCGCGGATCGCACCGCGGACGAGGCCGCGGAAGGCCGCGATGACGAGGATCGCGCCGACGACGGCGTAGACGATCGGCGGGAAGATGAAGCCGGCCGCGTAGATCCCGCCGACCAGGCCGAGCAGGCCGAGGGCGAGGAAGGCCGGCGCCCAGGAGGGCTTTGGCGTGTAGACCATCTCGCCGGGCTCGGGGACGTGTCGGTGCTCGCTCATCGTCTACTGGGCGATGTAGAGGAAGGCGACGACGAAGGAAAGGGCGAAGATCGCCGCGGCGAAGCCGCCGGCGACCAGCCCGGCCCGCATGTTCTTCCTTGCGATCTCGCGGTCCATGGCCTGGATTTCTATCAAGCGGGGGGGAAGTCGGGGTGGCCTGCCTCGGGGGGGAGCCGGGTGCCACTCCCACGAAGGCCGTCGCGCAGCTGGGTCGCGTGTCAGGGTTCGGATGCCTGTCCATGAGCCTTCGTGGGAGTGGCACCCGGCTCCCCCGGCGAAGCCGACACTCCGATTCCCCGAAAGCTCCCGTCTCACATCAGCTTCCGCCCACAAAGCCGCCGATCTCACCGAAGCTCGTCAGGGATTCGTGAGGTCGGCCGGGTGTCCCTCCCCCGCAGGCTCCCGGACAGACGTCCGAACCCTGGCAAGCGACCCAGCTGCGCGACGGCCTGCGGGGGAGGGACACCCGGCCGACCCGCGCCAACCCCTCACGAGCCCCCGCCAGATCGCCCCGGCTACACGTGGGCGTCGATTGCCATCGCCAGGAAGAGCAGGGCCAGATAGGCAAGCGAGAAGAGGTAGGTGCGCAGGGCCCAGCTGCGGTCGGCCGTGCGCAGCAGCTTCGTCGAGCAGTAGATGAAGCCGGCGCCGAGCGCCATCGAGGGCACCAGGTAGGCGACGCCGAGGCCGCCGGCACAGAAGGGCAGCTGGGTGACCGCGTAGAGGAGGACCGTGTAGAGGAGGATCTGGCGCCGGGTCTCGTCCTCGCCCCGCACCACCGGGAGCATCGGGATGCCGGCCTTGGCGTACTCGTCCTTCATCAGCAGCGAGAGCGCCCAGAAGTGGGGCGGCGTCCAGAAGAAGACGATCGCGAAGAGGAAGAAGGCCATGCCGCTGAGCCCGCCCGTCACCGCCGCCCAGGCGACCAGCGGCGGCACCGCGCCGGCGGCGCCGCCGATGACGATGTTCTGGGGGGTGCTGCGCTTGAGCCAGAGCGTGTAGACGAAGACGTAGCCGAGCAGGCCGGAGAGCGAGAGTGCCGCCGCCAGGGGGTTGACGGTCAGCGCCAGCAGCGCGAACGAGGCGCAGCCGAGCAGCGTCCCGAAGGCGATCGCGGCGGTGGGGGAGATGCGGCCGGAGGCGACGGGGCGATCGGCGGTGCGGGCCATCATCCGGTCGATGTCGCGGTCGATCGCGTGGTTGATCGCGCCGGCGCCGCCGGCGGAGAGGGCGCCGCCGAGGCAGGTGAGGAAGATCAGGCCGAGCGAGGGGTCGCCGGCGACGTACATCGTCGTCACCGTCGTGAACAGCAGCAGCGACTGCACCTTCGGCTTGGTCAGCGTCAGGTAGTCGCGGACCGCCGTCATCGCGGCGGAGCGCGGGGCAGGTGCGGCTGCCGTCGGGGTGGGCGCGGTCTGCGCGCCGCCGCCGGCCATCACTCAGGTTCGCGCTTCTCTCGCTGCGCGAAGAACCGGATATGCACGCTTGCTCGCTCCGCGCTCACGCCGGTCAGGCTACCGGCTGGCGCCCGCGGGCAGGCCGCTCGCCGCGGCCGCTGCGATGGGCGATCGCCTCGCGAATGTCGCGCATCGGCCGGGCGCTGCGGACATCGGGCAGCACGTCGAAGTTGTGGGGCTCGGGCGGCGACAGCGCGAACCACTCGAGCGACTCGCCGTGCCACGGGTCGTGACCGGCCGCAGGGCCGCCCTCGCGGCTGAGGATTGCGTTGACGATGGTCATCACGATCCCGGCGGCGAGGACGAAGGTGCCGATCGTGGCGATCAGGTTGTACGCGTCGACGCCGGTGCCGGCGAAGAACTTGTAGGCGTCGATCACCTGGCCCTGCTCGGCGCCGGCGAGGAAAAGGGGCACGAAGGCGACGAGGATTCCGATCGCCATCGTCCAGAAGGAGAGGCGGGCCAGGTTCTCGCCCATCGTCCGCCCGGTCATCTTCGGGAACCAGTAGTGCAGCGCGGCAAAGCCGCCGAAGACGGCACCGCCGATCAGCGCGAAGTGGGTGGCGGCGGTGGCGTCGGTGGTGTTCTTGAGATCCCAGGCGGCGCCGACCATCGACTGCTCGATCTCGGCTCCGAGGCCGACCGAGATCGCCGAGATCGCGCCGATCGCGAACAGCAGCGGCGCCCGCATCCGCAGCGCTCCGCCGATCATGGTCGCGATCAGGTTGAAGACGACCAGGCCGAAGGGCACGATCAGCGCCAGCGACATCAGCATCGCGAAGTACATCCAGCCGATCCCGATCGGCGCGGTCATCATGTTCTGCATCCAGGCCAGGGTGCCGAGCACGGCGATCGCGGCCAGCGACCCCATCACGACGCCGCGGTTGAAGAGCGGCTTGGCGGAGAAGGCTGTGACGATTTCGGCGATCGCGCCGAGCGCGAAGATCAGGATCAGCATGTAGGCGCCGGAGAAGAAGATCCAGCTCAGGTGCTGCCAGAGCAGCGGTGCGCCGCCGGACCCGTCGGCGAAGAAGACGCCGTCGTAATTGCGGTCGATCATCAGCATCGTCAGCGCCGCCAGCAGCACCGGCCCGATCACCAGCATCAGCCAGCAGCCGACCGTGGCCGCCCAGGCGAAGACGGGCAGCCGCCGCCAGGCCATGCCGGGAGCGCGCATGTTGCGCAGCGTCGTCAGCAGGTCGATCGCCAGGAAGACGAAGCCGAGGGTTGCCAGGCCGGTGGCGGTGGCCCAGGCATCGACCCCGTTGTTGGAGAGGAAGGCCAGCTCGCTGAGTGGCGCCAGCGGATTGACACCCGCCTCGGAGGGCGTGAACAGGAAGCCGGCGTAGAGCACCGTGGCGCCGGCCGCGAAGAGGGCCATGCCGAGCTGCCCGAGGCGCGGCAGGGCGGTGCCGCGAGCGCCGACCTGCAGCGGCGCCACGTAATAGAAGAAGCCGAGCACGAGCGGGATCGCGAAGAAGAAGATGGCGGTCGCGCCGTAGGTGGAGAGCATCCGGTTGAAGCCCACCGGGGAGAGGAAGCTGTTCTCCGGCACCGCCAGCTGCAGCCGCATCAGCAGCAGCTCGACCGCGGCGAGGAAGAGGAAGCCGAGCGAGCCGCAGATCAGGATCCGGCCGATGTCCTTGTGGTCGGCGCTGGTTGCCAGCTCGATCCAGCGCGGGCGGGGCTTGCCCGGGAAGCCGTCGACGACGAGCTCGGGGCGTGGCGTCTCGCTCATGGCACTTCTCCGTTTTCGATCAGCCCCACGACCCGTTCCTGGGCCGCCTCGATGTCGGCTTTCTGCTGCTTGAGGAAGGCTTCGTAGGCCGGCGGCGAGACGACGTCGACTTCGGTCCGCATCGCCGAGTAGGCCTGGCCGGAGAGGGTCGCCGCCTGGCCGTCGTACCTGCCTTCTTCGTCAGCCCGGAAGACGACGTTGCTGACCTTGCCCGGCACCGCGTCGCGCTTGGCTGCGAGGTCGGGCACGTTCCAGGTATGGACGACGTCGGTGGAGAGGAGTTCGAGGTCGACGGCGGTATTGGCCGGGACGACCAGCTTGTAGTAGGAGAAGGAGCCGTTCGGGTACTGGTAGCGCCATAGCCACTGCTGACCCGTCGCTTTGATCGTCAGCGGCGCGGTCTTGGCGGCGGCGAGCCCGGCGGAGCCGGTCGCGGGCGTCTCCTGGGCCTTGTCGGTGAAGACGATGCTGAGCACGAAGATCGCCGCGGCGAAGGCGGTGAGGACGGCGCCGACCCGGAACTGGACGCGGCGACCGCCGCCGGCCTGGCTTGGCTGGGCGCCGCGCTCGGCGCGATTTCGGCGTACGGCGTAGATCAGTGCGACGTTGATCGCGACCACGACTATCGCCGCGGCGACGAAGCCGATCCAAAGCAGAGTGTCGATCTGGTCAGTGCCAGGGGAGTGCGGCGCCAAAGCGCGGCCATTCTAATCACGCCGGGCGGCCATCGGGCGGCGGGCCGACTCTCCCGCCCCCCGGCGCCTACCTATACTCGCCGACCCTATGAAGAGGCACTCCCGGCCATCACCCGCGCTTCGACTCGCGGTGCGGACAGGTGCGGCCGGTCTTGTCGGTGCCGCAATCGCGGTCCCCTTGCTGCGTCGGCGGCTGCGGATACCGGCGCCGGCGACCGTGGCGGCTTGTGCCGGCGGGCCACTCGCCCTCGCCGTCCTCTTTCCCCGCTCCAAGAAGCGCGACGTCGCCCTCTACGCGATACAGATGTGGGCTTTCATCATGGTCCACGAGATTCCCTATGACGACCCGGAGCGACTGCGCAGCCGTCTGCGCAGCCGCTACCCGATCGTCGCCGACCGCGCTCTGGGTGCCGGCAAGCTGCCGGGAGCCCGCCTTCAGCGCGCCCTCGCGCGGCTGCCGCGGGTCCGCCTGATCGACCGCGTCCTCACCTGGACCCACTGGCTCTGGTTCTTCGAGCCGTACCTGGCGCTGGCCTTCGTCCTGGTCCGCAACAACGAGCGCTTCCCACGGGCCGCCCGCCGCATGGCGGCTGTCTTCGACCTCGGCTGCGTCGTCTACTTCGCGCTGCCGACGGCGCCGCCCTGGTGGGCCTCCGAGCAGGACCTGACCGGCGAGGACGTGCGCCGGATCATGGTCGAGGTCGGCGAGGACACCTGGGGCTCGGCCTGGCCGAAGATGTACGAGGCGCTTGGCGGCAACCCCTGGGCGGCGATGCCCTCGCTGCACTTCGCCACCTCGGTGGTGGCCGCGCTCTCGCTGGCTGAAGCGGGCAGGGTCGAGGGGACGATCGGCTGGAGCTACGCGCTGACGCTCGGCTTCGGGCTCGTCTACCTGGGCGAGCACTACGTCACCGATCTGGCCGCCGGAGCTCTGCTCGTGGTGGTCGTGCGGCGTGGCGAGCCGTTGGTCGAGCCCCTCGTTTCCGGGGTAAACGGAGTGCTGCAGCGCTTGGAGAGCATCGCCAGCGGGTAGCGTCCCCGGGGTGTCTCTAGAGGACTCGGCGAATGGCAACGGCAACGTCGAGATGCCGCTCTTCACGACGCGGCGTTTGCTGCAGACCCTGCTCATCGTGGTGCTGCTGCTCGGCAGCATCTACTTCCTCTTCCCGAGGCTGGTCGGCCTCGGCGACGCGCTGGGCAAGCTCGACGACGCCGACCCTGTCTGGATCGCCGTCGCGATCGGCTTCAACGTTCTTGCCTACGCCACCTACATCGCCCTCTTCAAGGCGGTGGTCGGCGGTGATGCGCTGCGACTGCGCTGGGAGGAGACCTACGAGATCAACATGGCGGGTGTCGCGGCGTCGCTGCTGTTCTCGGCCGGCGGCGCCGGTGGGATCGCACTCACCTACTGGGCGCTGCGCAAAGCCGGGATGGCGCGTCGCGACAGCGCCCGGCGGATGGTCGCCTTCATCAGCCTGCACTACGCCTTTTACCCGCTGGCGCTGATCCTCTTCGGCGTGCTGTTGCGGACCGGCGTGCTGCACGGCAAGGACTCGGTCGAGCTGACGATCATCCCGGCGGCCGTGGCTGGGCTGCTGCTGGTCTTCGGCGTCCTGATCGCGTTGATCCCGGCCGACGTCGAACGGCGCCTGGCGCCCTTCGCCCACGGTGAGCGCGCGAAAGCGTTCCTGCACGGCGCGGCGAAAATCCCGGCCACGGTGGGGGAGGGCTTCCGCTTCGCGCTCGGCCTCTTCGCCCATCCTTCGCGTGGCGGCCTTGCCGTGATCGGCGCCGCCGGTTTCTGGGCGTTCAGCATCGGCGTGCTCTGGGCCTCCTTTCACGCCTTCGGCGTCCACGTGCCGCTGGCCGTGGTCGTCCAGGGCTTCTTCCTCGGCATGGTCGCCAACCTCTTCCCCCTGGCCCCTGCTGGAGTGGGAGCGGTCGACGCCGGCATGATCGGCGCCTTCGTCCTCTTCGGGGTTCCCGAGACCACGGTCTTCCCGGCGATCCTGGTCTTCCGCCTGGTCGCCTTCTGGATGCCGATCCCGCCAGGGATAGTCGCCTTCTTCCAGCTCCGCAAGACCGTCCACCGCTGGGAGACGGAGGGCTTGCCGGTCGAGCGCGGGGGGACGGCGGAATCGGACCTCGAGCTGGCCATGCAGGAGGTTGTGGGCGGGCCTGCCGAGCGGTACTATAAAAAGTAAAGTATTAGTCTTAGAGGCGGAATATGACGGATAACAAGAAGGTCGAGAACGTAATCATCATCGGCGGCGGGCCCGCCGGCTACACGGCCGCGCTGTACACGGCGCGAGCCAATCTGGAGCCGCTCGTATTCGAGGGCTTCCAGTGGGGCGGGCAGCTGCAGAACACCACCGACGTCGAGAACTACCCGGGCTACCCCGAGGGGATCATGGGCCCGGAGATGATGAGCCAGTTCCGCGCCCAGGCCGAGCGCTTCGGGACCCGCTTCGTCAGCGACGACGTCGACCGCGTCGAGCTCTCCGACGGCGGCGTCCAGAAGGTCTTCCTCGGCGACGAGGAGCACCGCGCCAAGACCGTGATCCTGGCGATGGGGGCGGAGCCGAAAAGGCTCGGCCTTCCCGGCGAGATGGAGCTCGGCGGCCGCGGCGTCTCCACCTGCGGCGTCTGCGACGGCGCTTTCTTCAAGGGCAATCGGGTGATCGTGATCGGCGGCGGCGACTCGGCGATGGAGGACTCGATCTTCATCTCCAAGTACGCCAGCGAGCTGACCATCGTCAACCGCCGCGACGAGTTCCGTGCCTCCAAGATCATGTTCGAGCGCGCCCGCCAGCAGGACAACATCGACCTCAAGACGCCCTTCATCCCGGAGGAGTTCGTCGCCGGCGAGGACGGCAAGCTGGCGAAGATCCGCCTCCGCCACGCCGAGACCGGCGAGCAGGAGGAGATCGAGGCCAGCGGCGCCTTCGTCGCGATCGGCCACATCCCCAAGTCGGAGATCGTCCGCGACCAGGTCGACACCGACGAGGACGGCTACATCGTCACCGAGGCCGGCTCGACCCGCACCAACCTGGCCGGGGTCCTCGCCGTCGGCGACGTCGTCGACCACACCTACCGCCAGGCGGTCACCGCCGCCGGCACCGGCTGCATGGGCGCCCTCGACGCCGAGCGTTACCTGCGCGACAGCCCGCCCGCCGTCGAGGCGCACTGGATGCCCGGCGGCGAGCCGGTCGAGATCGCCCCGGCCCCGTAGGCCATGGCCGCCGAGTGCACCCACCTCGACACGGTTGAGTTCCTCGAGCTCCCGGACCAGGTCGCCGGTTGCGAGGAGTGCCTGGCGCAGGGAATGCAGTGGGTCCACCTGCGGATGTGCCAGAGCTGTGGGCACATCGGCTGCTGCGATGACTCGATCGGCAAGCACGCAACGGCCCACAACAAAGAGACGGGCCACCCGATCATCCGCTCGGCCGAGCCAGGCGAAGACTGGAGCTGGTGCTTCGAGGATCAGTTGATGTTCCGGCTTCAGGCGTAGTCAGCCGCGTCGCTGCTGCCGCTGCCTCGATTGCGGCTGCGATTGCGGTTACCCGGCCTCCCCTTTGGCGTCGGCCAGCTCGAGGTTCTGCGCTGCCGCCCGGCGCAGCAGCGGTGCTTGGGCGTAGGCGCCGCCTTTCTCGCGCTCCAGCCTCTCCAGCAGCTCGACCGCCTGGGAGGCGCCGATCAGCTCGGCCAGGCCGAGCGGGCCGAGCGGCCAGTTGAAGCCCAGCAGCATCGCCGTGTCCATGTCCTGCGGCGAGGCGACGTTCTCTTCCAGGGCGAAGGCGGTCTCGTTGGCGAGCTGGGCGAAGAGGCGGCTGAGGATCTCGGTCGCCAGCGGATCGATCTTCGCCAGCTCGGCAGAATCTAAGGTCGGCGCGGCAATCTCCAGCTTGGGATCCGAGGGGCGCTCGTTGCCCTCGCCGTAGGCGTAGTAGCCCTCGCCGCTCTTGCGGCCGAGCCTGCCTTCCTCGACCAGCCGTTCCTGGATCGGGCTCGGGCGCCAGCGCTCCGGCTCGCCACCCTGGGCGAAGAAGGAACGGGCGATCGTCAGGTTGACGTCGAGCCCGATCAGGTCGAGCAGTTCGAAGGGCCCCATGCGGAAGCCGCCGCCGAGCCGGACGACGCGGTCGATCGTCGTCGCGTCCGCGGTCCTGTCGGCGAGCATCCGCAGCGACTCCAGCGAGAAGGGGCGGGCGAGGCGGTTGGCGACGAAGCCGGGCGTGTCCCTGGCCCGGATCGGCGTTCGCCGCATCCGCTCGGCGACCTCGGTGGTGGTGGCGAGCGCCTGCTCGGAGGACCGCTCCGCGGCGACCACCTCGACCAGCTTCATCAGCGCCGGCGGGTTGAAGAAGTGCATCCCGACCAGGCGCTCGGGGTTCGGCACCCCGGCGGCGATCTCGGAGACGCGCAGCGAGGAGGTGTTGCTGGCGAGGACGGTCTCCGGACCGCAGACCGCGGCCACGGCGGTGAACAGCCGCTGCTTCAGCCCCACGTCCTCGGGCGCCGCCTCGATCAGCAGCTCGCAGCCGGCCAGCTCGCCGATCTCAAGCGCCGGTTTGACCCGCCCGGCGGCGGCCTCGGCTTCCGCCTCGCTCCAGCGCCCGCGGGCGGTGCCCTTGACAAGCGCCTCGCCCAGCTTCGCTGCCGCGTCCTCCGCCGCCGCGGGGAAGGCGTCGTAGAGGCGCGTCTCGAAGCCGCCCAGCGCTGCGACCTGGGCGATGCCCCGCCCCATCGTGCCGGCGCCGAGAATGCCGACGCGCTCAACTGCCGGTGGGCCTAGAGCGTCCATATGGCGGACGTGGCCGGCCCGTCGGCGGTCATTTGCCCTTGAAGTCGGGCTCGCGCTTTTCGAGGAAGGCCCGCATGCCCTCCACGCGGTCCTCGGTCGCCATCGTCAGCTCGAAGTTGCGGCGCTCGGCTTCGAGTCCGGCGGACAGGGCCGTCTCCTCGGCGGCGAGCACCGCCTGCTTGGCGAGCCGGGCGGCGATCGGCGGGCGTTCGGCGACGGTGTGGGCCAGCGCCAGCGCCTCTTCCAGGCAGTGGCCCTGCTCGGCGACTCTGTTGACCAGGCCCCACGCGTGCGCCGTGGCGGCGTCGAAACGGCGGCCGGTGAGGACGTACTCCATCGCCCGCTGCTTGCCGATCACTCGCGCCAGGCGCTGGGTGCCGCCGCCGCCGGGGATGATCCCCAGCCGGATCTCCGGCTGGCCGAAGCTGGCGGCCGCGTCGGCGACGATCATGTCGCAGGCCAGGGCCAGCTCGCAGCCGCCGCCGAGCGCGAAGCCGGTGACCGCGGCGACCAGCGGCGTCTTGAGTCGCCGCCAGCCGGCGCCAGAAGGAGGCCGAGGGGTGGTAGAGCGCCTGCGGCAGGGTTCGCGCCGCCATTGCCCTGATGTCTGCGCCGGCGGCGAAGACCTCCTCGGAGCCGGCGATGACGACGCAGCGCACCTCGGGGTCGGGGTCGAGCCGCTCCAGCTCGGCGGCGATCCGCTCCATCATCTCCGGCGAGAGCGCGTTGCGGGCCTCGGGCCGGTTGAGGCGGAGCAGGGCGACGTGGGAGTCGTCGACCGTGGTCTCGACGATCTCGGCCACCCGGCTCTAGCTCTCCTCGAACGGCAGCATCGCGTTGATCCCGGTCGCGGCACGGCCGATGATCAGCTTCTGGATCTGCGAGGTGCCCTCGTAGAGCGTCGTCACCCGGGCGTCGCGCAGGTAGCGCTCGACCGGGTAGTCGTCGACGTAGCCGGCGCCGCCGTGGACCTGGATCGCCAGGTTGGCGCACTCGACCGCCGACTCAGTCGCGTAGAGCTTGGCGACCGAGGTCTCGGTCGTGTTCGGCACGCCTTCGTCCTTGAGCACGCCGGCGCGGTAGACCAGCATCCGGCTGGCGTCGCGCTTGAGGATCATGTCGGCGATCATCTCCTGGACCAGCTGGAAGCGGGCCAGGGGGACGCCGAACTGCTTGCGCTCCTTGGCGTACTTGACGGAGGCGTCGACACAGCCGTCGCAGATGCCGACGCAGCCGGCGGCGACGCTGTAGCGGCCGTTGTCGAGGGCGCTCATCGCGACCTTGAAGCCATCGCCGATCTGCCCCAGCAGCGCGTCCTCGCCGACCTCGACCTCGTCCAGCGCCAGCGAGGCGGTGTCGGAGGAGCGCAGGCCGAGCTTGCCGTGGATCTCCTGGCTGGAGAAGCCCTCGGTGGCGGTCGGGACCAGGAAGCAGGCGAGCCCCTTGTGCTTCTTGGCGGGGTCGGTCTGGGCGAAGACCAGCGCCACCTCGGCGAAGTTGCCGAGCGAGATCCACATCTTCTGGCCGCTGATCGACCAGCCCGAGTCGGTCTTGGTGGCGCGGGTGCGCAGGTTGGCGGCGTCGGTGCCGGTGTCGGGCTCGGTCAGGCCGAAGCAGCCCAGCGCCTCCCCCGAGCAGAGCCGCGGCAGCCACCGCTGCTTTTGCTCCTCGGTGCCCCAGCGCTCGATCGAGCCGGCGACCAGCGAGGTCTGGACCGAGACGACGGTGCGGGCGGAGGAGTCGGCGCGGCCGACCTGCTCGACGATCAGGCCGTAGCCGATGTAGTCGAGGCCGCGGCCGCCGTACTTTTCGGCGACCGGGGCGCCGAGGTAGCCGACCTCGCCGAGCTTGCTGGCCAGCTCGCGGTCGAAGCGGGCGGCGCGGTCGTTCTCTTTGACCCGCGGCTCGATCTCCCTGTCGGCGAATTCGCGCGCCGCCTCGGAGATCAATCGCTGCTCGTCGTTCAGCTGGAAGTCCATCTGGCACCTATCTCTCTGGTAGTCGTCAAAGTTCTCGCAGCTCTCGTCCGAGGGTCTCGGCGAAGGCCTGTTGTGCCTCGCGGGTGCGCGGGCCCGGTGCGGTGGCAAGCTCAGTGCCGTCGATCGCGGCGACGGCCTGGATCTCCCGCGTGGTCGAGGCGAGGAAGGCCTCGCCGGCGGTGCGCAGGTCGTCGACCTGCCAGCTGCCCTCGGCGACGTCGAGAGCCTTGATCAGGCGGTCGCGGGTGATCGACTCGAGGACGCCGTCCTCGAGGGCCGGGGTGCGCAGCCCGCCGGCGGGGGAGACCCAGAAGATCGCCGAGGTCGGCGGCTCCAGGACGATTCCGTCGGGCCGCACCAGCACCGCCTCGTCGGCGCCCCGTGCTTTCGCCAGCCGGCTTGCCTGCATGTTGGCGGCGTAGGAGAGTGACTTGACCCCATTCAAGATGAGGGTTGGGGTGTAAGTGACGGTCGCCAGCGAAAGCGTCTCGCCGTGGTTTGGGATCGGCTCGGTGGCGGCGATTCGCCGACCGCCGCGAGTGACGATCAGCCGCAGCTGCCCGTCTACCTGGCCTGCCTGCTCGAGCAGGGCCGCGATCTCGGCCTCCAGCGCGGTGCGGTCGAACTCCAGCTCGATCGCGGCGGCCGAGCGGCCCAGCCGGTCGAGGTGGTCGACGAGCGCAAAGGGCTTCCCCTCGTAGAGGCGGATCACCTCGAAGGCGCCGTCGCCCCGGTAGAGGCCGTCGTCCTTCATCGGCACCACCGCCTCGGCGGTCGGGGTCACCGTACCGTCGACGCTGGCCAGCTCTGTGAACCCCGAAGTCACCGTCGGCGAGGCTACCTGAGGCCCAGCCCCATCGCGTGGTTCCTTTGGGACCAGATACGTCCCAAAGGAACCACGCGATGGGGGACTTAGACGGCTTCGAAGACGGTCGCTAGGCCCTGGCCGACGCCGACGCACATGGTGGCGATGCCGTACCTGCCGCCGCGGCGGCGCAGCTCGCGGATGAGGGTGCCGGTGAGGCGGGCGCCGGAGCAGCCGAGAGGGTGGCCGAGGGCAATCGCGCCGCCGTTGACGTTGAGGCGCTCCTCGTCGATGCCGAGCTGACGGGCGCTGGCAAGGACCTGGGAGGCAAAGGCCTCGTTGAGCTCGATCAGGTCGATCTGCTCGATGGTGAGGCCGGCGGCGGCGAGGGCACGGGGGACCGCCGCGACCGGACCGACCCCCATGTAGGCGGGGTCGACGCCGGCGACGCCGAAGCAGACGATCCTGGCCAGCGGGTCGGCGCCGAGCGCTCGCGCGCCCTCCTCGGAGGCGATCAGCAGGCAGGCGGCGCCGTCGTTGAGGGTCGAGGCGTTGCCGGCGGTGACGGTGCCACCCTCGCGGAAGACGGGCCGGAGCTTCGCCAGCTTCTCGGCCGACGCATCTGAACGGGGCCCCTCGTCGGCGGCGACGGTCACCACCTCGCGGCCCTGTGGGGCCTCGATCGGGACGATCTCCTCGGCCAGCTTGCCGGCCTTGGCGGCGGCGACGGCGCGCCGGTGGCTGCGCAGCGCGAAGGCGTCCTGGTCCTCGCGGCTGATCGCGTAGCGCTCGGCGACGTTCTCGCCGGTCTCGCCCATCGACTCGGTGCAGACGCCGAGCTCGGCCATGCGCGGGTTGATCATCCGCCAGCCCAGGGTCGTGTCGTGCATCGTCTGCGGCCCGCGGGGGAGGGCGCGCTCGGGCTTCTCGACCACCCACGGCGCCCGGCTCATCGACTCGACCCCGCCGGCCAGGTAGAAGTCGCCCTCGCCGAGCTTCACGGCCCGGGCGGCGGCGTTGATCGCCTCCAGGCCCGAGGCGCAGAGCCGGTTGACGGTCGCGCCGGGGACGCTCGACGGCAGCCCGGCCAGCAACGCCGCCATCCGCGCCACGTCGCGGTTGTCCTCGCCGGACTGGTTGGCGGCACCGAGGTAGACGTCGACGATCCGCTCGGGGTCGACGCCGGTGCGATCGACCACGGCGCGGATCGTGTGTGCCGCGAGGTCGTCGGGGCGGACGCCGGAAAGGGCGCCCCGGTAGGACCCCATCGGGGTCCGGATCGCGTCGACTACGTAGGCCTCGAACATTGGGAGGAACCGTATCCTTGTCTGGTGCTCTACATCCTGGGGACGGTCGGGGTACTGGTGTTCATGATCGGCGTGCTGCTGCTCGTCGGGCACTTCTATCCCGGTTCCTCGGCCGACCTGGTCGACTGGAAGCCGACCCGCTCGCCCGAAGTCGAGGCGCAGAACGAAATCGACGACATCCGCCAGATGATGGAAGCGCAGAACGAGATGCGCCGCCGCCGCGGCGCCCCGGAGATGACCGAAGCCGAGCTGCAGGCCAAGGTCGCCGAAGACGAGGCGCTGCGGCTGCGCGGCGGTGGCCCGTTCGAGTCCGCCTAGCCACTCCCTTGGCGCGGGCGCTGATAGTCGGTTGTGGCTGCCGTGGCCGGATGCTGGGGGAGAGTCTCCTGGCCGAGGGCTGGGCGGTGCGCGGGACGAGCCGCAGCGAGGAGGGCCTGGCGCCGATCGAGGCGGCCGGGATCGAGGCGGCGCTCGCCGACCCCGACCGGCCCGGCACGTTGCTGGAGCTGGTCGGCGACGTCGCCGTCGTCTTCCTCCTGCTTGGTTCCGCCGAGGGGGATCCGGAGACGCTCGCGGCGATCCACGGGCCGCGCCTGGAGCGGCTGTTGGAACATCTGGTCGACACCCCGGTGCGGGGGGTCGCCTACGAGGCGCGCGGCAGCGTCGATCCCGCCCTGCTCGAGGCCGGCGCGGAGATCGTTCGGACCGCTTCGCGCACCTGGCGGATCCCGGTGGAGATCCTCGGCGATGAAGGCCTGCCAGCTCCGCGAGGCGGGCGCAGTGGGACCCCGAACGACGCCGATGAGTGGTCTCAGAGGATGGTCGATGTGGCTCTGGGCCTGCTCTCGCCGGGCGGGCAAAGCAAATAGTTAAACTCCGATGGGAATTCAGGTAATAGCCAGAGCGATACACAAAGGAGCGGTTCGATGGCGTTGCAACTTGGTGACATAGCACCAGATTTCGAGGCCGACACGACCGAGGGCCGGATCAAGTTCCACGACTGGATCGGCGATTCGTGGGCGGTCCTGTTCTCCCACCCGAAGGACTTCACCCCGGTCTGCACGACCGAGCTTGGCTACATGGCGAAGATCGAGCCCGACTTCGCGAGCCGCAACGTCAAGATCATCGGGCTCTCGGTCGACCCGCTCGACAAACACGAGGAGTGGGCGAGCGACATCGAGGCGACTCAGGGTACGGCGCCGAATTATCCGATCATCAGCGATGTCGACTTCGAGGTCGCAAAGCTCTATGGGATGCTGCCGGCCGATGTCTCCGGCGACGCCGCGGACCGCACCCCGGCCGACAACCAGACCGTGCGCAACGTCTTCGTCATCGGTCCCGACAAGAAAATCAAACTCATCCTCATCTATCCGATGACGACCGGGCGCAACTTCGACGAGGTCCTGCGCGTGATCGACTCGCTGCAGCTCACCGCCCAGCACAAAGTCGCGACTCCGGCCCAGTGGCAGCAGGGCGACGACGTGATCATCGCCGGCTCTGTCTCCAACGACCAGGCGAAAGAGATCTACCCGGATGGCTGGGAGGAGCCGCGGCCCTACATCCGCATCGTTCCCCAGCCGTCTGAGACGCCGTAACCGGCGTCCGGCGGTGTCCTCGGTCGCTCGCGTGCGGAGCACGCCACGCTCCCTGTGTCCTTGCCGGACTTGGTTACGCCGTCTCAGACCCGATCTAGCAAATGGCTGAGGATCCGTGCGGTGGCTCCCCAGATCAGCTGTCCCTCGACCTCGTAGGTGGGGGTGTGGATGGGGACGCCGCGGCGGACCAGACGGCGCATCTCGTAGCTCTCCCACAGCAGCTCCAGCGAGAAGGTGAGCACCGTCTCCACCTCGGTCGGGTTGGGCTCCAGGTTCAACTCGGCCGGAGCGGCGACGAGGCCGACGAAGGGGTGGACCCGGTAGCCGGTGACGAAGGTCGAAACCGGCGGCAGCGCCCCGACCAGCTCGACCGCTGCCGGATCGAGCCTGATCTCCTCCTGGGCCTCGCGCAGCGCCGTCGCGCTCAGGTCGGCGTCGGCCTCGTCCTGGCGCCCGCCTGGGAACGAGATCTCGCCGGCGTGCCGGCGCAGGTCCGCGCGCCGCTCGGTGAAGATCAGCCCCGGCTCGCCGGGCCAGCCGTAGAGGGCGAGCAGCACCGCGGCATCGGTGCCACCGCGAGTCTCCATCGCCGCCGCGGCGTTGGCGGTGAGCAGGCGCCGAGCAAGATCTTCCACGGCAGAATCATCCAGGACCGCTGCTCCTCTTGCCCTTGGTCGCCGTGTGGGCGACTAAAGGCAAGAGGAGAGGGCTAGATGATCACCTGGACGGTGCCTCCGTCCACGGACCAGGCGGCGCCCGATACGTAGGAGGCGCGGTCGGAGCAGAGGAAGACGATCGCGGCGGCGATCTCGGCCGGGTCGGCGAGGCGGCCGATCGGGCGCTTGGCGCCGGCGGCCTCGAGGGCCTCCTCGCGGCTGGCCGCGCCCGAGATCGCCTGCGACTGGTCGAGCAGGCCACCCGGATCCATCCACATCTCCGATTCGGCCGGGCCGGGGCAGATCGCGTTGACGAGGACGCCCTGCTTGGCGTAGCGGTCGGCGAAGAGGCGGGAGAGCGAGAGCTCGGCGGCCTTGGCGACCGAGTACTCCGGCATCGAGGCGGAGGGGCGCTTACCGGCGGTCGAGCAGACGTTGACGACGCGGCCCCAGCCGCGCTCGGCCATCGCCGGGGCGGCGGCGCGCATCGCCCGCAGCGGCGCCATCACGTTGAGCTCGTACTGGGCGCGCCAGTCCTCGTCGGGGACGTCGTCGAGGTCGCGCCAGCTGGCGGCGCCGGCGTTGTTGACGAGGACGTCGAGGGCGCCGAAATACTCGGTGGCGGTTGCCAGCAGGCGTTCGCCGGCGTCGACGGCGGTGACGTCGATGGCCAGCACCGCGGCCCGGCCACCGACCTTCGCCCCGGCTCCGTCGGCCTCCTCCTGAACCTCGCGCAGCCGCTCCTCGCCGCGGGCGACGAGCAGCACGCTGGCGCCCTCGGCGCAGAGCCCGATCGCGGTCTCGCGGCCGATGCCGCGGCTGGCACCGGTGACGGCGCAGGCGCGCCCGGCCAGGCCGAGGTCCATCTAGAGCGTCTCGACCCGATCGGAGATCGCGATCGAGGTCTCGCTGGCCAGCACCTTGTGCACCGGGCACTTGGCGGCGATCTTCAGCAGCTGCTGGCGTTGGCCCTCCTCGAGGCTGTTCGGCAGCCGCAGGACCACCTCGAAGGCGGCCGGCGCCAGGCCCTCGGAGGCGAAGTCGACCTCGACCTCGAGCGGGCCGAGGTCCCAGCCCTTGCGCTCCGCGTAGAGCTCCAGGGTGATCGCCGTGCAGCCGGCGAGGCTGGCGGCGAGCAGCTGGGTCGGGCTGGGGCCGCTGTCGGTGCCGCCGGCCGCGGCCGGCTCGTCGACGACGATCTCGTGCCCGCCCTCGATCTCGACGTCGTGGGCGAGCCCCGCGTCGCGGCGGGCGACGACCTTCATGGCTGATCCTTGCCGCGGCCCTGGAAGAGGGCTGGGTCGTCGACGTCTGCGAAGCGGGCCATCGCGTAAGCGAGGTCGGAGGCGCGGTTGACGAAGTGGATCACGGTCTCGCCGTTCAGCTCACCGGCCTCGGCGAGGGCGGAGATGTGGCGCTCGGCGCGGCGGATCACGGTGCGGGCGACGTCGAGCTGGGCCGAGAGCCGGTTGCCGCCGGGGATGACGAACTTGGGGGGCAGGTCGACCTCGGCCATGTAGCGGTCGATCAGGCGCTCCAGCTCGGCGACCATCGCCTCGGTGGTGCGGCTGACTCCGTCTTCGAGGCGCTCGGCCGCCTCCGGCGCGGTCGCCAGCTCGGCGCCGGCGACGAAGAGGTCGTCCTGGAGGCGAAGGACGTCGGCTGCGAGCTCCGCCTGCTCGGCACCGCAGAGGGCGCGGGCGACGCCGAGCTCCGAGCAGGCCTCGTCGAGCGAGCCGTAGGCCTCGGTGCGGCCGTGGTGCTTGGGGACGCGGCCGCCGTACCAGAGCGAGGTGGTCCCGTCGTCGCCCTTCTTGGTGTAGATCTTGACCACTGGACGGTCATCCTACGCGGGGGCGGCGGCCGTTCGTGATTCGAGCTACCGGACCGGGTTGAAGGCGATGCCGGTCATCACCTTGGGGAAGAAGTAGGTCGACTTCGGCGGCATGTTCTCGTCGGTCTCGGCAACGGCCTTGACCTGCTCGATCGGGACCGGCCGCTGGATGAAGGCGACGTCGAAGCTGCCGCCTTCGAGCAGGGAGAGGGCGTCGGGGATGCTCTTGGCGTACTCGAGCCCGCGGCGCTCGGTGATGTCCTCCTCGCTCATTCCCGCCAGGCCCTTCAGGACCAGCGTCTCGAGGATCGCCGAGTCGAGGCGGCGGTAGGCCTCGGGCTTGCCCTCGAGCCGGCGGTCGAGCTCGGCGGTGTCCTTCAGCCGCAGCCGGAAGCCCTGCCTGTGGAAGTTGTCGTAGAGGCCGTAGACGCCGACGCCGTCCTCGCCGGCGGGATCGAGGCCGTCGACGCCGACCTCGGTCACCTCGAACAGCTCACGCAGGCCGCTGCCGAGGCGCCGCTGGCGCTGCGGATCCGCGGCGAAGCCGGCGAGCAGGCGGTGGGTGGGGAAGACGGTGAGGCCGGGATCGTCGAGGCCGGTCAGCGCCATCAACGTGTAGTCGTGAGGGCCCTCGCCGCCGACCTCGTCGCGGTAGGCGCGCGCCGTCTCATAGCGGTGGTGGCCGTCGGCGATCAGCAGCTCGGCGCCGGCCAGCCGCGCGGAGACGGCGGCGTGGATCGCCGGGTCGCCGACCCGCCAGACGCGGTTGACGGTGCCGGCTTCGTCGGTCGCCTCGCCCCAGGGCTCTCCGGCGATGGCCGGCTCGACCAGCGGCCAGGCATCGGCGGTGCTGAGCGAGAAGATCGGCGAGAGGTTGTAGCCGCTGGCGCGGGTCAGCTCGAGCCGATCCTGCAGCGGCCCGGGGTGGGTCCGCTCGTGGGGGCGGATGCCGCCGCTCTCGTAGTCCTCCACCCGGACCCGGGCAAGGATGCCGTGACGGCTGTGGGTGGAGCCGTCGGGCGCCGTGTAGTCCTGGGTCAGGGCCCAGATCGCCGGCTCCCCATCCTCCACCAGTGCCCCGTCGCTCCGCCAGGCGTCGAGGGTCCTTGCCGCCTCCTCGTAGGGATCGCCACCGGCGGTGCTTGCCGAGTCGGCGGGATCGAACGGCTTCGGCAGGTCGATCGCGACCGCGTTGTAGGGCGAGCGCTCCAGCAGCCGAGCCCGGCCGGCGGCGTCGATCACGTCGTAGGGCGGCGCCGCGACGGCGTCCAGCGAGCCGACCTTGCCGAGGTCGTAGTGCAACGCCTTGAATGGCTGTACGTCGGCCATCGACGCCAACGCTAACGGGTCATGCCCAACGGCCTCCCGGCGCCCTTGAAGGGTGGCTCTAGACTGAGCGAATCGGGGCGTGGCTCAGTCTGGTAGAGCATCCGGTTTGGGGGCCGGAAGGTCGCTGGTTCAAATCCAGCCGCCCCGATGTAGACAAAAGGTTCCGGCCCATTTGCCATCATGCGAGCGTGGCCAACCCAGCAGAGCAGAAGGCGGACGTGCAGGTCATCGCGGCGCCGGCGATCGAGAAGAGGATTCTGGTCGTCCGAGGCCGTCAGGTGATGCTGGATGAGGATCTCGCTGAGGAGTTCAGCCACTTGAAATCACAATTTGTGATGTCAAGTGGAGGGCACGGGGGTCGGCGCAAGCGTTCTCTGGTCTTTGCCGAGTAAGGGATCGCGATGCTCTCAGGGGTGCTCCGCAGCGATCGGGCGATTGCGGTGAACATCGAGATCATGCGGGCGTTCATCGAGCTTCGGCGTGCCGCGGGTTCCTTCCAGGAACTTCAGACGCGGCTCGATCAGATGGAACTGGACATCGGTGCGCGCCTCAGCGAGCACGATGCGCAGCTGCGCCAGATCTTCGAGGCGCTGCGACAGCTGATCGCGCCGCCGCCCCGGGCGAAGCGCCCCGTCGGGTTCAGGGTTCGCGAGGGGAACGAGTAGTCCGGCATCCGGTCAGCGTCCTAATTCGGTTCAAATGCCGTCCAACAAGGCGATTGCCTCGATTCGAGTCTGGAGTGACGAGCAGTCGAGCGGATGCGACTCGGCCGGCTCGGCGATGGTCACGTCACCTCGCTGAGAAACTCCTCGAACAGCCCGACATAGCGGTCGACGTCCGTGTGTTCATGCGCGATCGAGACGGTGGGCCCCAGCCACCACCCAGATTCCCAGATCCCACGGTTCGCCATGTAGACGCGAATCAGGGCACGTAGTGCGGGGTCGTCGGCCTCGCGTGAGCCGGCGCCGTCGACGGGTGCATCGGGCATGAAGAAGTAGGAGGCGTGGGCGCCGTGCTGCACCACACTCCAGCCCAGCCCGGCATCGCCGATCGCGCTTCGCAGGCCGGCGGCCATGCGCTCCCCGAGGGTGGCGGTTTGGGCAAAGGCCCCCTCGGTCAGGACATCCAAGAGCGCCGCCCTGCCGGCCGCCATCGACAGCGCGTTGGCGAACAGGGTGCCGCCGGTGGGAACCTCGTTGACGAAGGCGCCGGAGACCACGCGCGCCTTCTCGGGCGGGGCAATGGCCCCCGCGACGTCGTCGCGCATTCCGTAGGCCGCGAGCGGAACGCCGGCGGCGATCGACTTCCCGACCGTCAGGAAATCCGGCTCCAACCCCCACGCGTTCGTCAGGCCGCCATAGGCGCACACCAGGGTGTGCACCTCGTCGAGGGCAAGCAGCGTTCCGGTTTCGCGGGTCGCGCGTCGGAGTGCTGCGTGGTATCCCGGCCGGGGAAGGATGAACCCGGCGTTGGTCATCGCCGGCTCAGCCAGCACCAGAGCTACGTCACCGGGCGCAAGCGCGGCCTCGAGCGCGGCGACGTCGTTGAACTGCACGATGCGGGCCCCGTCCGCGACCCAGGGGGGAAGTCCGGGCTGCTCCGGGATCACCCGACCGCCGTCGTCCTCGATCACCAGCGTGGTGTCGCCCTCGCCGTGGTACTTCCCGTCGAAGACGAGCACGACGTCGCGGCCCGTCAGGGCCCGCGCCAGGCGGATCACCTCGGTGTTCGCCTGAGTGCCAGAGAGCGTGAACTGCCATTTCGGCATTCCGTACCGGCCGGCCAGATGCTCGGCTACGACAATCGCGTCCTCGCCGGGGAGCAGGAACTGGTTGCCGAGCTTCATCCGCTCAGCCACCGCGTCGGTCACGGTGCGGGGCGCGTGCCCGCAGAAAGCGCTCATGTCGGCGATGTACATATCGAGGTAGGTGTGATCGTCCACGTCCGTGAATGTGGCACCGCTGCCCGCCGAGATCCAAGCCGGCGGGTGATCGTAGAGATCGTCCATCCACGCCATCGGCACGCCCCGTGGCATCGACCGGCGTGCTCGCTCCCACAGCTTCATCGACCCGGGACGCTCGTTGACGAAGCGGGCGTTCTCCGACTCCTGAAGTGCCCGTACGCGATCCGGATCGATGCCAGCCAAATCGGCCATATTGCAGTTTCGCAGGAAGGAGTCCGAGCGGGGGCTGTCGCCGCGGGTGTCAGGTCGCCGTCGAATCGACTGGCGGTGGACGTTTGTTCGGTGGGAAATATTGGGATTGTGTCGATAGTGGCGGGGATGAGTGAGGGAGACCACATCGAGCGACGGGTCGAGCGGGCCGTGTTCGAAACCGACCGCCAACTCGTCGTCGGCGACGTGACCCTGCCGCCGGAGGGCTACCAGAGCCGTTTCTCGGACTCGCTCAACCGCGACGACCTCGAGTTCGTGCCGCTGACGAACGTCGAAATGACCTCGCTGCTGGACGGCGAGGTCAGCGAGCGGCCGTTCGTCGTCCTCTCCAAGCGCCACATCCGGCTCTCCTACCCGGTCCACGCGCTAGCGCGGCGTCCGAGGGTTCCTCAGGCCTTGGCGGACCGTGCCCGGCCCCGGCTCGCGTAGGAGCCGAGGTCGATCGACGAAGGCGAGGATGACGATGAACCACTCGAAGCCGGCGACTCGGTTCGAGCTGCTCCACATCACCGCGTAGGCCAGCGTCGTCCAGGGCAGCAGGAAGAAGCCGAGGAAGGGCACGAACCAGCTGTCGAAGGCGCGGCTGAGCAGGTCGCGAGAAGAGGAACAGCGCGAACAGCGCCAGCCGTGGCGAGATGAAGGCGAAGAGGACGACGAAGCAACCGATCGGAGGACCGTATCCGCTGGCGGGGTCGGGGGCAATCGGCTACGGTCGCAGCGATGCCGATCGATGCCATGCAGCAGCCCGAGGCCGGCGATGGCTGAGAGCTGGACGGCGGAGCGGATTCCCGACCAGGCGGGGCGCACCGCGGTGGTCACCGGCGCCAACAGCGGCCTCGGCCTGGTCGCGGCGCGGGAGCTGGCGCGGGCCGGCGCCGAGGTCGTGCTCGCCTGCCGCAACACCGAGAAGGGCGGCGGCCGCGGCGGCGTCGATCCGCGCCGCCGTGCCCGCCGCCACGGTCGCCGTCGAGGCGCTCGATCTCTCCAGCCTCGCCTCGGTCCGCGCCTTCGCGGAGCGCTTCTCCGCCGGCCACGAGGGTCTCGACCTGCTGATCAACAACGCCGGCGTGATGGCGCCGCCGCGGCGCGAGACCGCCGACGGCTTCGAGCTGCAGCTCGGCACCAACCACCTCGGCCACTTCGCGCTGACCGGCCTGCTGCTGGGCGGGATGCAGGGGCGCGAGGACGCCCGCGTCGTGACGGTCAGCAGCACCGCCCACAAAATCGGGCCGATCGACTTCGACGACCTGCAGGCCGGCGCCGCTACTTCCGCTGGACCGCCTACTGGCCAGTCCAAGCTCGCCAACCTCCTCTTCGCCCGCGAGCTCGACCGTCGCCTGCGCGCCGCCGGCTCGACGGTGAGCAGCCTCGCCGCGCATCCCGGCTACTCGGCGACCAACCTGCAGTCGGCGGCCCCGCCCGCCCTCGACCGCTGGGCGATGGCGGTGGCCAACCACCTCTTCGCCCAGAGCGCCGAGATGGGCGCCCTGCCGGAGCTCTACGCGGCCACCCGTCCCAACCTCGACGGCGGCCTCTTCATCGGGCCGGACGGCTTCGAGGAGCAGCGCGGCTACCCGAAGGTCGTCAGCCCGATCAGGGCCGGGCGCGACGCGGCGACGGCGGAGCGGCTCTGGGCGGTGTCCGAAGAGCTGACCGGCGTCAGCTACGAGTTCGCCTGACCCGTTCGCGGCGGTGAGAACGCATTTCGTCCGGGTAGCGGCAACAAGTGCGTTCACAGGCTTGTTATCTCGCTGCCGTAACGTCTACGGCAGGAGGAAATGAGATGAACAGACTCGGAAAGCTGATGACGATGCTGAATCCCGAGAAGACCCGCATGCCCGCGCCCGAGGACGCGCTGCCCGGTCGCAGCGAGCCCGCCTTCGCCGTTCCCGAGACGCACGCGGTGCTCGGCACGCCGATCAAGCCGCCGTTCCCGGAGGGGATCGAGACCGCCTACTTCGCGCTCGGCTGCTTCTGGGGCGCGGAGCGCCTGTTCTGGGACCTCGACGGCGTCTACACGACGGCCGTCGGCTACATGAACGGGACCACGCCCAACCCGACCTACGACGAGGTCTGCTCGGCGCGGACCGGCCACGCCGAGGCGGTGCTGGTCGCCTTCGACCCGGCGAAGATCTCCTACGCCGACCTGCTCAAGATCTTCTTCGAGGAGCACGACCCGACCCAGGGGATGCGCCAGGGCAACGACGTCGGCACCCAGTACCGCTCTGGCATCTACTTCGCCAACGACGCCCAGAAGGCGACGGCGGAGATGGCTCGCGACGCCTACGACGAGTCGCTGCGGGCGGCCGGCAAGGAGCCGATCACGACCGAGGTCGAGCCCGCCGGGCCGTTCTACTACGCCGAGGAGTACCACCAGCAGTACCTGCACAAGGTGCCCAACGGCTACTGCGGCCTGGCCGGGACCGGCGTCTCCTGCCGCATCCCCGCCGCCGCCTCCTAGGCGCGGCGGATGCCCCACCGGCGCGGCGAATAGCATCCCGCGCCCGTGGCACCCTCCTTCGGCTCCTACATAGGCGGCTGCCTCGCCGTGATCGGCATCGTCGCGGCGCTCGGCCTCGGCGGCTACTGGCTGCGGCGCTGGATCGTGCCGGAATTCTCCGGGGCGCTGGCGCGGCTCGCCGACGCCACCGTCGCGGTCGCCCTGCTGATCCTCTCGCTGGAGCTGCTGGGCACGCTGAGCATCCTGCGGCTGGGCTGGATCATCGTCGTCACGATCGCGATCGGGCTGCTGGCGGCGCTGCTCGGGCTGGCGCAAGGCGCCGCGCGACGGCCAGGAAGTGCCGGCGCCGAAAGTGCAGAACGGTCGCCCTGCTGGATCGCCGTCGCGGTCGCCTCTTTCACGGTGGCCGAGTGGACGTTCCCGTCCCAGCTCAGCCTCGACCAGGGGATGTTCGGCGGCGACACGACCTGGTACCACATGCCCTTCGCGGCGCGGATGGCGCAGGAACACTCGACGGTCCACCTGCACTTCACCGACCCGCTGCGGCTCGCCGCCTGGTTCTACCCGCAGAGCTCGGAGCTGATCCACGCCGCCGGCGATCGTCCTCTTCAAGAGCGACTGGCTCTCGCCGCTGATCAACCTCTTCTGGATCTGGCGATCGCGCTGCTCGCCGCCTGGTGCGTCGGCCGCCCCTACAAGGTCGGCCCGGCGACGCTGGTCGCCGCCGCGATCGTCCTCGACTCGGGGGTGATGATCGAAACCCAGCCCGGCGAGGGGCGCAACGACATCATGGGCCTGGCCTTCCTGATCGCCTTCGCGGCCTTCCTCATCAACGGCCACCAGCGACGCGCGCCCAAAGCCGGGGCGGTGCAGGACGCGCCGGAGAGCGACGCGCCGCTGCTCGACAAGGGGCCGCTGATCATGGCCGGGATCGCTGCCGGGCTGGCCGCCTCGGTCAAGCTCACCTTCCTGATCCCGGTGGCGGCGATCGCGATCGGCGTCGTCCTCTTCAGCGGCAAGGGGCGGCGCCTGACCACCGCCTGGGTGATGGGCCTCTCGATGCTCGTGGTCGGCGGCTACTGGTACCTGCGGGCGGCGATCAAGACCGGCGGCAACCCGATCCCACAGATCAAGTTCGGGCCGCTGCAGCCTGCCGACGCCGGACCAGATGCCGCTCGACCCGCGGCCGCGCTTCGCGGTGGCGCACTACCTGACCGAGCCGACGATCTACCGCAGGTGGTTCTTCCCCCAGCTCGACAACGCCTTCGGGCCGCTCTGGCCGCTGATCCTGATCGTCGCCGTCGCCGCCGCGGTCTTCATCGCGGTGCGCTCGCGCAACAAGATCCTCCGGGTGATCGCCGTCGCCGCCCTGGTGACCGCGGTCGTCTACGTCTTCACGCCGCTGACCGCGGCCGGTCAGGAGGGCTCGCCGACCGGCTTCTTCACCAACACCCGCTACCTGGTCCCGGGGCTGGTCCTGGCGATGGCGCTGCTGCCGATCGCCCGGCCGCTGCGGGCGCCGGACCGGCGCGCCTGGCAGACGCTGCTCTTCTTGACCGCGGTCTACGCGATCACGGTGCTGACGACGCCGCGCTGGTACCCGGGCTTCATCGTCGGCACGATCTTCCTCACCCTGGCGCTGGTCTGGGCGCCGGCGGCGCTGGCGCTGCTGCGCTCGCGCGGCGCAGGTCAGCCGCGCGCTCGTCGCCGGCGTGCGGTCGCCGTGGTGGTGCTGCTGGCGGTGGTGCTGGGCCGCGCGCAGCAGGTCCAGTACGCCGACCACCACTACACGAAATCGACTCTCTTCCTGCAGGAAGGCGGCCCGCAGAAGGCCTATGACGTTCGCCCAGCAGCCAGCACGACAAGCGGATCGGGATCGCCGGCTCCAGCGAGATCATCTTCGGCCAGTACGGCTTCTACGGCAACGACCTCACCAACGACGTCCAGTACATCGGCGTGCCCGGCCCCGACGGCACCTACCGGCTGGCGACCAGCTGCGCAGCAGTTCCGCCGCCGGATCAACGCCGGCGACTACGACTACCTGATCATCAGCCAGTTCACCCAGGACTCGCCGCAGGCCGAATACTGGTACCCGATCTACTACTGGGTGAAAGACGACCCGGCGCTGAAGCTGGTCATCGAAGAGCCGAAATCGTGCCCGAGCCCGACTACGTCTTCAAGGTCAACGGCAAGCTCGACCCGGCCGGCTGCGCGCAGCTCGACGCCGAAGTCCTAGCCGCGAGCGGGCGATTCAGGCCGGCGCCAGGGCGTGCCGCGCGCGGACGACTCAGGCCGGCGCCAGGGCGTGCTCGCGGACCAGCTCGGCGGCGCGCTCGGGTTGCTCCCACCAGAACATGTGGCCGACGCCGTCGAGGGTCTCGAGCCGGGCGCCGGGGATCAGCGAGGCGATCAGCGGGCCGTTGGGATAGCCGAGCACGCGGTCGACGGTGCCGTGGATGACCAGGGTCGGGGTCGAGAGCCCCGGCAGGCGGGCGCTGGTGTCGTGGGCGGCGATCGCCTGCACCTGCAGCTCGATCGTCTGGCGCGGCGCCGGCAGCGCTTCGGCCATCGCGGCGAACTCCGCGTAGCGGCTCTCGTCGGCGCGGAAGCCGGGGGAGAGGTTGAGCTCGTACATCGCCCGGAAGACCCGCTCGTGGCGTCGCCCGAGGCCATCGCCTCGACCAGGCCCTGGAAGTCGGCGGGGTCCATCAGCTGCGAGCCCGGGCCGCCGCAGTAGGTGCAGCCGAGGGTCAGCGAGCGCAGGCGCTCGGGGTGGGCGAGCGCCAGCTCCTGGGCGATCATCCCGCCCATCGAGATGCCGAGCACGTGGGCGCTCTCGATCTCGAGCGCGTCGAGCAGGCCGGCGGTGTCGGCGGCCATCTCGGCGATCGTGAACGGCGCGGTCGACCCGGCCGCGAGAGGCCGATGCCGCGGTTGTCGAAGACGATGCACTCGAAGCTCCGCTCGAGCAGCGGCGGAGAACGGCTCGCCCCCAGGCGACGTGGGTGGCGCTCATCCCCTGGATCAGCAGCAGCGGCTCGCCGCTCGCCGGCGCGCTCGTAGTGCAGCTCGGCCCCGGGCACCTCCACGTTCGGCACGCCGCGATGCTACGCGATCTCGCCTGCCAGGTCCTAACCTTGCCGGGCGCCCCCGTAGCTCAGTGGACAGAGCACCGGACTTCTAATCCGATGGTCGCTGGTTCGAATCCAGCCGGGGGTATCGCCGCCACGAGTGCGGCTGCTCCCGTCTACGGGATGCGTTTGAGCCCTCAGAGGCCCGGCGGGTGGCGGGCGACGAAGCCGGCGGTGGAGGTCGGGGCGAGGTGCCAGCGCGGGCCGGTGCCCTGGGCGTCGCCGACCGTGTCCCAGCGCAGGCCGGCGATCTCGGCGAAGGTGTGGCTCGGCGTTGGCGTAGACGGTGATCCACTTGCCCGGCCCGGGGGCGCCCCAGCGCCTCGAGGGCGCCCGAGGTCAGGGGTTCGCGGGATCAGGCCGCCGCCGAAGAGGGCGAAGCTGACCGAGCCCGAGCAGTCGTAGCCGGTCGAGTAGAAGGAGCCGTGGCCGCCGCCCCAGATGTAGGGGCGGCCGACGATCGTGTTGGCGTTGTTGATCGCGCCCTTGCACCGCTTCCGGCGCGTCCGGCGGCGCCAGGGCGATCGCCGGTGAGCAGGATCGCGTTCGAGCTGCCGGGGTCGGCGGCGGCGCGAGTGTGGGCGAAGATCTTGCCGCCGCGCGGAGGCGTGGGGGACGGTCGGTGCCGTTGCTGCCGGCGGAGGCCGGCGGGATCACGGCGGGGTCGGCGACGACTTCCGGCTGCGTTGGCCGGCGCGGCGGCGACGCGCTGGGCGCGGCCTCGGCGTCGGCGTCGATCCTGTTCCGGGCTTCCGAGCAGGGCCAGGCTGTCGCCGAGCGCGCCGATCGCCTCGTCGGCGTTGGTCGTGCTCGACCAGCGCGTCAGCACGGTGTCGCCGAGCTGCCGAAAGCACCTCGGTCTCGCGAGTTCGCGCCGCCGGAGCCGCTCTCGGCACCGGCGGAGGCGCAGAACGGCAGCGACAGCAGGGCGAGGGAGCAGGCCAGTGCGACGCCGCTGCGACGCCGGGCGCGGCGCGCATCGCTGCGGCTGCGAAACGAGCTTGTGAGAAGAAGCGCCATCGCTGATCCTGACCCCCGGGCGACACCATAGTGGCCGTTGATTGACTTCATCTTTCGCTTAGGAATCTCCGCGATGGTTCGGACGGGTGAAATTCGTGCTGATCCCGCTGGCGATCGTCGCCTTCGTGCTGTTCGTGCTGATCTTGGGCGCGATCGGCCTGATGGTGGCGATCGGGGTGCTGTCTGTGTGCGGACGGCTTTGGCGCCTCGTCATGCGCAGATGGCCTTCGCGCGCCGGGCGGCACGCGGCGCGACCAGCAGCTCCGGCCTTCGGCCTCGCCTGCTCAGCAGGCGTGGATGCCGGCGGCGCTCTTGACGACTTCGAAGGCGCTGCCCGGGATCCGCTTCAGCTGGTCGAGGTTCTCGTCGTCCCAGCGGCGGTCGCTGCTGCCGCTGAAGTACCAGTTGGAGCCGTTGTCGGCGACGATCAGCCCGTAGCGCTTCATCGCCAGGGCGATCGTCTTGGCCGGGCCGCTGAAGCGGCCGAGCCCGTAGCCCGCCTTCAGCCGCAGCCGCAGGCCCATCGGCGGCGCGCCGGCGCTGGAGGTGTCCCCGGCGCAGTGGGAGGCGGGGTGGACCCAGGCGTTGCGGGTGCTGTCGAGGGTGACGCGGATCGCGTGTTCGAGCTGGCCGGCGGCGACTTCGTCGTAGCGGACCAGGCCGGGGAAGATCGGCAGGCCGGCGGCGTCGGCGGAGGTCCAGCCGTCGGGGCGCAGCGCGGTCGAGTCGAGGTCCCAGGCGACGCCCGGCGTCGGCGTTCCAGTGCGGCTTCGGCTTGGCGACGTAGAAGGCGCGGTAGAGCTCGTAGAGCGTGCAGGTGGAGCGTGTCGACGACGAGCACGTGGCGGTCGCCGTCGCTGCCGTTGCCGCCCTCGACCGGCGCGCCGGCGGGGATCGGGAACGGCCCGGGGTCGCTCTCGTCGCCGTAGGCGGTGTAGTGGATCGGGCAGCTTGCGCTGGCCGGCGCCGACGACCGCGTAGGGGAAGCCGTAGGCGCGCGGCGAGCCGAAGTCGGGGTGCAGGCGGTCGCCGCCGTGGGAGTCGATGTAGGCGATGTAGGCGGCCGAGCGCGGGTCGCGCGGGGCCTTGGAGATGTCCTGGTTCCAGGCGGCCTCGTCGGCGAGGGACGGGGCGCGGGGGGAGAGCGAGGCGGGCGGGTCGGGGAAGACCTGGCAGGAGCCGAGGCTGGGGTAGGGGCCGAGGCGGCCTGGGCGATGGGCGGCGAGCCCTGGGCGGTGGCGACTCCGGCGAGCGCCAGGATCGCCAGGGCCGCGAGCGCCAGGGCGGCGAGCGCCGGAGCGGCGAGCAGCGGGGGACGTGTCTGAGTTTCCCGCCGTATGGGGCGGTCAAGCTCAGACGCCCGCCTGGAGGGTCCTTCGCGGACGGTCAATTTGCCGATCTCGAGCTCCTCGACGACGAGGCTGCGGATCGCCAGCTTGTCGATCGTCGCCCGGCCGATTGCGAGGCGGCCGATGCGTCAGCCGGCCGATCGCGAAGCCGCCGACCGTCGCGGCGCCGACGGCGAGGGCGCCGATCGCCGCGGCGCCGCGCATCTGGGCGCCGGTCAGGGTGCCGGGCCGGACCTCGGCCTTGAAGAGCGCGATGGCCGGGAGCTTGGCCACCGCGCCAACCGTAGCGTGGCCGCGGCGCCCGGCGGTCGGGGGTTGGACCGATGGTTAGCCTGGGGCGCAATGAGCCGGGACGACCGTCCAACTCTGCTGGCGATCCAGCACGTGCCGTGGGAGACCCCGCACCGGATCCTCGACGCCTGCGGTGGCCTCGCTGTGCGCACGGTGAAGCCGCTCGCCGGCCAGCCACTGCCCGAGCACGACGAGGTCGCCGGCGCCGTCGTCATGGGCGGGCCGATGAACGTCGACGAAGTCGAGCGCTTCCCGGCGCTCGCCGCCGAGCGGGAGTGGCTGGCCGAGGCGGTGCGGTGCGAGCTGCCGGTGCTCGGTATCTGCCTCGGCGCCCAGCTGCTGGCCCGCGCACTCGGCGCCGAGGTGCGGCCGGGGGAGGGGAAGGAGGTCGGTTTCGCCCCGGTGCAGGTCAGCGACCCCGCCGATCCGATTCTCGGCGCCCTCGCTCCCAGCACAGACGTCCTCCACTGGCACGGCGACGTCTTCGACCTGCCCGACGGCGCCGAGCCGCTCGCCTGCTCAGCGCTGACCGAGCACCAGGCCTTCCGCATCGGCAACGCCTGGGGCGTGCTCTTCCATCCCGAGGCCGACCTCGCCCTGGTCGAGGCGTGGCTCGCCGTCCCGGAGATGATCGACGAGGCGGTCGAGGCCCTCGGCAACGATGGCGTCGCGACGCTCCCGACTCGGGCCGGCGAAGCCGAGACGGCCCTGGTTGAGCGCACGATGCCGGGCTTCCAGGCCTTTGCGGAGCTGGTCGCCGGCGCGCGGCTTGGATAGGCGACGCCCGCCGTTCCCTAGGTTGTAGATGCACGCCATGGCCGCCGCGATCTCAGTCAACGACCTGCGCAAGTCCTTCGGTGAGTTCGAGGCGGTGCGCGGCGTCGGCTTCGAGGTGGCGGATCGGCGAGGTCTTCGGCTTCCTCGGCCCAAACGGGGCCGGCAAGACGACGACGATCAACATGCTCTGCACGCTGGCCAAGCCGAGCAGCGGCAGCGCCACGGTCGCCGGCTTCGACGTGGTGGCGGCGCGCGACGACGTCCGCCGCCACATCGGCCTCGTCTTCCAGGACCCGACGCTGGACGGCTACCTCACCGCCGAGCAGAACCTGCGCCTGCACGCCGAGCTCTACGGAGTCGAGAAGGCGCTGGTGGCGCCGCGAATGCGGCAGGTGCTGGAGATGGTCGGCCTCTGGGAGCGTCGCGACGGCCAGGTGTTGACCTTCTCGGGCGGGATGCGGCGACGGCTGGAGATCGCCCGCGGGCTGATGCACTCGCCGCGAGTGCTGTTCCTCGACGAGCCGACGATCGGCCTCGACCCGCAGACCCGCAACTCGATCTGGGGCTACATCCGCCAGCTGCAGGAGAGCGAGGAGATCACGATCTTCATGACCACCCATTACATGGACGAGGCCGAGTTCTGCGGGCGGATCGCGATCATGGACCACGGCGAGATCGTCGCCCTCGACACGCCCGAGGCGCTGAAGGAAGCAGGTCGGCGCCGACCGGATCCGGATCGAGACCGACGACGACGGCGCGGCGATCGAGGCGATCGACGAGCCCGGTTCGGCCTCGAGGCGGGGGTCTCCGAGGGCGCGGTCACCTTCGCCGTCGCCGACGGCGAGGAGTTCGTGCCGCGGCTGTTCGCCGAGCTGGGGGTGCCGATCCGCTCGGTCAGCCTCTCGCGGCCGACCCTCGACGACGTCTTCATGTCCCACACCGGGACGACGATCCGCGACGCCGAGGAGTCCGGCGCCGGCGACAAAGCGAAAAACCGGATCGCGGCGCAGATGATGGGCGGGGAGGGCGACGGTGAGCGCGCCGGGAGAGGGCACCGCGGTGAGCGCGCCCGCCGCAGGCGCCGCGACCTCCAACGGGGCGCCGCCGGCAGCGCCCCGCCCGTCGTCACCGTGCGGGTGCCGGCGCGCAGCATCCGCAGCGAGCTGCGGGCGATCAAGGTCGTCTGGCGGCGCGAGCTGATCCGCTTCCGCAACGACCGCATGCGGATCGTCACCTCGCTGGTGCAGCCGCTGCTGTTCCTCTTCGTCCTCGGCTCGGGGCTGCAGCAGCTCTCGGCGGCGAGCACCGACGGCGTCGACCTGAAGACCTTCATCTACCCGGGCGTGCTCTGCATCTCGGTGATGTTCACGGCGATGTTCTCCGCCGCCTCGATCGTCTGGGATCGCGAGTTCGGCTTCCTGCGGGAGATGATGGTGGCGCCGGTGCGGCGCAGCTCGATCGTGATCGGCAAGTGCTTCGGTGGCGCCACCGTCGCCTCTCTGCAGGGCGTGATCCTGATCGCCCTCGGCCTCGTCGTCGACGTTCCCTACAGCGTCACGCTGATCCTCGGCGTCTTCGTCCTGCAGCTGCTGCTCGCCTTCAGCATCACCGCCTTCGGCGTCATGGCGGCGGCGCGCGTCAAGCAGATGCAGTCCTTCATGGGCCTGATGCAGATCGTCGTGATGCCGATGTTCTTCATCTCCGGCGCGCTCTTCCCGGTCACCGACCTGCCCGGCTGGCTGGCCTTCCTCAATCGCATCGACCCGCTCACCTACGCGGTCTCGCCGATGCGCAGCCTCGTCTTCGCCCACCTCGACCTCAGCAAGGCCGCCGAGCAATCCCTCAACCCCGGCATCACCTGGTTCGGCTGGACCGTCCCCGTCGCCCTCGAGATCTTCACCGTCTTCGCCCTCGGCATGGTGATGCTGGCGATCGCGATCTGGGAGTTCAACGCCGGCGAGTGACGACGCGATCCAACCGGTAGATTGCAGTCAGCGCGGTGGACGTAGCTCAGTTGGTAGAGCTCCTGGTTGTGGTCCAGGCGGTCGCCGGTTCGAGCCCGGTCGTCCACCCTCTCTTGGAAGCCCTGCAAATGGGCACCTTGGCATTGCAGTGCCGTTTGGACTGGGACCAAATCGGCAACCTCTTCGAGGGCGCCGAGGTCGAGATCCTCGCCGGCGTCCCCGAGGACGAAACGCCACACCTCGAAGCGCTCGAGGCCTGCGCCGCACTGATCGCCCGCGCCGAGCGACGCTGACCCGTACGGGTCGCACGCCATCTGTGCGGTGTTGCGAATCGGACTCGGCCCCATGCCAGCCGAGGTTGCATCTGTGTCCGGTATGCAGACGCCGGAGCAGATTCGGGTAGGCGCGATCTCAGGCCGGCACCAAAAGGCCAATCGCGATGTAGGCTCGGCGAGACCGCAAATTCGAGTCAAGGAGGATCGCGTGTACGCACGAGTCGCACGTTTTGAGGGCGCCGATGCCGAGACGCTTAAGCGGACGGCAGCGGAGATCCGCGCCCGGGCCGAGTCGGAGTCCGGTCCGCCCGAGGGCGTTCCTGCGAAAGGGCTTCTGCTGCTGTCCGACACCGAGAATGGTCGCTCGCTGGCTATCAGCCTGTTCGAGACCGAGGACGACTATCGCCAGGGCGATGAGAAGCTGAACGCGATGAGCCCTCCCATCGGGGATGGCATGGGCCAGCGAGTCGCGGTCGAGAAATACGAGGTTGCGGTCAAGATCGAGGCCTGACGAGCAGATCGGGGTCTGACGAGCAGATCGAGGCCTGACGAGCAGGGTCTCGCCGGCTCATTCCTCGCTGTCTGAATACAGCTCCTCAACGCCGCCCCAGACCAGCCGCGTCGCTTGCTCGACGATCTCCGGGCGCGGTATCGCGGGGTGCTCGCGCCACCAGGCAGCGAGGGCATGCACGGCACCCTTGATCATCGTCGCGAGCATCTCAAGCGCCTGCCCTCGACCGCTCTCGGCGCTCAGCAGCGCGGGGTCACTCGCGAGTGTCTTGGCGATCGCCAGGGCCGCGCCGCTCTGCACCCCCGCGTGGGCCCTGGCCAGCTCCGGCTCGCCGGGAGTCTCGAGAAACAGCAGCCGCACCGCGTCGGGGCGTTCCTCGACAAACACAAAGAACGCCTCGAAGGAGGCGCGCAGGCGCGCTTCGCGCCCGTGCCCTTCGGTCGACGCGCTCGCGGTCGCTACCAGCAGTTGGTCACGGAAGCTCTCGAGCAGGGCGACGTACAGCTCGACCTTGGACGGGAAGTGGTCGTACACGACGGCCTTCCAGCTCCCGGCGGCCTCGGCGATCTCCTCCATCGAGACCGCGTGATACCCACGCTCGGCGAACAGCCGCGTGGCGGCAGCGAGGATCTTTGCGCGCCGTTCGGTGCCGCTCAGACGGGGCCGACGTTGCCGGGAGGGGATATCCGTGACGTTCATGCTTAGCTACTGACCAGTCAGTAGCTATAGGATCTCACAAAACCGGTCAAGCGCCAGTCAAAGGAGCCGCGATGACTAGCACCCTGGAGCCACTCAGGCACACCAAGACGATCCTCCTGACCACCTATAAGCGCGATGGCACGCCGATCCGAACGCCCGTGAGCATCGCCTTCGACGGCGAGCGCGCGTTCTTCCGCTCCTATGACAAGGCGTGGAAGACCAAGCGCTTGCGCAACAACCCGCGCGTCGAGGCAGCTCCCTGCACGATGCGTGGCAAGCCAACCGGCGAGGCGATCTCGGCCCGGGCGACGTTGCTGGACGACGATGAGGTCGGCACGGCCGCCGCTGCGCTGGCGCGCCGGCACCGAGTGCTGCAGGCGATCCTCGTTCCCTTTAGCCACCGGATCATGCGTTACAAGACGATGCACTACGAGCTGAGCACGCCGGCTGGGTAGAAGCTGTCGACGCTGAGCTCGTCCGGGCGATGTTTCGCGTCGAGGTGCTCTCGGCCTCCCTTTTACGCGCGGCGCGAGTGGAGGTTCCGAGAAGCGATCTTCGTTGGTGGCGGCTAGTCTCCAGACCCTCAGCGTCACCGACGCGCTTTGCGCGACAAACCTCCGCGGAATGGACTCGAACCCTCAAGCCAGCGCCCCGCCAGGGGTTTAGGCCATGGCTGGGAAGGCCCGCTGCCCCAGCTGCGGTGAGGCAAACGAGGCCACTCAGCGCTTCTGCGGCCACTGCGCAACTGCTCTCAGTCAGACGTGCGCCGCCTGCGGTGAAGACAATCCGCCGGGGTTTCGCTTCTGCGGGGCATGCGGCGCCGCATGCGAGGACGGCGCGGCATCCCCAACGGGCTCGGCCGACAGCAGCGGGGGAGAGAGACGATGGGTGGCCGTCATGTTCGCTGATCTGTCGGGGTTTACGGCGCTCTCGGAGCGCACTGACCCGGAGGAGATCCGCTCGATGGTCGATCGCTGCATGGGCGAGATGGGCGATGTCGTCGAGCGGTTCGGCGGCTCCGTGGACAAGGTCATAGGCGATGCGCTGATGGCGGTGTTCGGGGCCCCGGTCGCCCACGAGGACGACTCCGAGCGGGCGGTGCGCGCCGCGCTTGAGATCCAGCGGCGGTCGTCCGAGCAGGCGGAGGTCTTCGGCGGACTCCACATCAGTATTGGCGTCAACACGGGCGAGGTGATCTTCGCCCCCGTAGGCCCGCACGGACGGCGTGAGCTCACCGTCATGGGCGACGCCGTGAACACCGCGGCCCGCCTACAGGCTGCCGCTCCACCCGAGGCTGTCTTGGTTGGCAAGGAGACTCAAGCCGCAAGCGCGGGGGCGATCACCTACGAGGCGGTGGAGCCGATTCGCGCCAAGGGCAAGGAGGATCCAATGCCTGCCTGGCTCGCTCAGGCGGCCGACTCCGCGCCCGCTGACCGACAGGTGTCGACGGCGCCGTTCGTCGGCCGAGACATCGAGCTGGAACTTCTCGAGCGGACGTGGGCGCGAACCTCGGGCGAGCAGCTCCCGCAGCTCCTTACCTTGGTCGGAGGCCCCGGGATCGGCAAGACGCGGTTGACTATGGAGTTCGCCGCGCGGGTCGAGAGCGCAGGCGGGCGGACGTTCCGTGGCCGGCCGCTTCCCTACGGCGAGCCCACCGCCTACTGGGCGTTCGGGCAGATCATCAGAGATGCGTGCGGGATCTTTGCCACCGATTCCGCCCCGCTCGCCGCCGAGAAGCTCAACGACCGCGCGGCATCGCTGCTTGCAGCCGCGGAGGCGCCGGAGCTGGCGGCGCACCTCTCGATCCTGGCCCGTCTCACGGAGGACACGGTGGACGACAGGCAGGCCCTGTTCGCCTCCGCTCAGCGGTTTCTCGAGGCCCTCGCCCGCGAGCAACCCACCTTGGTGGTGCTCGAGGACCTGCACTGGGCCGATGAGAGTCTTCTCGAACTCATCGAGGGGCTTTCGGCCAGGCTCGCGGGGGTGCCGTTGCTTTTGCTTGCGGTTGCCAGGCCCGAGTTCCTGGACGCCAGGCCCGGCTGGGCCCGCGTGCCCACCAACGTCACCGTGCAGCTCGAGGCGCTGACCGACGCCCATGCCGAGGACCTTGTACTCCGGCTCCTATCGGATGCACCGGATCCGCAGGCAATCGCCAAACGCGTCGAGGAGGCGGCCGCGGGCAATCCACTCTTTATCGAGGAATTGGCAGCGTGGCTCTCGGAGGACGGTGCCGCGGACGCCGCCGTTCTCCCGACCAACATCAGGACGATCATCGCGGCCCGACTCGATCAGCTCCCGGCGCCCGAGCGGCAGGTGATCCTCGACGCCTCCGTGATCGGTGACTTCTTCTGGCGAGGTTCCCTCGAAGCGCTCGGAGGCAACGGCGTGCTCGTGGAGACGCTGCACGCGCTTGAGCGCCGTGGCCTTGTCCGCCACAGCCCCACCTCGCGAATCCAGGGCGACCTGGAGCTGACCTTCAAGCACGGCCTGGTCCGCGAGGTCGCCTACGCGACCCTCCCCAAGGCCACCCGCCGCGAGCGCCACGCGGTGGTTGCCAGCTTCATCGAGCAGGCGGCGGGAGACCCGACGGCCTATGCGGCGATCCTCGCCCACCACTGGCGCGAGGCCGGCGAGGACGCCAACGCCGCCGATTACCTGCTAACCGCAGCAGACCAGGCGGGCAGAGGATGGGCACCGCGGGAGGCGGTTGAACTATGCAACCAGGCGCTTGAGCTGATCGAGGAGAACGACACGGCACGCCTGCGGCGGGCGAGACTGCGGCGGGGAGTCGCGATGATGGCGGAGTTTCACGCCGGCGTCGACATCGTCTCGGCGGATCAGTCGAAGTCCTCTGGCGAGATGTCGCCGCCGATCTCGTAGATCCCCATCACCCTGTGGTCGCCAAGCAGCCCCGCGTGCTCTCGGATGAGTTTCGTGTCGGGCGAGGAATAGACACAGAAGGACTTCAGCTGACCGTCCTCGCCCATGACCATGTGACTGTGCTCCCAGGCGACTTGGGAGAACTGCACTCCCTCCGTCAGGATGCGTTTTGAGAGCGGACCCTTCGTCGCCATCTCCTCCTCTTCAAGCGGATCCCAGATCCTCTCGATCAGGTAGCGCGGCATCTCTTCTCCTTGCTCGACTCGATCGGTCAATCCTACTCTGGTCGGTTTGCAGAGCAGCTCTAGTCGCATCTGCAACTTGTTGTGAGAAGCTGCATTGAACCCAACGAAAGGCTGAGCAGTGACCGAGACTGACGTGAAGGCGATCCAGCAGCGTTACTCGGAGGCTTGGAACAGCCACGACCCAGACGCGATTGCCGCGATGCACACCGAGGACACGCGCTTTTGCACCCACGGTGCCGGCCCGGCGGCCGAGGGCCGGGGGGCGATGCGCACGGCCGCCGCGGAGACCTTTGCGCAATTCCCCCAGTTCGCCTCCAAGCCGATTCGAGTCCTCCTCGGCTCCGATCACTGGGTGATCGAATGGACGATGATCAACGCCGATTTGAGCGTCGACTGCGTCGACGTCATCGCTCTCGAGGATGGCCTTGTGAAGACCAAGGACACCTATTTCGACTTCGCCCAGCTGCAGGTAGCAATGGCCGCGCTCGCGGCTGGTTGATCTCTGCGACGGTGGCTGGGAGCGTCGGACGATGGCCAGGCAGGAGGCTCGCTCGGCGAGCTGGTCGATCGAGTCGATCGGGCGATGATCGTGGCCTGTCGCTGACGACGCCGGTCGATCTCGAAGACGCCCCTCAGCGCCAATAGCCTCTCCGCCTTGAGCACCGGCGCGCCCAACGAGCAAGCAGCCGGTTCCCACGAACCCGACATCCCCGGTCGCCATCTGCACCGGCGTTTGCTGCTCCGGCGTCCAGACCTGCTGCGCCGCGGATCGTTGATTGCCCTCTTTGCCGTCGTCGGCCCCGGCCTCCTGGCCGGCCTCTCCGATGACGATCCGGCGGGCATCACCACCTACTCCATCGTCGGGGCCAAGTACGGCTATGAGCTTCTCTGGGTTCTGGCGCTCTCCACGGCCGCGCTGATCGTTTTTCACGAGCTCGGGGCCCGGATGGGCATCGTCACCGGCAAGGGGCTGATGGCCCTGATCCGAGAGCACTCCGGAAAGCGGGCGGCCCAAACCGCCCTGGGCGCGCTGGTCATTGCCAATACCGGCACGCTCTGCGCCGAGTTCGCCGGTGTCTCGGCCGCCCTGGAAATCCTCGGCGGGGTGAGCCGCTACATCAGCGTTCCGGTCGCCGCGGTCGGCGTTTCTCTGCTCGTGCTGCGAGGGTCGTTTCGCAGGGTCGAGCATGTTCTGCTGGCACTGAGCGCGGTCTTCGTGGCCTACGTCCTCTCCGGCTTCCTGTCCCACCCCGACTGGGGAGCAACGGCGAAGGGCTTGGTTGTTCCCAGCATCCCGTTGAACCGCGAGGCGATCCTGGTCGCCGTCGCGACCGTAGGCACCACCATCGCCCCGTGGGGCCTGGCCTTCATCCAGTCCTATGCGGTCGACAAGCGCTTACGCATCAAGGACCTGCGCTACGAGCGGATCGATGTGGTCACCGGCGCCGTGCTGACCGGTGTGATCGGCTTGTTCATCGTCGTTGCCTGCGCTGCGACGCTGCATGCCGAAGGCATCACGATCAACGACGCCGGCGACGCCGCCCGGGCCCTGGAACCGTTGGCCGGAAGCCTGGCGTCGACCCTGTTTGCGCTGGGCTTCCTCGGCGCCGCGCTGCTCGCTGCGGCGATCGTGCCGCTATCGACCGCCTACTCGGTCTCGGAGGCCTACGGCTCGCGCGCCGACCTCAACGACAGCTTCGCGGAGGCGCGGCTCTTCTACTGCAGCTATGGCGTCGTCGTCATCATCGCCGCCACGTTGGTCCTGATTCCCGGTGCTCCGCTGATCCCGATCCTCTTTCTCTCGCAGGCACTCAACGCCGTCCTGCTTTTGGTCCTGCTGCCCTTCATGCGCCGGCTTGGCCGCGACCCGGCGGTGATGGGGGAGAACGCGATTGGCCCGGTCGGGCGAGTTGTGACGGCTGCCGTGCTTGGCCTGGTCGCGGTTTCGGTGGCGGCGCTGGGTGTGCTGTCGCTGTTCTGAGCTGTTCGCTTCGCTAGGACGCGTCGACGTCGGCGGGATCAGCGGCTGAGAGCTGAGTATTTCGGCGCCTACCCTCGAAGTCTGGTAGGTAGGGCTGGTGCCGGTCAAGCGCGAACCGACGATGTTGTTCACGGACGTCGAGGGGTCGACGCGGCTCGCACAGGCGCTCGGCGACGCCTGGCCCGCGGTGCTTGCCACTCACCGGCGCTTGATTCGCAGCGAGGTCGAGCAGGCCGGCGGGACGGTTGAGACGACGGAGGGCGACTCGTTCTTCGCGACCTTTCCCGCTCCCACCGCGGCGGTGCACGTCGCCCTCGCGGTCCAGCGCGGGCTGCGCTGCCATCCCTGGCCAGAGGCACTGGGGGGCGACCTGCGCGTCCGTATGGGCATCCACACCGGCCCTGCCCAGTACACCGATGGTCACTGGGTCGGGATCGAGGTGCACCGCGCCGCGCGGATCGCGAATGCGGCCAACGGCGGCCAGGTCATCGTCAGCGAACCGATCCGGGCGATGCTCGGCGGCGGCGTATATGAAGACCTGGGCAGGCACCGTCTGAAGGACTTCTCCGGCGCCGAGCGCCTGTTCCATCTGTGCATCGACGGTCGCGGCGCGCACGATTTCCCGCCACCGCGCACGCTCGGGGCGGTGCACTCGATTCTGGAACGCGAGACGGAGCTGGGGCGCATCTCCGCGCTGGTCGAGCAGGTCACCCAGGGCGGCCCGGGTGCGACGCTGGTGATGGAGGGCGCGGCCGGGATCGGCAAGACGCGTCTGGCGGATGCCCTGCGGGGGGTCGCCGCCGAGCACGGCATGGAGGTCTGTGCCGCCCGGGGTGCTGAGCTGGAGCGGGGCTTCCCGTTCGGGCTGGTGCGCCAGCTGCTGGACCCTCCGCTGACGGGCGCGGGGGCTGTCCGGCGCAGCGAGCTGCTGGACGGCGCCGCCGCGCTCGCGCTCGGTGCGCTGGGCGAGAAGCCCGCCGCCGGTGCGGTCGACTCGGGGAGCGCGATGCACGGTCTCTACTGGCTGATCGCCGCGCTCGCCGGCGATTCTCCGCTGCTGCTTTCGGTGGACGACGCGCAGTGGGGCGACGAGGCGTCCCTGCGGTTTCTTGCCTACCTGTTTCGCCGTGCGGAGTCCCTACCGGTGCTCGTCGCGGTGGCGTGCCGTCCGCCGCCGTCGGATGAGACGGGTGCGCTTCTGTCCGAGCTGGTGGCCGACCCGGGCGCGGAGCTCTTGCGACTTGGCGCCTTGAGCGCATCTGCGGTTGCGCGACTGTTGAGTGAGCAGCTTGACCGCCCCGCCGATCCCGAGTTTGCGCAGGCCTGCCTGGAGGCGACCGGCGGCAACCCGTTCCTGCTCGGCGAGCTCGCGCGTGAGCTGCGCGGGCGGGCGATCGACCCGAAGGCAGGCGAGGCGGGCCGCGTCGCGGGCTTGCGACCGGACCGCGTTGCCCGGTCGCTGACGGTGCGGGTTGGACGGTCGGGAGGCGCTGCGGCTCGGCTCGCGCCGGCGATTGCGCTGCTGGGCGACGGCGCCGAGCTTGCGCTTGCGGGGGAGCTGGCCGGTGTGGCGACCGATGCCGCGGCGGAGGCGCTCGACGGGCTGGTGCGCGAGGGCGTGCTGGTGCCGGAAATGCCGCCAAGGTACGCGCACCCGCTGCTCCGCACTGCCGCCGAAGGTCTGCTTGCGCCGGCGGAGCGCTCGCGTCTGCACGCGCGCGCGGCGGAGCTCTTGATCGAGCGGGGGGCTTCCGTCGAGCGGGTCGCGTCCCACCTGCTCGAGACGCAGCCAAGCGGTGAGGCTCGGACCGTGGAAGCGCTGGCCGAGGCCGCCCTCCAGGCCGGCGGGCGGGGGGCGCCGGACGTTGCGGCGCGCCTGCTGCGTAGGGCGCTCGCTGAGCCCCCGGCGGCTGCGCAGCGCCCGGCGCTGCAATTCGACCTTGGCCGGGCGGAGCGGGAGCTCGGCCTGAGCTCCGCGCGCGAGAGTCTGCGCGCCGCCGCCACCGAGGCGGCTGACCCGATCCTGGCCGCCCGCGCCACCCGCGCCCTGCTGTGGGCTATCGGGCCCGATCCCCAGGAGCAGCTCAAAGCGGTTTCGCTGGTCGACGGTGCGATCGAGCGGCTCGCCGGTCGCGATCGAGAGCTCATGGGCGAGCTCGAGGCGCTGCGGCTTGGCTCGCTGTGGATCGTGCCGGAGCTTGCCGACCGGCTCGATCGCGAGCTGCCGCGCTATCGGGACCTCCCTGGGGAGAGTCCGGCCGAGTCGTTGGCGCTCACTTTCGTCTCGCGCGTGCTGATGCAGCGCGGCGAGCCCGCGGCCGCCGTTGAGGCGGTTGCGATGCGAGCGGCGGCGAATACCGGTGCACTGGAAAACGACGATATGGCGCCGCTGTGGCTGATCAACGTATCGGTGGTGATGATGGCGGTCGACCGGTTCGACGTCGCGGAACGGGTGGTCGAGCGAGCGTTGGCGGTCGCGCACGAGCGCGGCTCGGCGAGCCGCTTTGCGATCGCATCGAACTTCCGGGGGTTTGTCCGGCACTACGCAGGCGATCTCCAGGGCGCCGAGGCCGACGCTCGCGCCGCGCTCGCCTCCGAGGGCCTGAAAGGCGTGATGGGGTACCAGTCGCTGATTCCGCTGGTCGGGTCGCTCGCGGACCAGGGGAGGACCGAGGAGGGTCAGCGAGTGCTCGCGGACTGGAAGCTCGACGGCCTCATTCCCGATGCCCGCCCACTCACCGCCCTGTTGGTCGAGCGGGGCAGGTTGAGGGTTGCGGCAGGCGACGCCGACGCGGGCCTCGCCGATTTGCAGGAAGCACACAACCGTCTCGCCCTGGTTTCGGCCCAGCGAGGGGCGATCGGTTTGGACGCGTGGCTCGAGCGGATCCTGGTCCTCAGCGCCCTTGGCCGCGACGATGACGGCCGGCGCGAGGCCGGTGAAGCGCTCGAGGCGGCGCGCGCCTGGGGCACCAACCGCGCCGTCGGCGGGGCGCTGCGCGTCGGCGGCCTGCTGGCTGGAGGCGAGGAAGGTCTGGGCCTGCTGCGGGATGCGGTCGAGACGCTGGCGGCTTCGCAGGCGCGGTTGTGGCACGCCCGCGCCCTGGTCGACCTCGGTGCCGCGCTGCGCCACGCCGGACGGCGCTCGCAGGCGCGCGAGCCCCTGCGGGCGGGACTTGACCTCGCTGGTCGCTGCGGGGCGATCCCGCTCGCCGAGACTGCTCGGCATCAGCTGGCTGCGGCTGGCGTCGAGGTCTCGCGCCGCGAGACTCGCCGCGACGCGCTGACCGCAGACGAGCGCCGCATCGCCGAGCTCGCCGCCGAGGGAGCCTCCGACACACAGATCGCCCAGCAGCTGTTCGTGACCGTCAAGACCGTCGAAGGCCACCTCTCCCACGCCTGTCGGAAGCTCGGCATCCGTTCCCGTGGCGAGTTGCGCGACCAGGTCGCGATTTACCGAAAGGACACAGCATCGCCGCACCTTCTTAACGGCGTTTGACACGGCCCTTCATAGCCTCGCCTCAAGGCCCGCCGGAACGGCCGGTGGGCGTGTCTGAGAGGAGTTGTGGTGAGAGGACGAAGGCGAGTACTTTTCATCCTGGTCAGCGGCGCAATTGCGGTCGGGGCGATCTCCGCCTCGAGTGTCGTGGCGGCGCCGCTGAGCCCGAGCTTGAGCAACGTGCCAAGTGCCAATACGAAGTCAGACGGCTATGCGCCGGCCAGCAAGCTTTCGCCGGAGTTGCGCCAGATCGCCGTCGCTCAGGGCGCGACCGCGCTGGAGAACCCCTCGGCGCTGACCTCGTACTACGGCTACGACAACGACGTGCTCAACGTCGCCGGCCAGCCGCAGATGCTGCCGACCCCGACCAGCCCGACGGCCGAGGCGCACAAGACCGAGCCCGACAAGAACACCTACCTGGTCTTCAAGAACGGCCTCGAGCGGCGCCGACGCCGACTACGACTACGGCACGCACTTCCTCTTCCAGGGCCACGAGGGCGGCGCCGGCGGCGCCGGCTACATCACCCGGATCAACCTCGACGCCGACGCCGCGCACCGGGTCACGCTGCTGGCCGACCCAGGACGCCGACGGCCAGCCGACTGCCGACGATCGACGGCTCGACCTGGGACCCGTGGGCCAAGCGGCTGCTGTTCACGACCGAGAACGCCCGACGCGCCGACCTACGCGGCGACGCCGGACTTCCCGTCGACGGTCGTCGACGTCTCCGGCGCGCTCGGCCGGGGCGGCTACGAGGGCATCCAGAACGACTCCGACGGCAACATCTGGATCGTCGAGGACGTCGGCGGCTCGAACAAGCCGGGCACCGACGCGCGAAGCGGCCGAACAGCTTCGTCTACCGCTACGTGCCCGCGCCAAGCCGGGCGACCTGCCAGCGCGGCAAGCTGCAGGTCGCTGCAGGTGCTGCAACGCCGACGGCGAACCGATCACCTTCGCCAGCCAGGCAGCGCTCAACAGCCCCGACCAGGTCGCGCTCCACACCTACGGCAACCAGCTTCAAGACCCGCTGGGTGACGATCCACGACACGGCAGTCGACGGCGACCGCGCCGTTCGACGCCAACGCACTCGCCAAGGCCGCCGAACGCGACGCCGTTCAAGCGACCCGAGAACGGCGCCGTTCCGGCCCGGCTCGGACTTCACGAAGTTCTTCTTCGACGAGACCGGCGACACCAACGCGACCAGCGTCGAGAACGACACAGCTCGGCGGCTGGGGCTCGATCTTCGAGCTCACCCAGAGCGGCCCGAGCGCCAACACCGGCACGCTGCGCTGTTCTACAAGGGCGACGAAGCCCACAGCGGCCTCGACAACGTCGACCTTCCTCTCGCGCAACCACGGTCACCTTCGTCGAGGACGCGGGCGACACGCTGCACACCCAGCGCAACGCGCTCGACTCCGGCTTCGTCTGGAACGTCGACGCCGGACTACTCCAACCCGGCGAACCAGCCGGTGCGCTGGCTCGCCGAGGGCCGCGACGCCTCGGCGACGCTCGACTCCGCCAACGGCGGCTTCGGCACGAACGACGGCGACAACGAGATCACCGGCGTCCACGTCTCCGACGGCGACCCGCGGCCCGAACGGCATCCTCGGCGCCGAAGGTCCCGGACCTCGAACAGCGACGGCTGGCGCTGGTTCTACACCCAGCAGCACGGCGACAACCACACCTACGAGGTGCTCCTCAGGCACGACGGCTTCTAAGCCGGACGGTTACCTGACAGGCAAGGGGCGGGGCTCGGGCGATTCGCCCGGGCCCCGCTTCCGCGATGACCGTTACGCGAGCCAACGCACTCGGCTTCTTCCACGATGGCGGCCAGGGTGGCCCGGCGAGGAACTCAGCCCGTCGCAGTCCTCACCCGCCCGGATTGCGATGGGCTGAGATCTCGATCCACTCCAGCCGTGCCGGCGGTCCCTCGACCCCCGTTTCCGCAAGCGCTTTGCCGAGACGCTCGTCCATGAAGCGTTCTTGATCGGCGCGCGAGGACCAGACCTCGAAGACGACCCAGCCGCCCTCTTTGGCGCCGCCGGTGTGGGCGAGCATCCCGGCGGGCCAGTTGCCCTCGCCGCTCGCCATGTCGATGCCGAGTCGTTCGTTGACCTGCTTGTAGGTCTCCTCGCCGAAGCCTTCGAACTCGAGAATCAGACCGTCTGCCATCTCTCACCCCTCTTGTAGGAACGTTGGAGCGAAGCTCTCACGCGATGGGCGCCACCGTCAAGAGGAAAGCGGAATGTGCACGCCCGAGCCAGGAGAACTGCAGTTGACTCTTCGCCGATCCGCCGGCGCTCGGGTTGGGTATCAGGGGGTGAGCTTCAACCGAAACAGCCGTCCCAGCCTCGCAAGCGCCTTCATCCCGATTCGCTCACGGGCGCGACCGGGGCGGATCGTGTCCGGATACTCCAGCATCAGCATCGAGAGGTAGAGGGGGACCCTCGGGTCCTTGACCCCCTTGATCCCGCGCGCCTTCATCAGCCGGTAGATGTGCTCGATGTAGTCCTCGAAGCGGGCCGCGGGGCGGTGGACGTTGCGAACGCGGACAGTCTTTCCGCTCCGGTTCTTGAAGGTGTGCAGCGCCCTCGGGGGCACCGACGCCGACTCACCGACGGCCAACGTCGTCCATTTGCCATCGACCATCAGGTCCAACGCTCCCTCGACCACCTCGAAGGACTCCTCGGGAGTCGGATGCAGATGCGGCGGAGGGGCGATCGAACCGGGAGGCAGCGTGAACTCCATGCCGACGAACTCGCCGCCGCTGTCGGCCGCCGCCGCGGTCACCGCATAGGTGCTGCCGTCTGGCATCTCGAAGCGATCGCCGGTCTGAGCCATCCGTCAGCTGCCACTCGTCGGCTCTACCGCAATCCGGCCGCGGTAGCCACGGGCCCGAGCAAGGGGGCCGAGAACAGCTGCTAGCGCCTTCAACAGCGGCCAGGGCGGGCTGAGCGGCCGCAGCTCGTCTGCGAACTCTGGGACCAGCACGGCAAGCTGAAGCGGGTGCGGCATTCCCTTGGAGTCGAGCTTGTCCTGCTGTGCGAGTGCGAAAAACGTCTCGAAGAAGGAAGCGATGTCCAGCGCCGGTTTGAAGAACTGGATCGAGTGGGCATCTTCGTCCCCCTCGTTCCAGAAGCGGTGAGGGGTGTTCGCGGCGATCGAGATCGATTGAGCCATCGCCGACGACTCTAGTCGCATCTGCAACTTGCTGCGAGGCTGCATTGCGGCCGAGGGGCATCCGGGCTGGCGGGCACTCGCCCCGCTGCGTTTCTAAGAGCGCAGGCTGGGAGCCGAGGGGCTCTTCGCGCTCCCTTTCCTCCGCAACGCCCGACGCCGGGCTCCCTTGCGGACAGCCGTCTCGACCCCGATCGAGACGAGCAAGATCAGGAGCACCACGACGGCGAATACAGCGACGACTCCGATCCCGGCGGCCAGCTGGAGGGTGAGGAGAGCGATCGTGATCGCGGCCCCGCAGTCGGCCAGCAGCGAACGCCGCGCGGCGGCCCCAGGCGAGATGTCACGCGGCAGCCTCACCACTTTTCTCCCGGCCGTAGGTAGACCGCGAAGAAGTCGCGTTCGTCGGGGGTCAAATACCGTTCGGGCGGCCGGAGCATTTCCGGCAGAAGGTTGCTCGGTTCGACGCCGCCCGGGCGGCGGTAAGTGATAAAGCTGGTCCAGTCTTCGTTGATGTCGAGCTCAAGTGCGCGCACGGCGCCGGCTCGCTGCAGGACCTTGGCCAGCGATTCGACCGTCTGGTAGTTCGCGGCGGCGTAGAGCAGGTTGCCATGGCTGTCGATTCCAATGCCGGAGCGCCAGACGCGGACTGCGTTGTTGACGGTTTCGCCCCATTCGGGGCCGTCGCTGAGATTGGGGTTGAGCTTGCCGTCGTCGATGATCGGCGGCAGGTTCTGCTTTGCGAACCAGACATTCGTCGGCGTCCCCGGCCCGTCGTGCCAGCGGACGATGTCGACCCGCCCACTGCGGTACTCGACGACGGTCGCGATCCCGTTGACCATCGTTTCCTTGACCTTGCCCCGGTAGATCAGGCCGGCGCCCGAGGTTTCGAGAGGGAAGCCGCCGTTGAAGGTCGCGACCACTCGCTCTCGCATCGATTCTGGCACCTCGGCGGGACCGCGATGGGCCAGCGGCGGTGGCGGCTCGGCCAGCCCGGGAACGTACGCCAGTTGGGTGCGCGAAGAGTCGATCCAGGCAACTCCGGCGATGAACTGGGGATATTCGGGATCGCTGCGGAAGGTGGTCAGCAGCACCGGCGGGCGTGGGCCGACATCGGCCGCGGCCTTCTTCCAGACCCCCTCGCCGGGCAGTGCCGGCTGGAGCAACGGCACCACGTTGGGCGGCCGGTCAGCCGCGGCGCTCTGGCCCTGGGCTTCTTTGCCCGCGGCGGCGATGCCCACCCGGGGCAGGGAGCGCAGTGGCGGCCCGCCCTTCGCGGGCGCATTCAACGTGTAGTACCAATTCTCGATCTGGGAAACGAGCGGGTTGCCGCCGTGCTGGCGCAGCCACTCCACGCTGGAGACGCCGAGACCTACGTTGCGGGCTTCGCTCATCGCGCCCATGTAAGAGATCCCGGCTGGGATCAGGCAGGCGATCGCGGCAAGCAGGAAGATCCGGCGCGCTCGGCGCCAGAAGGGAATCGGCACATAGCGACGCTCGGATTGAGTGGGCATCGGTGCAGCGTCGCCGAGCTAGCTGAAACCCAGATGAGAGGGCCAGGCTTTGCCGCTCGAGGAACCCAGGTGTCAGAGTAATTTCAGAGTTAGCCTGACCTCAAGCCCACTCTGCCATGGTGGCCGTCGTGACCGCACTTCGCCGCATCTGCACCCGCAGACTTCTCGCCCTGTGCGCCGTGACCGTCGCGCTCCCGATTGTCTCGCCCGCGGAGAAGCCAGGTTCGGAACAGCTCTCGGATGGGGCCCGAGGGCGATGAGACTTCCTGTGTCAACCCCCCGCCGGTTGGAGCCTTCGCAAGTTGCCGTGTTTGGCGGGGTCGTAGGGGACTTCGTCCTGCCAGCAGCGCCAGAGAACGCGCAGCCAGGCCCGGCCGAGGACCCGGATCGCGTGCGGGTGCTCGAGGCCGCGAGCACGGGCGTCGAGGTAGACGCCGCGGGCCCATGGATGGTGGTGGCGGGTGGAGTCGGCGAGGCAGGCGACGGCGTCCCGCAGGCGCTTGTCGCAGGCCCAGCGAAAGCCGGCGACCTTGCGCTTGCCCGACTCCCGCGCGACCGGCGCCATGCCGGCGTCGGCGGCGAGTGCCTCCTGCGGTCGGGTAGCGCTCGCGGTCGTCGCCGATCTCGGCGACCAGCCGCGCCGCGGTGACCACCGACTTGGGATCTTTGAACAGCGGCAGGAAGACCTGCCCGTCGGGATGGGCACGCACCGCCCCGGCGATCTGGGAGGTGAGCTCGCGGATCTGCTCGACGATCGGCTCGCAGGGCCGCCACCAGGCCGAGCACCGCCCCTCGCCGTGCCTCGGCCTCCAGCGCGCCGGCGCGACCGGCCGGCGCGAGCGCAGCCGCTCCAGCAGCTCAGCGGGCGAGCGCCGGCCGCAGTAGCGGTGACGGGCGAGGAAGCCCGCCATGCGCTCTCGCCGAGGCCCCGCGCATCGCCCGGGGCTCGGGTAGCGCTCCAGGAAGGCCAGCGCGATCGGGCGAGTCGACGTCGGCGAAGATCCGCGCGGCGCCGGGCCAGAAGGCGTCCAGCTGCGCGCGCAGCTCGTTGGCCAGCCGCACCCTGGCGCCGACCAGGTCCTCGCGGGTGCGGGTCAGCGCCCGCAGCGCCTTGGTCTCGTCGGAGTCGGGCGCCAGGGCTCGGAGGCGGTGGGAGTCGGTGCGCGCCAGCTCGGCGAAGACGAAGGCGTCGAAGCCGTCGGACTTGCCGCCGGCGGCCTCGATAGCGGGGCCGGGTCGCCTTCAGCTTGTTGGGGTGGATCGGCAAGACCGTGAAGCCCGGCCTCCAGCAGACGGTCGACCAGCAGCCCGTCCGGTCGCTCGATCGCAACCCGCACCACGCCGAGGGCCCGCATCCGCGCGACCAGCTCCTCGATGCCCGCCTCGTCGTGGGCGAAGAACTCACCCTCCAGCTTCAGCCCTGCTCGTCGACCGACGCAGAGCGCGTGCTCCTCGCTGGCCCAGTCGATGCCGGCGAACGCCTCATCCATCGTCTTCCTCCTCGGATCGCTTTCACTTGCGCCGGCCGGGAGGTACCGTTGCGGGTGCTCATAGTTGGGCGCTTGGCTGCGCCACTTCCTGTGGCCGCTTCAGGTGCCTCCGACCGCCGGGAGACGCTGGTCTCATCGTGGCCCTCTGCGGGGCAAGCGGCGATGGCGTTCTCCCGACGGCGGTCGGCTTCTCTATGCGTTCCCCCGGGATCTTCGACGGCCTCCCTTTGGTCGGCCTCTCAATCTCAGAAGAACAAGGGGGAGGTTCTCCTATGAGCGGCGCCGAGGTCAGCCTGGCGATCTCGGTCTTCCTCGCCTGCGCGGTCGAGGCGGTCGAGGCGCTCACGATCGTGCTCGCGGTCGGCTCGACGCCGGAGCTGGTCCTCGGCGCTCGCTCGGCGTCGGCGCCGCGCTGCTGGCGCTCGCCGTGCTGGTCGCGGCGCTCGGGCCGGCGCTGACCGTCCTTGCCGATCGACGTCCTGCGCGTCGTCGTCGGCGGCCTGCTGCTGGTCTTCGGCCTGCAGTGGCTGCGCAAGGCGATCCTGCGGGCGGCGGGCGCTGAAGGCGCTGCACGACGAGGCAGGCGATCTTCGAACCGAGGCGGCCGCCGCGCGGCACGCCGGCGCGGCGACGCGGGATTCGACGGCTACTCCTTCGCGATCTGCCTTCAAAGGGGTGCTGCTGGAGGGCCTCGAGGTCGCCTTCATCGTCCTCACCTTCGGCGCCAACCAGCACGACGTCGCGCTGGCCGCCGCTCGCCGCCGCGGTGGCGGTGTCGCTCGTCGTCGTCGCCGGCCTCGCGGCCCGGGCCCCGCTGGCCCGCGTCCCTGAGAACTCGATGAAGTTCGCCGTCGGCGTGTTGCTGACGACCTTCGGGATCTTCTGGGGCGCTGAGGGCGCCGGCGCGTCATGGCCCGGAGGAGAGGCGGCGCTGCCGGTGCTCGCGCTGCTGTCCTTGCGGCCTCGTGGCTGATGGTGCGTGACCTGCGCGGCGGTCCGCCGATCTCGCGGCGGAGGCAGGCTGATGATTCGGAGGCGCTGCGCTCGGCGTCTGGGAGTTCGTCGTCGGCGACGATTGGCGGATTGCCGCTGGGGTCGTCGTCGATCCTCTCCGCGACGGCCCTGGTCGCGGCCACTGGGGCTTGCCGCCTGGTGGCTGGCCCGATCGCGACCCTCGCGATTCTGCACCGGTCGGTCAGGCGCGCCGGAGCCGCGCAGTCGCCGGGCTAGGCGAGGCCGCCGCAGCTCGTGACCCGGCGGTCACCGAGCCACTCGACCGGTTCGACGCCGCGGCGCGCGCTTGACGATCAGGTAGACGATGCCGACGACGATCGCCGCGGCGACCACGTAGTCGAGGCAGCCGAGGTGGTGGCGCCAGCTGTTCCCAGTTGCCGCCGACGCTCTGCCGATCAGCGCCAGCGCCAGCACCCAGGGGATCGAGCCGGCAGGGTGTAGCGCGAGGAAGCGGCAGAATGGCATCCTCGCCACCCCGGCGGGAAGCGAGATGAAGGTGCGGACGATCGGCAGCATCCGCGAGAAGAAGACGGTCGCAACTGCCGTAGCGGGCGAACCAGTCGTCGGCCCACTTCAGGTGCCTGGGGCTGACGTGGATCAGGCGGTTGCGCTCCAGCAGGTCGAGGCGCCCGTAGTAGCCGACCGCGTAGGCGATCGAGGATCCAACCAGGTTGCCGAGCACGCCGGCGGCAACGACCCCGAACAGGGTCAGCTCTCCTGCGGCGACACTGAAGCCGGCGAAGAGCATGATCGCCTCACTGGGGATCGGGATGCAGGCGGACTCGAGCACCATCAGCAGCGAACACCGCGGGCAGGCCGGTCGAGCCGATGAATTCGGTCGCGGCGTTGACGATCGGGTTGAGGAGGAGGTCGGTGACGGTGGCGCGGGTCGGATCTGTCTGCAACGGGTGGAGGGTTCGGAGCCGAGCTCTCTCCGGCCGAGCCTTAAACAGAGATGAGAGCTCGAGACAGACAGTCCAAGGGGCCCTCTAAGAAGTTTGGTCGAGCTCGGCTCGCTCTCATCTGCGATTAATTGCGGTTACCCCACACTGCCGCGCCATGAACGACATCGCAGCGCCACCGTGCCGCCGGGCCCGGCGATTGCGACTCGACCACCTCGCTGGGTCGTCAGATGCTCAACAAGGTCCCGGAGATCACCCTCTACTTCTGGGTGATCAAGATCCTCTGCACGACGGTGGGGGAGACCGCGGCCGACCTGCTCAACGAAAACCTCGGCCTCGGCCTGACCAACACCACCTACATCATGGCGCGTGCTGCTGATCGCCACCTCGGTCTTCCAGTTCCGGGCGAGGAAGTACGTACCGGGCATCTACTGGCTCGCGGTCGTCCTGATCAGCGTCGTCGGCACCCTCTTCAGCGACAACCTGGTCGACAACTACGGCGTCGCTCTGGAGACGACGACGATCGGCTTCGCGATCATCCTGGCGATCGTCTTCGCGAGCCTGGTACTGGAGCGAGCGGACCCTCTCGGTCCACACCATCGTCACCACCAGGCGCGAGGCCTTCTACTGGCTGGCGATCCTCTTCACCTTCGCCCTCGGCACCTCGGCCGGCGATTTCCTCTCCGAGAAGCTCGAACTCGGCTACCTGCCGTCGGTCGGGATCTTCGCCGCCGCGATCGCGGTCGTGATCGTCGCCCACTTCGGCTTCCGCCTCAACGCGATCCTCTCCTTCTGGCTCGCCTACATCCTCACCCGGCCGCTGGGCGCCTCGATCGGCGACTATCTCGCCTCGCCGACCGGCGAAGGAGGGCGTCGGCCTCGGCACGATCCTCACCAGCATCATCTTCCTCAGCACGATCCTCGCCCTGGTCGTCTACCTGGCGATCTCCAAGCGGGACGTGATTGCCGGCCCAAGGGCCGAGGCCCAGCTGAACGGGCACCCGGCTGACGGCGAGCCTCGCGTCCTCGTCGTCACCAACAAGACCGATGCCACCCCGGCGGTGATCGAGGCGGTGCGCGAGCGGGCTGCCGCCGGGCCGGCTCAGTTCTTCGTCCTCGTCCCCAATCCCGAGCATCTCGCCGTTCGATCGCAACAGCGCCGACACCGGCTCCGAGCGAGCAGGCGCTGGCCCGGGCGCTGCCACGATGCTCGGCGAGCCGGGCGGGACCGAGGTCGAGGGCCGAGTGGCGAGCAGCCCCAACGCCTATGACGACATCGTCGACGAGCTGCAGCGGCGGCGACTACGGAGAGATCATCCTCGAGACGGCCCCCAGCCACGTCTCGCACTGGCTGCACGTCGACCTCTCCGAGCGGATCGCCGGCCTCGGCTACCCGGTGAAGACGGTGACCGGCAACTCACTGAGGGCACGTCCGGCTCGACGGCTCTCATCTGGCTTCATCTTCTCTGGGACCGTGTGAGCCATGCACGTCTTGGTCGTCGAGGACGAGGTGAAGATGGCGGCGCTGATCCGCCGCGGCCTCAGCGAGCAGGGCCTTACCGTCGACGTCGCCGGGACCGGGGAGGATGCGGTCGGCGATGGCGCGGTCCGCCGACCTACGACGCGATCGTGCTCGACGTGATCCTGCCCGGCATCGATGGCTTCGAGACCTGTCGGCGGCTGCGCCTGGAGGGGATCTGGTCGCCGGTCCTGATGCTGACCGCGCGCGGGGCGCTCGAGGATCGTGTCGCCGGCCTCGACGGCGGCGCCGACGACTACCTGACCAAGCCGTTCTCCTTCGCCGAGCTGCTGGCGCGGCTGCGGGCACTGGTCCGCCGCGGCCAGAGCGAGCGACCGGCGATCGTCGAGGTCGGCGAGCTGCGGCTCGATCCCGCCACCCACCAGGTCTGGCGCGGCGAGGCGGAGATCGAGCTCTCGGCGAAGGAGTTCACCTTGCTGGAGGCCTTCATGCGCAGGCCCGGCCACGTGCTCAGCCGTTCGCAGCTGCTCGAGCAGGCCTGGGAGTACGACTTCGAGCACCGCTCGAACGTGATCGAGGTCTACATCCGCTACCTGCGGCGCAAGATCGACCTGCCCTTCGGCGTCATCTCGCTGGAGACGGTTCGCGGCGCCGGTTACCGACTGCGAAAGGACGGCGGCCGCTGAGCCGCCTCTCGATTCGCCTCCGCGTCACCCTCGTCTTCGCCGCGGTGATGGCGCTCGTCCTCGGCGCCACCGGCGTCTTCGTCTACCTGCGCTTCAGCGCCGAGCTCGACGCCACGATCAACGCCGGGCTGCGCTCGCGGGCGAGCGATGTCGCCGCCCTGGTCAGGGAGGCCGACTCCGGGCTGCAGCGAGGGCCGTCGACGTCTGGTCGGCCGCACCGAGAGCTTCGCCGAGGTGCTCGACGCCAACGGGCGCGTGTCTCGGACTCCTCGCCGGCGGTCGGCAGCCAGCGACCTGCTCTCGCCGGCCGAGCTGCGGCCGGGCGCTGCGCGGCCCGATCTTCCTCAACCGCGGTCCGCTGCCGGGCCTGCAGGACGAGTCGCGCCTGCTGGCGGTCCCGGTCGAGCGCGAAGGGGCAGGAGGCGCGTCGTCGTCGTCGGCACCTCGACCGAGGCTCGCAGCGAGTCGCTCACCGACCTTGCTCCAGCTGCTGCTGGTCGGCGGGCCGGTCGCCCTGATCCTCGCCTCGCTCGCCGCCTACGGCGTTGCCGCCGCCGCCCTGCACCCGGTCGAGGCGATGCGGTCGCGGGCGGCGGAGATCTCGACCGCCGAGCCCGACCAGCGCCTGCCGGTGCCGCCGACCCGCGACGAGGTGGCGCGGCTCGGGACGACGCTGAACGAGATGCTCGAACGGCTCGGCGAGGCGCTCGAGCACGAGCGGGCCTTCGTCGCCGACGCCAGCCACGAGCTGCGCACGCCGCTGGCGATCCTGCGGACCGAGCTGGAGCTCGCTCTGGCCGAAGGTCGCTCGCCCGAGGAGCTGCGCGCCGCGCTGGCCTCGGCCGCCGAGGAGACCGACCGGCTCACCCAGCTCTCCGAGGATCTGCTGACGATCGCCCAGACCGAGCGGGGAGAGCTGCCGCTGCGTCTGGCACGCATCGACTTGGCGGAGATCCTCGACGGCGGTCAGCCGCCGCTTCTCTCGCCGCGCCGAGGACGCGGGCCGAGCGATCGAGGTCGAGTCGCGCCGCCTGCTCGAGCTCGACGCCGACCGGCTGCGCCTCGACCAGGCGATCGGCAGCATGGTCGACAACGCCCTGCGCTACGGCGCCGGGCCGATCGACGCTCGAGGCGAGCGCCGAGGACGGCGCGGTCGAGATCCACGTCCTCGATCGCGGCCAGGGCTTTCCCGAGGAGTTCCTCGGCCGCGCCTTCGAGCGCTTCAGCCGCGCCTCGTCGAGCGACCGCGACGGCGGCAGCGGCCTCGGCCTGGCGATCGTCCGGACCGTCGCCCGCGCCCACGGCGGCGAGGCGCATGCCGCCAACCGCGAAGGCGGCGGCGCCGACGTCTGGCTGACCCTGCCGGTTCGAGGCGCCCGGCTCTCATCTGGCGTTAATGGAAGCAGCCGATGACTGGCCATTCGTGCGCCCGACTGATACTCTCCAGCCGAAGAGCTCCGCAAGGCTCGCAGGCGCGGCCGAGGCGGCGGGCGCCACGCTTTCTCCAAGGTGCCGGAAGTGACCGCCTTCTTCTGGATCGTCAAGGCGCTGACCACGGCGATGGGGGAGTCGACCTCGGACTTCCTCGTCCACAGCCTGGTGCCCGAGATCGCCGTCGTCCTCGGCGGCATCGCCTTCGTCGATCGCGCTCTACCTGCAGTTCTCGCAGGGACCGCTACGTCCCCTGGGCCTACTGGCTGGCGGTGGCGATGGTCGGCGTCTTCGGCACGATGGCCGCCGACGTGCTCCACGTCGGCCTCGGCGTCCCCTACATCGCCTCGACGATCTTCTACGCGATCGTCCTCGCCGTCGTCTTCCGGACTTGGTACCGTCAGCGAGGGAACGCTCTCGATCCACAGCATCACCACCCGAGCGCCGCGAGCTCTTCTACTGGGCCGCGGTCCTCGCCACCTTCGCGCTCGGCACCGCGGCCGGCGACCTCACCGCCGTCACCTTCGGCCTCGGCTACTTCGGCTCGATCCTGCTCTTCGCCGGCGATCATCGCCATCCCGGCGATCGGCTACTTCCGCTTCGGGATGAACTCGATCCTCGCCTTCTGGTTCGCCTACGTGCGTCACCCGCCCGCTCGGCGCCTCGGTCGCCGACTGGCTCGCGGTCTCCTCCGCCCGCGGCGGCCTCGCCCTCGGCACCGGCCCGGTCAGCCTCGTCCTCGCCGCGACGATCGCCGGCTTCGTCTACTACCTCTCGCTGACCGGCAAGGACACGCCGCCCGACCAGGGAGCGGCAGCTTCTTCCACCCCCGGTCGCGGGGAGGCAGATCTCCACTTCGCTGGAGCCGACCCGGCCACGGAGCAGGTTTGACCGCCGCGCAGGTGATGGCCGTCAAGCGCCTGACGGGCGGTCCACAGGCGTGCCAAGCCCAGGGCCAGAATCGCTCTCCGTATTCGAGGCGGTGGCCCGCCCCAGCCAGCGCAGGGCGAGGAGCAGGGCGGCGGGGATGACCAGGGCGCCGCTCAGCGCCAGGAACCAGACCTGGGCCGCGTCGCTTCCGGCCCCGATCGTGTGGACGATCGCGAGCAGCCAGAAGACCGCCGTCAGCCGGTGGACGCGCCGCCAGCGCGCGGCGCCGATGCGGTCGCGGAAGTAGTAGGTGAGGCCCAGCGCCGCCAGGCCGTAGCCGGCGATGATCCCGAGTCCGGTCCAGAGCGGGCGGTAGGCGCCGACGAAGGGGATCGCGATGCCGGCCAGGCCGGGGTTGAGGAAGGCGTCGCCGAGCAGGGAGACGCCGTGCAGCGCGACCATCGCCAGGGTGGTCAGCGAGAGGGCCTCGTGGATCGCGCGCAGGTCCCGCTTGTTGGCGAGTCCTTGCGCTTCGAGCTCATCATCAGCCCGAGCGCGACGCTGGCGCTGGCCAGGAGCAGGGCGGCGCCGCCGGCGGCGCGGCTCGTGATCCAGAAGAGGTGCGGGGCGACGTTCACGAGGCCACCGCCGGCGTTCGCGCAGAGGCCGCTCGCGCAGCGACGACGTCGACCTCGCCGTCGTCGTGGACGAGCACGCCGCCGTGCGGGAGCCACTCGGCGGCGCGCTCGGGCCCGGAGAGCAGCGCCGCCTTCGCGTAGACCTCGGCGAGCAGCGCCGAGGGGGCGAGGGCGGTCACCTGGACGATCGCCGGTGAACGCCGGCTCGCCGCTGCGGGGGTCGAGGATGTGGTGGGCGGCTCTGCCGTCGGCGCCGACCCAGCAGCGGCGGCCGATGCCGCTCGTCGCCACCGCGCCGTCGCGCAGCGTCAGCTCGTGAATCGGGTCGCCGCCGAACGGGTCGTCGACCAGCACCGTCCGCTCCTGGCCGGCGCTGCCGCCGATGCGGATGTCGCCGCAGCAGTCGACCGCGTAGGTCCGGTGCTCGCGAGAGCGTCGCGGCGACGAGGTCGGCGAGCAGGCCCTTGGCGATGCCGCCGCTGTCGATCCTCACGCCCGGGCGGCCGGACGATCGTCCCGGCGTCGTCGTCGACGCCGATCGAGCGCCAGCGCCGGGCGGGGTGCGGCTGCGCCGGGCACGCGCTCGGCGCGGCTGGCGAGCGCCTCGGCGAGGGCGAGCGGCCGGCGGCTCGTCCAGCGAGTGCCGGTAGCCGGCGCGCTCGATGCTCGTCGAGCAGGGTCGCGTCGACGAGGCCGCCGCTGCGCGAGCCGGCCATCGCCACCGGCGCCGGCAAGCCGGCGCAGCAGCGGCGACGCCGGCACCTCGCGGCGCGGATCGCGGTTGAGGCGGGTCAGCTCGCTGTCGTCGCTGAAGCGCGAGAGGCGGCGGTGGGCGTCGAGCAGCTAGCGACCGCGCCCGCTCCGCCGCCTCCTCGCCGTCTGCCGGCGCTCGCGCCGCGGACGTGGATCGTCGCGGTGCCGCCGAAGCAGGCGAAGCTGCGGTGCGCTTCGGCGCTCACGACTGGCTGGTCGATGACCGGAGCGGGTTCGGCTTCAGGTTCGGCTTCGACCGGTTCGGCTTCGACCGGTTCGGGTTCGACGACTTCCGGTTCGACGGTTCCTCGGGTTCGGTCGCTTCGGCGATGTCCGTTTCCGTCGGGCTCGTCGCGGCGTTCGCTGCCGGCTCGCGTGCGCCTGTCCGCGTCGCCGTCGGCGCGCCGACGGCGTCCGCGAGGACGTCGCCGAGGACCGGATCGTTGCCGGTCGCCATCTGCACGAAGACGACCCCCCAGAGCAGGGCGAAGCAGATCAGCGAGATCGCGACCACGCGGCCGCGCAGCTGCCCCGCCCGCCGGCGCTGCGCGCGGAGGCGGCGCCGGGCCTCGCGCTTGCGTTCTTGCTTTTCGATCGGATCCATGGTCAGACCTTCATCGGAGGCAGAAAACGCCTGCTAAACGGACGCTGAGAGTTCTCTTAGAACCACGGGTCGGCGGCGGAGTAGGTGAGCAGCGCCAGCGCGCCGCCGCCGAGGATCGCCAGCCCGAGCGCCATCGTGCGCGCACCCGCGCCGGCCAGCCGCGCCTCGCGCGGCCCGTTGCGCCGCCAGTCCGGCGAGCGCCAGCGCCGGGACCTCGAGCAGGTGCCCGAGCACGTGCAGCGTCATCAGCGCGACCCAGGCGATGAAGCTCAGCTTGTGGGCGAAGACCAGGGTGTCGCTCGGCGGGCCGGCGACCAGCAGCGCGACGCCGGTGCCGAACAGCGCCAGCGTGGTGAGGACGACGCCGGGCGCGAGCAGCCGCAGAACGACGTGCGGCGGGCCCTTGCGGACGTAGGGCGGGTCTGCCGGTGTAGTAGCGGGCGAAGCGGTAGCCGGTGCTGCCGAGCTTCAGCAGGACCGGCGGGATCAGCAGCATGCCGATGAAGATGTGCGGGCCCAGCAGCGGGCCGATGAACGGGATCGTCGCCCCCTCGGCGGCGAGCAGCACCAGCAGGGCCGCGGCGACGGCGCCGGTCAGGCGGGCGTTGCCGGCGACCCCGTCGCGGGTCTGCGGCTGCGTTCGACCGGTACACGGAGCGGGATGCTCGGCCCGCCGGCTTGCCCGCCGCCTAAGCGTCGGGTGAGAGATCTCTCATCTTCGGCCGGAAGCCGGGCAGCTCGAAGCAGACCCGGGCGCCGCCGAGCGGCGAGTCCTCGACCCAGATCCGGCCGCCGTGCAGCTCGACGATCGAGCGGGCGATGCCGAGGCCCAGCCCGCTGCCGCCCGAGGCGCGGTCGCGCGAGGGCTCGCTGCGATGGAAGCGATCGAAGACGCGCTCGCGCTGCTCGGGCGGAATGCCGGGCCCGTCGTCGTCGATCGACGACCACCAGGCTGCCGCCGTCGGCTCGCGCCGAGAGAGCACGACCCGGCCACCGGGTCCCGCGTGACGACGGGCGTTGCTGAGCAGGTTGCGGACGACCTGGGCGATCAGGTCGGGATCGACCTCGATGCGTCCCGTCGGCCAGGTCGCCCAGCTCGGCGATCTCCCCGTCGGCGCCGTCGGCGAGCCCGCGCAGGAAGGGCGCGACCTGCACCTCGCGCAGCGCCGGGGCCGACGCCCTCGTCGAGCCGGGCGAGGGCGAGCAGGTCGTCGACGAGGCGCTCCACCCGCCGCATCTCCGTCATCGTCATCGCCTCGACGCGGCGTATCTCCTCGGCGCTCGGGCTCTCGCTGCGGGCCAGCACTTCGAGCTGGCCGCGGATCGCGGTCAGCGGGCTGCGCAGCTCGTGGGAGGCGTCGGAGACGAACTGCCGCTGCCTGCGCGAAGGCCTGGTCGAGGCGGTCGAGCATGTGGTTGAAGGCCTCGGCGAGGGTGCGCAGCTCCGCCGCCATCGGCGGGCTCGACTCGAGCCGCGGGGTGAGGTCGCCGGCGTCGACCTCGGCCGCGGTGGCGGCGAACCGCCGCAGCGGTGAGGCGGTCCGCGCCGCGAGCAGGTAGCCGGCGAGCAGGGCCGCGATCAGGGTCGCCCCGCCGACCAGCAGGAACGTCTTCTCGACGTCGGACTGGGCGTCCTCGATCGGCGAGATCGCGGAGCCCTCGCCCGACTCGCGTCCGGAGGCGCCCCGGCTCGCTCGTGCTCCCGCGCCTCCTCGCGCTTGATCACGCTCGACTCGTGCGCCATCTGCGCCCGCACGGCGACGAAGACGACCGCGAAGGCGAGCGACGACGATCGCCCCGATCGAGAGCGCCAGCCTGCCGCGCAGGCCGAGCCTCGCCCAGGCGCCTCTCATCTGCGCGTCGCTCAATCGGTAGCCGACCGAGCGCACGGTCTCGATCGGCGCCGGCGAGCCGGGCCGAGCCCGAGCTTGCGCCGCAGGTAGCCGACGTAGACCTGAACCACGTTGGTGCCGGGGTCGTGGTCGTAGTCCCAGACCGCGGAGAGGATCTCCTCGCGGGTGCAGACCCGGCCGGCGTGTCGCATCAGGTAGGCGAGCAGCTCCGCCTCGCGGTCGGGGAGCCGGACCGCGCGGTCGTCCCGGCGTCGCCTCCCGGGTGAGCAGGTCCAGCCGTATCCCGCCCGCCTCGAGCGTCGTTTCCGAGCCGTCGCCGGACTCGCGCAGTCGGGCCCGGATGCGGGCCAGGAGCTCGTCGAAGGCGAACGGCTTGGTGACGTAGTCGGTGGCGCCGAGGTCGAGCCCCTCGACCCGGTCGGCGACCTCGGCTCTTCGCGGTCAGCAGGATCACCGGCAGCGCCGGCTTCGAGCGCCTGATCGCGGCGAGCACCTCGATCCCGTCGCGGCCCGGGAGCATCCGGTCGAGGACGACGAGGTCGGTGCCGGGGCCAGCGCCAGCCGCTCGCCGGCGATGCCGTCGGCGGCGACCGTGACGCCGTAGCCCTCCGCTTCGAGGCCTCGCGCCAGGAAGTCGGCGATCCCCGCCTCGTCCTCGACGACCAGGATCTCCATCTCGGCGATGCTACGCCAACGTCTGGAGACTCCTAGTGGTGGTGCCCACGCACCGTGCGCCAGGAATCCCGGGTGATCTTGAGGATGACCGCGGTGATCGCCAGGCCGATCAGCGGGTCGGCGATCGGCAGGCCGAGCGCCACGACGATGGCGCTGGCGATGACCGCGAGGCTGACGTAGGAATCGGCGCGAGCGTGGTTGCCGTCGGCGATCAGGGCCGGGGAATCGAGGCGGTTGCCCGCCCGGGTCCGGACCTGGGCGGCTATCCGGTTTCCGGCGTAGCCGATCAGCCCGGCGGCGGCCAGGGCGAGAAGGTGGGTGGGGGCCTGCGGGTGGATCAGTCGTGAGATCGCCTCGACGCCGGCAACGCAGGCCGAGAAGAAGATCGTCGCGACGACAAAGAGGCCCGCCCAACGCTCGGCGCGAGCCGAGCGCAACAGGAAAGCGGCGCCGAGGGGGATCGCGGTGCTGGCGTCGCCGAAGTTGTGGATCAGGTCCGCGAGTAGGGCGATGCTGCCGCTGGCGATGAAGATGGCGAGCTGAGCGGCGGCGGCGAGCGCCAAGATGGCCAGCGACAGGCCGACCGCCCGCAGCCCCTCCCGCGAGCGTTTGATGCTCTCGTCGACCAGGCCGTGGGAGTGGCCGTGGCCGCTCTGGCGATGGTCGTCGGCGTGGTTGTGGGAATACGGCGGTGGTTCATGGGTGTGCGGCCCGTGGTGGTGATGGGAATGGGTGAGCCCGTTCCCGTGGCGATGGCGGTCGCCGCCGAGGTGCTCGTAGGAGAGGGTCTGTCCCGTCATCGCCGCCAGTTCGCTTAGCTCGCGCCAAGTCTACAAACCCTGTA
>CAWFLN010000009.1:0-584961 GCA_963816755.1 uncultured Solirubrobacterales bacterium
GGGACCCAGCGAGTCGACTGTGGGCGCACTGTCCGACGATCGCTTGCCCCCCGCACTGCAACAGCAGCGGATATTCAGCAGCGGTTGGCGGGTTCACCACGGGGCATCGACGAAGACGAGGTCGAAGCGGGGGCCGGGGGAACCCTCCGAGTCGGTGGCGAGCCAGCGGCCGACCTCGGCCCGGACCAGCTCGGTGCGCTCGCCCAGCCCCAGCCGCTCGACGTTGCCGAGCGCCGGCCGAGTGTCGCGATCGACGAGCACCGCCCGCTCGGCGCCGCGCGAGAGCGCCTCGATCGCGAGGGCGCCGGTCCCGCAGTAGAGGTCGAGTACCCGCCGCTCTGAGCACCCGCTCCCCCCCAGGGCCGAGAAGATCGCCTCGCGGACGCGGTCGGAAGTGGGGCGGACCTTCCAGCCACGCGGCGCGACCAGGCTCTGCCCGCCAAGCTCTCCAGCGATGACGTCGCACAGCGACTATTAGGGTCGGCGGCGCTGGCTCCGAAACGGCGGCGGGCGGCGTCGAGCAGGGGTCCCAGCGCCGCGTCCTCGAGCGAGCCATGCCTTCGAAGCAGCGCCAGTGCACCTCGCGGGCGGCGATCAAGGTCGGCGTGTCCTGCGGCAGCTCGGCCGCCGCGAAGCGCGGAAGGCCGGCGCCGGCGGGTGCCGAGGATCTCACCCTCGCCGCGCAGGCTGAGGTCGACCTCGGCGAGCTTGAAGCCGTCGCGCTCGGCGGCGACCGCCTTGAGCCGCCGCCGTGCCATCCCCCCCACCTCCGCGGCGAACAGCAGGCAATAGGAGGAGTGCTCGCCGCGCCCGACCCGGCCGCGCAGCTGGTGCAGCTGGGAGACCCCGAAGCGCTCAGCCCCCTCGATCACCATCACGGTGGCGTTGGGTACGTCGATCCGCACCTCGATCACAGTCGTCGCCACCAGCACGTCGATCTCCCCCGCCGCGAACCCGCGCATCGCCTTGGCCTTGCGTGCCGAGGGCATCTGCCCGTGCAGGACCCCGACCTCGAAGTCACGCAGCTCGCCGGCCCGCAGCCGCTGCGCCTCGACCTCCGCCGCCTTGCCCTCGATCTTCTCCGACTCCTCAACCAGCGGAACACGACGAAGGCCTGGCGGCCCTCTCGCAAGCGCTCGCGCAGAAAGTCGTAGGCGCCGGCACGGCGCTCCTCGCCGACGAGCCGGGTCTCGACCGGCTTGCGCCCCTTCGCACTTTGTGCAGCGCCGTGGTGTCGAGGTCGCCGTAGGCAGTCAGCGAGAGCGTCCGTGGAATCGGCGTGGCCTCACGTGGAGGACGTGCGGCGCCATCCCCTCCACCCCCTTGGAAGTCCAGGGCACGGCGCTGCTCGACTCCGAAGCGGTGCTGCTCGTCGACCACGCAGAGGCCGAGACGGGCGAACTCGACATCGGGCTCGATCAGCGCGTGAGTGCCGACGAGGAGGCCCAGCTCGCCGCTGCCGAGGCGCTCCAGCGCCTCGCGGCGCCGCGGCGCCGGCGTCGCCCCGGTCAGCAGCGCGAAGGGGGTCGCCTTGGCCGCCAGCAGGTGGCCGAGGGTGATCGCGTGCTGCTCGGCCAGGGTCTCGGTCGGGGCCATCAAGACCGCCTGATAGCCGGCTTCGAGCGCCCGCAGCATCTCGCGGCGTCGGCGACGACCGTCTTGCCGGAGCCGACCTCTCCGGTCAGCAGCCGCTGCATCGGCTCGCCGGAATCCAGGTCGGCGTCGATCTCCTCAAGGCCCCGCCTGGTCCTTGGTGGGCTCGAACGGCAGCGAGTCCACCCAGCGGCTCACGGCTCTCCCGGCTTGGCAAGCGGGCCGGCCAGCGGTGCGGTGCGTCCGCTTCCGCGTCGCCAGGACCGCCTGATGAGGAACAGCTCGACTAAGTAATCCACCGCTGGAGCCACCTCGTCGCAATCGCCGGGGAGTGGGCGGAGATATCGGCGGCCACGCAGGGCCGCGTCGCGCCGCAGCGCACATTCGATCGCGTTTGGCGCCCAGCGGCAGGCCTGCTTTGCCCAATCGCGCAGGCGCTGGGGCCGCAGGGCCTCGGTCGCCGGTGGATGGGGACGGAAGCCGGGGAGGGCCCCGGGGTGACCAGACACGAGCTCGTACTCGTTTACTCCCAGGCCGCGTTCGGCGAGCTTCCCCGTGATCAGCAGCCGGGTTCCGTGGCATTTAGCTCTCCGGCCACCCAGGGCTGGTTGAACCAGGTGGCCTTGGCGGTGGCGCTGTGATCGCCGACTTTGACGCTGAGGACGTCAGACCGGGTGCGAAAAGGGGCGTGGCCCGGCGCCCAGCACCTCGACCAGGACGGTTCCCGTCTGCCCGTCCTCCAGGTCGCCCCAGCCGCCGGACGGAGCGGTCGCGGTGGCTGTGGGGAAAGCGGAAAAGGAATGTCGCCGACGGTCTGGACAACCGCCTCGGAAGCGGCCGCGGAGAGTTTCGGGCCGACGCCTTCCAGAGCACACCGATCGCCACATCGACGGCGGGGCGGGGCCAGTGGACGGGGCGCACCAGCAGGATCGGCGCGACTCAGCCGGCGAGCGCCGGGCTACCTGGCGGCCAGCAGCCACCACCAGCTCGGCTGGCCCCCCTCGTGGGTCTTCGACTCCGGCGGGCACGTGGGTGTCGATCTCCGAGAGCGGGATCGGCGCCCCTTCGCCGGCGATCACGGTGACGATCTCGGCCAGGTGCTGGGGGAATGTTGTTGCGCGGCCAGGGTCGAGCCGGCGCCGCCCCAGTCCCGCTGTCGGCGAAGCCGACGGCGTCACCTTGCTTGAAAAGGCCCTGGGCATCGTCGCGGTGGCGGCGACGCCGCCGGTGGCGATGCCGTCGAGCGCCGACTCCAACCGCTCCGCGTTCTCGCCGGCCGAGGCGGCGGAGTCCAGCTCGACCAGGCCCAGCAGGCTCGCTTGGGAGGTGGCCTGACCACGCGGGCCGGCTTCTCGGAGAGCTCGCAGGCGCGCTCGCAGGATCACCACGTTGGAGCAGGTGGGCAGGACCAGCACCTCATCAGCCGCCATGTGCGGATGCCCGCCAGCAGCTCGTAGGTGGAAGGGTTGAGGGTTTCCCACCGGGGACGACGTCGGCGCCGAGCTTGGCGAAGGGCCGCTCCAGCCCGTCTCCGGCAGCCACCGCCAGACCCCCCGTGCGCCCGGCGGCGCTGAGCCGGGCGCTGCGCTCGGCCATCTGCTTGCGCATGTCGGCGACGTCGAGGTCGGCGACCTCGCCGGCGCCCTCGGACATGTTCCGTCGGTGCCGGCAATTCTTGAGCGTCGCCTCGTCGCCGACGACCAGGACCGAATCGTGCAGGCCCTCGAGCCTGGGCAGGAAGTCCCGGGCCGACAGGCCGCTGCCGGCGACGATGAAGTCGGCGGTACAGCCGAAAGCGGCTGTCCTCGTGATGGGGCAGGCTCAGCCGCGGCGCCTCGTGGTGGGACACTCTCCGGCAGCTCGGGCGTGTCCCCGCGCAGGCCGGCCACGGCGAGAATCCAGGACCAGGCCGCGCCCGCGGCGTCGACGACCCGGACTCGCGCAGCACCTCGAGCTGCTGGAGGCGCGGGGCCACCGCCCGCTCGCCGTCCTCGATCGCCGCTCCAGGACCTCGGCCAGGATCGCGTCCTGCTGCTCTTCGCCGACGTCGCGGCCGAGCCGCTGCTTGTCGGCTTCGAGGTGGGCTAGCTGGCGGGTGAGCGAGTGGGCCATCTCGCGGAAGACGGTCAGCATCGTCCCCTCGGCCGGCTCCCGCACTCTCGTAGGCCGCGTCGGCGGCGCGGGCGAAGGCGGCGGCGACGAGAACCGGGTCGACCAGCTCCGGGGAGCCGGGCCGCCTGGTCGACCCGGTTCTCGTCGCCGCCGCCTTCGCCCGCGCCGCCGACGCCGCCTACGAGTCGGTGCGGAGCCGGCCGAGGGGACGATGCTGACCGTCTTCCGCGAGATGGCCCACTCGCTCACCCGCCAGCTAGCCCACCTCGAAGCCGACAAGCAGCGGCTCGGCCGCGACGTCGGCGAAGAGCAGCAGGACGCGATCCTGGCCGAGGTCCTGGAGCGGGCGATCGAGGACGGCGGGTGGCCGGTGGCCCGCACCCCGAGCAGCCGAGGTGCTGCGCGAGTCCGGGGTGGTCGACGCCGGCGGGGACGGCCTGGTCCTGATTCTCGCCGGCGTCGTGGCCGGCCTGCGCGGGGACGACGCCGAGCTGCCGGAGAGTGTCCCACCACGAGGCGCCGCGGCTGAGCCTGCCCCATCACGAGGACAGCCGCTTTCGGTACTGCACCAACTTCATCGTCGCCGGCAGCGGCCTGTCGGCCCGGGACTTCCTGCCCAGGCTCGAGGGCCTGGGCGACTCGGTCCTGGTCGTCGGCGACGAGGCGACGCTCAAGGTCCACGTCCACACCGACAAGCCGGAGGCGGCGGTGGCGCTGTTCGAGGGCGCCGGCGAGGTCACCAACCTCGACGTCGCCGACATGCGCAAGCAGATGGCCGAGCGCAGCGCCCGGCTCAGCGCCGCCGGGCGCACGGGGGTGCTGGCGGTGGCTGCCGGAGACGGGCTGGAGCGGCTCTTCGCCGAGCTCGGCGCCGACGTCGTCCCCGGTGGGGAAACCCTCAACCCTTCCACCTACGAGCTGCTGGCGGGCATCCACGGCATCGCGGCTGATGAGGTGCTGGTCCTGCCCAGCTCCTCCAACGTGGTGATGGCTGCCGAGCGCGCCTGCGAGCTCTCCGAGAAGCCGGCCCGCGTGGTCGCGGCCACCTCCCAGCAAGCGAGCCTGCTGGCCCTGGTCGAGCTCGACTCCGCCGCCTCGGCCGGCGAGAACGCGGAGCGGTTGGAGTCGGCGCTCGACGGCATCGCCACCGGCGGCGTCGCCCCCGCCGCCCGCGACGATGCCCAGGGCCGTTTCAAGCAAGGTGACGCCGTCGGCTTCGCCGACAGCGAGATCGTCGCCTGGGGCGGCGCCGGCTCGACCCTGACGACGACGATCCAGCACCTCGCCGAGGGGGCTGAGATCGTCACCGTGATCGCCGGCGAAGGGGCGCCGATCCCGCTCTCGGAGATCGACACCCACGTGCCCGCCGGAGTCGAGGTCGAGACCCACGAGGGGGGCCAGCCGAGCTGGTGGTGGCTGCTCGCCGCCCAGTAGTGCGGTCCTTCGCCGGCGCTCGCCGGCTGAGTCGCGCCGATCTGCTCGGTGCGCCCGTCCACTGGCCCCGCCCCGCCGTCCTCGATGTGGCGATCGGTGCTCTGGAAGGCGTCGGCCCGAAACTCTCCGCGGCCGCTTCCGAGGCGGGTATCCAGACCGTCGGCGACGTCCTTTTCCGCTTTCCCCACAGCCACCGCGACCGCTCCGTCCGGCCGCTGGGCGACCTCGAGGACGGGCAGACGGGAACCGTCCTGGTCGAGGTGCTGGGCGCCAGGCCACGCCCCTTTCGCCGCCCCGGTCTGAGCATCCTCAGCGTCAAAGTCGGCGATCACAGCGCCACCGCCAAGGCCACCTGGTTCAACCAGCCCTGGGTGGCCGAGAAGCTGAATCCCGGAACCCGGCTGCTGATCACGGGGAAGCTCACCAAACGCGGCCTGGGAGTAAACGAGTACGAGCTCGTGTCTGGTCACCCCGGGCCCTCCGGCTTCGTCCCCATCCACCCGGCAACCGAGGCCCTGCGGCCCCAGCGCCTGCGCGATTGGGCAAAGCAGGCCTGCCGCTGGGCGCCAAACGCGATCGAGGGGTTGCCGGCGGAGCTGCGGGCGCGACGGCAGCTGGCCGGCGTCGGCGACGCGATTCGCGCCGCCCACTTCCCGGCGGATGCCGAGGAAGCCGAGGTCGCTCTGCGGCGGATCGTCTTCGAAGAGCTGTTCCTTTATCAGGCGGTCCTGGCGACGCGGAAGCGGACGCACCGCACCGCTCGCCCGGCCCCCCGCCTTGCCAAGCCGGGAGAGCCGGTGGGCCGCTGGGTCGACTCGCTGCCGTTCGAGCCCACCAAGGACCAGGCGGGGGCCTTCGAGGAGATCGACGCCGACCTCGATTCCGGCGAGCCGATGCAGCGGCTGCTGATGGGAGAGGTCGGTTCCGGCAAGACGGTCGTCGCCGTCTACGCGATGCTGCGGGCGCTCGAAGCCGGCTATCAGGCGGTCTTGATGGCCCCGACCGAGACCCTGGCCGAGCAGCACGCGATCACCCTCGGCCACCTGCTGGCGGCCGAGGCGACCCCCTTCGCGCTGCTGACCGGGGCGACGCCGGCGCCGCGGCGCCGCGAGGCGCTGGAGCGCCTCGGCAGCGGCGAGCTGGGCCTCCTCGTCGGCACTCACGCGCTGATCGAGCCCGATGTCGAGTTCGCCCGTCTCGGCCTCTGCGTGGTCGACGAGCAGCACCGCTTCGGAGTCGAGCAGCGCCGTGCCCTCGACTCCAAGGGGGTGGAGGGGATGGCGCCGCACGTCCTCCACATGACCGCGACGCCGATTCCACGGACGCTCTCGCTGACTGCCTACGGCGACCTCGACACCACGGCGCTGCACGAACTGCCGAAGGGGCGCAAGCCGGTCGAGACCCGGCTCGTCGGCGAGGAGCGCCGTGCCGGCGCCTACGACTTTCTGCGCGAGCGCTTGCGAGAGGGCCGCCAGGCCTTCGTCGTCTGTCCGCTGGTTGAGGAGTCGGAGAAGATCGAGGGCAAGGCGGCGGAGGTCGAGGCGCAGCGGCTGCGGGCCGGCGAGCTGCGTGACTTCGAGGTCGGGGTCCTGCACGGGCAGATGCCCTCGGCACGCAAGGCCGAGGCGATGCGCGGGTTCGCGGCGGGGGAGATCGACGTGCTGGTGGCGACGACTGTGATCGAGGTCGGGATCGACGTACCCAACGCCACCGTGATGGTGATCGAGGGGGCTGAGCGCTTCGGGGTCTCCCAGCTGCACCAGCTGCGCGGCCGGGTCGGGCGCGGCGAGCACTCCTCCTATTGCCTGCTGTTCGCCGCGGAGATGGGGGGGATGGCACGGCGGCGGCTCAAGGCGGTCGCCGCCGAGCGCGACGGCTTCAAGCTCGCCGAGGTCGACCTCAGCCTGCGCGGCGAGGGTGAGATCCTCGGCACCCGCCAGCACGGCCTGCCGCGCTTCGCGGCGGCCGAGCTGCCGCAGGACACGCCGACCTTGATCGCCGCCCGCGAGGAGGTACTGGCGCTGCTGCGAAGGCATGGCTCGCTCGAGGACGCGGCGCTGGGACCCCTGCTCGACGCCGCCCGCCGCCGTTTCGGAGCCAGCGCCGCCGACCCGATTGCTCTCTAATAGTCGCTGTGCGAGTCATCGCTGGAGAGCTTGGCGGGCAGAGCCTGGTCGCGCCGCGTGGCTGGAAGGTCCGCCCCACTTCCGACCGCGTCCGCGAGGCGATCTTCTCGGCCCTGGGGGAGCGGGTGCTCAGAGCAGCGGTACTCGACCTCTACTGCGGGACCGGCGCCCTCGCGATCGAGGCGCTCTCGCGCGGCGCCGAGCGGGCGGTGCTCGTCGATCGCGACACTCGGCCGGCGCTCGGCAACGTCGAGCGGCTGGGGCTGGGCGAGCGCACCGAGCTGGTCCGGGCCGAGGTCGGCCGCTGGCTCGCCACCGATTCGGAGGGTTCCCCCGGCCCCCGCTTCGACCTCGTCTTCGTCGATGCCCCCTATAGACTCGCCGACCGCGTGGCGCAGGATCTGAATATCCATCTGCCCCGGCTGCTTGCGGCCGGGGGGCGAGCGATCGTCGAGAGCGGTGCCGGCCGGCCGCTTCGCATCGACTCGCTGGCGTGCCTGAGGCAGCGCCGCTACGGCGCCGCCGACGTCTCCATATACGCGGGGGGCGGGCAGTGAGCGAGCGCAACGGCACCGTTGTCTGCCCGGGCAGCTACGACCCGGTCACCAACGGCCACATCGACATCATCACCCGCACCTCGAACGTCTTCGACCGCGTCGTCGTCGGCGTGGTCAACAACCCGGTGCGCAAGGAGAGGACGCTCTTCAACGCCGAGGAGCGCCGCGACTTCATCGCCGAGGCGACGGCGGACCTGCCCAACGTCGAAGTTCAGATCTTCGCCACGCTGCTGGTCGAGTTCGCCCGCGACAACGGCGCCAAGGCGATCGTCAAGGGCCTGCGGGCGATCTCGGACTTCGAGTACGAGTTCGAGATGGCGCAGCTGAACCGCAAGCTCGACCCGGGGATAGAGAGCATCTACGTGATCGCTTCTCCGCACTACAGCTTCCTTTCCTCGACCGGGGTCAAGGAGATGGCCACCTTCGGGGGCGACGTGTCCGACCTCGTGCCCGGCCCGGTCGCGGTCGCGCTCGCCGAGCGCCTGGACGACAGGTAGGCTGTTTCGCCCACGCTCGGCTCGGTGGGCGAGCGCTTGCAAAAAACGGCCTGGATATCGGCATCTTCACCAAAAACCCCGCATACACGTAGGCTTACGACCTGCAAATGGACGTTCTCGTTCTCATAGACAAGCTGGACGACGTCGTCCACAACGCCCGGCCCGTCCCCTGACGGACCAGGTGCGTGTGGACCGCGAGGAGATCTACGACCTCCTCGACCAGATGCGCGCGACGATCCCCGAGGAGATCAAGCAGGCGCGCTGGATCGTCAAGGAGCGCCAGGAGATGCTGGCCGAGGCCAAACGCGAGGCGGAGCGGATCGTCCGTGAGGCCCGCGAGCAGCAGGCCCGCCTGATCTCCGACGAGGAGGTCACCAAGCAGGCCGAGCGCGCTGCCGACGAGATCGTCGAGGACGCCCGCACCCGCGAGCGCGAAATCCGCCTCGGCGCCGAGGACTACGCCGACGAGATCCTCAACACCCTCGAAGTCAACCTTCAGAAGTTCCTCGCCGCAGTGCAGCGCGGGCGCGATCGCCTGGCCGGGCGGGACGAGGAACCGGCGGCGGAGCTCGAGCAGCCTTAGCTGGCAGAGGGCGGGCTCCGGGTGCCCCTCCTCTCTCGCCTGACTGGCGGGATCGCCCAGAGCCGTCCCGAGATGGTTTCTGGGCCAGCGGCGCAAAACGTTCGGAGGGGCATCCGGAGCCCGCTCACATGCGCTTCGGGTAGGTGAACTGCCCGAGGGACCGGGGCTATTCGAGTTTCAGGTCTTTGAGGGCGGACCAGCGGGGGTCCAGGCCCTGGTCGTGGTCGTGGTCGGTGGGGTCGGCGTCGTTGAGGGAGGCGCCGCAGACCGGGCAGAGGCCGGCGCAGCCGGGGCGGCAGAGGAAGCGGGTGGGGAGGGCGAGGAGGGTTGCGTCGTGGGCCCAGCGGCCGATGTCGAGCTCGTCGTCGGAGACGTAGGGGCTGCGCAACTCCGGGTCGTCGGTGGCGGCCTGGTCGACCTCGCGGGACTCGACGTCGAGGTCCAGCGAGCCGGGCTCGAGGCAGCGCATGCACGGGCCCTCGAGGTGGACCTGGAAGCGGAGCCGGAAGGCGAAGCCGCCGCTGGGCCGGGAGATCTCGAGCCGGGCCATCGGCGAGGCGGGGTTCGCGGTGTACGTCTGGCCGCCCAGCTCGAAGGGGTCGAGCTCGACCGGGACCTCCAGCCGCTTGCCCTCTCCGTGAGCCAGCGAGAGGCGCGACAGGTCGATGATCGTCGTGCGCGTTTGGGACATGAGCGAACCTCCGCTGGGGACAGGCTTACGATGACTCCCTCTCAACGAGGTTACGAGATGGGTCAATTCGACTGGACACCCGAGGTTTACCTGGAGCGGATCCGCGCCGAGATCCCCGCCTACGACGAGCTCCAGGAGCAGTCCGTGGCGGCGATCCCGTTCGGGCCCGAGCGCGTGCTGGAGCTGGGAATGGGAACGGGGGAGACGACCCGGCGGCTGATCGAGGCCCACCCCGACGCCTGGGTGATCGGCCTCGACGCCAGCCCCGACATGGTCTTCCGTGCCCGCAAGAGCTACGACGACGTCCAGCTGGCCCGGATCGAGGACCCGCTTCCCGACGGCCCCTGGGATCTGGTCATCTCGGTGCTCTCCGTCAACCAGCTCGACGACGAGAAGAAGCAGGCGCTCTTCCGCCGCGTCAAAGACCACGCCCGCGCTCTGGTCATCGGCGACCTTTTCGTGGGCGATCAGCTGGCCGACCTCGTTGAGTGGTGTCAGGGTGAGATCACCTGGAAGCAGGGGGACCTGGCCGTGGTGAGAGCGACCTACTGAGGGGTCGGGCACCGCTCCGAAAACACTCAGCGCGAAGCGCGTTTTCGGAGCGGTGCCCGACCCCTCTCCACCTCTGGCCCCCACGGCCGGTACCATCCCGCGACCGATGGCGGTCCCGAAGAAGAGAACTTCCAGTGCGCGGCGCGACAAGCGGCGGGCCAATCACAAGGCGGCGACGCCGCGGCTGAACAGCTGCCCTCGTTGCCACAGTCCGCGGTTGCCGCATCGGGTGTGCCCGACCTGCGGCACCTATGCCGGGCGCGAGGTCATCGCTCACAGAGTCGCCGAGGCTCCGGCGACCGGCTCCGACTCCGAGTAAGCGTGGCGCTTGGGCGCGGCGTGACCGTTGCCCTCGACGGGTACGGCGCCGATCAGGGGTTCGATGTGCTGGCGGAGGGCGCACGGCTTGCCGCTGCTGACGGGATCGGCGTGCGCGTCTTCGGGCCTCGAGCCGAGTTGGGTCTGGACGGAGTCGACGGGGTCGAAGTGGTGCCGACCTCGGAGTGGATCTCCAACCAGGAGGACCCCGTCGCCGCGGTCAGGGCCAAGAAAGAGGCCTCGGTGGTGCTCGCCGCCCGCGACGTCGCCGACGACGGGGCCGACGCGATGGTCAGTTGCGGCTCGACCGGGGCGACGATGGCGGCGGCGACCTTTGGCCTCAAGCGCCTCAAGGGAGTACAGCGCCCGGCGCTGGCGGTGCAGGTGCCGGTACCCGGCAAACCCGTGCTCTTCCTCGACGTCGGCGCCAACGTCGAAGTGCGGGCCCAGCACCTGGTCCAGTTCGCCTTTCTCGGTGCCGCCTTCAGCGCCGCGGTGCTGGAGGTCGAGCGCCCGTCGGTCGGCCTGCTGACGGTGGGGGAGGAGTCGGGCAAGGGGCGCGGGGAGGTCGTCGAGGCCCATCGCATCCTCACCGAGTCGGCCGGGATCGAGTTCGCCGGCAACGTCGAGGGGCGCGACCTGACGGCGTCGGCGGTCGACGTCGTCGTCACCGACGGCTTCACCGGCAACGTGGCGCTGAAGCTGATGGAGGGGACCGCCCGCACCGTGGCCGCAGCGGTCGGCGACGCCGCCCGCTCCAACCCGGTGGCGGCCCTCGGCGGGCTGCTGCTCAAGCCGGCTCTGGGCAGCCTGCGCCGCGAGCTGCATCCCGACAGCACCGGTGGCGCGATCCTGCTCGGCCTGCGGGGGATCGCCGTGGTCGGCCACGGCAGCTCCGGCGCCGAGGGCATCGCCAACGCGGTGCGGCTCGCGGCACGCTGCGCGGAGGTGGAGGCGGTGGGCCGCACCGCCGCGCTGCTGCGCGAAGGCGGCGCCGGCCGCGGTGCGCTCGCGGTCGGGGATGGCGCGTGATAGGAAGGACGTGATGAAGCGCGAGGACGTCCTCACTCTCGTTCGCGAGCACCTGGCCGAGGAGCTCGAAGTGGACATCGCCCGAATCTCCGAGCAGACGCGCTTCAAGCAGGACCTCGACGCCGACTCCCTCGATCTCTACGAGCTGGTGATGGAGCTGGAGGACAGCTACGGGGTCTCCGTCTCCGAGGAGCAGGCGGCGCGAATCGAGACGGTTGGCGACGCCGTCGGCTTCGTGGTCGAGCACGCTCCGGCCTGAGCGGGTGGCGGCCGGTTCGGAGTCGGCGGTCGCGGCCCTCTCGGCGCTGATCGACGAGCTTCCCGCCGAGCTGCGCGAGCAGGCGCTGACCCACTCCTCCTGGACCGAGCACCGGGTCGACTCCTTCGAGCGCCTGGCCTTCCTCGGCGACAGCGTGCTCGGCCTCTCGGTTGCCACCGACCTCTTCGAGCGCTTCGCCGGGATCGCCTCGGGCGGCCTGACGAAGATCCATAACCAGGCGGTCAGCGGCGTCTCCTGCGCCGAGGTGGGGAGGCAGCTGGGGGTGCCGGAGATGCTGCACGGGGCAGAGCCCGAAGGTGTGACGGCGGCGATCCCTGCCGAGATCCTGCTGGACGGCGAGCGGCCGCTGCCGGAGGCCACGGAGGCCCTGATCGGCGCCTGTTACCTCGCCTTCGGGTTCGGGCGAACGGCCGCCGCGGTAGCCGCTGCCTTCGAGCCGCGAATCGAGCACGCCGCCGAGACCAGGATCGATTTCAAGTCCGCCCTGCAGGAGCTGCTCGCCAGGCGTGGGGCGCGCGTAAGCTACGAGGTGATCGCAGCCACCGGCCCACCGCACCGGCGTACTTTCGAGGTCGAGGCGGTCGTCGACTCGAGGCGGATCGGAGCGGGTGCGGGCCGCAGTAAGAAGGCCGCCGAGCAGGTCGCCGCCGAGCAGGCCCTGAAGCAGCTCGGGGGCTAGGGACTGTGAGCGTCGCGTCCGACTCAACCGCGAGCCTAGGCGTCGCAGGAGTGAGGAGCTTATGTATCTGAGATCGATCTCAATGAAGGGGTTCAAGTCGTTCCCCGAGCGGGTGAGCCTAGAGTTCTCGCCCGGCGTCAGCGTGATCGTCGGACCCAACGGCTCCGGCAAGTCGAACATCACCGACGCGGTCCTCTGGGCCCTTGGCGAGCAGAGCCCGGGGGCGATTCGCGGCGCCTCGATGCAGGATGTGATCTCCGCCGGCGGCAAGGGGATCAGCCAGCGCAGCGCCGCCGAGGTCGAGGTCGTGATCGACAACTCCGACGGCCGCGCCGCGACCGAGTTCTCCGAAATCGCCGTGCAGCGCCGCCTCGACCGGGCTGGCGACGGCGTCTACCGGCTCAACGGCGCCCGCTGCCGGCTCGCCGACGTCACCGACGTCCTCTCCGACACCAACCTCGGCCGCGAGATGCACTCGGTGATCAGCCAGGGCAGGGTCGAGACGATCGTCCATTCCAAGCCACGCGAGCGCCGGCTCCTGGTCGAGGAGGCGGCCGGGCTCGGCAAGCATCGCAAGCGCCGCCGCCGCGCTGAGCTGAAGCTGCGCGCCGCCCGCGACAACCTCGATCGTGCGCTTGACGTCGAGCGCGAGGCACGCGCCCGCCTGCGGCCGCTGAAGCGCCAGGCCGAAGCCGCCGAGCTGGGCGCCCGGATCGAGCGCGAGGAGCTGGGCCTGCGCGCCCGGCTCGTCTCCGAGGAGTTGCGCTTCGGCGCCGACCGCGCTGCCGCCGCGGAGAAGGCCGCCGCGGCGGCGCGGTCGGCCCGGGCCAAGATCGAGGAGCGCCTTGCCGAGCTGGGCAAACGCCGGCGCGCGGCTGAGCAGCGCTTTGCCGACCGCGACCGCCAGCGCACCCAGGCCTGGGGGCTGCTGACCAAGCTGCGCGGCGAGCAAGAGCGCATCGCCGTCCGTGCCGCCAGCCTCGCCGGCCGCGACACCGAGCTGGAAGCGCGGTTGCAGACGCTGCGGGTCGAGCTGGGACCGCTGACCCTGGACGTGGGGGCGAGCGGCGCCCCAGCCGAACGGGCTCGCAAGCTCAAGGAGGAGCTGGGCGAGATCGACGCCGGGTTGGGCGTCGCGGTCGCGGGCCTTGCCGTCGCCCGCTCCGATCAGGCGGCCGAGACTGCTCGCGAGGCCGCGCTCGGCGACGTCCGCGGCGGTGCCGAGCGCGCTTCTCGCCACGCTCGCCGTGCCGAGGGCCTGCTTGGCGAGCGCCACCGTGAGGCCCTGCGCAAACGGGTTGCCGACGGCGAGGAGCTGCTCGACGACGTCCGCGCGGCGCTGGCGTCGATCGAGGCGGTGGGGGCGGCGATTCGCGCCCGCGTCGCCCGCACCGAGGGCAAGGTGGTCGGCGGCGAGGGGGACGGCGACGAGATCGCCGAGGAGCTGCGCGCCTGCTCGCAGCAGGAGTACGAGCTTCAGGGCAAGATGAAGACCGTCGCCGACGAGCTGACCACGGCCGAGGTCGAGGCCGCCCACCTCGGCGACCGTCGCGCCGATGCCGAGCGGGAGCTGGCGAGCATCGCCGAGCGGCTCGGCGACGAGGTCCCCGCTGCGGAGGAGGCGATGGGCGAGGAGGAGCGGTCTGAGATCGACCGCCGCCTCGAGCGCCTGGAGCGACGGCGCGCCCAGATCGGCCCGGTCAACCCGCTGGCCGAGCGCGAGTACGACGAGGCGCGCGAGCACGTCGAGAGCCTGCAGGCTCAGCGCGAGGACACCGAGCGGGCGATGCGGGAGCTGGAGACCTTGATCCGCGAGATCGACGCCGAGATCGAGCGGGCCTTCGAGGAGACGTTCGACGCGACCGCGAAGAACTTCGAGGAGATGGTCGAGCACCTCTTCCCGGGTGGGCGCGGCGTTCTGCGCCGGGTCAGCCTCAGCCCCCACCTCCCCAGTCGCCAATTTGCAGGCGCGGCGGAGGCCCCGACCGACGCCGAGCCCGAGCCCGAGGAGGAGGGAGAGGAAGAGCGGGAGGAGCTCGGGGTCGAGATCGAGGTCACCCCGGCCGGCAAGTCGACCCGCAAGCTCTCGCTGCTCTCCGGGGGCGAGAAGTCGCTGGTCGCGTTGGCCTTCGTCTTCGCGGTCTTCCTCGCCCGACCCTGCCCCTTCTACATCCTCGACGAGGTCGAGGCCGCGCTGGACGACGCCAACATCGACCGCTTCCTGCAGCTGATCCGCCGTTTCTCCGACCGCGCCCAGTTCGTCATCGTCACCCACCAGAAACGGACCATGGACGCCGCCGACGTCCTCTACGGGGTGACGATGGGCGGCGACGGGATCACCAAGGTCGTTTCGCGGCGCCTGCCACGGGACATCGCGGCCGACGAAGGCGGCGCCGAGGGCGATGGTGACGAAGGCGAAAGCGGCGCCCTCTCGGCCGTAGCCTAAGCACAACAGTTCCCGGACATCTAAGGCGAGATCGGCCCAGTAGCCTCAGTTCCGGAGGAGGAAGAATGGCGCAACGCCACATGGACAGGCTGACGTCCTTCGACGCGTCGTTCCTGACCAACGAGAGAGCAAACGGGCACATGGCGATCGGCGCCCTGTTGATGTGCGAGGGGAGCGCCCCGAGCGAGGACGATTTCCTCACCCACATTCGCAGCCGGGTGCATCATCTGCCGCGACTCCGCCAGCGGCTTCTCTATCCACCGCTGGGGCTCGGCACGCCCTTCTGGGTCGACTACCCGGGCTTTGACATCCACCGGCACCTGCGCCGGATCTCGTTGCCGGCGCCGGGAACCGAGGCGCAGTTCCGGAGCCTGGTCGGCGAGTTGCTGGCGCCCCCTCTCGACCGCTCGAAACCGCTCTGGGAACTGATTCTGGTCGAGGGCTTTGAGGACGACCGCTTCGGGATCGTCTACAAGACCCACCACGCGATGGCCGACGGCATCTCGGCGGTCGACATCGGCATGCTCCTCTTCGACGTCGAGCCGAGGCGGGAGCCGGCTCGAGACGAGGTGCCCTGGGCGCCCGCCCGAACCCCGTCGCGGGCCGCGCTGGTCGGTCACGCCGGCGCCGGGATCGCCGCCACGCTGCGCCGCCTCATCCGCTGGCTGCGACGGGGGCTGCGCGAGCCGGCGCGCACCCGCCGGCTCGCCGCCGACGGCCTCACCGGGCTTTGGGAGGTGACCTGGAACCTGGCCCGCCCGGCGCCGAAGGTGCCGTTCAACACCGCGATCGGAACGGGGCGGAGCTTCTCCTGGTCAAGCTTCGATCTCGCCGAGTTCAAGCGCGTCAAGAACGCGCTCGGCGGCACCGTCAACGACGTCACCCTGGCCGTTGTCGCGGGCGCCCTGCGTCGCTGGCTGGCGGAGCGCGACGTCAGCCTCGACGGGCTCGAGCTGAAGGCGCTGGTGCCGGTTTCGATCCGGACCGAAAACGAGCATGGCGAGCTCGGCAACAAACTGACCGCGATGCGGGGCCCGCTGCCGGTCGGGGTCGAAGACCCGGTCGAGCGGCTCCACGCTGTCTCGGTGGCGATGGACGCGCTCAAGGTCTCCAAGCAGCCGCTGGGCGCGGAGGCGATCTGGGGCCTCAACGACTGGTTCCGGGACTTCGCGCCGCCGGTCCTGCTCGCGCCGACCGCGGCGATCAACTTCTCCACCCGCCTCTTCAACCTGCTGGTCACGAACTTCCCCGGCCCGCAGGTCCCGTTCTACGTGCTCGGCCGCGAGCTGACCGCGGTGTACCCAGTCGGCTTCCTCGCCAAGAACCACGCCCTGGCGATCGCGATCCTCAGCTACAACGGCCAGGTCGGTTTCGGGCTGCTGGCCGATCCCGACTCGGTCCCCGACGCGGAGCGGATCGTCGACCACCTCGCGGCGGCCGTCGAGGAGCTGACCGGCGCCGCGCAGATAGCCTCTCCGAGCGATGGCGACCAGCTGGCAGGAGATGATCGACCTCGGTTCGCGCGTGAGCGCGAACGCCTCGGCTGAGGCTGAGCCGGAGGCCCAGCGCCGCGGCGTCTTCAAGCGCCTGCGCGAGAGCCTCTCGAAAAGCCGCCAGGCGCTGACCGAGGAGATCTCGGCCAGCCTCTTCGACCGCATCGATGACGAGACCTGGGAGCGCCTGGAGGAGGCGCTGATCCTCGCCGACGCCGGTGCCCCGACCACCGCCGCGGTGGTCGAGAAGCTCGAGCACGAGGTCGAGGCGGGGACCGTCTCCGCCGACGGTGGCGCCGTCCGCGACCGCCTGATCGAGATCCTCGCCGAGGTCGCCGCGACCGGGCGCAGGCCGATCGACCTCAGCGGCGAGCCGGCGGTGCTGATGATGGTCGGCGTCAACGGCACCGGCAAGACGACGACGATCGGCAAGGTCGCCTGGCACCTCAGCAAGGAGATGGGCCTTTCCGTAGTCCTCGCCGCTGCCGACACCTACCGTGCCGCCGCCGCCGAGCAGCTGGCCGAGTGGGCGCAGCGGGCCGGTGCCGAAATGGTGCGAGCGCAGGAAGGCGCCGACCCCGGGGCGGTCGCCTTCGACGCGATCTCCGCCGCCCGCGCCCGCGGCGCCGACGTGGTCATCGTCGACACCGCCGGTCGCTTGCACACCCAGGGCAACCTGATGGACGAGCTGACCAAGGTGCGCCGGGTGATCGCCAAGCAGCTGCCCGGCGCCCCCCACGAGACGCTGATCTCGATCGACGCCACCACCGGCCAGAACGGGTTGCGCCAGGCCAAGGTCTTCGCCGAGGCGGTCGAGATCGACGGCGTCGTGCTGACCAAGCTCGATGGCACCGCCAAGGGTGGGATCGCCCTGGCGATCGCCGCCGACCTGGGCATCCCGGTGAAGCTGATCGGCGTCGGCGAGACGCTCGAGGATCTGCGCCCGTTCGACCCTGCCGAGTACGCCGAGGCGCTGCTTGCTGAGTAGTCGTTGGGAGGGTGGCGATACCCCTCTGCGGGAATTTGTCGTTCCGCGCCCTATGGGCGCGTCGCTCCGGATGTTGGAGCGCGACCTGAAGGTCGCGCAATAGACAGATTGCATGTCGCGCGCTTCGCGCACATTCCCGCAGAGGGGTATCGCCACCCTCCCAACGAACGCTCAGCGAGGGTCCAGGAGCTCACCTTGGAGGCCCCAGCGACTCGCCATGCTGGCCAACCTTTCTCAGTAGCTGTTCAGCTTCCGAACCCTCGGCCGTCCCAGAGCTCTGTGGCGTCCCGAGCGGGCTGTCGATGGAGGGATCCGGTTGTGCTCTGGGTGAATGTCGCGAAGCGTGCGAAATGCAATCTGTCCACTGCGCGACCTTCAGGTCGCGCTCTAACCCATGGAGTGACGCGCCCATAGGGCGCGGAGCGACAAATTCACCCAGAGCACAACCGGATCCCTCCCCCGGCAGCCCTCTAAGCTGAGCGCCCGTGTTCGACCAGCTCTCAGACCGCCTCCAGTCGACCCTCTCCGACGTTCGCTCGCGCGGCAAGCTGAGCGAGTCCGACGTCGATGCGGCGATGCGCGAGATCCGCCTCGCCCTGCTCGAAGCAGACGTCAACTTCAAGGTCGTCAAAACCTTTACGGCGACGCTGAGGGAGCGTTGCCTCGGCGACGAGGTGATGAAGAGCCTCGACCCCGGCCAGCACGTGGTCAAAATCGTCAACGAGGAGCTGACGGGGCTGATGGGAGGGACCGGCAGCGAGCTGGCGATGGCCAACAGCGGCCCGACCGTGATCCTGATGGCCGGTCTGCAGGGCTCGGGCAAGACCACCGCCTGCGCCAAGTTGGCGCTGCACTTCGGCCAGGCCGGCAAGGACGTCGCGATCGCGGCCTGCGACGTCTATCGTCCCGCCGCCGTCGACCAGCTGGTCACCGTCGGCGAGCGCGCCGGCGCCCACGTCTACCAGCAGGGCACCGACAGGGACCCGGTCGATATCGCCGAGTGGGCGCTGCAGCAGGCCCGCACCGAGCGCCGCGACGTGCTCATCGTCGACACCGCCGGCCGCCTGCACATCGACCAGGAGCTGATGGCCGAGCTGACCCGGATCCGCAAGAAGACCAAGCCGCACGACGTGCTGCTGGTCGTCGACGCGATGACCGGCCAGGACGCCGTCGGCGTCGCCGAGTCCTTCGCCGCGGCGGCCGAGTTCGACGGCGTCGTCATGACCAAGCTCGATGGCGACGCCCGCGGCGGTGCCGCGCTCTCGGTCAAGGCGGTCACCGGCAAGCCGATTCTCTTCGCCTCGACCGGCGAGAAGCTCGAGGACTTCGACAAGTTCCATCCCGACCGGATGGCCCAGCGGATTCTCGGCATGGGCGACGTCCTGACCCTGATCGAGAAAGCCGAGCAGCAGGTCGACGAGAAGCAGGCGCTCGACCTGCAGGAGAAAATGAAGAAGGACCAGTTCACGCTCGAGGACTTCCTTCAGCAGATGCGCCAGGTCCGCAAAATGGGTCCGCTGAGCGGCATCATCGGGATGCTGCCGGGGATGGGGGCGATGAAGGAGCTGAAGAACGCCGACGTCGACGAGGGCGAGCTGGACCGGGTCGAGGCGATCATCCTCTCGATGACGCCGGCCGAGCGGGCCAACCCGGGGATGATCAACGGCTCCCGCCGCAAACGGATCGCCAACGGCTCCGGGACGCGGGTTCAGAACGTCAACCAGCTGGTCAAGCAGTTCGACCAGATGCGCAAGATGATGCGCTCGATGGCCTCCGGCAAGATGCCCGACCAGCAGCAGCTGGCCCAGATGGCCGGTGGGGCGGCGAGGCCGAAGCTGCGCAGGCGCTGACTGCGCCGCACAGCACGCCCTCCGCTTCGCGTCCGGGCGTGCGGGGCGAGTCATGTAACCTGCCGCGTCCTATGGCTGTGCGGATAAGACTCAGACGGGTGGGTTCCAAGAAGAACCCGATCTGGCGGATCGTTGTCGCCGACAAGCGCTCCCCGCGCGACGGTCGGACGATCGAGACGATCGGCCGGTACAACCCGCAGACCGACCCCTCGATCATCGAGTTCGACGAGGAGCGCGCCCGCCACTGGCTCGAACACGGCGCCCAGCCCTCGGAGACGGTCGCGGGGCTGCTGCGCACCAAGGGCATCGCCGCCTCCGGCAGCTAGGGGGCTTGGCGTGACCGAGCTGATCGAGTTCCTCGTCCGGGCACTGGTCGAGGATCCCGAGGCGGTCGTCGTCGAGGAGCTGGAAGAGGAAGGGGACCTGGTCTACGAGGTGACTGTGGCCGAGGGGGACCTGGGGCGGGTGATCGGCAAAGGGGGGCGCGTTGCCAATGCGATTAGGACGATTGCCAAGGCGGCCGCCGTGCGGATAGACCGCAGGGTGATCGTCGACATTCTCGATTGAGGGTTGCGTGCGCGGGAGTCCAGGTAGGGGTTCCGCTTAACTTTTTCGAGGAGCGCTCGCCGCCGTCCGAGGATCGAGGCGCCGAAAAAGTACAAGACGCTTCACCCCTACCTGGACTCCCGCACTCGAAAGCGCTGATGAGATTCGACATTCGCAAAGCGATCGAGCCGCAGACCCGGTGAAGCTGGGGTTCTGCAGATGAAGCTGGACATCTTCACGCTCTTTCCGGAGGCGTTCGACTGGTTCAGGACGCAGCGGTCGGTCGAGAACGCGATTGCGGAGGGGAATGAGCTGCGGTTGCTGAATTACCGCGATTCGACGCCGCTCAAGGCGGGGCAGGTCGATGACTCGCCGTACGGGGGCGGGGCGGGGATGGTGCTCAGGGTCGATGTGGTCGATGCTGCGTTGCGGGCTGCTTATGGGGAGGGGGAGAGGCCGCGGGTGGTGCTGCTTTCGCCGACGGGACCCTTGCTCGACGATGCGATTGCCGATGAGTTGACCGCGGAGCCGCACGTCGCCCTGTTGTGCGGGCGCTATGAGGGGTTAGACGATCGGGTGCACCGGCACCTGGCCGATGACGAGCTTTCGATCGGGCGCTACGTCCTGGCCGGGGGAGAGCTGCCGGCGATGGTGGTTGCCGATGTGCTGATGCGGAAGTTGCCGGGAGCGCTCGGGCATGCCGACAGCGCCGTCGAGGAGTCGTTCAGCCAGGTCCTGGAGGGGATGCCTGAGTACCCGCATTACACGCGGCCGGCGGCCTACAGGGGTTGGGATGTGCCGGAGATCCTGCTCTCCGGGGATCACGAGAAGGTGCGGCTCTGGAGGCTCGAGCAGAGCCGGCTGCGGGCCGAGCAGTTCGATTCGGACGCCGAGTAGCTACCATTCCGCCACCGCGCGGTTCCCGAACCTGGGTCCGGCGGTTTTTTCTCGCCAAATGAGCTCCGTAATCGACAGCATCGAGCGCGCCCAGCTGAAGAAGGGACTTCCCTCCTTCAGCCCAGGCGACCGCGTGCGCGTCCACTTCCAGGTGATCGAGGGCACGCGCAAGCGCACCCAGGTCTTCGAGGGAGTCGTGCTGCGCCGCCAGGGCTCCGGTGCTCGTGAGACCTTCACCGTCCGCAAGCAGTCCTTCGGCGTCGGCGTCGAGCGGACGTTCCCGCTGCACTCGCCGAAGATCGAGAAACTCGAGGTTGCGGCGCGCGGCGCTGTGCGCCGGGCCAAGCTCTACTACCTGCGAGGACGGATCGGCAAGGCCGCTCGCGTCGCCGAGCGGCGCTGGGGGATCGACGACGACATCGTCTCCGCGCCGGCAGCAGAGCCGGAGGCGACTGACGCCGAGGGCGTCACGCAAGCCGAGCTGCTCGACGAGGTGGCACCGGAGGCGGCGGACGAGGCGGAAGCAGAGACTGGTGCAGCGGCGGACACGGACGCAAATGCGCCCGCGGCCGGGGAGACCGAGGACAGCAGCGCGGATCCGAAGGATGCCGAGGACGGGGAGCCGGCCGGTGCCGGCGCCTCCGACGAGGACCCAGCCTGAAACTCTCGATCCCGAAGCCGAAGGGCAAAGGCGGCGGGCTTGTCGAGTTGGTCGTCATCGTCGCGCTGGCGCTTGGGCTGGCGCTGGCGATCCAGGCCTGGATCGTCAAGCCGTACCAGATCCCCTCGGAATCGATGGAGCCCACGCTGGACGTCGGCCAGCGGGTTCTCGTCAATCGCTTTCTCTACCACTTCAAGGATCCGGCGCCCGGCAACATCGTCGTCTTCCACCCGCCTTCCGGTGCCGACAACGGCACCGAATGCGGCGTCCAGCCGAATCCGGGCGAACCCTGCCCGCAGCCGACCAAGGGCGAGTCGAGCCAGAACTTCATCAAGCGCATCGTCGCCGGGCCGGGGGACACGCTCTCGGTCAAAGACGGCCACCCGGTCGTCAACGGGGTCGAGAAGACGAACGAGCCCTACATCCGCCCCTGCGGCACCGCGGCCGCCTGCAACATGCCGCGGACGATCAAGATCCCGCCCGACCACTACTTCATGATGGGCGACAACCGTGGGGCAAGCGACGACAGCCGTTTCTGGGGACCCGTCCCGCGGAGCTGGATCATCGGAGAGGCCTTTGCCACCTACTGGCCCCCCGACCGCATCGGCACCCTCTAGCTCCCGAGCCGGCCGCCGCAGGCTGGCCCGCAGCCGCCGCCTGTTCGCCTTCGATCGCGGTCTCCAGAGCAAGTTCGTGGCCGGCGCCGACGAGGCCGGGCGCGGTTGTCTCGCCGGGCCGCTGGTCGCTGCAGCGGTCCTGATCGACTACGAGCAGCTCTCCCACGCGGACCGCCGCTCGCTGGCCGGGCTTCACGACTCCAAGCAGATGACCGAGGAGCGGCGGCTGGAGATGTTCCCCTGCGTGCTGCGGGCGGCCTCGCGGGTCAGCGTCGTGATCCGCTCCGCCGCCGGGATCGACCGCCGCGGCCTGCACGTGACCAACATCGAAGCCCTCTCGGTTGCGCTCGAACGGCTCGACCCTCCGAGCGAGGCCACCTGCCTCTCCGACGGCTTCTCGTTGCCCCGCTGCGCGGTTCCCCACCGCGCCGTGGTTCAGGGCGATGCCACCAGCGCCGCGATCGCCGCGGCCTCGGTCCTCGCCAAGGTGACCCGCGACCGCTACATGCACGACGCCGCCCGCCAGCACCCGGGTTGGGGCTTCGAGGAGCACGTCGGCTACTCGACGCCAGAGCACCGCCAGGCGATCGAACAGATTGGCATCTCGCCGCTGCACCGCCGCTCCTTCCAGTCGGTTGCTTACATGCAACTGGGCCTGTGACGCGCGCCTGACGCGGCGCATCCAGCGACCGAAGGGAGCGGTGCGAGCGCATAGCGCGAGTTCCTCGTTCGGTCATGTGCAGAGCACACTCCCTCTCTCGTCCTTGACCTGCTTGGTCAGGCACGCCACTCCTTAATTCAAAAAGCACCTGGAAGGTGCTCGATGTCGACCACGCGGCCGGCGCCGTCGAAGGTGACGCCGACGGCGTCGAAGCGGATCTCGGCGTAGGGCGGGGCGTCGCGGCGCTCGGCCATCCAGGCGGTGGCGAGGCGGCGGACCTGCCGCTGCTTGCGGCGGTCGACGGCAAGCACCGGTCGCTCCGGGCCGAAGGCCGCTCCCTCGCGGCCGGCCTTGACCTCGACGAAGACCAGGGCGTGCCGGTCGCGGGCGACGATGTCCAGCTCTCCATAACGGGTGCGGGCGTTGCGCTCGACGATCTCCCAGCCGGCAGCGACGAGGCGATGGGCGACCAGCTCCTCGGCCCTGGCACCGCTTCTCTGGCGGGCGATCGTCATCGCTGAGCAGGCTAGATCTTGGGATCGCGCCTATGGCGCGCAAGTTGTTCCAACTTTGGCCCGAACCCCTCGTAACACGTGCGCCGCCGCCTCCTAGCCTCTTCTCCGTGCTCGCCACGGCCCGAACCTTCACCCTCGACGGCATCTCCGCCCGCCCCGTTCGGGTCGAGGTCGACGTCCATCGCGGCCTGCCCGGGTTCGCGATCGTCGGCCTGCCCGACACCGCGGTCAGGGAGGCCCGCGAGCGGGTGCGAGCGGCGCTGGTCAACTGCGGTTTCGAGTTCCCGCTGCAGCGGATCGTCGTCAACCTGGCCCCTGCCAGCCTTCGCAAGGCCGGGCCGGGGATGGATCTGGCGATCGCCGCGGCGCTGCTGAGCGCTTCCGGACAGCTGGAGTGGGAGGCGCTGTCGCGGGTCGCCCTGTCCGGCGAGCTGGCGCTGGACGGCTCGACCAGGCCGATTCACGGGGCGCTGGCGATCGCCGAGGCAGCCAGGGAGGGAGGTGCCGAGGCGATTGTCCTGCCCTCCGAGAACGGCCCTGAGGCGGCGCTGGCCGAGGGCATCGACGTGATCGGCCTCGACGGCCTCGGCCGCCTTGCTTCGCTTGCCGCCGGCGATTGGGAGCCGACCAGGCCGCAACCGCTGCCGCTGTGCCTACCAGCAGCGGGCGGTCCCGATCTCGCCGACCTGCGCGGACAGCCGCACCTGCGCCACGCGCTCGAGGTCGCCGCCGCGGGCGGCCACAGCTTGTTGATGATCGGACCGCCGGGGGCCGGGAAGTCGCTGGCCGCGAGCCGGCTGCCGTCGATCCTGCCGCCTCTCGCCTCGATCGAGGCGCTGGAGGTTGCCCGCATCGCCAGCGCCTGCGGGCGACTGAGCGGAGCGATGCCCGGCGGCCGGCCGTTCCGCTCGCCGCACCACACGATCAGCCCGGCCGGGCTGATCGGCGGCGGCACCCCGCCACGCCCTGGTGAGGCGACGCTGGCTCATCGCGGCGTCCTCTTCCTCGACGAGCTCTGCGAGTTCCGCCGCGATGCTCTGGAGGCGCTGCGGGCGCCGCTTGAGTCCGGCGAGGTCTCGATCGCGCGGGCCGGCGGGCACCGCAGCCTGCCCTGCCGTTTCATGCTGGTCGCCGCCGCCAACCCCTGCCCCTGCGGGCGCGGCGAAACCGATCCGGACTGCAGCTGCGCGCCGCTCGCCGTCCAGCGTTACCAGGGCCGGCTCAGCGGCGCCCTGGCCGACCGCATCGACATCCTCGCCGCCGTCCGCCAGCCGAGCGCCGCCGAGATCGGTGGCGGGCCGGGTGAGCCCTCGGCGGACGTCAAGGTGCGAGTGTCGGCCGCCCGGCAGCGGCAAGAGCGGCGTCTGGGCCCCGGTCGCTGCAATGCCGAGATGACTCCCGGCGAGGCGCGCGAGTGCGTCCTCAGTCCTGAGGCAGGGGCCTTGCTGGCCGAGCTCTACTCGCGCCAGCGGCTCAGCGGCCGCGCCCACGATCGAGCCCTGCGCCTGGCGCAGACGATCGCCGACCTCGACGGCGCCGAAACGATCGACGAGGAGCAGATGGCACAGGCGCTGCAGTTGCGGAGGCGGGACCGTGGCTGAGCCAGATGCCTGCCCCGACTGCCTGCGGCGCTCCTGGCTGCTCGCGTCGCTCGGGCCCTACATCGAGCGAATCGCCACCGGCTCGCCCGGCTCGCGCTCGCCCGAACTCCTGCGCCTCTGCAACGAGGATCTGGTCGCCGTCGCGGCACCGAAGGTCGCCGCTCAGCTGCTCGCCCGAGTCGCTGCTCTCTCGGAGCGGCAGTTGGCGGAGGAGCTGCGGGCGGCGCGGTGCTGGGCCTGCTGTCGCCACGGCGATCTCTACCCCGCATCGCTCCGCGATGCCGCCGACGCACCCTGGGCGTTGATCGGCCGTGGCGACCCGCGGCTGCTCGACGGCCTCGAGCCCTTCGGCGCGGTCACCGTCGTCGGCGCCAGGCGTGCCACCTCCTACGGCCGCGAGGTCGCCCGCGAGCTGGGCCGGGAGCTGGCCGCGGCGGGGATGATCGTCGTCAGCGGCCTCGCCTTCGGCATCGACGCCTGCGCCCACCGCGGCGCTCTCGACGCCGGCCGCACGATCGCCGTCCTCGGCTGCGGCGCCGACACCGCCTACCCGGCCGCCCACCGGGCGCTCTGGCGGCGGATCGGCGAGGAGGGCCTGATCATCTCCGAGTTTCCCCCCGGGGCGGCGCCCTGGCGCTGGACCTTCCCGGCCCGCAACCGGATCATGGCGGCGCTGGCCGGGATGACCGTCGTGGTCGAGGCGGCCGCCCGCTCCGGCTCGCTGATCACCGCCGACCTGGCGGCGGACCTCGGCCGCGACCTCGGTGCTGTGCCGGGCCCGGTCAACTCGCGCGCCTCGGCCGGTCCCAACAACCTGCTCGCCGGCGGCGCCTGCGTGGTCCGCGACACGCAGGACATCCTCGACGCGATGCTGGGCCCGGGGGCAAAGCTGATCGAGAGAGCCGGCGCGGCACTTGATCCCGGGCTGGCCGCGGTGCTCTCGGCGGTCGAGATGGGGGAGGGCGGTTGCGACGGAGTGGCCGCCGCCATCGGCCTCTCCGGTCCCGACGCCGCCGCCGCCCTGGCCCGCCTCGAGTTGCTCGGCTACGTCACCTGCTCAGCGATGGGCGCCTACTCGCGCACGCTGCTCCAACCGCCCGCGAGTTCGGGCATCTAGGCTGCCTCCGTGACCTCGCGACGCATTCCGGCGGTGCTCTCGATCGCCGGCTCCGACTCCGGCGGGGGGGCCGGTATCCAGGCCGATCTGAAGGCGTTCGCGCGCTGCGGCGTGCACGGGATGACGGCGATCACGGCGATCACGGCACAGAACACGGTCGAGGTCGAAAATATCGAGTTGGTCCCATCGCAGATGGTGCTCGATCAGATTTATGCGGTCGGCTCCGACATCGGCATCGATGCGATAAAGATCGGCATGCTCGGGAGACCGGACACGGTAGAGGGGGTGGTAGCCGCGCTGGCCTTGACCTTTTACAAGGCGCCGGTGGTAGTCGACCCGGTGATGGTTGCCGAGAGTGGCGCCGCGCTGCTCGATGACGAGACCAGGGAACGACTGGTCATCCGGCTGTTGCCGATGGCCACAGTGGTTACTCCCAACATTCCCGAGGCGCGGGTCTTAACTGGAGCGGGACAGGGGGCGAGCCAGGAGGAGCTGGTCCGTGGGGTGGTCGCGCTCGGGCCTCGGGCCGCGGTCGTCACCGGTGGCCACAGCGAGGACATGGTCGATCTCTTCTTCGACGGCGAGCGGCTGGTCGAGATTCCCGGCGAGCGGCACCCGGACGGGGCCGCGCACGGCTCCGGGTGCACTCACTCCGCTGCTCTCGCCGCCCATCTCGCTCGCGGTGCAGAGCCCCTCGAGGCCGCCCGTCAGGCGCGGGTCGTAGCGTCCGAGGCGGTCGGCGCCGGCCACCGCGAGATCGGCGCCGGACCCGGTCCGGTCAACGCTCTTGGCATTCGTTGAGGACTTGTGTGGCTGAAACTACGCAAATTGCTCAAGCTCGCCCGTGAGCGTCCTCGGTAGATTCTGGGCATGAGCTCCAACGGCGTTGAGACCGCCCTCCCGCGTCCCCGCTCCGCCACCGTCTTCGACGGTCCCGACCGTGCCCACGCGCGCGCCTACATGAAGGGCGTCGGCTTCGACGACGACGCGCTCAGCCGGCCGACGATCGGGATCGCCAACACCTGGACCGAGGCGATGCCCTGCAACTTCCACCTGCGCGGGCTGGCCGAGCACGTCAAGGAGGGGGTGCGCGCGGCCGGCGGCACGCCGATGGAGTTCAACACCGTCGCCATCTCCGACGGGGTGACGATGGGCACCCAGGGGATGAAGACCTCGCTGATCAGCCGCGAGGTGATCGCCGACTCGATCGAGCTGATGGCCCGCGGCTACCAGTTCGACGCGATCGTCGCCCTCTGCGCCTGCGACAAGACGATCCCCGGCTGCGCGATGGCGCTGGCCCGGCTCGACGTGCCCTCGGTGGTGCTCTACGGAGGCTCGATCGTCCCCGGCCGCTGGCACGGCCGCGACGTCACCATCCTCGACGTCTTCGAGGCGATCGGCGCCCACAACGCGGGCGACATCAGCGACGAGGAACTGAACGAGCTGGAGGGGGTGGCCAGCCCCGGCGCCGGCGCCTGCGGCGGCCAGTTCACCGCCAACACGATGGCCTGCGCCTTCGAGGCGCTGGGGATCAGCGCCGGCGGCTCGGCGATGGTGCCGGCCGAAGACGACGACAAGGGCACCGTCGCCGAGCGGATCGGCGAGCTGGTGATCAGGGTGCTCGCCGAGGACATCAGGCCGAGCAAGGTGATCACCCGCGACTCGCTGGAAAACGCGATCGCCTGCGTCTGTGCCTCCGGCGGCTCGACCAACGGCGTCCTGCATCTGATCGCGCTCGCCCACGAGCTTGGCATTGAGCTGACGATCGACGATTTCGAGCGGATCTCCCGCAGCACGCCGCTGCTCGCCGACCTCAAGCCGGGCGGGCGCTTCGTCGCCACCGATCTCTACCGGGCCGGCGGTGTGCCGCTGATCCTGCAGCGGCTGGCCCAGGCCGGGATCCTGCACGGCGGGGCGATCACGGTCAGCGGCCGCACGATCGGCGAGGAGGCCGCGTTGGCGACCGAGGCCGATGGGCAGGAGGTCGTTCGCACCATCGCCAACCCGCTCAAGGCCGAAGGCGGCCTGGCGATCATGCGTGGCAACCTCGCTCCCGAGGGCGCCGTCGTCAAGGTCGCCGGCACCGAGCGGCGCCGGCAGACCGGTCCGGCCCGCGTCTTCGAGTCCGAAGAGGACTGCTTTCGCGCCGTCAAGGACCAGCAGATCAATTCCGGCGACGTCGTTGTGATCCGCAACGAGGGTCCCGTCGGCGGTCCCGGCATGCGCGAGATGCTGCAGGTGACGGCGGCGATCGTCGGCGAGGGGCTGGGCGAGAGCGTCGCGATGGTCACCGACGGTCGCTTCTCCGGTGCCACCCGCGGCCTGATGATCGGCCACGTCGCCCCCGAGGCGGCCAGGGGTGGCCCGATCGCGGCGATCCGTGAGGGCGACGAGATCACCGTCGACATCGACGCCCGCCGACTCGACGTCGCGCTCGAGGACGAGGAGATCGCCGAGCGGGTCGCCGAATACAAGTCGCCCCCGTCTCCCTTCGGCCGTGGCGTGATGGCCAAGTACGCCAGCACGGTTTCCTCCGCCTCGCGCGGCGCCATCACCAGCTGAGGATGCGGCCGAGCGGGCGCTCGGACCCGAAACCTCAGCGCTTGCGGTCGCCGTCCTTCTGCTTCCCTTCGGAGATCGTCCGGACCTCGTTGGCGTTGACGAGCAGCTTCACCCCGTCGATCCGGGTGGCCTCGAAAAGCGGCACCTTCGCCGCTTCGGACTTGACGACCAGCGTCTTCAGCTCGGTGAAGCTCTCCTGCACGGCTACGGAGTGATCCTCGCTGAAGCGAATGTAGGAATTCGGCATCGGGAAGCCAAAATCCTATCCAGTTGCCAGCGGTCTTTCTCAGCGAGGGCCGGCCCCCGTCCAGGTGCCGAAAGGCCGGCCCTCAGCAACATCAGCCGCCCTTACCGATCGACGTGATGGGGAAAGCCTTCTCCGTGGTCATCTTCATGCGCAATCACCTCCTTCCCTTGCCTTGCGTGTCCGAAGGACCACGAGTTTGCTTAAGGAGGTTCCAGCGTTATAACTTTCGTCAGCGCCGGAAGCCGCATCCTTCGCGGATTCCCATTGAGTGACTAACATCCAACGCTCAGAAGATCTGAAGGAGGTTCTATGGCCACCAAGGCTCAGCGCCGGTTAAGGATCGAAAACCGGCTTAAAGCGATGCAACACCCGCTCCGGCGGGCGATTCTGCTCTATTTCACCGAGCACGACCTGGCGAGCCCGACTGAAGTGGCGGCGGCCTTGGGAGAGGAAATCCCGAATGTCAGCCACCACATGAAGCAGCTCGTGAAATTCAACTGCGCCGAACTCGTCAAAGAGGAGAAGGTCCGCGGCGCCGTCAAGCACTACTACCGCAATGTCGAGCGACATCTGATCGACACCGACGAGTGGGAAGACCTCGATCCGATCACCCGAGAGGGGCTTCTGGTCGACTTTATGCAGCCGACCGTCGATGACTTCACGACCTCGGTGCGCGCCGGGATGCTCGGGTCAGACGCGAGATTTCACATCACCCGCACCCCGATGGCCGGGATGGATCGCCAAGGTCAGGACGAATTGATGGAGGCCCACAGACGGTGCTTCGAAGAGGGTCTGGAGATCCAGGCCCGCAGCGCGGCCCGGCGGGCCAAGTCGGGCGAGCCGGCGATCTCGATCTCTTCCTCGCAGGGCTGCTTCGAGGTCCCTTCCTTTTAGCAGTACCCCCGACGGACAAGTCAAAGGCCGCGGCGGCTCAGACAAGCCGTCTACGCGTAGCCCATCCGTTCCAGCACCGGGATCTCGCGGATCTGCGGTGGCTGCAGGTGGTCCCAGAGGATTCCCCGCGGGCGCTCGTACTGGCGCTCGACTTCGATCACGGCTCGCGGCGTCGCGATCAGGTCGCAGGGAAGGTCGTGCGAGGTGACCATCAGGTGCTGGCGCAGGATCTGGATCGGGTGCACGGTGGTCGCCACCGTGGTGTGGCTGTCGATCTTGCCGGCGTCGACCAGGATCCCGTACTCGAGGTCGTGGTAGCCGCCGCCTTTGCCGACCCGCGCCCCGCTCAGGTTCACCGCGACCGAGCCACAGAGCACGAAGTCGATCTCCGGCAGGTCGTCGAGGGCGACCACGCGCCCGTGCTTGAGCGCTCCCTTGATCGTCGCTGCCTCTTTCACCGCCTGCCTGGAGAGCTTCTTGGGGTCGAGGACCCGAAAAGGGTGCGGGTCGCGCAGGCGCGGGACCGCCATGATCACGGTCTTGCCCTCCTCGAGGGCGATCCGCCGCGCGTGAGTCTGCGGCGAGTCGGGGTTGGCCTTGATCACCCGTGCCCGCTTCCAGAGCCGGTGGTTGGCGAGCTTCTCGGCCGCCAGCTTGGCGCCGGCGAAGTTGGGGATCCGCCCCTCGGCGCCCGGGAAGCGGGACACGCCCTCGCGGTCCATCGCCTTCCAGACCTCCTTGCGGACCTCATCCTTGGAGCGCACCGACGAAAGATATCCGCCCCGCTGACGGCATGACCCTGGATCCGATCGCGCCCGTTCGCAGGACGTCGACAGGTGAACGGCGAATGCTGTGCTGTGAACTGGGAAGTGGCGATGTCCGACTACGACCGTGACCTGCGCGCGCGCGGCGCCGCCGAGCGGACCCGGCGCGCCTACGGGGTCGACCTCGGCGGCTTCCTGGAGTGGGCGAGGCCGCAGGGACTGGGCCCCGGCGACATCCGCCATCGCGACGTGCGCCGCTATGCCGCCGGGCTCTCCGCGGCCGGCGCCGCCCCCGCCACGGTCGCTCGCAAGCTGGCCGCCGTTCGCGGCCTCTTCGGCTTCCTGGTTCGCACCGAGCGAGCCGGCCAGAACCCCGCCGAGCTGGTCTCCAGCCCGAAGCGCTCCGAGAAGCTGCCGAAAGTGCTCTCGACCGAGCAGATGCGGACCTTGCTGGAGCGGATCCCCGCCGGCGCGCCGCTGCAGCTGCGCGACCGGGCAATGCTGGAGCTGGCCTACTCCTGCGGGCTGCGCTGCGAGGAGATCGTCAACCTCGACCAGCGCTCGATGGACTTCGACAGTGAGCAGCTGCGGGTGCTCGGCAAGGGCTCCAAGGAGCGGATCCTCCCGGTCGGGGAGCCCGCCCAGCGGGCGCTGCGCAATTACCTGGAGCGGGGCAGGCGGGCGCTGGCCACCGATCCGCGCGAGCCGGCGTTGTTCCTCTCCAAGAGCGGCCGCCGGCTCTCCAACTCCGACGTCACCCGACGTCTCGGCCTCTGGACGCGGGAGGCGGCGATGGCTGCTGGGGTCTCGCCTCACTCGCTGCGCCATTCATTTGCCACCCATTTGCTCGAGGGTGGCGCCGATCTGCGTACCATCCAGGAGTTGCTTGGCCACGCGTCGATCTCGACCACCCAGGTTTACACCCGAGTCGACGCCGCTCGCCTGCGCGATACCTATGCAGCCAGCCACCCCCGTGCATGACCCAATGACCACTCACGAACGTACAATCGCCTAAAGGGCATGGAAACCGGCATAAAAGAGGTGGAGCTGCGCGATCTGTGGCGCCGCTACAAGGACGAGAGCGACGCGACCGCGCGCGAGCGCCTGGTCGTCGCCTACTCGCCGATGGTCAAGTTCGTCGCCGGCCGCCTTGGTGCCGGCCTTCCCTCGCACGTCGAAGACGCCGACCTGATCTCCTACGGCCTGGTCGGGCTGATCGGGGCAATCGAGCGCTTCGAGCCGGAGCGCGGGATCAAGTTCGAGACCTTCGCGATGACCCGCATCCGCGGCTCGATCATCGACGAACTGCGCTCGCTGGACTGGGTGCCGCGCTCGGTGCGCTCGCGAGCGCGGGAGATAGAGGCCGCCCAGGCCAAGCTCGAGCACGAGCTGCAGCGGGCGCCGACCGAGGCGGAGCTGGCCTCGAAGCTGAACATGTCCGAGGAGGAACTGCAGAGCTCGCTGCTGGAAATCGCCAACTCCTCCGTCTACGCCCTCGACGAGCTGTGGACGGTGTCGGACGCCTCCGGCGATCAGGTTTCGCTGCTGGACACGATTGCCGACGACGGCGCCGCCGACCCCCAGGAGGCGCTCGACAGCAGCGAGGTCAAGGACCTCCTTACCGAGGCGATTGGCTCTCTGCCCGAGCGCGAGCAGCTGGTCGTCGCCCTCTACTACTACGAGAACCTGACCCTGCGTGAGATCGGCGAGGTTCTCGGCGTCACCGAGTCGCGGGTCTCCCAGCTGCACACCAAGGCGGTCATGCGCCTGAAGTCCCACCTGCAGCAGGGCTAGCTCCGGTGCGCTGGCACCTCCGGCAGACGCGAGCCAAGGCCCCGGCGCCGCTGCCTCTCTCTCCGAGCCCGGGACCCGACCCGGCGGCCCGGGGGGCGCGGGCGGAGCGTCTCGACCCGGGGCCGCCGTCGCCGCTGAGCCCGTTCGAGCGGGCGGCGAGCCGCTTCAACGCCAGCGAGGCCGGCCACACCGTCGCCGGGCTGGTGCGGACGCTGGGCAAGCCATGGGTTTCCGTCGGCGCCTTGGCCGGGTCGCCGCGGGAGGTGCGCATAACCGTTGCCTGGGAGCTGTCCTGGTACCAGTGGGGGGTCGACCTCGGCGACGAGGCGCGGCCGGTCTTCCAGCTCGGCAAGGGAGGCGAAATCGACCAGCTCGACTCTGCCGCCAGGCAGTGGAACGCCTCGACCGTGGAGGGTGGCCGGATCGTCGTCGTCGCCCCCGCGAAGAGATCGGCCGCGGCTGGTGGGCGGGGCGGAGGCTGAGCCGGTGGGCAGGGTTACCGTCAACGTCGACGGAGGGGCGCGGGGCAACCCGGGCCCGGCGGCGGTCGGCGTGGTCGTTCGCGGTGGCGACGGCGAGGTGCTGGAGGAACGCGGCGAGAAGATCGGCCGCGCGACCAACAACGTCGCCGAGTACCGGGCGCTGCTTCTCGGGATCGAGCTGGCCGCCGCCCACGGAGCGGCAGAGCTGGAGTTGGTCGGCGACTCCGAGCTGGTGGTGCGCCAGGTGGAAGGGAGGTACAAGGTCAAGGACGCGACGATGCGCGAGCTGCATGCCGAGGTGAAGCGGGCCCTTGCCCCCTTCGAGAGCTGGTCGATCCGCCACGTGCGCCGCGAGCACAACGCCGACGCCGACCGTCTCGTCAACGCGGCTCTTGACGGCGAGTAGGCTCAACCGATGCCAGATCGCGTCGTCGATCCGATCGATCCCGGCGTCGACATCGGCCACGTCCACCTCAGGGTGGCCGACGTCGACCGCGCCCTCGACTTCTACTGCGGCGTGCTCGGCTTCGAGCTGATGCAGCGCTACGGCGCCGACGCCGCCTTCGTCTCCGCCGGCGGCTACCACCACCACATCGGCCTCAACTCCTGGGAGTCCAAAGGCGGCTCGCCGCCGCCACCCGGGACCACCGGGCTTTACCACACGGCGATCCGCTATCCGACCCGTCGTGCGCTGGCCGACGCCCTGCGACGCTTGATCGATGCCGGCGTCCGGCTCGGTGGCGCCTCCGACCACGGCGTCAGCGAGGCGCTCTACCTGGCGGACCCCGACGGCAACGGCGTCGAGCTCTACTGGGATCGGCCGCAGGAGGAGTGGCCGCCACCGCGGCCCGGCGAGAAGATCGAGGTGTACGTACGGCCACTGGACCTCGAGGGCCTGATGGCAGAGCTGGACTAACGGGAGGGCGGAGCGATGGCCGGGCTGGCGGCCGGGGTGCCGCTCTCGACCGGGTGGCCGCCGTCGCGCCAGGTGCCGACGCCCTGGCCGACGTGGACGACGTCGGCGAAGCCCTCGCGCTGCAGGATCGAGGCGGCGAGGCCGCTGCGCTTGCCGCCGCGGCAGATCGCCGCGATCGGCCGGTCCCGGGGCAGCTCGTCGAGCCGCCCGGCCAAGTCTCCGTAGGGGATGTGGAGCGAGCCGGGGATGTGCTCGCCCGCGTACTCGGCAGCGTTGCGGACGTCGAGCACGATGGGTGGCTCCGCTGAGTCGGCCCGCGCCGCCAGCTCGTCGGGGTCGATCAGCTCGATCTTGCAGATCGGCCGCTCCTCCGTGCGCCAGGCGGTCATGCCGCCCTCGAGGAAGCCCCGCACCGGCACCCCGACGGCGGCCAGTAGCTCGGCGGCGTCGCGCTCGTCCCCGTCGGAGGCGGCGACGACGATGATCTCGGCACCGCCGGGAGCGACCCGGGATACCTTGGTGGCGAAGCCGGTGTCGTAGGCAGAGGTGCTGAGGGCACCGGCGATGTGAGCCTCGTCGAACTCCTCGTTGGTGCGGCCGTCGATCACGACCGCGCCGGCGGCCACCGCCTCCTCGACCTCGTGCGGGGTCAGCGGCGCCGGCGTACCGAAGTGCTCGACCAGCGGGCCCCGGTTGAGGTCGACGATCCGCTCGACGTTGGGCGGGCGATCGCCGAGCGAGGCGACCGCATCGGCGACGAACTCCTCTTCGTCGGAGATGCCGAGCGCCTGGTTGTGCTGGCGCTCGAAGCCGATCGTCGAGGAGGTCTTGAGGTCGATCCCCGAGCCGCCGCAGAGCGAGCCGCCGAGGTGGCCCGGCCAGACCTCGACCTCGTCGTCGAGGCAGAGCAGCCGCTCGTGCAGCGAGCGGAACATGGCGGCGGCACCCTGGCGCGGCTCGACCGCCAGGTCGGGCCGGGCGACGTCGCCGATGAACAGCGAGTCGCCGCCGAGGACCGCCCAGGCGGAGCCGCCACGGCTGGCGTCGCGCAGCAGGAAGGAGGTGTGCTCGGGCCGGTGGCCGGGGGTGTGGACAGCCTCGATTGTCACGTCGCCCAGCTCCAGTACCCAGCCGTCGGCGAACGGCTCGTGCGCGTACTCGGCAGCGGCCAGCTCGTGGACGTGGATCCTCGCCCCGGTCGTCTGCGCCAGGCGCCCGTGCCCGGAGACGTGATCGGCGTGGTTGTGGGTCTCCAGCACGTGGCCGATCCGCACCCCGTGCAGGCGCGCCAGCCGCCGGTAGGGGTCGATGTCCCACTGGGGGTCGATGACGGCGGCGACTCCCGCTTCGCGATCGGCGACCAGGTAGGAGGCGCAGCCGAGGTCCTCGTGGATTATCTGACGGAAGAGCATGGTCGCTGGAGCTGTCGAGCAATCAGGCTAGCGAGCGGCTGCCCGCTGCGCGTCGGCGCGTCGGGCCTTCGCGGGCGAAGACCTCCCTAGAGTTCCCGTCCTCCCTTGTCCTCGGCTTCGCCAGACCGCACCCACCCCAATCTCACGCTCGCCGTGCTCGCGCTCGGCGGCATGGCCTACGCGATGCTCAGCTCGCTGGTGGTGCCGGCGTTGCCGACCATGCAGCGCGAGCTCGGCACGACCGAGACCGGGATCACCTGGCTGCTCACCGGCTACCTGCTCGCGGCCTCGGTCGGAACCTCGATCATCGGCCGCCTCGGCGACATGTACGGCAAGGAGCGGCTGCTGCTCTGGACCCTGTTGATCCTCGCCGGAGGGACCCTGCTGGGCGCCGTGGCGACCTCGTTGCCGCTGCTGATCCTCGCCCGCTTCATCCAGGGCGCGGGAGGCGGGATCTTCCCGCTCGCCTTCGGCATCGTCCGCGACGAGTTCCCGCGCGAGAAGGTGGCGGGCGGGATCGGCCTGCTCTCGGCGATCCTCGGCGTCGGCGGGGGCTTGGGGATCGTGCTCTCCGGCGTGATCATCGAGCACCTCGACTACCACTGGCTCTTCTGGATCCCGCTGGTCATCGTCTGCGTCGCCGCCCTCGCGACCTGGCGGCTGGTCCCGGAATCGCCCGTCCGCGTTCCGGGCCGCGTCAACTGGCTTGCCGCGGCGCTGATGACCGCCGGTCTCTCGGCGGTGCTGCTGGCGATCAGCCAGACCACGGTCTGGGGCTGGGTGTCGGCGAAGACCTTCGGCCTGACCCTTGTCGGCATTCTCTTCGTGATCGCCTGGATCCGCGTCGAGGTGCGCAGCAAGGACCCGCTGATCGACATGACGATGATGCGCGTGCGTGGCGTCTGGACGACCAACGCCGCGGCATTCCTGCTCGGGGCCGGCCTCTACGCCTCCTTCATCGTCTTTCCGCAGTTCGCTCAGCTCCCGACCAGCACCGGGTTCGGCTTCGGGGCGTCGGTCGTCGTCTCCGGCCTCTACCTGCTGCCGGCGACGATCGGGATGACGATCCTCGGCCTCAGGGCCGGCGCGATCTCCGCCCGCTATGGCTCGAGAGCCGCATTGCTGGGGGGGACGGTGTTCTCGACCGCGTCGTTCATCCTGCTCGCCGTCGCCCATAGCCATCCCTACCAGCTGCTGATCGCGGCGGCCCTGCTCGGCGTCGGCATCGGCCTCGCCTTCGCGGCGCTCGGCAACCTCATCGTTCAGGCGGTACCGAGCCACCAGACCGGCGTCGCCAGCGGCATGAACACGGTCATGCGAACCCTCGGCGGCGCCCTCGGCGGTCAGCTCTCGGCGACCTTCATCGCCGAAAACACCGCCCACGGCCTGCCAACCGTCACCGGCTTCACCGAGACCTTCCTGATGGCCACCGGATTCCTGGTTCTCTGCTTCCTCGCCGGCCTCCTCGTGCCCAAGGCCCGGGCCGCCGCCGCGGCGCCTCATCCCGGCCAGGTGGCGACCGCGGCAGAGGGCGCCTGAGCGCGAGCGGCACGCCGGATGCAGGATTCCCCGCCGGCTGCTGGCGGTTGACCGGACCTCGGGCTCAGCCCTCGACCTCGCGGTAGTGGTCGCGCCAGATCCCGCGGTAGACGCGCAGATGGCGGGGCAGCGTCCTCAGCCCAGGAATGAACGGAATGCAGACGAAGGCGAGGCTGAGGAGGCCCATCAGGACGAAGATCAGCGCGTCGGCGTTGGGCGATTCCTTGAACGGTTCGACCTGGTACCAGAAGGTGTAGAGCCAGAGCCAGACCTGTCCCGGATAGCTGCCGGTCTCGTTCATCATTCCCCACTGGGTGCCGAGCAGGTGCTGGCCTTCGGCGCGCTCCTCGAAGTATTCGCCGCCGGAGAGGAAGAGCAGCGGCTTGGTGTAGTTGGTCTCGTAGAAGCGGTGGTTGCCGGCGACCAGCGCCCCGTCGAGGCCGCCGCTTTGCGCGAGGCCGAGCAGCGCAGCCATCATCGGCGCGACCGGGCCATAGCGGCCGGCGGGCAGGATCGGGACGCCGCGGAGGAAGCGGGCCTTGGGAAGCGCTTCTTCGTAGGCGCCCGCCCAGGCTTCCTGGAGCTTGGGTGGCGCCGCCTGGTAGGCGGCGAGGGCTGCCTTCAGGCGCGGGTCGGCGGGGATCTCCTGCAATGGTTCGATCACGTAGTTCTGCGCCGTGTCGATCGGGATCTTCACCCCGGCTGCTTCCTGGAGAGAGATCGGCCCGATCTTCTGCGCCGAGCCGGAGGTGTTGTTGTAGGGCGGGCCGTAGGTGGCGACCTCGCTGGTCCGGTTCAGCTCGGTGGTCGCGGTGGTGAGGAAGTCGGCGGGATCGGCCTTGGCCCAGCTCTGGATCGTCGTCGGCGAGTCGTCGGGGGAGGAGAAGAGGATGGTGAGGAGCACGGCCAGCGCCGCCATCACGACAAGCGCGACGACGAGCTCCTTGATCAGGTCGTAGCGGACGAAGGGGCCCGGCCAGGGAGCGGCGTCGTCGGAGGTCGATGCGGCCGGGTCGCTGACGCTGCTCATGGCACGCCGCTCCCGCTCGGTGCCGCCTGTGGGGGGGACGGCGCCGCCGGCTTGGGCGCCTTCGCCGGGTAGGGCGGCACCACACCGTGGCGGCGCACCAGCAGCACGTGCCAGACGACCAGGACAACCACGGCCAGCGGCAGGAGGATGACGTGGAAGGTGTACATCTGGCCGAAGTCGACGACGTTGAAGAAGGAGCCGATCCCGACTGAGTTGAGGCCGTCCTTGCCCTCGCTGGCGATCCACTGCGAGTCGAAGTTCTGCTGGGAGAGGTAGCCGGTGAAAGCGGTGCCGATCGCGACCAGGAAGCCACCGCGCCGGTCACCCAGGTGCGGCCGCGGCCACCGCGCCAGGCGCCCATGAAGAACTTCCCCCAGAGGTGGACGACCATCGCGAAGAAGAACAGCTCGACTGCCCAGAGGTGGATGCCGTTGAAGAAACGCCCGATGCCGGTGACGTGCCACCATTCCGGCCCCTTCAGGCCGAGGATCATCCCGGAGGCGACGACGACGACCAGCGCCGCGATCGTGGCGACGCCGAAGACGTAGATCCACGAGGACACATAGGCGGGCTGGCGGTCGGGGAGCAGTTTCTCCGGCGGCAGCGCGCCGACCGCGCGCTCGCGCACCCAGGTCGTCCACATCCGGCGCTCCTCGGGGGCACACCGCGGCCCTCGCCGTCACTCACGGCTCGCGCCCCGCTTCGGGAAGGGCAGCAGGATCGCGGCGATGAAGACGGCAATCATCAGGACGATGACGACGACGTTTGGCACCGACATCAGAAAGAAGTGCCAATGGAGGTAGTGAGCCGGGTGACTCAGATCGAACAGCGCGGCAAGAACCACATGTGCTGCGGGTGCCATCGCGTTCCTCTAACCCCTTCGCTGGTTGAGGGGACCGTACACCCGGAACCCTCCTTGTCAACCCAGGTCTACTGAAGGCCGTATCTCCCGTCTCGTCGTCGACCACCAAAATCGCCACCGGAGGCAAGTTCGGCGGCCTCCACGATCAGTTCGCCCCTCATGGCTCAGGCCCGAGGGAGAGAAGAGCCAATGGCCCGTCGGTAAACCTTGCGACCTTCGCTTCAGCCCTCGAATGGGCGGGATGGGCAGGGAAACGTCCCCACAGGCAGTCCTCGGCCGGTCGACCCAGTCGAGCGAGACGCAGGATTCCCCGCCGGAAAGCTAGAATCACGCCTCGTGCGGCTGTAGCTCAGCTGGCTAGAGCGTCTGCTTGCCATGCAGAAGGTCGTGGGTTCGAATCCCATCAGCCGCTTTTTCGAGAATGCCCTGCATATGGGCGGGTCGGGTTCGGCGCTGGAGCCCGAAACCAAATGGAACCATCCCCGCATATCGCCGATATTCCAGGCACTAATGCGCATTAGTGCCTGGGATGGGTGGCGATGACCGGCGATTTCGCCTTTCGGCGGCGCGCAGGGGACCGCGCAGCCGGCGGCGGAACCTATTGGGATAAACGCTGAAGTTTTCTATAGCGATAAAATTGGTCGGCGTACTGCTTGCGTCACTCCCTCTAGAGTGCCGCTGAATGGGCTGGGGGAGAGGCACTGTCTCGGCGTGTCGGCGGCGTTTGCCGGCGCCCGCTCGCTGTGGCCGTCAGGACATCTGCGACGTAGTAGAGAATCGGTGTGTCCATGCGTAGCTCTCGTCGAGAAGCCAAATCCGTCGAACGGCGTCCCGTTGCCGTGGATCTGTTCAGTGGGGTTGGTGGCATGGGTCTCGGATTCGAGCAGGCGGGATTCGATGTTGTCTGTGCCGTCGAGAGCGATCCCGCCCACTCGGCTGTGCATCGCTTCAACTTCCCTCTGTGCGAGGTCCTGGAGCGAGATGCGACCAAGCTGACGGGAGCGGAGTTGGTGGCTGGAGTCAAGAGGGGACTTGCGCGACACGGCCGACGCGACGACCGCGCTCGCGTGGATGTCGTGTTCGGAGGCCCGCCATGCCAAGGCTTCTCTGTGGGCGGCTTGATGGACCCTAAAGACCCAAGGAATGAGCTGATCCAGCACTTCGTCCGTTTGGTAGTCGCTCTTTCGCCCCGTGCGTTCGTGCTAGAGAACGTTCCCGCGATGGCTACCCGCACATTCCCCGGCGACGAACGGCCGGTCCCGGCGTGGATCACGGCGCAGATGCGGCGCGCCGGATATGCCGTCCCGCCCTCGCGGATCTTGAACGCGAGCCAATATGGGGTGCCACAAGACCGACGCCGCCTCGTGATGGTCGGCCTGGAAACCCCCTTCCAACCACCGGGAGCGCCGACGGAGACCCATTCTCCAAGGGCCAGGATTCCGTCGAGCCTGGAACGCTCAAAGCGACCAGAGGATGGCCTACGCGCAGGACCTAGCGTGTGGGACGCGATCGGAAACCTCCCCGACCTCGACGAATTCGAGGAGCTCGCGGAGTCGGATTCGGTCCATCTGCCCTCCGATGCCAGGTCTTTGAGAGATGAAATGGCCTCCGACTACGCTCGACGCCTATCGGGCTCGGCTATAGACGCAACGGATCTCTCGCGTCCGAGGCGACGTTCGCCCTCGCGGCTCACCTCTTCGCTGCGTACGCTCCACAGCCAGGAAGTCGCAGAGCGGTTCTCCAAAGTTTTGCCTGGGGACCGCGAGCCGATAAGCCGCTTCGTTCGACTGCACCCGGACGGCATTGCGCCGACGCTCAGGGCTGGGAGCACCCCTGACCGCGGAAGCTTCAGCGCCCCGCGTCCAATCCATCCCAAATACGCTCGTGTGATCTCGGTGCGCGAGGCTGCCCGCCTTCATGGCTTCCCCGATTGGTTCCGCTTCTCGGCCGCCAAGTGGCACGGATTCCGCCAAGTCGGGAACTCGGTTTGTCCGCCCTTCGCAAAGGTGATCGCCGAGTCCGTGCGCGATGCGCTTGGCCTCGCGCGGGTGGCTTCGCCGGGTGATCGCCTCAGTCTTGGGGACCCGGTTCTCCTCAGAGTGCCGTCTGGCGCCGGACGCCGGAGCCAAGCGGTCGCCGGGGAGATGCCACCCCTGATCGCTAGCCAAGGGCGAAAGGCAGCCTAGCCGTGGCCAAGAGAGAGGAGGCGGTGATCAAGCCTCCGCCCGACGATGTCATTGACGCTAGGCCAACCAAGCGGTTCTTCGTCCGGATGCTCGTCCGCGACATCGAGCTGGTCCCCGCCATCATCGATCTCATCGACAACAGCGTCGACGGAGCCAAGCGGTTGGCGGCGGAAAGTGGCTCGAAACGCAAAGGCCAAACCAAGAAAAGATCTTCTGCGGGCAAGGGGACCCGCCCGACCTACGGGGTAGACCTCTCCGGACACCACATCGAGATCGAGGTCGATGGCCAGCATTTCGCCATCCAGGACGACTGCGGCGGGATAGAACTCGACCGCGCAATGGGGTACGCGTTTCGGTTCGGCAGGCCGAAGGACTTCGACCCGATCGAGGGCGAGGTCGGGCAGTTCGGCGTCGGCATGAAGCGGGCGCTGTTCAAGATCGGCCAACGCTTCGAGGTCGAGTCGACTGCACCCAAGAGCCGCTTCAAGCTCTCTGTTCCGGTGGTTCCCTGGTTGGACGACGAGGAGAATTGGTTCTTCCCCTTGGAGTATGGGGAAGAGGGCTTGAAAAACCCTCGGAAGGATCTGAAGACGAGGGTGGAAGTGACGGAGCTCTTGGGGTCAGTCGCCTCCGAGTTCCAGGAGGAAACCTTTCTGCAGCGACTCCGATCCCGTATCGAGTTCAGCCACCAAGCGGCATTGGACTCGGGGATGAGCATCAAGCTCAACGGCGTGGCGCTCCGGAGCCGACCGCCTGCACTGCTGTCCAGCAAAAGCGTCAAACCGCGCGTCGTCTCCAAGCGGCTGAAAGCCGACGAGCTCGCCGTAGACATGCGCCTCTATTCCGGGTTCGCGAAACTTCAGGACGAGGGGGCAGACACCGACGACCCTGACCGTTTCAGCGGCGTGAGTCTGGCGGGCTGGTACGTCATCTGCAACGGACGCATGCTGCTCTTCGCGGACAAGTCGCGTCTTACTGGCTGGGGGATCGAGGTTGCCGACTACCACCCCCAGTACCGACGCTTTCGAGGATATGTCTACCTGAACGGGGATTCGGCTGCGATGCCTTGGAACACCGCGAAGACGACCATCGACGAGGACAGTCCGATCTGGCGTGCGGTACGCAAGGAGATCGTCACCGCTCTACGCGAGGCGCGGACTGCGATCAACAAGCTGAAGCGAGAAGTCCAAAGCGCCGGGCATCGAAAGAGTCCGATGACGGACAAACTGTCGGAGGCGAAGGTCACGCCGCTTCAGGAGCTATCGAAGAGCTCAACGCTCGTAATCCCTAGTGGGAGGGCAGCCACGAAGCGACCGAGTGACAAGGAGGTCAGCTTCGAAGTGCCCATGGAAAAGTTTGACGCCGTCGCAAGCAGCCTGGGTTTGGTGCAGCCCGCGGCGGTGGGGAAGCGGGTCTTCGACTACTACTACGAGCGCGAGGTCGAAGATTGACTACTGGTTGGCAGTTCCGGCCAGCGAAGCAGATCCAGCGGTTGGTCGCCGTAGACGTGATGCGCAAGCTCGCCCACTTTGAGCCGCTGCACGAATACCGATACGTGGGGATGGGCGGCTACGAGTTCGTCGACTTCGATCTAGCGCATCGGGCCCTTGGAGTTCACCGCATGGTCTCGATCGAGGACAAGATCAAAGAGGAGCGGCTGGAGTTCAACCGACCCTCTCCGGAGATCGAACTAAAGATCGGCACCAGCAACGAGGTCCTGCCGACGCTGGCATTGGACGGACCGTTGATCGTCTGGATGGACTACTGCGGCCGACTGAATCACAACGTCCTCCAGGATGTGCTCCTGCTCGGAGAAAAGCTCCAAGCTGGGAGCATGCTCATGGTGACCGTCAACGCGCACGCTGGAGACCCCGACGCCGAACGGCTGGAAGAGCTTGTGACCCGCGTTGGGACCGACCGCGTCCCTCTCGATGTAGCAGGCGACAAAGATCTTGACGGCTGGGCGACCGCCGCAGTGCAGCGGCGGATACTCCTGACCGAGTTGAAAGCAGGTTTGGCAAACCGTAGCGACGGAGCGAGGTTCGCCCAAGTGCTGAATGTCCAATACAGAGACACGCAGCCCATGCAGACTCTCGGCGGAGTGTTCGTCGATCCTGGCCACGAGGCTAAGTTCACTGCGGCGGACTTCAATTCGCTCGACCACGTCCAGACTGGAGACGAGCCCCTGCGGATCAAGGTTCCGATCCTGACCGCGCGCGAGGTGCTCGCACTCGAGTCACAGCTCAAAAAAGGAAAATCAGCGCCCACGTTTCCTTGGCTCAAGGACAGCGAAGCAGATTCGTTCGCCGACCTACATCGATGGTACCCGGCGGTTCCCGCGCCCATGTGAGGGGGTCACACATTCGCAAGTCTGCAGCCGAGATCCCCTCTATCCCTCCTGCGCCAGCGCCCTCTTCGGCTAGGGCGCGCAACGTAATGCTTGGCAATCGCTCAGAGAGCGAGATCGAGAGAGATCTGCGGTCACGGCTCCATCGCCTTGGATTCAGGTTCCGAAAGCATTCCTCCCCGCTCCAAAGCCTCCGGTGTCGTCCGGATGTCGTGTTTACGCGGAAGCGGGTGGCGATCTTCGTCGACGGCTGCTTTTGGCATCGCTGCCCGGTCCATGGGTCGGAGCCGAAGGCGAACGGAGAGTGGTGGAAGATCAAGCTGGATGTAAACGTCGCTCGCGACCGTCGAAACGATGCGGCTCTGGCTGCGGCTGGATGGCAGGTACTGCGCTTTTGGGCTCATGAGCCAGTAGATGCGATGGTGGATCGAATTGCGGCTGCCGTCGCGAAGGCCGATTCCTCTAAAAGCCACACTGATGTCTAGCTGCTACGCCAGCTTTCAAGCACGGGAGTGAAGCGCAGTTCTGGCCCTAAAGCTTCAGGAACTCGGCACCGCGGCTTCACGCGGCGACGGTGACTCCTCGATCTCGACCAGCCGTGGAATCGGGTCGCCCGGCGCGACGAGCGATTCGATGTAGACCTCGATCGCCTCGCGAATCATCGATAGGGCTTCCTCGCGAGTCTCGCCCTGGCTCGTGCAACCAGGAAGAGCGGGAACGGCCACGCTGAATCCACCCTCGGCCTCAGGCGTCAGCACGACCTCGTACTCGCGGGAGCTGGACATCGGTTCAGCTTATCCGCCTGGGGTGAATTGATGGCCAACCTGCGGATTGCGGGTCGCCGGCGCCGGAATGGAACCGACAAGTCGAGTTTTGGGCACTTCTGCGCCGAAGTTCCCAAATCGCTGCATATCGGCGCACATCCATGCGTATCTGGGTGGGGCGTGCCCATTTTCGCCAATTGTGAAAGCCCTGCAAATTGGCCCTATTCACCCCAGAAGCTTATGCATGACCTCCCTAATTGCCATGCAGAAGGTCGTGGGTTCGAATCCCATCAGCCGCTTTTTACCTGCAAATCAACGCTTTCCATCACACTGTGAATTTTCGGATGGGGTGTTTTTTCGATCACGCTCTAGGCACCAAGGCTCGAACCAAGGTCGCATTTTTCCCCGTTTTTGGGCACTGGTGCCCGAAAAGAGGCGGTTGAGAGGATCGGCGTGGACTTGGGTTGAGCGTTTTCGTCCCACGCAGTAGGTCATGGGTTCGAATTTCTGGGTCGCCGAGGCGGAGCCGCTGAGCTCGGTTCGCCTTTCGAGCGCGCCGGAGCTATCGTCGAATACCAAGCGAAAGGAGGCTCGGGAATGCGATCTCCTCGCGTCATTGACCGCCTGCGCAGCGCGACACGGGCAGGCTAGTCATGAGCGCCCGCAAGGAAGGTGGGGTGCTCGTGCGCAAGCGGAAGCTCGGCCGCGTCTATGCGCTTCGCTTCCGCGCCTACGCCGAGCGCCAGTACCTGACGCTCGGCTTCGAGCACGAAGGCTGGGACCTCGAGAAAGCCGAGGTGGAGCTGCAGAACGTGCTCGCCGACGTTCGCCGCGGGCTCTGGATGCCGAAGAAGAAGCGACGAGGCGCCCGCGAGCGGGCCGAGTGTGGCGACGTGCAGCCCTTCAGCACCTTCGCGGTGGATCTCACCGAGTCGCGTGAGGGGCAGGTCTCCGAGGCAACGACCAAGCACGAAAAATGGGCGCTCGCGCACCTCGTCCCCTTCTTCGGCGATTGGACGCTCGAGGAGATCGACGTCGAGGGGGTCGACGCGTACCGCGCGTTCAAGGTGAAGGAGTCAGAAGCCCGTGCGCGGGCGATCGAGCGCGGCAAGCCGAAGCGAAACGACTACGGCCAGATCCTGCGCCCGCTCTCGGCAAGGTCGATCAACCGCACGATCGACCACCTACAGTGGGTACTCTCGATCGCCGTCGAATACAAGCGCTTCGGCGTCGCCGAGAACGCCGCCGAAGGCAAACGGCGGCGCCTGCGCGAGAGCCGCCCGGCACCGGTCTACATCGACAGCGCCGCCCAGGTCGAAGCGCTGCTTGAGGCGGCGGCCGAGCTTGATCGCGATCCCCGCTACGAACTGGCCGAGCGCGAGGCGATCATCGGCACCTTCGTCCTCGGCGGGCCACGCGCGATCGAGCTGGGTCACATGCTCTGGCGCGACATCGACCTGGCCGGCTCGCGCATCTTCATCGGCCGATCGAAGACGGCGGCCGGCCTGCGCGAGATCGAGATCCTGCCGATCCTCCGCGACATCCTCGCCACCTACAAGGCGATCGCCTATCGCGGTGACCCCGACGCGCTGGTCTTCCCGACCCTGACCGGCGGCCGGCGCGACGCCGACAGCCTGCGCACCCGCGTCCTCGCCGCGGTCTTCGAGCGCGCCGACGAGCTGCTGGCGCAGCGCGGCCTGGTGCCGCTGCCGAAGGGCCTCACCACCCACAAGCTGCGCCACGCCTTCGCCTCGATCCTGATCGCGCTCGGAGAGGACCCGATCTCGGTGATGCGCCAGATCGGTCACACCGACCCGCAGTTCACCCTGCGCGTCTACACCCACATGATGAGCCGCGACAAGGCCGAGCGGGCGCGGCTGAAGGCATTGGTGCGCGGCGAGCGGGTGATCGCGCGCACGGCGCCGCCACCCAAACCGGTCGATCTCGCCGAGTACGAGGCGCCGATCGTCGCCGCGCTGGCCGAGCGCGGCGGTCACACCCCGCGGCGGGAAATCCTCGCCGCCGTCGGCGAGGCGATGGCCGACCGGCACACAGCGGCGGACCTTGACGAGTTGCCAAGCGGCGGGCCTCGCTGGCAGCCGCGCCTGGGCAAGGCACGTGCGCGGCTGGTCGAGCGTGGCTGGCTCAAGGCGACGAGCGGGCGCGGCGATTGGGAGCTGACCGAACGGGGCTGGGCCAAGGCGCGCCGCGACCGGGTGCGAGGCGAGACGCCTCAGGCGAGTGCCGGGGTCAAGGCCGCCGGGACCGAGATGGCGGTGGCTGCATGATCCTCGTCGACCTCGCCATCTTCGCCGTCGGCGCCGCGGCGCTTGACACGTTGCGGGTCGAGGAGCAGGCTGGCGTGCTGGAGCTGCTGCTGCGGTCGGCCCCGCGTCTTGCGACCGATGCCGAGCGCATCGCCCGCGAGCTGCTCGCCGACACCGGCGTCGAGACAGTTGCCGAGGAGGTGGAGTGGGGACTTCGGTCACGGGGCGATCCGCTATGCGGCCGAGGCCGTGCGGGAGCGTGAGCTGCCGCTTGCGGCCTCCGGGTGAGGTTCCTGACCTCGAAGATGACGCACGCTGGAAAAGCGATGTCGACACGTCTTCGGGAAGTTGCCGCGCAGCTGGTCGCCGAAACCTCAGGATGAGGGCTGCGAGGCATTGACCATCTTCTGCCGCGCCTGGGCTGTTTCGATCACGGTGCGCTCTGCGGGGTCGAGGTCGACGATGTGAATCTCGATCCCGTTGGCCTTCAGCGTTTCAGCCTTCCAGCCGGAAACGGAAGCCGCGGCCTCCTCGTCGGCGAACGCGAGGATCAGGCGGGCGTTGGGGCGGGCCTCGCGGATCGCCAACAACTTCAAGGCATCCGTGGACACCTTGTGCCGCTGGCCGCCACGCAGCTTGCCGATATGCACGAAGACCTCAACGACCACCGAGCCGTCCGCGGCCATGCCATCGGGCTGGACCTCGGAGCCTCCGACGGCGACCTTGGCGTCCTGTGAGAGGGGGACGCCGATCGACTCTCCGAGCAGACCAAGGATCGTGGCCTCCGCAGCGATCTGCGCGCTTGAGTCACTGGGGTGTGACGGGGCCACGAGCGGCCAGCGTATCGCTCGTCCCCAACCACTTCGCCGGCATCGGCGGCGTCGTGATCGCTGCGAAGGGGTGAGCGGATGGGCAGTTGCTGTTGTAGCAGTTTTGCTACGATGCCTTCGATGCAACGAATACCCCAGCGGGAGCTGCGCAACGACGTCTCCGCCGTCCTGCGGCGTGTGATGGCAGGCGAGCAGCTTCGCGTCACGGTGGCGGGGCGCGATGCGGCCGACCTCGTCCCGGTCGAGGAAGCGCCTTCGTGGACGGCCGGCTCCCGCGCGCGGGAGCTGATCGCGGCCGCCCAGGCCGACGCGGGCCTGGCCGACGAGCTGGATCAGGCCTTTCCGGACACGACCGATCAGCTCTAGGCGGTCGGCCCCGGCGACGTGCAGGCGATCCTCGACACCTCGGTCTTCATTGCGCGCGAGCAGGAGCGCCCGCTCGGCGCCCTACCCGACCAGGTCGCGGTCAGTGTCGTGACCCTGTCCGAGTTGCGCCACGGAGTCCTCGCCGCCTCCGGCCACGAGCAGATGGCGCGGCGCCTCAGCACGCTGGAGGCGGCGCGGCAGATCGCGAAGCCGCTGGTCATCGACGAGGCGGTCGGAGACGAGCTGGCGCGCCTACGGGTCGCGCTCAAGGCGATCGGCAGGGCGATGAAGGTGATGGACGCCTGGATCGCCGCCACCGCGATGACCCACGGCGCCGCGGTCTGCACCCAAGACGCGGACTTCGATGCGGCGGCGGAGGCGGGCCTGCTCGAGGTTGCGCGGGTGTAGGTAGTTGGGGTGGGGTGGTGTTCGGCCCGGCTCTCGCCGGCATCGGCGTTCGAATTACCCAGCGCCACCTGACCCGGTCTCCATAAGCGCGCGTTATCGGGCGTGGGGGAGAGCGCACCGGTTTGACAACGGGAGCTACATTGAGTTCACCAGTGGCTATAGGCTCAAGCGAATGGCCTTTGACGAGGAGAAGGGGCTTGCGGCGGAACGCAGAGTGGGGTGCGACGCACGCTCGAGGCAACACCGCGGGTCTGCAAGAAGATGGAGTCGCAGGACCGTGGTCTCGAAGGTGTCTCTTGCCGTCCTGGCGGCTGGGAGCGGGTTGGCGCTGGTGGCCGGACTCGGCGGTGCCGGCGCGATCATCCTCGGGGTCCTGACCATCTTGACTGCCGGCTTCAACGCCGCCAGTGAGGTGATCGGCCCAGGGGAGAAGGCCGAAGAACATCAAAAGGCCGCAGTTAGGTTCGGCAGCCTCGGCGTCGCATACAACACGCTGGTCCGGACCTGGAACGAAGACGAGGCTGCCGCCCACCGGCGGTTCGGAGAGTTGGAGGACCAGCATCGGAGGGCCGAAGCAGAATGCCCCGAGCCTGAGCAATGGAAGGCGGCACGCTGAGCAGCGTTTCAGAGCGCGTCGCCAATCGGGCGCCTCGGCGTCTGCTCCGATACGCGGAGAATTGTCGCCACTACGAGGCCCTCGGCAGGGGCGCAGCGCGGTGTTCATAACGGCTCTTATCGGGCGTGGGGTTCATCTCTAGGACATCGGATTGCCATTCGAGAGCGCAGCTGGACCCAATGCCGACGCTTTACGGATGATCTTATGAACGGGAAGTCCAAGTCGCTGCCCCGCCAGCCCTAGGGGTGGGGGTGGCCTGACGGGCATCCCTGTTTAAAAATCGTACGAGATAAACAGCGAATTACTTAGGTCACCATGTCTATTTCGGAGAAGTGTCACTAGTCTTCTGCCGCCATGAGGCAGAGCGAGGGTGGCAGGGGGAGGGAGTGTCCGCCGACCGATCGGCAAAAGAGAGCGGCTTGGCATGGCGTTCTTTGGTCGGTGATTCGAGGCGGGGGATCCGAGGGGCGTGCGGCGCTGTACACGAGACTGCTCGTTGCATTCCTTGTGATTGTCGTGGGGGCAGTAGTCGCCGGAACCACGGCGGCCACTTTCGGCGCAACGAGGTTCGCATCGGGAGCCTCGGGCGTTGAAAGTCAGATCAAGCAATGCAAACGGAAATTTTCTGGAAAAAGCAAGAAACAGCGCAAGGCCAAGCAGCGCTGCATCACGAAGGCAAAGGGACGTCGAAACAAAAAGGGGGCGAAGGGGCCAAAAGTCCGGGCGGCTCCGCACCGAACTCTCCTTCGCCCGGCTCAACTCCTGAATCTGGGCAAGGCCCTACGCCTCCGGCCCCAACGCCTCCTGACACGCTGATTGATAGCGGTCCCTCGGGGCCGGTGCATCAAACCGACGCCAGCATCGCTTTTCACTCCAGGCCTCCGGGGGCCGTCTTCCAGTGCAGCTTTGACGGCTCTGGGTGGTCCTCTTGTACGAGTCCGGCTCAATTCAACTCGCTGGTTGACGGGCCTTACGAGTTCGAGGTGAGGGCGCTCGCGGGGGAACTTGTCGACCTCGATCACCAACTCGACGATCGAAAAAGCCACCGGCGACGGCATCTACGTCGGCACCCCGGTCGGAACCCCGACGGTCTCGGGCAACACCGTGACCAAAGTGAGCAACGACGCGATCGACGTCCAGAGCGCCTCTTTGGACATGGGCGCCCTCGACGGCAACTCGGGCTCGGCCAACGGCCTGAACGGCGTCCGCCTCGGCGGCGACACCGTCACCGTCAGCTCCTCGCTGCCCTGGTCGGGCAACCTGCCGCCGGTGCTCGCGGGCGGCTGCGCCTCGTTGACCATCCCGCCCGGGGTCAAGCTCACCCTCGGCGCCGGAACGCTCGTCAAGGCCGAGGGCAACTGCGGCGGCGAAGTCCTCGTCCAGGGCACCCTAGAAGCCAACGGCACCGGCGCCAGCCCGGTCACCTTCACCTCCTGGCGCGATGACACGATCGGCGGCGACACCAACGGCGACGGCAACGCCACCGCGCCGGTGGCCGGCGATTGGGGCGGCATCTACACCAGCCCCGCAGGCGGCGGCAACCCCAACCCGACCCTCGACCTCGACCACGTCAAGCTCGCCTACGCCACCTCGCCGCTGCAGGCCAGCAGCGCCAGTGTTTCGATTGCAGGTGGCTCGTTTGATCGAGGTATCTCAATTTCGAGCACCGAAAACGCGGCTTTGTCATCGCTTGCGATTAAAAGCCCAAATGGCGTTGCTTTGTCGGTTAACGATGCCTCGGTAACGGTGGATGGCGGCAGCATCACTGACTCAGAAGTTGGCATTGAAGCGGACTCGAACTCACACGTCGCGTACCGCGGCACGATCACGGGCTTGAGCGGCGAACGATGGGTCAGGGCCTGCAACTGGTCTCCTAGCGCGGATTGCGGCGTTGACGCTTCCTATGTCAATTGCGGGCCATCCGGACCTGTACCGACTGGCGAACCATCACGAGTCTGCGGACAGGTTCTCGTCGATCCCTGGGTGGGTATGACCGGGGGAAATGATGTATTCCGGTCGCCTAACTGTGATGGCTCGGTTTATCGACCAAGTCAGCAACTCAGTGAAGCCTCTGCCTATGCAAACCAGCGCCTAGCGCAGGTTTTCGCGACGTGCGATCCGAATGAACCGATAACGGCCGACGCCTGCAAAGTCTACGAGACCTTTCACCAGTGCTACGCAACGTTCATTGAGCTGGCCAAGGCAGGGAGCACGTTTCCAATCCCCGATAGCCCAGACGATGTGGCCAACAGCCTTGCGGGAACGCTTTCAGACGCCCTCGCTTCGTCAGCGGATCCTTTTGTTGCGCTTACCGGGCAGCTGTTCCAGAAGCTCCTCGGGCTTGTGAAGGTAGTCAATATTACGACCGCCCTCGTTGATGCCTACTACAACTGTGCTCCATAAAACCGCGCTGGGGGCAGCCCGATGACCGCCTTCAAGACTGCCGTAAACGTTGCAGTTTACTTCGACTCTGACGCGTGAGGAACGGCCGCTGGGCCGCGATGCCGGACAGGCGCTTTCGCGACGTATGGCCAGGATCGGCGATGTCTTCGCGGGGCGCGCGAGCAGGCGAAACTCGCCGCCGCCGTGGCTCCGCCGCTCGACGAGGAGCAGGCCAGCCGCTTTCTAGGCGAGGATGGGACGGCTGGCACCGAGCCCGAGGACGACGGCCCTGAGGACGGCGGTGGGGGAGGCTCGAGCCCCCGGATCAGCCGAAACCATTCGGAATTGAACCGGGTGGTGAGGTGGTTCCTGTCGAGCAGGTCGCGGAGCTGAGCTCATCGACGATCTCAAGAAGAGCCTCATGGCGAACGAGCAGCCGAAGAAGCTCAGCGAACTGATCGAGGCGGAGCCGCGTCCATTCGATGAGCGGATCAGCAATGACCTGCTGAACATCGAGTTCCCCTGGGACTGAGGTCTGAAGCCCGAGAGCGGGCGGGTGGCACTCCGTAGAGCCACGTGCAGCACCGTGCTACACTTGTCTTTGTGCCGACCACCCGCCCTCGCCACACGATCACCGAGACTCCGCCGGTCCAGGTGGCCCTCGACGAATTGCGGGCCAAGCTCGGCAAGGGCGAGCGGATCGACTTCGCCGAACTCGTGACGCTCGGTGCGGAAGTCAAGGCACGCCGGGTGACCGATCCAAGTGAGGAGGCGAGCCGGGCTCGGGAGGAGATCGCCGATTGGATTCGCACCGGCAATGGGCCCAAGGTCGACGTCAAGGCAGCCGACGAAGTGAAGCGCCTAGGACTCGTCGCCAACTACGGCGAGTAGCGTGCTGCTGCTCGACAACTCGGCTTGGTCGCGGCTGCTGACGGGGGCAGTGCCGAAGGAGCGAGCCGAGACGATCATCGGGCAGATGAGCGAAGAACAGATCGCGACCTGTGTGCCCTTTCTGCTCGAGGCCGGCTTCTCCGCTCGCTCGACGGGTGACCACCTTCAGATCATGGACCGGCTCGGCCAATTGCCGCACGTCGCAGTCGACGACGCGGTGGAAAGCAGCGCTCTGGAGGCGCAGCGAGAGCTCGCAGCCGTCGGCCACCATCGCCTCGCCCCGGCCGATGTCCTGATCGCCGCCTGCGCGCATGAGGCCGGCGCGGGTGTTCTGCACTACGACCGCGACTATGACCTGATCGCCGAGCACACGAGGCTCAGCTTCGAGAGCGTCTGGCTCGCCCCAGCCGGAACCCTGTGATTGCTCGGCCAATCAAACCGGCCTCCGCGATTTCGGGAACTCCTGGCCAGAAGTTCCCGAAACGCTGCATATCGGGGCACATCTGCGCGTATTTGCGGACCGCACACCTTTCCGAGAACTCAAAAAGTGCCTGCAAACGGCGATTTCTGTGTCGGAATCCGCAGACCACCGGCGTAATTGCCATGCAGAAGGTCGAGAGTTCGAATCTCTTCAGCCGCTTCGCATAGAACCACCGAGATCCCGGCCCAGAGCCGGGATCTCGTCGTTTAGGGGTTCGGCTGCGTTCGGCCCAACGAACGGCCCACTGGCCCAACGAACGTCCCAGTGAATGGCCCAACGAAGCGCTCAACCGCCAGTGAAAAGTCATCGGAGGCGGCGGGGCCGGCTGAGGCGCTCGTCCGGGTCGATCTCTGGACCATGTCTCGGGATCTCTGGGCTACGAATCCGCTTGGCGCAGTTAGGATGGCGCCAGCCCTTTCGAATCAAGGAGAGCCGCTTGAAACACCACCGTCTCATTTTTGCCCCCGCCGCCGCCCTCATGGCCCTCGTTGCGCTCGCCGCGGCCAGCCCCGCGGCGCTGGCCGGTAAGGCGCCGGCGCCGCCCAAGGTCGGAGCCTGGAAGGTGGTCGACGAAATGGGAGAGCCGGTAGGTAGCTTCCGCGTCACCAAGAAGAAGACGGTCGTCGGGCTCACGATCAACGTTCCGCCCTCGAACTTCGAAGAAGAAGGAAAGGCGCAGTGTCCCGGCGGCGTGGTGAAGGTGACCAACTCCGAAGCTCTCGTAGTCAACCGCGGGGTCGAGGAAGGCAACGGCGGGAACTACTCGGGCTGGGTGGTCGGCATAGCCAGCTCGAATGGGGTCCAAGCGCTGGCAGTAGAGATCCTCTACAACGGCCAAAAAGAAGGGGCCGAACTGGAGATGAACTTCACGTCCTCGCCCAAGGGAGAAGGTCGGAAACTCGATCTACTCAACTACGGGAACGGATGCATCGCCTACCTGACCATCAAGCCGGCGTAGTCGGTGTTCTCACGCCCCGCCGCACCTCGCGGTGGGCGACGACCTTTTCGATGATGGGTTTCGAGTCGTCCCCCGGCGCAATAGGAGTGCTTTGCTGCAAGGAGGGACGCACCGGGAGACAGCTATGGCTGAGGCCGCCGCCGCTCTTAGGTAGTCGCAAGTGAGGTTTTTCGGGCGCGGGGGAGAGCCGATTCTGGATGCGCAATAGATCCGAGGCCGCTGCATAGCCTCAACTGCTTTTGGGGTCGTGCGGGAGCGAATTGTTTTGGCATCAAAGCCGATCGGCACCCCTGTGCCGGATAAGCCCTTGCCCTCCGGCCGATTGCTTTAATCGGTGTGCCGGGCGGTTCGAGCTGGTAGCCCGTTCGGGGTCGTTTGGGTTCGCTGGAGACGACGCGGGCCAAGGGCAAGACCGGAGGTGGTGAGGACCAGCAGGGCAGAGAGAACCGGGAGCGTCCAGCGACGACCCACGTCGCGACTATTCTCCGTTCCGCGATGTGCCACGGATCCGGGAGGGCCAGATCGGTGCTTGCGGTCTCGCCATTGGGTCGTTAGGTTTCTCGCATGAGCGGCAAGAGGACGGGCGCGAATCGATCCTCGCTCAGAAAAGGATTGGGAGAGATGCGCAAAGCGCGAGTCGTTCGGGTGGGGACCCTGCTCTTCGCGGCGGTCGTGGTAATCGCCCTCTTTGGCGCCTCCCTCGCCAGCGCGATGCGTGAAAGCACAACGCCGAGCCCGGGCGCCTACAAGGGCCCGTCGCAATCCTCCGGGGTGGTATTTCCCGCGTCGGCGCAGGTTTCGCGCAGCGGCAGTCGAACCTCGATCAAGTTCAAAACGCAGGCGAATCTGAACTGCGACAACGGCGGCCACTATCTCACCAATCTGACTGCGACCGCCAAAACCGGCGCTGCGAAGTTCAGTCATAGAGGCACCAGCACGGACTTCCAGGGCACCTACCGCTACAAGCTGACGGGAAAGTTCACCAAGGCGACGTCCTTCAAAGGTACTCTGAGCGCGAAAGGCAGCATCGACGTCGGATCCCCTGAAATGCCGACGTGCACTACCGGGCCGGTCACCTTCACTCTTTTTCACACCAGCCACTAGCCGTGCCGCCGTGCCGCCGGGTTCCGGGGCCGGCTGAGCCATCTGTCCGGACTGTGGACAGCCGAGATCACGCCTCCTCTCAACAGCTGTCGGGGTCAGCCGCTCGGGCCAATCCGGCAGGTGTTCTTTTCGGCCGTCGAGGGGGGGACGTTGTGCTCCGCGTGAATCTGATGCTCGATCTCGGTCTGGAGTCGGTCGACATCCAGACGAGCGTGGACATGTCGCACGGCAGCACTCCGCTCTAGCGAGTGAGGGCCAGCGCAAGCGCCGGTCGATCCTTCGCGCTTCGGGATCAAACCGCCACATCGTCGGGCTTCAAGAAATCGGTCCGGAAACGCTTCGGCGAGGTCTTCGACGGGCTCTGGCCGAAAGCGGAGATCGTCGACGAGGTAAAGCGAGCTGCCCAAGTCACGCCCGGCGCGTAGACGTCCTATCCACGGACGTCGTGAACATGGCTGATCGGCGGCCGGTCTCCTCTCAGAGAAGCTTCAGGAACTCGGCGCGATCCAAGCCGGAGGCGTTGACGATCTGGTTGAGCGTTCCCTTGGCCAGGTCGCGGCCGTGCATTGGGACGACGACCCGATGAGCGTGATCGGGATGCCGGAAGACGTGGTGGCTCCCCTTGACCCGATCGAGTTTCCAGCCACAGCGCTCCAGCGCGCGAACTGCTTGGCGCGGCGTGACGGCCGGGAGCCGCGGCGTCACGCGGCGACGACGGTGACTCGCTCGATCTCTACCGGCCCTGGGATTGGGTCACCGTGCGCGACGAGCGACTCGATGTAGGCCTCGATCGCCTCGCGGATCATCGATAGGGCCTCTTCGCGGGTCTCGCCCTGGCTCGCGCAGCCAGGAAGGGCGGGGACGGCCACGCTGAACCCACCCTCGGCCTCAGGCGTCAGCACGACCTCGTACTCGCGGGAAGTAGACATCGATTTAGCTTACCCGCCTGGGGCTGCCGATTGCAGTTGCCGGCCAGGGAAATGAAACCGCCACCTCGAATTTCGGGCACTCGAGCGCACGAGTGCCCGAATGGCTGCATATCGGCGCATATCCGCACGCATTCCCGAACGCGGTTGTCGCGGCTCCCGTTACGAAATCCCTGTAAATGAGCCTATTCGCTGTCGGCTGGGATCGAGAGATGGGCCTAGTTGCCATGCAGAAGGTCGAGAGTTCGAATCTCTTCAGCCGCTTTTTCGCGAACCCCTGCACGTGGGCAGGTTGGCTTCGGCGCGAATCGCCGAAACCACGTACACGCCCAGCGTCATCTTCGGATCGGAATGGCCTGCCTGCGCCATGACGTGGGGAATATCAGCTCCGGCGGCGAGAAGGAGTGAGATGAAGGTACGGCGCAGGGAGTCGGGCGTGACGTGTCCGACCAGCTCTTGGCCCACTTGGCGCAGCGACTTCATTGCCAGCTTGAGGGCCGCCGCGAGGAAGTGGTTCCGAACGTTTGAGGCGTTGTCGCGCCGGCCGTCGCGAGTTGGGAAAACGAAGTCGGCGGCATCGGCGTTGTCTGCTCCGGTCCCGATGCAAAGAACTCTCGAACAGACCCAAACGCTGGGGGTGCCGCCCGCCCAGGGCGCTCGACGCTTCTACGAGCTCTATTTGACGACGTAGATCGAGCCGGCTGGGTTTGTCAACGGCGCTTTCGTCTGCATCGTCACGGTGTCGCCGCATTCGGCTGGGCCCCCGCTTCGGATCCAGAGGATGGAGACAGCATCGATTGTCGGTGAGGTCCCCCCCACGAAGCTCCAATCCATCGCCGAGCCCAGGCGGTCGAAGGTGCACCAGGTTTTGCTTTTTAGGCAGCCGTCGAACTCGACCGTCGGACCCGACGTACCCTTGGAGATCGACAGCGTCCCTTTCCCATCTCCGAGCCCGGAAGCTTTTATTTGGCCTTTCCACGGCAGGTCGGTCGCTTTGGCGGAAGTACAGGACCCTTCGCAGGCGGAAAACGTCACCGGCGTCATCGTGGTTTCGATCGGCGTGCCCACCATGGTGACCTCGTTGGTGAAGCTGATCGCGCAGTCAACGACGATGCCTTTGCCCGAAAAGATGATGAGTTCGCTCGAAGCTTCCAGCATGGTCCCGGTTAAATAGGAGGTGCCCTGGCAGGGGCTCGTGTTGGTCGTGCAGAGCCCCGTTGCCGACGCGGGGCTGGGACCGACCAGCCCCGCGAGGGCCGTGGCCAGCAGCGCTGCCGCTATGAGAAACCTCTTCACATCGCCCTCCAGCGCGGCCGGGTTGCCCAGCCGCAACGGGTAAGTTACATGAGCACTTCCTAATAGTCAAGTAATTCATAATGAATAGGCGCTTGGTAGCTTTTTGGGAAGCGCTGGACGTGCCTGAGCGTCGGCGCGAACGCGCGGAGGGGCCTATTAGACGTCGACCGACGCTCTCAAGCTGCTCGCGATTCGCGCCGTCTACTCCGAGGCCCGGTTGATCCTCGCCTTCGCGGATGGTGAAGCCGCAGCGTCGGTGTCGGGCTGGAAGGCCAAGACGCTGGCGGCCAACGGGATCGAGATTCGCGTTGTGGACTTGGCTCCCGCAGAGCGCGCCAAGATCGAGGCCGCGCAGACGCGACAGCACATGGTCAACTCCGCCTAAGGTCCGATGTCGATAGCCCCGCCGGCGGCCCGCTGCGGCGCGATCCTGCCCGAGGCGAGCTGCACGGTGCTGATCTCCCCGCAGCGGTTGGGGCGCGTGTGGCCGCACGCGCCTGAGTGCCAAGGGAGTTGCCTCATGGCCCGAGCGTCTTGACCTGTCGGTATACAGTGAATGGACGATGGTCAGCGCGATAAAGACCGAGGCCGCCCAGGAAGCCGAGAAGCTCTTGGACGCGGCGTGGCCCCTTCGATTGACGCCCGTGGATCCGATTGCTATCGCCCGAACGGCGGGCCTACGGGTCGTCGACGCTCCCCTGCCCGAGGAAACTTTGGGCGCTCTCATCAAGACGCCGGGCGAAGAGCCGACGATCATGATCAACGAGGGCATCTCCGAGCACCGCAGGCGGTTCACCTGCGCTCACGAGCTCGGTCACTGGGTGCGAAGGCGTGCCGACGAGGAGGAATACTCGAGCGTCGACCTACGCAGCCCGCTCTCGTCGGACGGCGATGATCCGGAGGAGATCTTTGCGAACGAGTTCGCCGCCAGCCTCCTCATGCCCGAGGAGGAGCTCCGGAATGCCCACACTCTGGGCCGCAACGACATCCTGCTGGGCATCGAATTCAACGTCTCGCGCGAAGCTGCACAGTTTCGCTTGAAGAATCTAGGCCTCACAAGCCCATAGATGTCACGCCCAAGCCCCTCCGAGGGCGACGAGATCGGCTCCGTTCGGAAAGTCGAAGCCGAGCAGGTCAAGGTCGCGAAGGAACTGCTGGAGGAAGGAAATGCGACCGATTCCGCGATTCCCAACGAGTACAAGTTCCTTGGCGAGCGGGCGCAACTCCAGGAAATCAGACTTAGGGAGAGCAACGCGAAGCAGGATCTGGAGCTTCGGGAGACCTACGCGAAGTGGCTGCTTGGAATCCTTGCGATTGAGCTGGTCGTCGTCAACGTCATCTTCTGCCTCTACGCCGCGAAGGGACGGGACTGGCGACTTCCCGACGGGGTGATCCAGATATGGCTGGCGGCGACCGTCGTCCAGGTGGTGGGGATCGTCACGGTTGTGACGCGCTACCTGTTTCCGCGACGCGATCAATCCGCCTGAGCACGGCGCGGCGGGCGATCCTGGAGTGGACCTCGATCCGGCTGGAGCGAATCCTTTCGATGATGTTCGTGCGTCCCGCCGCGCAACGCACAAGAGTCGGGCTTCCCTTGGTCCTTAACATCCTCGACGTCGCGCTCGATGGGTTACCAGCGTGTCGGAGTCTGGACGGCCCAGAAGAATAGTCCCGCTCGCAGGCTCTACGAGCGAGCCGGGATGACCCTCACTGGCAAAACCGCTCCCCTCCGGTCGAGTCTGGCCCTGCAATACGAAAGCTCGATCGGCGCGCAGCCCGCATGAAGGCCTGTCGGCTGATGTCTACCGAAGCTGGAACAGACCCGAGCGAAGGTAGGCATTCATCAGCTCAAGGGCATGAGCGGTCGGGCCGTGTATTGGCGATGGCGGGCTCGCCGGGTCAGCGAACTCGATCTTCGTCGTCTCCTCTCCGTCCGGCTGCGGATCACCGCGCCAGCGTTCGGCGAGGAAGCAGACGGCGAAGCAGTGAGTTTCGTCTCCGTTCGGATAGATGATCGTGTGTAGCCCAGCCTCAGAGAGCGTCGCGAACGGGATGAGGTCGTCCTCCGCCACGGTGACGCCGGCCTCCTCCTTCAACTCGCCGATCGCGGTGGCGGCAAAGCTGCCCCCAGGCTCAGCCGCACCGGCAGGGAGGCACCACGTTCCATCATCTGCTCGGCGCGTGAAAAGCACCCAGCCATCGGCCGGACGCCGCAAGGCAACCATCGCCCCCGGCATCAGGACCAGCTCGCTGCCGATCCGCTTTCGCAGCTGCCCCAGATATGAATCGGAGAAGCTCATTCAAGGCACGTTATGCCTGACGGCTCCTCCAACCGAAGATCGGCTCCTCACCCCGCCCGGCGGTAGCGGATGTGCGTGGCGAGCGGCGAGTGCAGCACCTCGACGGGCTCGAACCCGAGGGACTCGACGCCGTCGAAGATCCGCTCGCCGGACCCGAGCAGGACGGGGGCGATGTCGAGCGTGAGCTCGTCGATCGACCCCGGCGACGAGCGCCTGACGGACGGTCGAGGCGCCGCCCGCGATGTCGACGCCGTCCTCGCCGGCCGTCTCACGCGCCTGCGCGTAGGCGGCGTCGAAGCCGTCGGTGACGAAGTGGAAGCTCGTCCCGCCCTCCATCTCGATCGGCTCGCGGGCGTGATGGGTGAGCACGAAGACCGGCGCGTGGTAGGGCGGCTCGGGGCCCCACCATCCATCGCCAGTCCTCATCCCACTCGCCGCGGATCGGCCCGAACATGTTGCGGCCCATGACGTAGGCGCCGCGCGGGCGCATGAGCCAGCCGTCGGCCGTCTCGTCGGCCTCGTTCGCGCGCTCGTCGCCGAGGTGCCAGCCGTGGACCTCCCTGCCGCGCTTCCCCAGCGGATTCTCCCGGCTCTGGTCCGGCCCGGCGACGAAGCCGTCGAGCGAGATCGACATGTGGCAGGTGGTGTCCGGCATCGGCGTCCTCCAAGTGATTGCGATTTGCAAGCGTCGGCACCGTAACGCACGGCCCCCGGTGGAAATCGAACCGGCCCCTCGCGTTTCGGGCACTTCTGCGCCGAAGTTCCAAGCAAAATAAGCCAAGCAGGGCCCGTCTGCTGACGCGCGGCGCTGGGTTCGAAGTGAGCGACAGCGGGCCTCGAAGCGCGTCTATGTTCAGTCGGCGTTGTTGAAGAATGACTTGATCATGCGCTCGCTCTTCACCTCCCAGACGATGACCTGGCCCGGTGTGAAGAAGTAGCTGTCGCCGGGCTGGTAGTCGTGGGTCTGGCCGCTTTCGTCGGTGAGGGTGACCTCGCCCTCGAGGATCGTGGCGTGCTCGGTGGCGCGGGAGGTGAACTCCACCTTGCCTCGTGTCGCCATGAACAGACCCGCGGTCATATTCCCGGCGATGAAGTCGATGCGAATCGAGGCCTCCGGTGTGCCCTCCAGGATCTTGGCGCCCGTGTCCTCGGCGGTCAGGGAGAAGAACGCGGATGTGTCTCGGATGGGGGTTGGCGAATACGCGAGCAATGTGTGCTCACGGCCTTGTGTCCTGGCTGTCTCTGGCTGCATGGCTCCTCCTCGTGGGTGTGTGTGACGGTTGCTTTTTCAGTCCAGCTCGGCGGCCCGGTTGGGACAGCCTGTGTATGCGGAAGCGGGGTCAGATCTTGGAGTGCCAGGTTGGGACCCCACACTTCCCGGCGATCGACAGGGGGCGAGGAAATCACCACTCTCGTAGACGTCGCTCAGCGCTGCATAGGCGCGGCGGTCCCCCCAATCGTGCTGACGCTGTGTCGGTGATCATCGCGGTGCACGTGCCGAGCGCTCTGAAGGAGGTGTGTTTGCTGGTCGCGCAGATGTGCGTGGCCGGGACAGGGCGCCCTCATTTCGGCGCGTGACCAGTGAGGCCAGCTCGGAGCGGTTGCGGATGTCGAGCTTTGCGTAGATGTGGGAGAGGTGCATCTTGACGGTGCCGCGGGCGATGAACATCTGCTCGCCGATCTCTGGGTTGGTGAGACCCTCGGCGGCGAGCTGGACGACCTGCACCTCGGTGGGGGTCAGCGACTCCCAGCCGCCGGAGGGGCGTTTGCGCGAGCCTCGGGTACGCCGCAGCCAGCCGATCGCCTCCTCGGTGCTCATCTCGCTCCCTTGCGCGACGGCCTCGGCGAGCGCCTCGGCGCCCAGCTCGGCGCTCAGGCGCTCTTTGAGCGCGTCGACGGCTTCCTGCTCACGGTCCCAGCGAACCCGTCCGAGCTCCTCGCGCGCGCGATCCGCGGCGCCGAGGATGCGCGCCGCCTCCTCGAAGCTCTCGAGTGCAGCTGCGACCGCGGCCAAGACGTCGAGCGCGGGATAGACGTAGGGGGCAAGGTCGTGCTCGGTCGCGTTAGCAAGCGACTGGTGTGCGAGCTGCTCGGCCTCGGTCGCCTCGCCGCGCGCGAGCGCCACCACGGCCAGTGCCTGGCGAGCCGTGGCCCTGAACATCGGGTTGTCGAGCGAACCCTCGGCGATCTCGGCGACCGCCTGTGCGTGCTCCGCGGCGCTGTCAAGCAGTCCGAGCCCGAGCTCCGTGCGGGCGAGCGCGGAAAGGGCGAGCGCCATTTCGTAGGGGCCTCCGGCCGCGCCCTGCGCCAGGTACTCCTCCAGGGAGCCGCGCGCCTGCTCAAGCAGCCCAGCGCTTGCCTGGGCGTAGGGGATAGCCACCTGCAGCGGGGAAATCGCCAGGCCGGCGGCGGCGGCGAGCGAGCGCTCCATCGCCGCACCGAGGTCTGCGAGCTCGGCCTCGCCAGCGCCCCGCTCGGCGCGCAGTATCCCTCGGTAGGCGCGTGCGGAGCCGGCGCTGACGGGCTCGCCGACCGCGTCGGCCACAGTGATCGCACGCTCATATAGCGCAAGAGCCTCCTCATCGCGACCCTGGATGAAGTGCCGCACACCAGCGACACCGAACCAATGCCAGGCGGCGAACTCCGCGTAGCCGGTGCGCTCGATGATCTCGAGTGCCTCATCGAAGACGCCGACGGCACGCGCGTCGCCCTGCATGGCCAGCGTGAAGCCGAGGATCTGCGTCGCATCGACAAAGCACCACTCGTCACCGCTGGCGCGGGCCAGCTCGCGCGCCTGCTCGAGCCCCTGCCGGGCGCCGGTCGGATCGGGATACGTCTGGATCGTTCCCAACACATCGAGCGCTCGCGCAGCGGTTGAGGTCTCTTCGAGGGTCTGTGCCATCTCAAGGGCTTCGAGCTCGCTCGCGGCCGCTTCCTCGAATCTGGCCCCATAGGTCAACAGGTAGCCGTGCGCCCAGAGGACGCGTGCCCGAAGCGCGCTGGGCTCCGCCGGCGCGGCACCCAGCGCGCGCTGGTAGGCCTCATCGGCGAGTGCGAAGCGCCCGCGCAGCTTCCACCAAACCGTCAGCGCGACGCACAAGCGCAGCGCGCTCTCCCCGTCGGTGTCGGCCGCGTGATCAAGCGCCGCCGCGAGGTTGGCCGCCTCGACATCGAGGGCGTCGAGCCAAGCGCTTTGGCCCGCGGCCTCCAGATGCGGGGCGATCTGCTCGGCCCGGGCGAGGTAAACGTCGCGGTGGCGGCCACGGAGATCGGCAACCTCGCCGGCCTGGGCGAGACGATCGAGCGCGTACTGGCGAACCGTCTCCAACAGCCGGTAGCGCACGCTCGCGCCGTGCTCCTCGACGACGACGAGCGACTTCTCGACCAGCGACGTCAGCAGGTCGAGGATCGCCAGGCGCTCGAGTCCGTCTTCGCAGCAGACCTCCTCGACCGCATCGAGCGCCCAACCGCCTGCGAAAACTCCCAGGCGCCTGAACAGCACCCGCTCCTCGTCGCCGAGCAGATCGTGGCTCCAGTCGACCGAGGCACGCAGCGTCTGCTGGCGTGGCATCGCCGAGCGCACTCCGCCGGTCAGCAGGCGGAAGCGATCGCCCAGCCCAGCGGCGATGCGCTCGACGCCGAGGACGCGCACGCGCGCCGCCGCCAGCTCGATCGCGAGCGGAATCCCGTCGAGGTCGTGGCAGATTTGAGCGATCGCCGGAGCGTTGGCGGCGTCGACGGCGAAGTTCGGCCGCACCTTCGTCGCGCGCTCGATGAACAGGCGTACGGCATCGGACTGGGCGACGGCCTCCACGGGCTCCGCCTGCGCGCGCTCCGATGGCAGCGAGAGCGAGGGCACGCGCCAGTCAGCCTCGCCGGCTACGCCGAGCGGGGCGCGGCTCGTGGCCAGCACGGTGACGGCGGGGCAACCCTGCAGCAGAGCCTCTGCCGCAGTGGCGCAGACCTCGAGGAGGTGCTCGCAGTTATCGAGGATGATCAAAGCCTGGGCATCGGCGAGGTGGGCGACCACCGCCTCCAGCGAGGACTGACCGGGGAGCGGCTTGACCCCGACGGCGTCGCCGAGCGTCGGGCCGACGGCGTCGGGATCGGCCAGCGGCGCCAGCTCGACCCACCAGGCGCCGCCGGGGAAACGATCCAGCGCGTCGGCCGCGGCCTGGGCGGCGAGCCGCGTCTTGCCGCAACCACCGGCGCCGGTCAACGTCAGCAGCCGCGTGGCGGTCAGAGCGTCCGCCACCTCGCTCAGCTCGCGCTCGCGCCCCACGAAGCTCGTCAGCTGCTCCGGGAGGTTGTTCGGCAGCGCGTCGAGGGAGCGCAGCGGCTCGGCGCTCGCCGGCAGGTCGGGATGGCTCAGTGCGAAGACGTGCTCGGGGCGCCCGAGGTCGCGCAGCCGGTGGGTTCCGAGATCCACCAGTGCCACGTCCTCGGGCAGCCGTTCGAGGACCAGGTCGTGCACGGCGCCTGAGAGCAGCGTCTGACCGCCGTGTGCGATCGCCCGCAGGCGCGCGCAGCGACTCAGCGCGACGCCGAAGTAGTTGCCCTCGTCGCGCAGCTGCGCCTCGGCGGTGTGCAGCGCAATGCGGACGTGCAACTGCAGGCCGTCGGGCCACGCCTGCGCTGACAGCGCCCGTTGGGCCTCGAGCGCCGCGGCCACCGCGTCGGACGCGCGCGAGAACGCCGCCACGATGCTGTCGCCCTCGCCCTGCTCCACCGGCCGCACGCCGCCGTGGCGGCCGATCGCGTCGGACAACAGCGCGTAATGCGCAGGCACGGCCTGGGTCATCGCCTCGGGGTGGTTCTCCCACAACCGCGTCGATCCCTCGATGTCGGTCAGCAGGAAGGTCACCGTGCCGTCCGGCAGCACGAACGGCGCATCTGTCGTCTCGGCGATTCCCTGCAACCCGTACCTCCACACGATCGGCCGGCCAAGCGCCAGCCCCTGAGCGAAGTCTGTCATGGCCTTACCCCGGCGGTCGAGGGCTCCTGTATGCGGCAGGTTTCTGCGGCGATGAGCGTCTTGATTCGCATGATCGTGCTCCTTCAGGCCGCAGCGGGAGCCGCCACGGCGATGGCGATGGGGCGTCGCAAAAGGACGACACCGATCCACGCCATCCAAATCGCGAACGCGGGCGGGGCGGCCTGCGCGATCCCGCTCGGCGACAGCAGCCCGGAACGAGCGAAGGCGACCGCGGCGATCGCGCCGAAGGCGAGAGCCACGCCGATCAGCGCGGCCTCGACACCGGCGCAGACCAGCGCCACGGTGGCGGCGATCCCGCCGCGCTCGCCAAGGAGCATGCGCAGGCCGGCGAACGTCACCGGCAGCAGGGCGCACCAGGCAATGCCGTTGAGCACCACCGCGACGAGCAGGCCAGCGCGGTGCTGAGCGAAGAACTGGGCGAAATCCGAGGCCGAGGCGTCTGACGCCGGCAAGCTAGCCAACGAGCCGATCGGCACGCTGATGAAATACAGCAGCGCGATGCCGAGAGCGGCAAGCGCGGTCAGGCGGGTGACGTGAGCGTCATTCGAGGACACAATCCACCTCTGTTAGCCGGGCCGGCCCGTGTGGTCGGCATCTGCATCGAAGCTACGGGTGCATTGAGATGAGTACTACTGCCACCTGGCATATATCCCGCCGCTTCGTGGCCACCACGCGTATATGGACGCCTCAAGGGGTGACGGTCCGCTGTGGGCGAGCGGCGACCGCGAGCCAGCCCTGCCTGGACCGGCGTCCTCCCCAGTCGACTGGAGGCTGGTAAGTCGCCTCGCGTGGAACGAACTTAGGGTACTCGGCTGCGATCCTCGGGGGTCGGTGGGCGCCGACGAGCGCTCTACCGGCGGTGAGTCGCCCTACCGCGTGACCTTCACCCGCAGATAGGTCGCCGGGATCGAGGTGGCGTCATCGCTGGTGTTCTGCTCGTCGAACAGGGCCTCCAACTCAGCCTGGAGCTCGGCCTGGCTGCCGTTCGCCGTCGCCGCCTCGAACGCGTTCATCGTGGGTCCGTAGTAGGTCCTGAAGGCACTCACCAGCTCCGAGGGCGGACCAGGGTAGTTGAAGGTCCAGGTGTCCCTCGCGAACGAGATCCGCTCCGCGGCGATCCCGGCTGCCGTGAACCGCTCGATCACCTCGTCCTCCACGCCCCAGGTCATCGGGCTGACGAAGCCCTCCGGGGGAGGGGGCGAGTAGGAGGAGGCAATCCTCAGGATCTGCGCCACCAGGGTCGGATCGTTCAGGATCCAGTTCCCCATCACGATCCGGCCGCCTGGCCGCGTCACCCGGACCATCTCCTTGGCCACATCGAGCGGCCTGGGAGCAAACATCGCCCCGAAGAAGCTGACGACCAGGTCGAAGCGCTCGTCACCCAGCTCGTGCAGATCCGATGCATCGCCCTCCTGGAACGTGCAGTTGGTCAGGCCGAGGGCCTGGGCGCGAGCGTTGCCCGCCGCGACGAGGTTGGCGGCGATGTCGACGCCCAGAACCTCGGCCCCCAGCTGAGCTGCCGGCAAGGCGGTGGTCCCGTCGCCGCAACCGAGGTCCAGCACCTGGAGCCCATCGGTGATGTCCAACTCCTTGACGAGAGATTCCCCGCTCTCTCGCACGCATTCCGCGATTCGAGTGAAGTCACCCTTCTCCCATAGTGCCTTGTTCGCATTCATCGGCCTCTTCCTCTCTGACATACGAGTTGACCAGGTCCGCATCCTATTCTGCACGCGCCTCCCGCTTTGCTTGAGGTTGTTCCCTGGAGTAGCTGGTTTGAATCCGCCAGCCCAATCAAGCCAGATGAACAGGCAAAACCGCGATCCCCTGCAAGGTGTTGTTGCGGATCCGCGGCGGATCCTCGACGGTTTCGATTGTCTCGACGTTCGAGATCAGCGCTCGAAGCAGCGCTTGCATCTCCAACTTCGCGAGGTGGATGCCGATGCAGGTATGCGGTCCGTTGCCCCAGCCGAGGTTGCCCCCCGGCGGGCGGTCAAGGTCGAAACGGGTGGGGTCTGGGTAGCGGCGCTCGTCCATGTTCGCCGAGCCGAAGAGCATCGCGACGCGATCGCCGGCCCGAAGGCTGACGCCGCCGACCTCGGCGCCATGACTTACGCGGCGGGTGAAGCAACGGACCGGCGAGGACATGCGCACCGCCTCTACGACCGCCGCGGGGATCAGCGCCGGGTCTTGGCGGAGGCGCTGCCAGGCGTCCGGATTGCGGCCCAGCAGCCAGAGCATGTGGGTGGTGGAGAGAATCGTCGTGTCCAGGCCCGGGGCGACGAAGTCCATGATCATCATCCGCGCTTCGAATTTTCCGATCTCACCGCGGTCAGCGGCGTCGAACACGCTCGCCGCCCAGCTTCCGGGTACAAGACGTGCGCGTTTCAGCCGCAGCATGTGGACGAACAGGCCGATTGAGCTCCAACCGGCACGCCACCAGCGACGGTTGAGCGGGCCAAGCTGGTCGAAGGCCGACGTGGCCCAGTCCAGTAGTTGATCGCTGGAGACGCGGAGGCCGATCAAGTCGGCCACGACCCTGACGGGCAGGCCGCTGGAGAAGTCCCGTACGGCGTCAAACTCGCCAACGCCGACCAGGCCTTTGACGATTGCGTCGGCCTCTTCGTCGAGGCGGTCGGCGGTTGGAGCGAGCGCTTTCGCGCCGAGGGAGCGCATCTGGACCTGGCGGCGGATGGCGTGAGTCTTGCCGTTGCTGAACAGAATGGACTTGCGCCCGGTGAGATTGATGAGCGAGTTCGCGGCAACCCCGTGATCGCTGGTAAACAGCTCCTCGTCCCGCAGTGCCGCGCGCACGTCCTCATACCGTCCCATTGCCCACATCCGGTTCCGGGGCAGCCGCACGACCGGCCCGGCATCGCGAATCCTCTGGAACGCGGCCGTCGAGTCCTCGACGACGCTGTCCGCGTAGAGATCGACGTCGACTGTCGGCTTCATCGCCTGGCGTCGATCGCCTGGCGCTCAGGCGCCAGCAGGCCCTCGAGCGCCGATGCCGCTGCCTCCGCGCCTCCGGCCCGCCCGAAGGCGTCGCGAACCCGCTCGGCGCCCCCCTGACAGGCCATCGCTCCCTCGACTGCGCTGCGCAGCCTGTCGGGGCGGAGGCGCTTGGCCGGCAGGAGCGTGCCGCCGCCGCAGTGCTCGACCCGGCGTGCCACCTCGAACTGGTCGCGCATGAACGGGACCGCGCAGACCGGCACGCCAGCAGCGAGCGCCTTCTGGGTGGTGCCCATGCCGCCGTGGGAGATCACGGCGGCGGCCCGGCGCAGGATCGGAGCGTGGGGGAGATAGCGCTCGACCCTGGCGTTCGGCGGAACATCGAAGTCGCCTGGATCGTGCGCGGCCGTGGTGGCGACAACCGCATAGGGCCGGCCGGCGAAAGCCTCGAGGGCGCTTCGAATCAGCTCCGCGTCGTCCTGGAACTCGGTCGAAGCCGTGACCAGGATGATCGGACGCTCCTCGGTGGCCAGCCATTCGGGCTCGGGGCCGGGCGGCTCCCACAGGGCCGGGCCGACGAGCCGCACGTTCTCCGGCCACTCGCGCGTGTATTCGAATGGTTCCGCCGAGAACTGGATCAGCAGTGGGGCGACAACATAAAGGTCTTCGATGCCGTCGAATGCCGGCAGGCCAAGGGCCGCCCGATGGGAGTTGTGGCTGCGCACGAACGAGCGGAAGGCAAGCGGCTTGAGTGCGGTCAGACCGGCGTCCCGAAGGCGCGCAAGCTGACTCGTCGAAGGAGCAAAGCCGGGACCAAAAACGGGAACGCCTCGGGCCGGCCCGGGATGTGGATGCGGCATGTAGTGAGCCCACGACACTCCGGAGGCCTCGGCCACCACAGCGGCGCCCGTGGCATTGGTGTCGACCCAAATCAGGTCCGGACGCTCTACCTCGATCGCTGCCTGCAGGTAGGGGATCTCGTAGCGCGCCCGCTTGGCAAAGGTGTCACATGCCGACACGAGGGCGCCAATCGACGTGCGCGTCTTCCAGTCCTCGAGCGGTATCGCCTCGATGCGCGGATCGATCGGCGCCGCGGAGAGGCCGAGCCGCTCGATTGCGTTCACGCTGTCACTCGCGGTGTGGAAGATGACGTCGTGTCCGCGATCGCGTAGGGCGATCGAGGTGGCGACCGGCGGGTAGGCGTGGCCCGACCCGGGACAGGTGTAGACCAGCACGCGTGCCATCAGTCGGCTCCGGTCAGCGCATCGACCATTTGCACGATCGCCGCTTCGGTGCGGCGGCGCGACAGCTTCATGTCGAGTCGAATCAGCTTCCAGGTCAGAAGGTCGGTGGCGACGATCAGCTGGATCACGAGCTGCTCCCTGCGGGCGCCCCGCAGCGATCTCAGGCTCGGCTTGAAGATCCGCTCGACCCATTCCCGGTGAAATTTCCGCCCCTCGTCGGTCATCGCGCGGACGGCCGGGAACCGATCCTCCTCGGCGAGGAGGTGGAGGATGCGGTTGCCTTCGGTGTCGTAGTGATCGAGCAGATTGCGGATCGCGCCCGCGTGATCGCCGACCGGAGCCTCGTCACGTAACTCGACCATGCGACCGCCCCAGTCTTCCAGCACGGCCGCGAACAGATCCTCCTTGCGGCCGAAATGCGCAATCAGGGTGGGGACCGTCACTCCAGCCGCCTCGGCGACCTCGGCGAGCGTTACCTCGTCGTAGGACTGGGACAGGAATCGCTCCAACGCCACCTCGCGGATCCGCTCGGCCGTCTTTTCGGAGCGCTGCGCCCGGACCTTCATCCGGTACTGCCGCTTCTCTGTTGCCGCCGTCTCTGTCATTTCGCTTATAGATGACTATAGCGAAAGTAAGGGCAGAGAATGCCGAGCGTCATCGCCAACGGCCCTCTGGGGTCGCGAATGTTTGGCAGGGCTGCGCGATGTATCTCGCCTGGGAAGTTGTGGGGCTCCTCGCAGGGACCGCAGCCGGAATCAAGGCCTCGGTGGGTCGCATTTTCTTCTGAGCGAGATCCTGCGCGAGCTTGATCGTAGCCTCGGGTTTCGAGGCTCTTTAGTGAATGCGAGAAGATGGCGCGCATGGACGGGGTGGCGATCGTCGTTTTCAGCGACTTGGTGGACTCGACCGCCCTGCTTGCGAGGTTGGGAGACGATCGCATGGAGCGGGTGCGCCGCGCTCACGTCGAAGATGTCGCCCGCGAGGTTAAGGGTGGCGGTGGGCGCGTGGTGAAGACCCTCGGCGACGGCACGATGGCGACCTTCGAAAGCGCCCTCGGAGCGTTGAGGGCCGCGGCCGGAATCCAAGCAGCGGTCGAGCGGCTCGACGGCGCCCAGGGCAAGATCGGAATCGCCGCTCGCGTGGGGGTCGCAGCCGGTGAGCCGATTGCCGACGGGGACGACCTACACGGGATGACGGTGGTGATCGCCAGCCGGCTCTGCTCCGCGGCAGGCAGCGGCGAGGTGTTGGTTCAGGGAGTCGTGGAGTCACTGGTCGCCTCGCGTGACGGCGTCACGCTCGAAGCCGCGAGCGAGTACGAGCTGAAGGGGGTCCCGGACCCGGTCCAGGCTTCGAGGCTGATTTGGAAGAAGCTCGCGGGGAAGACGGAAGCGGCCTCGGTCGGGCTCAACATGACGCAGACCCCGGCCCTCGGCAAAGGCACATCGATGGGCGATGAGGTGTTGTGCATCGGTCTCCTCGGGGCGTTCTCCATCAGCGTCGGCGACAGCGTCATCGCCGACGACGCCTGGCGGCTTCGCAAGGCGAAGACGCTGATCAAGCTGCTCGCCCTCGCTCCCGAGCACCGCCTCCACGTCGATCAGGCCATCGAGCTGCTGTGGGCGGGGCGGGACCCGGACTCCGCCCGCAACAACCTCCATCAGGCGATCTTCGCGGCCCGGCGCGCGCTCGACTCGATCGGCCTCGACGGCAGCCGCTACCTGGAGCTGCGCGAAGAACTGATCCTGCTGAGCCCCGAGGACCCGGTCCGGATCGACGCGGTCGCCTTCGAAGAGCTGGCCGCCATGGCCCGCGAGCAGGGCGAGCCCGGCGCCTACCGCTCGGCGCTCGAGGGCTTCGACGCCGAGCTGCTGCCAGCGGATCGCTACGAGGACTGGAGCCGGGACAGGCGCGACTCGCTCGAAGAGCTCCGCCTTGCTCTGGAGGCTGAGCTGGCGGAGGTGGAGGAGCGCGACGAGCCTGAAGCGGCGGCCGGCCGCGGGCCCAAGCTGCCGTCACAGCTGACCAGCTTCGTCGGCCGCGAGCGCGAGCTGGCCGAGGTCGCGGCGCTGCTGCGCGACGCGAGGCTCCTTACCCTGACCGGCGCCGGCGGCTGCGGCAAGACCAGGCTGGCGCTGCAGGTTGCGGGGCAGCAGGCGGAGGATTTCTCCGACGGGGTCTGGCCGGTCGAGCTGGCGGCACTCGGCGAGCCCGAGCTGGTCGGCCCGGCGGTCGCCCAGGCCCTGGACACCCGGCTCGCCTCCGATCGGGCGCCGGAGGTCGCCCTCGCCGCTCACATCGGCGACCGCCAGCAGCTGCTCCTGCTCGACAACTGCGAGCACCTGGTCGAGCCGATCGCCCACCTCGCCGAGGCCCTGCTCAGCCGCTGCCCGCACCTGACCGTGCTGGCGACCAGCCGCGAGCCGCTCCGCGTTCCCGGCGAGGTGACCTGGCGCGTGCCCTCGCTCTCCCTCCCTAGGCTGGTCGCCGGCGCGCCGGCGGCGGAGTCGCTGGCGGCGGAGTCGGTGCGGCTGTTCGCCGCCCGGGCCGCGCAGGCCGCCCCCGGATTCGAGCTCGGCGCCGACAACGCGGACGCCGTCGCCTCCCTTTGCCACCGTCTCGACGGGATGCCGCTGGCGATCGAGCTGGCGGCGGCGCGGGCGGCCGTTCTCACTCCGGCTCAGATCGTCGAGCGCCTCGACGACTCGCTCGACCTGCTCTCGGCCGGGGCCCGCACGGCGATGACCCGGCAGCAGACGCTGCGGGCGACGCTCGCCTGGAGCTTCGACCTGCTCGACGCCGCCGAGCAGGTGCTGCTGCGCCGGCTCGCCGTGTTCGCCGGCGCCTTTGGGCTGGAGGCGGCGGAGGACGTCTGTGCCGAGGACCCGTTGCGGCGCAGCGAGGTCGTCGCCCTGCTGGGCAGGCTGATCGACAAGTCGCTGGTCCAGGTCGAGGAGGGATCCGGCGACCGTCGCTACCGGCTGCTGGAGACCGTGCGCCAGTACGCGGTCGAGCGTCTCGAGGAGGCGGGGGAGCGGTCCGCTTTCGAGCGGCGCCATCGCGACTGGTACCTCGCGCTGGCCGAGAGCGATCCGACGCCGGCCGGCGAGCTGCCGGCCCGGATCACGCTGCGGGGCCTCGATCGAGAGCGCGACAACCTGCGCGCCGCGCTCGTCTCGGCGCTGGTCGCCGATCCTCAGGCGGCGCTGCGTCTTGCGCGTCGCCCTCTGGCGTTTCTGGCTGATGCGTGGCTACCTCGCCGAGGGGTATCGCTGGCTGACCGCCGCCCTGGCCGCGGCGCCCGAGCCGACGGCGGTGCGCGCCCGCGCCCTGCTTGCGGTCTGCGTGATCGGGCTGCGCCGCGGCGTCCACGGGGGGATCCACGAGCTCGCGGCCGAGAGCGTGGCGATCTTCGGCGATCTCGAGGACCGCTCCGGGATGTTCGACGCGGTCGAGGTCTCGGCGGCCTACCGGCTGATCGTCAGTCCCGCGCAGGACGTCGAGCTGCTCGTGCGCGAACACGAGGCGCTGGTCGCCGAGGATCTGCCAGCCGAGCGGCCGCCGATGTGGGCGGCGCACACGCGCGGCATCGTCGCCTGGTTCCGGCGCGAATACGGCGCCGCACGCGAACAACTGGAAGCCGCGCTGGGGCACGCCGGCGCTCTCAGCGCCGAGCCGCGCCCGGCGCTCTGGCCGCTCAGCTACGGGATGATCTCGGTCGAGCCCGAGGTCGGCTACCCGCTCCTCGCTGCATGAGGACACCCTCTTCATCGCGCGCCGCGTGGGCGGCGCCGCGGCCGCCGCCCACATCCTCGTCAACCTCGCCGCGGTGGATCGCGCCGAGGCCGACTTCGCCCACGCTGAGGAGCTGATCGAGGAGAGTCTCGCCCGCTTCGAGCAGCTCGGCGACCATCAGGGCGAGGCCTTTGCGCTCAACGCCTTCGGCAACCTGGCCCGCTCCGGCGGTGACTTCGAACGAGGCCGCTCGCTGCTCGAGCGCAGCCTCGCCCTGCGGCAGGAGATCGGCGACCGCCGCGGCGCCGGGTTCACCCTCGGCTGCCTGGCGATGCTCCTGGCCCGCTCCGGAGATGGGGCCGGCGCCCGCATCTCGGCCGGCCAGAGCCGGACCTGGTTCGTCGAGAACGACGACCTGATCGGCCTCGGCTCCGCCGAGCTGAGCCTGGCGACCGTGGCGCTCTGCGCCGACGATCGCGCCGATGCCCGGGCTCATCTCGAGGCCGCCGCCTCGGTCTTCGAAGGGATCGAGACGACCCACCAGGAGGGGTGGGCGCTGGCGGTCCTGGCGGCGATCTGCGCGGAGGACGGCGAGGCGGCGATGGGACGTCGCTGGCTGGACCGGGCGAGCCGGCACTTCGAGCTGCTCGGCGGCGACGCCGGCATCGCCTACTGCCGGGAGCTGGAGGCTAAGACGCTGCAAAGTGGATGCTAAGAGGCGGCCCCTAGCCTCGCTTTGCGTCGTTGAGGCGCGATCTAAACCATCCATACCGAGAAGGAGCCGAGATGGCTACGCAAGGAGTGCTTGGAGCGGCGACGCTCAAGGAGTTCGACGACGGGCTGCACGGAGAGATGGTCAAGCCCGGCGATGGCGCCTACGACGAGGCGCGCTCGATCTGGAACGGCGCCCACGACGCCCGCCCGGCGCTGATCGCCCGCTGTGCCGACGCCGCCGACGTGCGCCACGCGGTCGGCTTCGCCCGCAGCGAGGGGCTCGACGTCGCGGTACGCGGCGGCAGCCACAGCATTCCCGGCTTCTCCACCGTCGAGGGCGGGATCGTCATCGACCTCTCGCCGATGAAGGGCATCCAGGTCGACGCCAGCCGGCGTACCGCAACCGCCCAAGGGGGGGTCGTCTGGAACGAGTTCGACGCCGCCACCCAGGAGCACGGCCTCGCCACCACCGGCGGCCTGGTCTCGACCACCGGCGTCGCCGGCTTCACTCTGGGCGGCGGGATCGGCTGGCTGATGCGCAAGCACGGCCTTTCCTGCGACAACCTCCGCTCCGCCGAGGTGGTCACCGCCGACGGCCAGGTGCTCACCGCCAGCGCGGACGAGAACCAGGACCTGTTCTGGGCCCTGCGCGGTGGAGGCGGCAACTTCGGCGTCGTCACCTCCTTCGAGTTCGACCTGCACCCGGTCGGCCCGACGGTCACGGCCGGGCCGGTCTTCTACCCGGGCGACCGGGCCGAGGAGGTCCTGCGCTTCTACCGCGACTTCACGCGGCGATCTCCCGGACGAGCTGACCACCCTGGCCAACCTGATCACCGCGCCGCCGGCACCCTTCCTGCCCGAGGAGTGGCACGGCAAGAAGCTGATCGGCCTGATCGGCTGCTACGCAGGCGATCTCGAGGAGGGGGCGAAGGCGATGCAGCCGCTCCGCGATCTGGGTGACCCGGTGGCCGATCTGGTCGGCCCGATGCCCTACGTCCAGATGCAGGGCCTGATCGACGCGCTCTGACCCGCGCGGGCACCAAGGCCTACATGAAGGCCGGCTACATGGGGGATCTGGACGACCACGCGATCGAGACCCTGGTTCGCTACCACCAGGACGCGACCTCGCCGTCATCGGAGATCCACGTCCACGACTTCGGCGGCGCGGTGGCCCGCGCCGATGCCGACGAGACCGCCTACGGGGAGCGCCAGGCGCCCTACGTGCTCAACATCGATCGCCATGTCGCACGAGCCGGGCGGGCTGGACACCCACATCGACTGGGCGCACCGACTGTACGCCGACATCGAGCCCTCGCTGACCGGCGGCGCCTACATCAACTTCCTCTCCGCCGAGGGGGAGGATCGAGTGCGGGCGGCCTACGGTGCCGAGAAGTTCGCCCGCCTGCGCGCGCTCAAGGACCGCTACGACCCGACCAACCTGTTCCATCTGAACCAGAACATCCCGCCGTCGTGAGGCGGGATGTTGCCACCTGGGCGTCGCTTCGCGCGCGTCCTACCTTTCACCCACGACCGCGGTTACCTGCAAGAGGCTCTACGAGGCCACGGAGTCGAGGTCACCGCCAGACGGCGGCATCGACCTTCTTCGCCTCATCGACCCAACCGCTAATCGGGGCTCACCACTTCAACTCGATCTCGAAGATCTCCATCAATGCTCCTTTCGCTGCCGATGTTGTGGTTTCGGTGTCCTTCCCATTGAGATCCGTGCCAGCGCGAGAACAGTCTCCCTGGCGCCCTCGGGCATCGCCGCGGACGGAGAGGCTCCAGGGTGTGCGGCGGCGATCCGCACCCGCAGCGCCGCCGGCAAGATCCTGAAGCGCAGTGGCGTGTCGAGCGTTACCGCCTCGCCGTCGATGCCCGCGGCGATTGGGCCGTCTGCGTCAACCTCGAACGCGGGCGTGGACCACTCTCGCCAGGGACGCAACCCCAGGCCTCCGGCCGGCGCGGAAGCAACGGTGATTCCCAGCAGCTCGTCGTCGATCCTCGGCCGGGTGCCCGAGCCGACCGCACGCCCGAGGCGGTAGCGGTTGTTGGAGACGAGGATCGCCGCTCCGGAGGAGTGCTCATGCCCTCCGGGCCCAGTCCAGCGCAGGTCCAGTCCCTTTCCCTCCGGTCCAAGTACCTCCGGCAGGGTGTCGAGAATGGTCCGCAGCTTCGCCTCCCGGTAGCCCTCGCGCTGGACGGCCTCTGCGTAGAGGCCGATCGAGACGTTGTTGACGAATACCCGGCCGTTGACCTCGGCAAGATCGACCCGCCTTTCGCGACCGCCGACGAAGGCATCGAGCGCGCCGACGACATCGTCGCGGTCGACCCCGAGGTCGAGCGCGAAGTGGTTGCGCGTTCCGGCGGGGATACAGGCATAGGGCAGCTCCTGCTCGGCGGCAACCATGGCGACGACCGCCTGGGAGCCGTCGCCGCCGGCCATCGCCAGCGCGTCGGCTCCATCGGCGACCGCGCCACGCACAAGCTGCTCGAGGTCGGTACCGAGCTTCAACTCGATCGGCTCGATGCCACGGGCCCGCGCCTCGTCGGCCAGGTGGAACTTCTCGGCCTTTCCCCCACCCGACTTGGGGTTGTAGAAGAGCACGGGGTGGTGAGGGTCGGGGGCCAGGTGAAGCGGGACGTGGATCCTGAAGGCCGATCGCGTCGCCAGGAGCATGAGTCCCAGGCCCACCACGATCACGAGAGCCTGTGCGACGTGATTGCCGTCAGCGATCAATACGGCAACGGTTGCCGCCACTGCCAGGGTCGCGATTCCCGATCCCAGAAGCCTTGCGCCCCCGGTGCGGGTCAGGCCGTACCAAGCCGCCGCGAATGCGATCCCGAGGCAGGCGAGGACGATCAGTCCGCGGGGAAACTGCGAAAGGACGATGTCGATGCCGAGAATTGCGAGGACCGCCGCGCTCGCGAGAGCGGCGAGAGCGGCCAATCGGTGCGGGTCGCCCTGCTCAGCCGACATTGAAGTGCTCCTCATGTTCGTACGATGAATCGCCGTTGATAAACGAGACAACGACGCTATGGCGACGCTCAATCCAGCCTATCCGTGGTGACCCAGAGCGACAAGGTGATTGAGTCCGAGCGTGGACATCTTCCTGCTGGCCCTTTCGGCCGCCCTGAACCCAACGCTGCTTGCCGCAACTACGGTGATGCTGCTGTTGCCGAAGCCTCGGAACCTGATGCTCGGCTACCTGCTCGGAGCGCTTATGACCAGCATCTCGCTGGGGCTGGTGATCGTCTTCTCCTTGGAGGATTCAGGCGCGGTCGAAGCTGCCAAGGAGACGCTTGGCCCGGTTGCCGACATCGCCCTGGGCACCATCTTTCTCATCGTCGCGCGGGTCCTCAGCGCCGAACGCGATGCGGTCCTCAGGGAACGTCGGGAACGACGCAGGGCCGCAAATGGCAAGGCGAAGAGAGAGAAGGGACCGCCGCGCTGGCAGCAGGTCCTGAGCCGGGGCACCCCGCGCACCACCTTCGCCGTTGGAGCGCTCCTAACCCTTCCGGGCGCCTCCTATCTGGTTGCCCTCACCCGCTTGGCGAGGGATGATCTCGGCGCACCGGAGACCGCACTCGTGATCCTCGGCTTCAACCTGATCATGCTGGCCCTGCTCGAGCTGCCGCTCCTCTCCTACTGGCTGGAGCCGGACGCAACGCCGGGGCGGGTGGAGCGCTTCAAGGCCTCGGTGCGCCGGGACGGTCGGCGGATCGCGATCCGGATCGCGACCGGTGCAGGAGCGCTGTTGATCGTGCGTGGAGTGATAACGCTGATCGCCTGACCCGTCCACGGGTACATTTGCCGCACGACCTGAGAGTCCCAACCCCGAGGATGGAGATCCTGATGCTGAGACGAATCGACGGCATGCCACCTGACACGATCGGATTTGAAGCGGGCGGCGAGGTGGAGGACGACGACTGGGAGGACGTGGCCGAGCCCGTGCTTCGAGCGGCGTTGGCGAAGGGGGGCAGGCTAAGGACTGGCTGCGACCGGCGCTTGCGACTCTCTCCCTCCTCCTGCCCGGCAAAGCGAAGGGGTTTCGCGTCGCCGAGCTGGCCGACGCCAAAGCGTGGCTGACCGAGAACTAGAACACGAAGCGCTCTCGCCAGCCCTCAGCAGCCGATGACCGCCGCATATGGGGCCGCGGTGCAGTGGCAGCCGCAGAAGCCACGGTTTCGGCCTCTGCAGCTGGCTCTCTCCTGGGCGCTCTCTGCGGCATCGCTGTACGTCGCGGCCGCGCTGGTGCCGGGAGTGAGCATCGGCGCATTCGGCGGCGCCCTTCTGGTGGCCGCGCTGATCGCGGTGCTCAACGCCGTCCTGCCTCCAGTGGTGGCCGCGCTGAGGCTGCCGCTGACCCTGGCACTCGGCTTCGTGGCGGTGCTGCTCGTCGACGCACTGCTGCTGGAGCTGGCGAGTGACGCGCTTCCCAACTACATCGGGGTCGATTCGCTCGCGGATGCGCTCTTGGCCGCGCTGGTGATGGCGGTCGTCTCGCTGGTGCTACAGGTGATGACCGGGGCCAACGACGAGGACGCCTACTCCCTGCGCGTCGTGCAGCGGGTGGCACGCCGCCAGGGCACCCTGGCCCACACCGACGAACCGGGGATCCTCTTTCTCGAGATCGACGGACTGGCGCTGCCGGTGCTGCGCGACGCCGTGCGCGACGGCAGCGCGCCGACGATGGCACGGTGGCTGGCGGAAGAGCGGCTATCGCCTGACCGAGTGGGAGCCCGACCTCTCATCGCAGACCGGTGCCAGCCAGGCGGGCATCCTGCTTGGCTCAAACGACGACATCCCCGCCTTCCGCTGGGTGGACAAGGAGAGCGGAACCCTGATCTCCTGCTCGGCGCCGAGGACTGCGCGGAGATCGAGCGGCAGCATTCGAGCGGCGTGGGACTGCTCGTCGACGGCGGGGCGAGCCGTGGCAACCTGCTCTCCGGCGAAGCCGAGGAGGTGATCCTCACGGTCAGCCGCATGGCGGAGGAGAGGAAGGCGAACCCCGGCTACCGGGCGTTCCTCGCCAACGGCTTCAATGTCACCAGAGCCCTGGTTCTGTTTGGCTGGGAGGTGCTGCTGGAGTGGACGGCGGCGATTCGCTCGGCCCGGCGTGACATTCGACCCCGTGGGCACCGCGGCGGCATCTATCCGTTCCTTCGCGCGACTATGTGCGTGGTCGTCCGCGACCTGATCGTCTACGGGGTGCTGACCGACATGATGCGCGGCCGCTCTGCCGTCTACGCCACCTTCTCGAGCTACGACGAGGTCGCGCACCACTCGGGGCTGCAGCGGGCGGACACGATGGAGGCCCTGCGCAAGCTCGACCAGCAGCTCGACCGCATCGCCCGAGCCCGTAGATTCGCTCCCCGCCCCTACGAGATCGTCGTCCTCTCCGACCACGGCCAGACCCAGGGTGCGACCTTCAAGCAGCGCAACGGCCACAGCCTCGAGCAGCTGGTCGAACGATCCATCGGCGGCGGCGATGTTGCCGGATACGCGGGGGGCGACGAGCAGAGCGCGATGGTCGGGCACGCCGCCAAGGAGGCCACCGGTCGAGCCGCCGAGAAGCGCCCGAAGAACGACGTCTCCGATCGAGAGGTCGTCGTCCTCGGCTCCGGCAACCTCGGGCTGATCTATCTGATGGAAGAGAAGCGCCGCCTCACCCGTGAGGAGATCGACGAGCGCCACCCGAAGCTGATCCCGGCGCTGCGCGAGCATCCCCACATCGGCTGGCTTCTCGTCCGCAGCTCCGAGCACGGAGCCGTGGTGCTCGGAGCAAGCGGCGCCCACTACCTGGAGAGTGGTCGGGTCGAGGGCGAGGACCCGCTGACCCCCTACTCAGCGACCGCGCCCCAGCACATTCTGCGCACGGACGGCTTCAGCAACGTGGCCGACATCATGATCGGCAGCCTCTACGACCCCGAGCTCGACGAGGGCTGTGCCTTCGAGGAGCTGATCTCCTTCCACGGTGGCCTCGGAGGCCCACAGACTCGGCCCTTCATCCTCTCCGCCGAGAGGCTTCCTTTGCCCGCCGAGCCGATCGTCGGCGCCGCCGCCGTCCACCGGCTCCTCTCCGGCTGGAGAAAGGAACTCCACGGAACCGCCTGATCGCATCACCTACGTTGGGCACGCGACTGTGCTGCTCGAGCTGGACGGCCTGCGCGTCCTGACCGACCCGATACTGGGATCGAGGGTCGCCCACCTGCGTCGCCAGGGGCCTGAGCCCACCGCAGAGGCGACGGACCGGCTCGACGCGCTGCTGATCTCCCACCTCCACCACGACCATGCCGACCGGCGCTCGCTGCGATCGCTCGACCCCGAGACGCCCGCGCTCGCTCCCCCCGGGGCGGGTCGGTTTCTCGAGCGCTGCGGCCTGACCGCGGTGTCGGAGCTGGCCCCCGGCCAGTCCGTCAAGATCGGGAAGGTCGAGATCACCGCGGTGGAGGCCATGCACGGCCACGGCCGCTCGCCGATATCTCGTCGCTCGGAGGCGATCGGATTCCATCTCTCAGGCTCGAGGCGGGTCTACTTTGCCGGCGACACCGACCTCTTCGAGGGCATGGCGGCACTTGCCGACAAGCTTGACCTGGCCCTGCTCCCGGTCTGGGGATGGGGGCCGAATCTAGGTCCCGGACATCTTGACCCTGAACGCGCCGCTCGCGCGGCGGCGATGCTCTCGCCGCGGATCGCCGTTCCGATCCACTGGGGCACCTTCTTCCCGCTGGGCCTCGCTTCACTTCTTCCCCGACGCCTCAGCGCGCCACCCCACGACTTCGCCAGTTGGTGCGAGAGACTCGCCCCGCAAGTCGTGGTTCGGATCCTTCTCCCGGGGGAGGCAGATCCACCAAATAAAGTCTCCGTGGGACCTGGTCCGGCTCACAATCCCGCCAGCCGACCTGGACGATTTGCTCGGAGCCTCAACAGGTTCCGGTAGCGGCCAGCCGAGCATTCCCACATCGTTTACGGCCAGCTCGCCTCTGCCGTTTCGATTGATCGGCCTTATCCGGCGATGCCGGCAGCCGCAAGGGCTTCGTCGAGCGTTTTCGTCGAGGACACCTCGGAGGCGGTCCCCGCGGGCGGCTCGGCGATCACCTCTCCGAGCGCCGCGAAGAACTCGGTGAAGTGCGGCGTGTGAAAGTGGGCGTACAGACCGTCGAGGCTTGCCCATTCCTCGACGAAGATGAACGTGTTGGGGGTCTCGATAGCCTCGTAGAGGACGTAGCTCTGGCAGGCGTCCTCGGCGCGCGACGGAGGCGTTACGGCATCAAGGAGTGCAAACCAACGCTCGCGCGCCTCCGGCTTGATGGAAGCACTTGCGTGCAGGATGACCATGTGCGCTCCTCCGTTCGGCGGGCTGTCGTTGGCGCGACTCTACACGCGGTACCTCAGCGCGGTCGGTGGGATTGTCGAGTTATCACCTGGTGAAGGCCCCGGCGACATGGCACGATCTCGCAGGTGACCAGCAGACCCCCCGCCGCTCAGCACCTGCGCGACCTCGCGCATCTGCGCCGCGCCCGCGATCTGATCGACCGCGAGTACGCGCGCCCGCTCGACGTCGCCGCGCTCGCCCGCGCCGCGTTGATGTCGACCGCACACTTCTCGCGGCAGTTCCGCGCGACGTACGGGGAGACGCCCTACGCGCTACCTGATGACGCGGCGAATCGAGCGGGCGAAGGCGCTGCTGCGCCGCGGCGACCTGTCGGTCACCGAGGTCTGCATGGAGGTCGGGTGTACGTCGCTCGGCTCGTTCAGCGCCCGCTTCACCCAGCTGGTGGGCGAGACGCCGACGGCCTACCGGGCCCGCGACCACGGCGCGCTCGCGAACGTGCCGGGCTGCATCGCCAAGGACCTCACCCGCCCGAGCCGCAAGCCGAGCAGGATCGGAGAAACGCGCGGCGGCGCTGGCTCCCTAGCCTTGCGGGCATGAACCTCACTCTCTCCCAATGCTTCGTCATCGTCCATGACCCCGACCTCGCGCTGACCTTCTACCGCGACACGCTCGGCCTCGAGCTGCGCAACGACGTCGCCAAAGAGGACTTCCGCTGGATCACCGTCGGCGCCGCCTCCCAGCCCGGCGTCGCGATCGTCCTCACGAACTACCTGAACGGCAGCCCCGCCGACGGCGACGCGGTCGCCGCCCTCGTCGCCAAGGGCGCCCTCAACGGCGTCCACTTCCACACCGACGACCTCGACGCCAGCTTCGAGAAGCTGCGCGCCTCCGGCGCCGAGATCGTGCAGGAGCCGACCGACCAGCCGTGGGGCACGCGGGACTGTGCCGTGCGCGACCCGTCCGGCAATCTCGTGCGCATCGACCAGCCGCCCACCGCGTAGAGAAAGCCGAGCGCCGTGCGCTAGTCAAATTAGGCCGCGGAGTCGGGCGCCAGCCCCGCGTGGATTTCGGTGGCGATCACCCCGCCGCCGCCGTTGAGTTGACCCGTGATGAAGACCGATCCGCCGGCCCGCAGGCCTGCCGTTTGGTGCCCGGCAACGTGCTCGGGCACTTCGACCTCGCAGCTTGCCACTTCCAGCCGCTCCTCGGTGTTCCTTGCGTCGGGAGCGGGGAACGCGACCAGCAGGAGAGTGACCGGCTCGCCATCGCGGCCTTGGTCGCTCTGGGGATCGGCGACCAGGACTCCGCTCAGAAACAAGCGGTTGAGGACGAGCCGAGGATCCTGGCCCTGCAGGGCACCGGCTGAGACCCGATGGTCCTTTCGGCAGGATTGGCGAAGACGTGGAAAGGGGCTCATCGAAGCGTTGCGGCCAGGCTCTACCGGCCGCCGATCCCCGTCCCGTCGAGGCTGGCCAGCACGGCCTCGCAAACCTCCGAGACGAGGCGGTTTCGCTCCTTCACCTCGCGGGCCTCGACCCACTCCGGTTCCAGGCTGGCGGTATGGCTCTCGGCCAGCGCGCGCAGGCGGGGCAGGACTCGCCGCAGCACCTCCGGGGGAGCGGTCAGCTCGACCGGCCCGCCGTTGCCCTCGCCGATTCCGAGGTCGTCCAGCAACAGTCGCAGGTCGTCGGAATACTCGCGGCCAAGACGTTCGGCGGCATCGTATTTCTGCGAGTGGATCGCCACTTCGATGTCGCCGATCCCACTCAGCCGATCGAGGATCTGGTCATATAGGGCGTCGCGCTGGGCGGCCGTGATGGTGGGAGTCATGCCGGGCCCGCGAGGTAGTAGACCTTTTCGACGGAGGCGCCGGCGGGACGCTCTCCGATCTCGACCAGGACCTCCTCGCTGAGGAGCGCTGTTACGTGGTAGGCGATGTAGGCGAGATGAAACTCCTGGTCGTCAAGCACGCACTTGAGTTCAGGCGCCGAGAGCGGCCCGATCCAGCGCAGCGCTTCGACGATGGACTCCCGCGTCGGGTGTTCGATGTGGGGGGCGAGCGCTGCCCAGTCGATGGGGGACTCGCCCCCCTTGATCGTCATGCCTCCCGATCTCGGCCAGGCGGGAGACAACTTGTGGGGGTGGCGTTGGGGGAAGTCATGGTGTGTCGCTACCGACCCCGGCCACCAGAGCGACGGGCGCGGGAAAGCATTTCAGAACCCGCCGCCCTGGTGGTGTTTATCCGGGTGATTGCCCCCCCAGTCAAAAGGAGCAATCGGTGTCAGTTGACTAGTGGACCGTTTCAGATCGAATAGAACTGGTCAATCGCGCCGTGAACGTCGTACACGGATTCATGAAGGAGGAAACCTCGGAGGTCTACGGGCGCGTTCGAACCCGAACATCGTGACGATCATCGATTGACCACTCTCCCCGGACTCGGCGCGCCGGTTGGTGGATTCGACCTCGATCTCTTGCGCCCGGTCGAGGTAGCGCTTCTCCTCTTCTTCAAGGTCTTCCCTGCCCTGTTGGTCCAGGGTGTGCGGATTCCAAACGAGGACGGTTCTCGGGTCGGCGAGCGTGCCGCTCCAAAGCGCCGCCATGATCTCTGCTGCCGCCGACTGGACGACCAAGCCCGCGGTGACTTGACGCTGCTCGGGGGTCATCGCCTCGGCTTCCTCTTGTGAATAGAACGGGATCTCCACAGCCCGGTAATAGTGCTGGCTGATGTTCCCCTTCTGCTCGCTTTTCGCAAGTTCGATAGAGCCGGCATCGAGAAGTTCCCTCATGTGATTTGCAACGTTGTTGGCTGGCTCCTCAATGATCTTGGCGACCTGGGCGTTCGTGTAGGTGCCTTCGTTGAGTATCCAGAGGATGTGCACACGTATGCGGTGGCTGACGGCATAGGTGACGACATCCTCGATTCTCTTCCTTCGCTGGCCTGGCCTGCCGGTCTTCGCCGCCACTGCAATCCCTCCGTTCGTATTTGCTGGTTACTCAGGCACGTCCGAGCATATGGATTCCTTCCACCAGAAACCTTACGCCGCCCTAAGAATGAATGATGCTCGGATTTTTCTTAGCATTGACAAGCTCCTGGCGACTCACGCCAGGCGACTCGGAGGGAGGTGAAGTCGATGAAGATCAGCAAGGTCGCACCTATCCAGATCAGTCACATGATCTACAAGGTCGGCTAAAAGGCCGAGGGGCTGGCCTCGGCTCGCCGAGTATTGGGGATCGGAGTCGGCCCCTTTTCTCGTTGCCCACGGGACAGGCGGCGAAGGGGAACGCGAGAGAGACTACCAAAAAAATGCAAAGTTTTACATGGTGGTCCGCGGCCACAGAGTGGACGATCCGCGGCGTGGGCAACCTCGGCAAGAACCTGCGGGCGGCCCGTCAGAAGCTTGGCCTGACCCAGGAAGAAGTCGCCCAGCGCAGCGGTGTCCAGGCAGGGGAGGTCAGCAGGATCGAGTGCGGGAAACGCGACCCGCAAGTCTCGACACTGGAAAAGCTCGCTGCCGCTGTCGAGTTGCCGCCCGGCCGCCTCCTGGACTAAAGAGGTTCTTGGTGGGTTTCATCCGTTTCAGGGCAGGGGGTTTTCCTGCCCCATATTCGACCAGCCGCTTCGCCAGAGAGCCCCGCTAACGCGGGGCTCTCTGGTTTCGTTACCCGTGGACTGCCTTTCTTGCGCCGGCGAGCGGCGCCAAGGTCCTATCCCGCCAGCTTGAGCGTGACATTGACCTTGCTGCCTGGCTTCAGCACCTTGTGCGGCTTCGGGCTCTGCTTGGTCACCTCGGCCGATTTGCCCTTCTGGCCCTTGACCGTGCCGAGCTTGCAGCCAGCCCTCTTCAGCGCCTGCTTGGCGGGCTTCAGCTGCTTGCCTTTCAGCTTGGGAACGACGCATGCCTTGTAGGTGAAGCGGTCGGCTCTCAGCGTCGCGCTGGTCCCGGCGAGGGTGGTCGCGGTGATGTCGACCGGGCCGGCCTTCTTGCTGGACGGCGCGACCGCGGTGATCTGGGTTTCAGAGCTGGCCGTGAAGCTGGTGGCCGGCTTGTTGCCGAACTTGACCGCGCTGGCGGCGTTGAGGTTCGTCCCGGTGATCGTCACCGTGGCTCCACCTGCCACCGAGCCCGAGGCGGGGCTGATCGAGGTGATCGCGGGGGCCGGCTGGACTTCGGCGCTCAGCTCGATCTCTTTCCCGGCTCCGCCTTCGCTGGGAGGCACGGTTGCGCCGTCAGGGGGCGGCGGGAAGATGACGGCGAAGCTGGCGCCCGGGACCGAGGCAAACCCGATTTCGTCGCTGGGGTTGGTCGGGTCGATGCCGATCTGGTCGCCGGCCTGAATCGGCAGGCTCGTCGTGAAGGTCTGCAGCCCGGTCCCGGTCGGCGTTGCCGGCAGGCTGGTGCCGGCCGCCGCGAAGGCCCCCGAGCCGTTCTGGTGGAGAACTCGCAGCGCGAAGGGGCCGCCTTTGGCGCCCTGCACCCGCCAGCGCACGATCGCGCCATTGACCGGCGAGACCAGGTTCGCGCCTTTCTCCGGCAGCGCGGTGTTGAGGAGGGTGTTGACCTGTTTGAAGGGAGCGGGCGTGAAGGTGAGCGGCAGAACGCTTCCCACGGTCACGGTCGATGCCTGGGCGGCGCTGGCTGCGAGGAGCGCCCAAGCGCTCGCCGCGACGATTGCCGCAAAGCCGAGTCGGCTTAAACTGCCACGCCCGCCGGTGCCGGCGCTTTCATTGCCCTGATGTCGATGCGTCATTGTTCCTCCCCGTTGGTTTCGGCAACTCTCTGGTCGCGAGACTAACTTCGACAGCAATAAACACAGGCCTTGCTCGATGTTGCGCAACGGCGGCGCTCACTCTTCGATCGTGACCAGGGTGCCGATCGGCGTGTAGGGCCAGATCTTGGCGGCGTCTTCGAGCTGCATCTCGACGCAGCCGAGGCTCTGGGGGCTGCCGTAGGAGGGGCGGTCGAAGGAGTGCAGGGCGTCGCCGCCGTTGAAGTAGCTGACCCACATGATCCCCGGGTCTTCGTAGTGGGAGCCGTCGGGGTTTTCGCCGCTCATCGTGGTTTCTTCGAGGTGCTCGAAGACGGGGAAGGTGCCGAGTTCGGTTTCGGCGCCGGGGATGCCGGTGTTGGCGGCGGCGGTGAGCACGGTGTGGCCGTTGTGCCAGAGCGTCGTCTGCTCGGGCAGCGTCTCGCTGACGGAGACGTAGCTGTAGCCGGGTTCGGGGTCGCGCTTGCCGACGATCGCCGCTCGCAGCACCGCGTCCCAGACTTCCGAACCGGCTTCGCCGTCGATTTCCATTTCGTGGGCGCTCTCGAAGGCCATCACGGCGCCTTCGGTGACCGTGTTCGGCTGCCCGGCCGACCAGGCTTCGCGCAGCCCCGTCGGGATGTTCGAGTAGCGCCAGTGGAAGTGGCCCTTGGGCGGCTCGACCGCGGCGCGCAGCTCGGCCGCGGGAGTGTGGGCGACGGGTGCGCCCGATCGGCTTCCAGTCGACAGGGCATGTAGCCGCCTTCGGCGAGGAGCTGCTGGAGGCGCAGGGTCGAGCCCGGCGGGATGTTCCATTCGATGCTGTTGCCGCTGCGCAGCGAGCCATCGGCCTCGATCACGTCGACCTTGCTCGGCAGCTCGGCTTCGAGGCTGGTGCTGAGGCCGGCGCCGTAGCCGGAGGGCCGGAAGAGCAGGGTGTGGCTGTCGACCTGGTGCCAGCTGCCGGTGGTGCTGGGGGAGAGCTGCGGCATCGAGCTGCCGAGCACCTCGTGAGACCGGCTTGGAGAAGGTGAGGCGCAGCGGCGTCGCCGGGGAGACGTCGGAACCCGGCGCTGGGCTGGCGGCGACGCTCGGCGAGCCGCTCGCCGGGAACCAGGTGACGCTCTGCGGCTTGCCCATTCGCTCCCAGGACCGGGGGGCGCCGGCGACGACGACGGTCCCGGCCGACTGGCGGGAGCCGAGGCTGACCGAGCGCCGGGGATGCGCGAAGACGCGGTGGTGAAGGTGCCCCGGCGATCCCGAAGGCGACGGCGCGCACCGGCTGGTCGAACGAGACCCGCGGCGGGGCAGAATGGCTGACCGTCAGCCAGCGGCTGCGGACGCGGGCGATGGGGGCATGGAGGGTGAGGTGCTCGTGTTGTTCGCTGCCGACCAGCCAGCCGACCCAGCCGGGTCGCTTGACGACGACGTCGACCGAGACCGTCTCGCCGGGTGTGAGCCTCTGCTTCGGGATCAGGCGGCCGTCGTGGACGGCGATCGGAATCGGCTTGCCGGTGGGCCCAGAGGCGTGGACCTGCTCTACGGTCCCGCCGAAGGTCTGGGCGTCGACCCTGGCGAGCGCGTCGGGATCGGAGCCGAGGCTGGCCCCCGACATGGCGAAGGCGGCGACGGCAAATCCGGCCAGAATCACCACCAGAACGCCGCCGGTGCCGAGCAGGATGCGGAGCCGCCGTCCCGAGTCGGGTCCAGGCGAGGAACTGGAGGTAGGCTGGGGCTCCTCGTTCACCAATTAGGAGGATAGGGGGGCCAGCGGCTCTCCCGGGGCGGGATCTTGCAGCACGGGCTGCCAGAATCCACCCACCCTGCAGCGCGGCAGATAGCCTTCAGGTGCTCGAGCCCGCCCAAACCTGACCTAGGGAGCCAGCGAGTGTCGCTTGAACATCTCGACGTTCTGATCGTCGGCGCCGGCCTCTCCGGCATCGGCGCCGCCCACCACCTGCAGGAGCGCTGCCCGGGCAAGAGCTACGCGATCCTCGAGGCGCGCGAGCGACCTCGGCGGCACCTGGGACCTCTTCCGCTACCCGGGCATCCGCTCGGACTCCGACATGCACACGCTCGGCTACCGCTTCCGGCCCTGGACCGACGCGAAGTCGATCGCCGACGGCCCCTCGATCCTGCGACTACGTCCGCGAGACCGCGCGCGAGGCGCGGGATCGACCGCAAGATCCGCTTCGACCACCGCGTCGTCGCGCGCCGCCTGGTCGAGCGCCGAGGCGCGCTGGACGGTCGAGGCCGAGCGCACCGACACGCGGCGAGACCGTCCACCTCACCTGCGGCTTCCTCTTCATGTGCAGCGGCTACTACCGCTACGACCAGGGCTACACGCCGGAGTTCGCCGGCATCGACCGCTTCGGCGGCGAGGTCATCCACCCCCAGCACTGGCCCGAGGACCTCGACTACGCCGGCAAGCGCGTCGTCGTGATCGGCAGCGGCGCCACCGCGGTGACGCTGGTCCCGGCGATGGCCGAGACGGCCGCGCAGGTGACGATGCTGCAGCGCTCGCCGACCTACGTCGTCTCGATGCCCGGCGAAGACGCGATCGCCAACCGCGCTGCGCCGCTTCCTGCCCGACCGGGCCGCCTACCCGATCGTGCGCTGGAAGAACGTCCTCCTGCAGAGGCGTCAGCTACCGGCTCAGCCGCCGCCGCCCGGAGCTGATGAAGAAGCTGCTGCGACGCGGGCTCGATCAAGGCGCTGCCGCCCGGCTACGACGTCGACACCCACTTCAAGCCCCGCTACGACCCCTGGGACCAGCGCCTCTGCCTGGTCCCCGACGGCGACCTCTTCAAGGCGATCTCGCGACGGCAGCGCCGAGATCGTCACCGACCGGATCGAGACCTTCACCGAGAGCGGGATCAAGCTCGAGTCGGGCGCCGAGCTCGAGGCCGACATCGTCGTCACCGCGACCGGGCTCAACCTGCTCTTCCTCGGCGGCATCGAGGTCTGCGGTCGACGGCGAGCGAGCCGGACATGGCGCGGGCGCTGACCTACAAGGGGATGATGCTCAGCGACGTCCCCAACTTCGCCTTCACGCTCGGCTACACCAACGCCTCCTGGACGCTGAAGGCCGACCTCGACCTGCCGAGTACGTCTGCCGCCTGCTCAACCACATGGACGCCGGCGGCTACGGCATCTGCGTGCCGCAGGTCGACCGACTCCTCGGTCGACCGAGGAGCCGCTGCTCGACTTCAGCTCCGGCTACGTCCTGCGCTCGCTCGACCACCTGCCGAAACAGGGCTCCAAGGAGCCGTGGAAGCTGCGCCAGAACTACCCGCTCGACCTGCGGACGCTGCGCCACGGCCAGGTCGATGACGGGGTCATACGGTTCTCCAACCCGGCACCCCAGAAGCGGGCGCTGGAGGGGGCCACCGTCTGAGGGCCCGCTTTGCCTGGCCCCACGGTCAGGCGGCCTTGCCACCTCCCGCCGGTCGCCGGGAGCGAACCAGCGCGGTGCCGCCGGCGATCAGGCCGAGGGCGCCGACGACGAGCGCCGCGATGCCGAGGCCCTTGCTGGCGCTGTCGCCGGAGCTGGTCGCTCGTTTCGCCGGCTGCCGGGGCTCCCGCCGACGGGCTCGGCGGCGCCGTCTCGGTCCCGGCGACGTCCTGGAGCACGCCGCCCGCGGCGGTGACGTCGATCTGCGGGTGCCGGTTCTGTCGGAGTTCGGGCGGGCCGATCCAGCGGACGACTTCGCCGTTGTCGTAGTACTGCAGCATCTTGAAGGTCAGGCTCTTCGCCTGCCTTGCCGGGGATCTCGGTCGAGATCGGGAAGTTGAGGAACTGCCCAGGCGGGATCTTGCCCTGCGCGCCGCTGCCCGTCCAGACGATCTCCGGACCTCTTCGGTGACTTCGCCGTCGTCGGTCTGCACCGGCTTGGCGAGCTTGGCGGTCATCACCTTGACGGTCCAGCCCGGCATGTATTCGGTCGAGACGTCGATGAAGCCCGGCGGCACCTGAACCGCCAGCTTGACCGTGTTGGCACTTGTCGGTCTCGTTCGGCACCCGGATGTCGAGGGTGGCGAAGGAGCCGCTGGGGACCTCGTTGGGGTGCAGGCTCACGTGGGCCTGCGCGGCGGCGGGCGCCAGCAGCGCCAGGGCTGCCGTGATCGCGGTTGCGATTCGTCGCATCTGAGTTGGTCCTTTCCTTGGTGCCATCAGTGGACTGGCACTTCGATCGTCTTGGTGTACTCGTCGAAGGCGGAGACGCGGACGGCAAGCCCGATCCGCCAATCGCCGCTCGCGTTCAGCAGGGCATCGGGGATCGTGTAGTGGCCGGGGCCGGCGAGCTGCGGTTCCAGCGGCAGCGAGATCCCCTTGTCGGGCAGCGCCGCGGTCACCTTCGAGCTCCTTGATCTTGGCGAACGGGGCGCCGCTCTTGGCGTCGAAGAGGTAGATGTGGATCTCGTTGGCGCCGACCCGTGGCCGGTTCGACGCTCATCTCCAGCTGGATCGGGCCGAAGCTGCGTTTCGGCCGAGAACGGGCCCGGACTGGGCGGTGACCGGCGGCGCGTAGCTGGCGAGCGCCGCGGTGACGCCGAGCACGACGACGAGCAGCGCCACCTCGCCGCGCAGGGCGCGGCGCAGCAGCAGCCCGGCGCGGCCCGGCGACTCGCCCCCGGCGGCGATCCGGTTCAGCCGCGGCACCGAGCGGCGGCGGTTGTAGGCGCCGATCGGGATCAGGATCGCGATCAGCAGGACGAACTTGACCAGCACCGCCCGGCCGTAGCCGGTGTCGAGCAGGGCGTCGAGGTGGCGGACGTAGACGTAGGCCTGGATCAGGCCGGTGAGGAGGATCGCCGCCGACCGCGAGCAGCGCCACCTGCGAGAAGCGCGAGAGCGTCGCGGCGAGCAGCCGGCTGCGATCGTCCGGCTCCAGCTCCCGGGTCGCCCCGCGGCGCGACGAAGAGCAGCGTCGCCAGGCCGCCGAGCCAGACCGCCATCGCGGCGACGTGGACGACGTTGACCGGGAAGTAGCAGGGCGACCGGCGACTGGGTGCTGCCGTGTCCCGAGAGCGCCGGCACGAGGACGACGAAGACGAGCGGGGCGGCGAGCGAGCACGAGGCCAGGCCAGGCCGGCCGCCGGCGTCTCGCCGGGCGGAGCGCCAACGCGGCCAGCAGGCCGAAGAGCGATCCAGGCGAGCACCGCGAGGCCCCAGATCGTGCCGAACTTGGTTTCCAGCGTCTCGCGCACGATCGTCTCCCGCAGGGCCGAGAAGCCGGAGACCCCGGCCGCCTCGGCACCCTCGAGGACGACCCCGGCGGCGGCGCTGAGCGCGCCGAGCGCGGCGGCGACGAGGAGCGACCGCGCGCAGGCGGCTGCGCGAAGGCGCACGCGGCCCGCGACCATCGCTCGCCATCGCCCCCGACCGCCGCCAGCGCCGGCAGCCAGGCGAGCAGGAGGAAGGCCAGGCCGCCGACGGCGAGCGCGATCGCGGCGTACTGGAGCCCGCGGGCGAGGCCGAAGGCGGTCTCGGTGACCGGGCCGCTGCCGGAGCCGCCGGTCAGTTCGGCGACCGTCTCCTTCGGCGCCTTCCCCGCCTTGCCGATCGAGAAGACGAAGCCGCTGGAGACGATGTGGCCGTCGGCGGAGACGACCCGGTAGGTGGCGGTGTAGCTGCCGTCGGGCAGGCCGGGCTTGAGGTGGACGCCGAGCCGCGGGCCTTCGCCGTCGGGGTGGAAGGCGTCGCCTTCGTCGACCCGCGAGCCGTCGGCGTCGTAGACGCGCACGGCGCCGAAGTTGCCCTCGACCGGCTCGTCGAAGCGGAAGATGACCGCCGCCGGCTCCTGCTCGACGACGGCGCCGCGCTCGGGGACTGGTGCCCTCGAGCTGGGCATGAGCGAGCGCGCTCGCCGGCGCCAGCAGCGCCAGCGCGAGGGCGATCGCGAGAGCCGCTGTCGGGCGCTCGGCGCACCTACCAGGCCTCCTTCGCCGGCCCTTGGCTTTCCGCCGGCCCGTCGTCTTCGTCCCCATCGCCGCCGGCGCCGTCGCGCCAGCAGCACCAGAGCGCCGCCGCCGAGGACGATCGCGATGCCGGCGACGATGAACGGGAGTCTTCGAGGTGTCGGCGCTGCCGACCCAGTACAGGGTGCCGTCGATCGCCCCCTTGCGGCCGTCGACCGGATCGGGATTTCGTAGTCGAAGACCTTCGTTTTCCTGCTCGTGTCGGTGACCTGCGGCGGCGTCGCCCGTCGATCACGTAGTGCATCCGGTGGTCGTGCCAGACGAAGGTCCCGGAGTCGTCGAAGGTCTTCCACTGCGGCGGCGCCTTTGCGTCGGCGATCGGCGGCACCGTCGACGTCGGCGAAGCGGCTGTCGTTGAGGTAGGTCGCGGGCGAGCGCTGGTTGACCTGCACGGTGCCGTCTTTGAGGATCCGCGCGTAGGGCTCGCCTTCGTAGCCGTAGATCGACACTTCGTGGCCGTGCTGGTCGATCAGCTGGAAGTAGCTGTCGTAGCTGAGGACCTCGAAGCTGACGTCGGGAACCGCGGGCGTGACCCGGTCGATCACCGACCGGTAGTTCGGGTTGCCGCCGTGCGCGAGCGCCGCGGCGGGAATCGCCGCGAGCACCAACACCGCAAGCACCGCCGCCAACCTGGCGTGTCTCATCTCCTGCTCCTTCGTCTTGGCGCAGCGCCGTCGGCGCCGGACCGGCGTCGGGGAGCGCTAGCGAGTGGTCGGGAGGGGGAGCGGCGGCGGGCCCCGCAGGGGCCGGCTGCCGGCGAGGAAGGCGAGCTGGTCGGAGATCGCGGCCCGCCTCGGGCGCAGCGGCAAGATCGCCGCCGGGGCCTTGGGCCGGCGGGCCCTTCGTGGAGCCGCGAGGCGATGGATCGTCTCCTCGCCCGGGTAGCGACCGCAGGCGAGCAGGACCGCCAGGAGGATTGCCGGCAGCGCCCCGAGGATCTCCTCGGGGCCGCCCCCGTGCAGGGTGACGGCGACGAGCAGCGCGCTCAGGACTCCGACCAGGAGTGGGATGAGCACCCGATGCTCAGACAGGGTCTTCAGCCTTCTCGGCAGCATCTCCGCCCTGTCAGTCTGACGGATCGGCCCGCCTGGCCTCAGTCGATCAGGATCAGGACGACGGTCAGCAGGCCCAGCACGATGCCGGCCGCCGTCAGGGCGCCATGTGCGTAGCGGGGCGGATCTGGGAAGCGTCCCTCCGTCAGGGCCCGCTCTACGGACGCCCGGCGGCGGCTGCCGTAGGCAAGTACGGCGATGCCGTAGACGGCGAAGCAGACCCCGACCGCCAGGTACGGCCATCGGGTCGAGCGGTGGTCGAGGCCGGGGATTACCCGGCCGACCGCCAGCGCCACCGCCAGGGCGGTCAGGCCGGTGCGCCACCAGGCCAGCTCGGTGCGTTCGCTGGCGAGTCGGGTCCGTCGGGTGGCATCGGCCGTCTCGTTCATGGGCGCGCTCGGGGCGAGGATAGTCGCGGCGCCTTCGCCGTCTTTGCCCCCGGGCGCAGCGGCAGCGGTTTCACCGGGCTACTCTATGTCCCGATGGACGACCAGCAGGTTCTCAGCCGCATCGACCAGCTCGTCCAGGAGGAGGAGCAGCTCCTCCACCGCCACGAGGGCGAGTCCAGCCTCAGTCCCGACGAGCACGCTCGACTGGAGGAGCTGAAAGTCCAGCTCGACCAGGCCTGGGACTATCTCCGCCAGCGCCGCGCCCTGCGCCAATACGGGGAGGACCCGACCAGGCCAGTGCCCGCGACGCCGGCACGGTCGAGGGCTATGAGGGCTGAGCGGCGTCCCTGCCGCCGCTACGAAAGGCCCTGAGCGCCGCTAGGCTTCACGGCGCTTCCCGGCGCCTTGGCGGAGTGGCTACGCAGCGGCCTGCAAAGCCGTTTACACCGGTTCGATTCCGGTAGGCGCCTTCTTGGTTTGAGCAGGGATTTTGGCTCACTAGAGCCGTTTGAGCGCCACTTTTGCTCGTCCTCTTGTCCGGTTGATTCCGGCTGTAGCCGGTTGTTTTGGGGTCTGACTGGCGCATGACTGGCGCATGAGATTGAAAATCTCCGCGAGTCGACGGGTCTGATTCTCCTCGGAGCGGGTCACATCGAGGGGTGGATCGGCGGGGCGGAAGTGCAAGGAGCGGGCGCAGCCGTGAAGCAGGATCGCGGAGAGATGACAGGAGCGCTGCTGAGTTAACGCCGCACCGTCGTACATTAGGTCGTATGGCATCATTTCCCTTATGGAGTCCCATGCTCATGTCAAGCTCAGCGGTGATCGGGCTGGCGAGTACGTCGTCACCGAGGAGCGCCCGGACGGTTCGCTCACCTTGGTCCCCGACACTTCGTGGAAAGCCATTCAGGAGCGCACGGGTACTCGCGATGGCACCGATGGCGAGTGGCAAGATTTTTTGTCGGAGCACGGATCGCACATGCTTCCCCCTGACGGCGAGGGGTAGCCGATGACCGGCGAGCCGCGTTTTCCGGCTCGCTTCGACGCCGAGGCTTTCCGCGAGGACGCATCAAGGGCGACACCAGCAGCACGAGCGGCCGCCGAGGCGGCAAGGCAGGACTTCGAAGCAAGCGGCATCCCACGCTCCTTGCTGAGGCCCTGTGACGCGGAAGGCCGCGACGGCACCGAACTGTCGCAATGTCTCAAGGTCTACCTGCCGCCGCCCGCAGGACCCTTTGCGGCAAACCGCGATTGGACTTCCTGGCCTTTGGCGTTCGCCATCATCCTCGCGAGTCGAATGCTCTTAGCCTCAATCCACCGATTCACCATCAGGGATAGAGAAACGGCCACCCGCGACCGTGTGAGTGGCGAAAGCCATCGGCTGTAGGTGTGCCCGGTGCGTTTTGAGGAGCGGCGGCGGCTGCTCAGCGGCGTCCGGCGGTCGATGGCGAGCAGCCTGCGGCACCGGGTGACTCGGCGGGTGAGGCGATTCGGGGAAAGACAGATCAGGCCACGGCCGGCAGCGCCCTGATCCTGCTCAGCGCCTCGACGAACGCATCCCGCCAGGGCCAGCGAGCAGGCAGGTGCAAGGTGGTGCGCCGGGCGGTGCGGGTGAGCCGGCCCGGCAGGGCGATCAGCCAGCGGCGGATCGTCCTCGCCGTGCGCCAGGTCTCATCCTCCAGGCCGAGCTGCCCGACCCAGCGCGCCATGTTGTGGGCGAGGCAGGCGATCACCGTCCAGGCGGCATTGGCGGCGAAGCTCCCGGAGGGGAAGTGGGCGAGAGCCTGGTCCTTGAGGTCGCGGATCGCCAGCTCCACCTCGGCGTGTTGGCGGTGCTCGGCGTCGACCGTGTGCATGTCCTCGACGCGGTTGGTGAGGAAGGCGAAGTGGCGCCAGTAGGCAAAGAGCTCCTCCTGGCCCTCCTGGGCGTGCAGGTGGACGCGGCGGACGATCAGCCGGCGCTCGCCGTAGGTGGTCTCGGCGAGCTCGCAGACCCCCGTCTCGGGGTAGTCGGCGACGGGCCGCCAGGCCGACTCGGGGATCTCGGCGATCCGCTCTGCGATGCGCTTGTTCTGGGGGACCGAGATCGAGTAGCGACAGCCCTTGGCCTGCAGGTAGGTGATCGTCTTGTGTGAGTAGAAGGCCGAGTCGGCGCGGATCAGGATCTCCCCGGTGGCCCCGGCTCTGCGCACCCGGGCGATCAGCTCTTCGCAGAAGCGCATGGCACCGCGCGCGGAGCCCGCCGCCCCTTTGCGGGCCCGGGCGTGCAGGACCTCGCCGGTGCCCGCCCGGGTGGCGAGCAATGGGTGGTAGCCGCGCACCCCGGTGTAGCCGCGGGAGGCGCCTTGCTTGAGGGCGCCTTTGGCCTCGCCGAGGAAGGAGTCGATGTCGATCACCAGGCGCTTTGCGCCGGGACCCGCTCCCGCGGCCCAGGCACGCCCGATCGCCTCGCCCAGCACCCGGTCGAGCTGGCGCACGTGGCCGAAGGTGAAGGCGCGCAGGAAGGTGCCGAGCGTGGAGGGCGCCATCGCCTTGTGGCCGAGCAGGGCTTCCGTGGCCCCAGCGCGCAGCACGTCGGTGTCGTCGATCGAGTCGGCGCCGGCCACGATCGCGTGGATCAGGGTGAGCACCTTGCGCCCTGGCTGGGCGGCCCCTGCCCGCTCTCGGAGGCAGACCGTCTTGTCGATCATCTGCTCGAGGCCGAGCCTCCTGCTCAAGGTGGCCACCAAGACCAGGCCGGCATTGGCGACCAGCCGCTCGTCGTCGAACTCGATGCCCACCGATTCGGGCCGCACGGACTCCGGAGAAACCTTCACCATGTGGGTGACCTCCTGTTGCCAGGCCGCGGCTGCCCTAAACAGTCGCTATTTGCCTGCTCAGGAGGTCATTTTCATGACGGAGTGGACGGATCGACCGATCAGAGGTGTGGTGAATCGGTGGATTGAGGCTAAGGGCGCTGCGGTGGAACGCTGTGGACCTTGCTGGCGGAACCATCCGAGTGCGCGAGTCCTGGGACGCTAAGGAGGGGTCAATCCCTCCAAAGACCCGGACTTCGCAGCGCACGACGCCAATGCCAGGAGTTCTACGCGACTACCTGATGGATCAGAGACTTGCGTCGGGAGATCCAAGCGATGAGGCGCTTGTTTTCGGCAGAGGCGGCGATCGGCCGTTTCAGGCTGCGGTCATCTACCGTCGCGCAGACCAGGCTTGGAAATCAGCGGGCCTTGGCCGGTTGCGACTGCATCAGGTCCGCCATACCTATGCCTCGTTCATGATCGCGGCAGGGGTCACGCCAAGGCTTTGTCGGCGTTCATGGGCCACTCCTCGATCAAGGTTACGTTCGACCTCTACGGGCACCTGATGCCCGGCACCGAGGCCGAGGCAGCAGCGCTTCTCGACACCTATCTCGGCTTCCAAATCGCCTCCGGCGAAGAGGCGGCGCGTGGGGCCGATGAAATGCAGGACGGCGGTCTGACTGGCGCACGGACTGGCGCACGGCCACCGAGAACCGTTTGAACAAGCCAAATAATGCCTCTTATTGGCGGCCTGCAAAGCCGTTTACACCAGTTCGATTCTGGTAGGCGCCCTCGCCCTGGGAAGCGGTGTCTCATTGACTTCTGACATACGTTGTATGTACAGTGTCTGCATGGCGACCCCAAAGACGCAGAGGCTCAATCTACGCATCGAGAAAGAGGACGAGGCTCTTTTCAAACGGGCTGCGATGGTCCATCGAGAGTCTCTCACGCAATTTCTGGTTGAGAGCGGGCGCGAGCGAGCCGAGCGTCTGCTTGCCGATCGGACCAGCTTCCGAGTCGATTCGGAGGCATGGCAGGAAATCGTCGCTGCGATGGACCGGCCGGCAAAAGCACAGCCGCAGCTGGCGAAGCTCTTTTCTCGCCCTCGCCCTGAATAGGTCGAGTGCCCCGCTTCCTGGATCCCCAGCCGCTCGATAACGAGCACCGAATCAACGGGTTCGAATGCGGGATTGGGTCCCTCGACATCTGGCTGGTGAAGCACGCCCGCGCGGCGGTGGGCGCCGGATCCGCTCGGACCTACGTTGTCATCGACGCCGAGCAGGACCGGGTTGTCGGTTACCACGCGCTCTCTGTCGCGTCGATCGAGCACAGCGAGGCAACCGACCGTGCGCAGAAGGGCATGCCGAGAAACCCGATACCGGCCATGCTGCTCGCGAGGCTGGCGGTCGACAAGACGGTTCAAGCGAAAGGCATCGGAGCCTTCCTCCTCAGGGATGCGATGACTCGGGCAGTCTCAGTCGCTGAACAGGCAGGAGTTCGTCTGCTGCTCGTGCATGCCATCAACGACGAGGCCCGCGCGTTCTACGAGCACTTCGGTTTCGAAGCCTCTCCGAGTGACCCGATGAACCTGCAGTTGCTGATCAAGGACATCCGCCTCGCACTTGACGGTGAGAGCTAGTCCCTTCGACTGGCAGGGAGTTCCTTGTGGCCTGTTCAGAGGCGACCACCGGGGTTCCGATACCGTCTCATCCGACAAACATGAAGAACGACTCGAAGGAAGGAAAGGGAGGGGCCTCTCCCTCTCAGCTGATCGACGCCAGGATCGAGGAGCTGGGCGATTGGAGGGGCGAGACGCTCGCTCGAATCCGAGCTCTCGTCAAGCAGGCCGACTCCGAGGTGGTCGAGGAGTGGAAATGGAGAGGGGTGCCGACCTGGTACCACGCCGGGAAGATCATCTGCACCGGCGAGACTTATAAGAGTCACGTGAAGATGACTTTCGCCAAGGGCGCCTCGCTGGAGGACCCTTCAGGCCTCTTCAACTCCAGCCTCGAGGGCAACACCAGGCGTGCCATCGATTTCCAAGAGGGCGACGAGATCGATGAGAAGGCGTTGCAGGCGCTCGTCCGCGCCGCCGTGGCACTGATCGCGTCTTCAGCCGGGTAAATCCCAAAAGCATCTGTCAGCCTGGAGGCGTGAGCGACGCGACCGCAAGCGCACGGGCCGAGAAGGCCACCGCCCGTATCCCCAGGGACCAGGTGATCGTGCTGTTCGGGGCGACGGGGGACCTGGCGAGGCGAAAGCTGCTGCCGGGGATGTTCCACCTTGCTCAGGTGGGGCTGATGCCGCGGCGGTTCCGGATCATCGGCGCGGCGCGGAAAGAGATCGACGTCGAGCAGTTTCGCGAGCTGGCGCGCCAATCGATCGAGGCATCGGGTCGCGAGGACCTGTCTCCGGCGACCTGGAACCCCTTTTCCGAGTCGCTCCGATTCGCCGGCGTGGGGGAGGGGCTCGAAACGCTGGGGGAAGCGATCTCCGCAGCGCGTGAGGATCTCGGTGGGGATCCTGGCCTCCTTTACTACCTGTCGTTGCCGCCGAGCGCGGCCGCGGGAACGGTCGAGCGGATCGGCGCCATGGGTCTCGGCGACGGCGCTCGAGTCATCTCCGAGAAGCCTTTCGGAACCGACCTCGCCTCGGCGCGCACGCTGAACGAGCGGCTTCACTCGGTCTTCGCGGAGAGCTGCATCTTCCGCATCGACCATTACCTGGGCCGCGAGGCGGTGCAGAACCTGCTCGCCCTGCGATTCGCCAACGGGATGTTCGAGCCGGTCTGGAACCGCAACCACATCGACCATGTCCAGATCGACATTCCCGAGACGCTCTCGATCGAGATGAGGGGGAGCTTCTACGAGGAAACCGGCGCCTTCCGCGACATGATCGTCACCCACCTCTTTCAGGTGCTGGGCTTCGTCGCGATGGAGCCGCCGACCTCGCTGGAGCCCAAAGCGCTGAGCATCGAGCGGGAGAAGGTGTTCGACTCGATGCCGCTGCTGGCGCCCGAGGACGTGGTTCGAGGTCAGTACGCCGGCTACCGCGACGAGGACGGGGTCGCCGCCGATTCCGACACCGAGACCTTTGTCGCGGTCAAGGCCTTCATCGACAACTGGCGCTGGGAGGGGGTGCCGTTCTACCTGCGTTCCGGCAAGCGCCTGGCGGAGAGCCGGCACCTGCTCACGGTCGCCTTCGCGCAGCCGCCGCGCCGCATGTTCCCGCTCGACTGCGACCAGATCGTCGAGTCCTTCGGCCATGACCATCTGACCTTCGAGCTCGGCGACCCCGGCAGCATCTCTGCCTCCTTCCTGGCCAAGGTTCCCGGCCCGACCATCCAGCTGGGCGAGGCGCACATGCGCTTCAGCTACGCCGACACGTTCGGGGGCGTCGAGCAGGCCCTCGACGCCTACGAGCGACTGATCCACGACGTGATGGTCGGCGATCGCACCCTGTTCACCAGCTCCGACGCGATCGAGCGCCTCTGGGAGATCTCCGAGCCGGTGCTGGAGCGACCGCCGGCGGCCGTCCCCTACGAGCCGGGCTCATGGGGGCCGGCCGAGATCGACGAGCTGATCGCCCCGCGCCGCTGGCACCTGCCCAGCGACCACGTCTGAGGCCGCCGGCGGAACGGAAAAGGGCCCCTGCGAAGGGGCCCCTTGTTTCCGAAGGACGTGCCACCAGAGAGATTGAAGTCGCTGGCTCGTCGGTCCTCGAGCTTTGAAGTTCTAGCTGCCGCTGCTCGTGCGACGTACTGATAAACACTGGCGGGACTGAAAAGTTGCACCGCCGGCTCGATGCTCGTTTGCCGCTGCTAGATTCAGGCCTCCCGGGCGTTTAGCTCAGTTGGGAGAGCGCTACCTCGACAAGGTAGAGGTCACTGGTTCGAGCCCAGTAACGCCCATCGGCCACCACTCAGGCCCTTCGCCTCGGCCGGCGCGGCTCCGCACCTCGGGAGTCAGCTCACAGCCGACCCTTGGGGTTCGGAGAACTGATCCTGCGGGGCCCATTGCGCTTCGCTGAGCTAACGGCTTCGATGTATCGACGCTGATAGCTCAACCGAGAGTGGAGGAAGAGATGGGGCGAATGCGCGGACGTTGGGTGGGGGCCTTGGCGGGGATCGCCGCGATCGTCGCAGCAATCCTCATGGTGGCGGGGAGCGCCTCGGCGGTGACGGTCCTGGCGGGGAACCTGTCGATCGAGATCGACGGCGCGACGAGCCCGAGGGCGCTGCCGAAGAGCAGGATGGCGCCGATCAGCTTTCACGGCAGCGCCTCCGTCGCGACCAAAGACGGCAGCCACATCCCGCCGGCCCAGAGCACTCAACTACTGGTCGACAAGCACATCGCGATCGACACCACCGGGCTGCCGACCTGCACCCTCGCGCAGATTCAGAGCTCGTCTCCCGCCGCGGCGATGAGGGTCTGCGGCGACGCCCTGATCGGAAAAGGGACCTCCACGGCCCAGGTGCAATTCCCCGAACAGGCGCCCTTCACCGCCAAGGGGCCGCTGCTGGCCTTCAACGGCCCCTCCAGCGGCGGCTACGGTGGCAAGGGGTATCGGGAGCAGCTCTACTACGTCTACGCCGATGTCCCCGTTCCCACGGCTCTGATCGCGGTCGCCAGGGTCTCGAAGGGCACCGGCAAATACGGCTACAAGATCTCGATCTCCATCCCGGAGATCGCCGGCGGCGCCGGCTCGTTTAGCGGCGCCGACTTCACGATCGACCGCAAATGGACCTACAAGGGCGAGAAACACTCCTTCCTGACCGCCGAGTGCGCGAACGGCCACTTCGAGGCCCAGGTCGAAGTGGCCTTCGGCGATGGCACCAACGTGACCGGCAACGTCCTGCAGGCCTGCCGGTCGACGGGCTGAGCTTCAGTCCTCGGCCAGTTTCTTCTCCAGCCGCGCCAGCCAGCCCTCGGCGTACTTGAGCAGGTCGGCGGAAAGGCGCGCGGCCACGGCCACGTAGCGAATGCCCTGCGCTTCGAACGCCTCGGCACGGGGGACGATCTCGTCCTGCAGCGCCTCCTTTTTCGCGCGGTTGCGCTCGCGCAGGGCCCGGATCAGATCGAGCTGATCCTCGTCCCCCAGCGCGTCGGCGAGGAAGAGCTTCAACATCGCTTCGTCGCGGATCTGAACCGGCGCCACTTTCGCCGAGCGCAACCAGGCGCCGAGTGCCGTCTCGCCCTTGGCGGTGATCGTGTAGGCCGACCGCGCCCGGCCGCCCTGGGGGTCGCTGCGCCGCTTCAGCAGCCCTCCCGCCTCCAGCCTTGCCAGCTCCGGATAGACCAGCGCCAGGGAGATCGGCCAGAAGCTCTGGGTGGATTGATCCGCGACTTTCTTGATCGCGTACCCGGAGCCGATGCCAAGGCGGACCATCCCGAGCACCAGGTAAGAGGTCGGCGAGAGCTTGATTGCCCCCGGCGAGCGGGCGGCCGGGCCGGGGCCGGGCGGGGTCACTTGGCGATGTCGGATGGATTCATCGATATATCACGCCTGTCATATCGAATGAAAGGTCACCGCGCAAGCGGCACCACGGCCGGCCCCGCGACGACTAGGCGGTCGCCGGCAGCATCACCTGGGTCAGGCGCAGGCTGTTGCCCGAGGGGTCCCGGAAGCCGGAGTCGATGCCGTAGGGGCGCTGTTCCGGCGGCTCGGAGAACTCCACGCCACGTGCCGTCAGCTCCTCATAGGAAGCCTGGCAGTCGTCGGTCGTGAGGAAGACGGTGCCGGCGAAGCCCTTCGCCATCAGGCCCTCGACCTGCTGGGTGGTCTCGGGGTCCATCATCGGCGGCCCCGGGATCGCCATCAACACGATCGCGACGTCCTCCTGGCCGGCGGGCCCGACGGTGAGCCAGCGGAAGTCGCCCATCTCGGCGAGGGTGACGTCGGCGCGGACCTCCATGCCGAGCTTCTCGGTGTAGAAGGCAAGCGCCTCCTCCTGGTCGTGGACCCACAGCTGCGCGTTGGCGATTTTCATCGGTTCCTCCTGAGTCGGGATCGGCTGGCGTCGATGCTAGGTCGGGGCCGGCGGGCTGTCTTCTCGAAACGTGCGGTGTTGCGGCCGGGCATAGGCGCGCACGACGCAGGCCGGGACCAGGGCGTTGCGGGACGCCGGCGGGAAGCTGGAGCGGTAGGCCGTCGGGGTCAGCCCGTAGGCCCGCTTGAAGCTGGTCGTGAAGGAGCCGATGCCCTGCAGGCCGACCGCCAGGCAGACCTCGGCAACCGAGTTGTCGGTCGTCCGCAGCAACGCCGCGGCCCGCTCCAGTCGCCGGGTCAGCAGGTAGGCGTGCGGCGACTCGCCGAAAGCGCGCCGGAACTCGCGGCTGAAGTGGGCACGCGACAGGCCTGCCGCCCTGGCCAGGTCAGCCACGCCCAGGGGTTCGAAATAGCGCGCATCGGCCAGGTCCCTGGCGCGCAGCAGGTGGCGGGCGGGCGGGACGAAGGCCATCGCCGCAGTCTAGGCTCGCGGGCCTTGTGATCGGGACCTATGCAGCCGTGCTGGCGGTGTGCGCAGCGTCGCTGGCGATCGGGCAGGCAGCTGTCGGGCTCTGCGGCGTCCGCCGGTGGTCGTGGCTTTCGCCTGCCGTCGGACTGGCGCTGCTCTGCGCGGTCTGCTGGGGAACGGTGCGGATCGGGGGCGACGGGATGGTCTCGGCGATCGTCGTCCTGGTGTTGGCGATCGCCGCGGTCGCTTACCTCTGGGGACGGCTCGAGGGCGGGGGGGAGGCGCTGCGCGCCGGCTGGCCGGTGGCTCTGGTGGCGCTGCTCGCGGCCTCGCTCCCGTTTGCGGTGGAAGGCCACTTCGGAATCCTCGGGACCAGCTTCAACCCGGACATGTCCCAGCACCTGCTGACCGCCGACCGGCTCGCGCACGGCCAGGGCTCGCAGCTGCTTCATCAGGGCTATCCGCTCGGCCCGCACGCGATCGTCGTCGCTCTTTACAAGGGCCTCGGCGTCGGCCTGGTCCAGGGCTTCAGCGGCCTGACGCTCGCCGTGGCGGTTCTCGCCCCGCTCACCGCGCTGGCCGCCTTTGCGAAGCTCAAGCCGGCGCCGCGGACCGCCGGGGCCCTCGTCGTCGGCTTGGCCTACGTCGTCGCCTCCTACTTCGCCCAGGGGGACTTCAAGGAGACGATGCAGGCCCTCTTCCTGCTCGCCTTCGCCCTCTCGCTCAGGGAGTCCGGCCGAGCCTGGCGTGAACTTCCCCTCCGCTTCGCCCCCACCGCCCTCCTCGCCGTCGGCTCCGTCTACACCTACAGCTTCCCCGGCCTGATCTGGCTGCTCGGAACCCTCCTAATCTGGGCTCTGGCTGAATTCACCGTCAGTCGAATCGGCCAATCCGGGGGTCCTGCCACGGGGAGGGGATCCGAGAACGGAGCCAGTTTGCCCCGCCCACAGGATCCCCTCCCCGTGGCAGGACCCCCGGCTGCCCGCTCCGTCCTATTGGCTTTTCTGACCTTCTTGGTCCTGATTGCCCCCGAGATCGGCCGGATGATCGACTTCCACAGCTTCGAGACCTTCGACCCCCACGGCCCCGGCCTCGGCAACCTCTTCGGCCAGGTCTCGCCGTTCGAGGTCCTGGGAATCTGGCCATCGGGGGACTTTCGCCTGGCTCCCGGCGACGGTGCCGTGCCGGCCATCGGCTACTACGTCGGGGCCGCCTTCGCCCTTGTCCTGCTGCTCTACGGCATCGTCCGCTGCTGGCGGCGGCGCGAGTCCGCGGTCCTGGCGGGCCTCGCTGCGGCTGCGATCGCCTATGCCGCGGCCCGGATCGGTGGGACGCCGTACACCGCCGCCAAGGCGATCGAGATCGCAGCGCCGCTGGCAGCCCTCGCGATCCTGCTGCCGCTGTTGGACCGGGCCGAATGGCGCCTTTGGCACCGTGGAGACGGAAGAGGCGCCGGTGGGCCGATCGCCGCCGCTGTCGCGACGGTCTTCGTGCTCGCCGTGGGCGCCTGCTCGCTGCTGGCGCTCGCCAACGCCCCGATCGGGCCGACGTCCTACTCGCCGGCCCTGACCGGCCTGAGGCCGCTGGTCGCCTCCGGCTCGACCCTGGTGCTCGCCTCCGATGACCTGCTCGCCAGTCAGCACGGCGTCCCCTATATCTCCTGGGAGCTGCGCGGCGGGCGTGTCTGCATCGAGGCCGAATCAGAAGCGGGTGAGAGGCCACCGGGCGGCGTGCGCTTCGTGGTCACCCACGGCGCGCCCGGCCAGCCGCCCTTCCCAGGCCTCCGCGTCCGCCACGTCGCGGCGCCCTACGTCCTCTGGGAATCGACCCACCCGGTCGGCCCGCACAGCCCCTGCCCGCTGATCGCCGTTCGCCAGGCACGTCAGGGCCCTGCTCGCTGAGCGCCTGCAATCGAGGAGTGGATTTCCCGGCCATGCGGCGGTGAACACACTCCTCGTTTCCAGCGCCCGGAGCGTGGGGGCGTCGGACGCGAGGTTGGGTCGAGCATCTTGCGTAGCATGGCCGCCGTGGAGGCCGCAACGAAGAAGATCGTCGTCACCTTGCCCGACGGGAAGCCGTTGGAGCTGCCGGCGGGCGCGACCGGGGCCGACGCCGCGGCGGCGATCGGGCCGGGATTGGCCAAGGCGGCGCTGGCGATCCGTGTCGACGGCGAGCTGCGCGACCTCGGGGCGACGCTGCCCGAGGCCGGGGCCGAGGTCGGGATCCTCACCGACCGCGACCCCGAGGCGCTGGAGCTGATCCGCCATGACGCCGCCCACGTGCTGGCCGAGGCGGTGGTGGACCTGTACCCAGGCACGAAGGTGACGATCGGCCCGCCGATCGACTCCGGCTTCTACTACGACTTCGAGTTCCCGGCCGATACAAAGATCAGCGAAGACGAGCTGGGAGAGATCGAGGCGGCGATGCAGAAGCACATCGACGCCAACGAGCGGTTCGGCCGCCGCGATGTGCCGGTCGCCGAGGCGATCGAGATCTTCCGGGCCCAGGACCAGGGCTACAAGGTCGAGCTGATCGAAGACCTCGTCCGCGACGAAGGCGTCGAGACCGTCTCGCTCTACCGCAACGGTCCCTTCGAGGACCTCTGCCGCGGGCCCCACGGCCCCTCCACCGGGCGGATCAAAGCGATCAAGCTCAGCTCCGTCGCCGGCGCCTACTGGCGCGGCGACGAGCACCGCGAGCGGCTGACCAGGATCTACGGCACGGCTTTCTTCTCCAAGCAGGACCTCGAGCGGCACCTGGAGCGGATCGAGGAGGCCAAGGCCCGCGACCATCGCCGCCTCGGTCCCCAGCTGGGCCTCTTCATGCTTCGCGACGAGGCCCCCGGCATGCCCTTCTGGCTGCCCAACGGCACCACCCTGCTGCACCTGATCGAGGCCGAGGTCCAGGCGCAGCTGCACAAGCGCGGCTACCAGGAGATCGCCACCCCGCAGGTGCTCGACGAGGAGCTCTGGCACCGCTCCGGGCACTGGGACAACTACCGCGACGAGATGTACTTCATGGAGGACGGCGAGCGCCGCTTCGCACTGCGGCCGATGAACTGCCCCGGCGCCTGCCTGGTCTACTCCGCCGACCGCCACTCCTACCGCGAGCTGCCGTTGCGGCTGGCCGAGTTCGGCCGCGTCTCCCGCAACGAGCGCGAGGGTGTCCTGCACGGCCTGCTGCGGGTCCGCGCCTTCACCCAGGACGACGCTCACGTCTACTGCACCGAGGAGCAGATCACCGACGAGGTGGCGAGCATCTGCGAGGCGATCGACGAGCTCTACGCTCGCTTCGGCTTCGAGGACGTCCACGTCGAGCTCTCGACCCGGCCGGAGAAGTCGATGGGCAGCGAGGAGCAGTGGGCGAAAGCCGAGGCGGCGCTGACCGAGGCTCTCGATCGTCAGGGGCGCGAGTACGAGCTGAACCCCGGCGACGGCGCCTTCTACGGACCGAAGATCGACTTTCACGTCACCGACGCGCTGGGGCGCTCCTGGCAGTGCGGAACCTGCCAGCTCGACTTCCAGATGCCGGAGCGTTTCGACCTCTACTACACGGGTGCCGACGACTCTCCCTACCGGCCGGTGATGATCCACCGTGCCCTGCTCGGCTCGATGGAGCGCTTCGCCGGCATCCTGATCGAGCACTACGCGGGTCGCTTCCCGGTCTGGCTGGCGCCGCTGCAGGCAATTGTGCTGCCGATCTCCGACCGCCACAACGAGTACGGGGTGCGGGCGATGACAGAGCTGCGCGAGGCCGGCGTGCGGGTCGCGATCGACGACCGCTCGGAGTCGGTCGGCAAGAAGATCCGCGACGCCGCGCTCGGCCGTTACCCCTACATGCTGGTCGTCGGCGACCGCGAGCAGGAGGCCGGCGGGGTTGCCGTCCGCTCCCATGCCGACGGCGAGCTGGGGGCGATGTCGACGGCCGAGTTCGCCGACCGGGTCAAGTCCGAGACCGGCACCGGCTGACGGTCGCCGCTTGCCGATCGCTCCACTGCCTCTATACTCCGCCACACTTGATTGCAGGCACTCCAAACCATCGCCGCCGCTGAGCGCTTCGTGCCTGCGTCCCGACCTCTCGTCCTCTTGAAGCTCCAGCGCTCCTCTCGATAGTGCCGGTCCCGCGTAGGTTCGATCGGCGCCCCCCAGAGCGCGACACGACTCGGATCAACGAGCGCATCCGCGTTCCGCAGGTGCGCCTGATCGGCGCCGAGGGCGAGCAGTTGGGGATCGTCGACATCGCCGAGGCCCTGAAACGCGCTCAGGAGGCCGACCTCGACCTGGTCGAGGTTGCCGCCGGCTCGAAGCCGCCGGTCACCCGCCTGCTCGACTACTCGAAGTACAAATACGAGCAGGAGCAGAAGCTGAAGCAGGCGCGCAAGCACCAGCAGCAGGTCAACATCCGCGAAATCAAGCTGCGCCCGAAGATCGCCACCCACGACTACGACACCAAGAAGGGCCACGTCGAGCGCTTTCTCAAGCACCACGACAAGGTCAAGGTGACGATCATGTTCCGCGGTCGCGAGCAGGCCCACCCGGAGCGTGGCCGGGCGCTGCTGCAGAAACTCTTCGAGGACCTCGACGGCATCGCGGTCATCGAGTCGGCGCCGCTGCAGGAAGGGCGAAACATGAGCATGTTGCTGGCGCCGAGCAAAGAGGTGGACAAGGTTGACGAGGCTCCTGCTGTCAACGGCGATGCCGCTGCGGCGCCAGATGCCCCGGCTGACGAGGCTCCGGCCGAGTCCTAGCGACCCACCCCGGCAGGGGTTTCGCTTAACTTTTTTGTGAGTCGCCTGCCGCCGGTCCGAGTTTCGCAGCGCCAAAAAAGTACAAGACGCTTCACCCCTGCCGGGGTGGGTCGCTAAGCGCGGGCGGCGACTATGTCGGCGATGCGGTCGGCGGCGTGGCCGTCCCAGAGTGGGGGGGGCTCGCTCTTGGCGTTGGTGCGAGCTTCCAGGGCTGCGGGGATGCCGGCGATTGCAGCTGGGTCGAGGCCGAGGAGGGTGTTGGTGCCGGCGCGGACGGTGACCGGGCGCTCGGTGTTGTCGCGGAGGGTGAAGCAGGGGACGCCGAGGTAGGTCGTCTCCTCTTGGATCCCGCCCGAGTCGGTGAGCGCGGCGCCGGCGTCGGCGAGGAGGGAGAGGAAGTCGAGGTAGCCGAGCGGTTCGGAGAGGATCAGCCCGAGGTGCTCGGCGCCGGCCGCTTCCATCATCTTGCGGGTGCGGGGGTGGACCGGGAAGACGACCGGCATCTGCTCGGCGAGGGCGCCGAGCTGGGCCACCGTCTCGGCCAGGAGCGGGCCGTCGACCAGCGCCGGCCGGTGCAGGGTGACGAGGGCGAACTCGCCCGCCTCGACGCCGAGGGTGGCAGCGCAGTCGGCGGCCCGGAAGCGGTCCTCGAGCGCGACCAGGGTGTCGATCATCGTGTTGCCGACGAAGTGCATGCGCGCGTCGGCGATCCCCTCGGCTCGTAGGTTGACGATTGCCTCCTCGGAGTGGAGGAAGAGCAGCTCGGAGAACTCGTCGGCGACGATCCGGTTGATCTCCTCTGGCATCGTCCGGTCGAAGCTGCGCAGGCCGGACTCGATGTGGGCCACCGGGATGCCCATCTTGACCGCGGTCAGGACCGCCGCCAGGGTGGAGTTGACGTCGCCGGGGACGATCACCAGGTCCGGCTTCTCGGCTTCCAGCACCGGCTCGAGGCGCTCCATCGTGCGCCCCGTCTGCACCGCGTGGCTGCCCGAGCCGACCTCGAGCATGTAGTCGGGGGCCGGCACCCCGAGCTCCTCGAGGAAGATCTCCGACATCAGCCGGTCGTAGTGCTGGCCGGTGTGGACGATCGTGTGCTTGCCGCCGGGCAGGCGGGCCCGGAGGGCGGCGATGACAGGGGCGGTCTTGACGAAGTTCGGTCGGGTCCCTATGACGTAGGCGATTCGCACGCCGCGCAGCGTATCCGCGTCTGCTTCAATACCCGTCCGATGCCGAAGATGAAAAGCCATTCGGGCGCCTCCAAGCGCTTTCGCAAGACCGGCACCGGCAAGCTGCGGGGCCGTCGCGCCTACTCCAGCCACATCCTGGAGAAGAAGTCGCCGAAGCGGAAGCGGAAGATGGCGCGGCCGGTCGAGATCTCCGACCACGACGCCCCGACGGTGCGGGCCCTGCTCAGCGGGGGCAAGAAGTGAGCCGCGTCAAGCGCTCCGTCCACGCGCGCAAGAAGCGCCGCAAGGTCCTCAAGGAAGCGAAGGGCTACTTCGGCCGCAAGCATTCCTCCTACCGCTTTGCCAAAGAGCAGGTGCAGCGGTCGGGCATGTATGCCTACCGTGACCGGCGCAACAAAAAGCGTACTTTCCGCCGCCTCTGGATCACCCGGATCAACGCCGCCGCGCGGCTCGAGGGCATGAGCTACTCCGAACTCATCCACGGCCTCGGCAAAGCCGAAGTCGAGGTCAACCGCAAGATGCTCGCCGAGATCGCCGTCAGCGACCGCGATGCCTTCCGCCGATTTGTGGAGCTAGCCCGGGAGGGTGCGGCCGCCTAGCGGCCCACCGACACTCCACTCTCCCGGGCGGGCCGTGAAAACGGCCCGCTTTTTTTTGTTCCAGGAGAAGAAACCGCCGACCAGAAGAGTCAGACGAGCACGAGACCAATGATCGCCAGCCCACAAAACGAGAAGCTGAAGCTGGTCCGCAAGCTGCGCGACCGCAAGCATCGCGAGCGCGAGGGGTTGTTTGCAACCGAGGGCGAGGACCTGATCGAGGCGGGGCTGGCGGCCGGTGTCGAGCCGCGCTTCCTGCTGACCGCCGCCGGCTCCGGCCTCGGCGGCGAGGAGGTCGAGCCGCAGCTGCTGGCGGCGATCTCCTCACTCGGCTCGGGCAGCCGGGCGATCGCGGTCTGGCCGCTGCGCTGGTCGGATCGACCGCAGGCGCCCTGCGTGTACCTGCACGGCGTCGCCGACCCAGGCAACGTCGGTGCGATCGTCCGTACCACCCACGCGCTGCTCGACGGCCCGGTCGCGCTCGGGCCCGGCTGCGCCGATCCTTTCTCGCCGAAGGCGGTGCGGGCCAGCATGGGCTCGATCTTCGCCCAGCCGCCGAGCCGGGCCGAGCTGGGGGAGACGCCGGCGCCGCGGGCGGCGCTGGTCGTCCATGGCGGCGCTGGGCTGGAGGCGCTGGAGGGCGTCGCCACGCTCTGCCTCGGCGCCGAGCGCGAGGGACTGCCCCCCGAGGTGCTCACCCAGTGCGAGGTTACGGCGACGATTCCGCTGCGCCCGGAGGGCGCCGAGTCGCTCAACGTCGCCGCCGCGGCGGCGATCGCCGCCCAGCGGATATCGTCGGCCGCGATGCCGGAAGCCCAGCCCGATGCTTGAGCGGATCGAGGAGATCAGGGGTGAGGCCGCGACCGCGATCGAGGCGGCCGACTCCAGCCCGACGCTGGAGGAGCTGCGGGTCCGCTACCTCGGGCGCAAAGCCGAGCTGACCGCGATCCTGCGCGGCATCGCCGAGCTGCCCCCGGAGGAGCGGGGAAAGGTAGGGGGCGCCGCGAACAGGGCCCGCAAGGAGCTGGAGGCGCTGCTTGAGGCAAGTGCCGGGCGGCTCGAAGCCGGCGAGATGGAGAGCCGGCTCGTCGCCGACCGGGTCGACGTCACCCTGCCCGGCGCACCGCCGCGGCCGGTCGGCCACGCCCACCTGATCGCCCGCACGACGCGGCTGATCGAGGACACGATGGTCGGGCTCGGCTACCGGGTGATGGAGGGGCCGGAGATCGAGCACGACTACTACAACTTCACCGCCCTCAACCACCCGCCGGGCCACCCGGCGCGGATGCTCCAGGACACCTTCTACGTGCGCTCGCACCCCGAGGTGCTGCTGCGCACCCACACCTCGCCGGTCCAGGTCCGCTCGATGGAGGCCCAGGCGCCGCCGATCTTCATCATCGTCCCCGGCAAGGTCTACCGGCGCGACTCCGACGCCACCCACAGCCCGATGTTCCACCAGATGGAGGGGCTGGCGATCGCCGAGGGCCTCACCCTCGCCGATCTCAAGGGGACCCTGCTGACGATGGTGCGGGCGATCTTCGGCGACGAGCGCGAGGTGCGCCTGCGCCCGCACTTCTTCCCCTTCACCGAGCCCAGCGTCGAGGTCGACGTCTCCTGCTTCCAGTGCGGCGGCAGCGGCTCGCTTCCCTCGGGGGATCGCTGCAACCTCTGCAAGGGGCAGGGCTGGATCGAGATCCTCGGCGCCGGCATGGTCGACCCCAACGTGCTCGGCTTCGTCGCCGAGGACGGCTATGACTCCGAGCGGGTGCAGGGCTTCGCCTTCGGCCTCGGGATCGAGCGGGTGGCGATGCTGCGCCACGGCGTCCCGGACCTGCGGCGCTTCTTCGACAACGACGTGCGGATGCTGGAGCAGTTCGGATGAGGGTCCCGTACACGTGGCTGCGCGAGTACTGCGACCCGGCGCTCGGCGCCGAGGAGATCGCCGAGCGGCTGGTGATGACCGGCACCGAGGTGGAGCGGATCGGCATCGTCGGCCCACCCTCTCCGGATGGCTTCGTGGTGGGCAAGGTGCTGAGCGCCGAGCAGCACCCCGACGCCGACCGGCTGCGGGTCTGCAGGGTCGACACGGGTGACCGGGAGGGCGAGCGGACGATCGTCTGCGGCGCGCCCAACGTCGCCGCCGGCCAGGCCGTGGCGGTGGCGCTGCCGGGGGCGCTGATGCCCGGCGGCGAGAAGCTGCGCAAGGCGAAGCTGAGGGGGGTCGCCTCGGAGGGGATGATCCTCTCGGTCTCCGAGTTGGAGATCGGCGCCGACGCCGACGGCATCCTCGTCCTCGACGACGGCGTCGCGGCGGGGACGCCGCTGGCCGAGGTCCTGCCGCTCGCCGAGCCGGTGCTGGAGCTGGAGGTGACGCCGAACCGGGTCGACTGCTTCGGCGTCTGGGGGGTCGCCAGGGAGGTCCACGCGATCTCGGCGGCGCCGCTCGGCCCCGAGCCCTGGAGCGAGGATGCGGCCGCCGCTGGCGAGGGAGACGTGGCCGACCTCGCCTCGGTCGCGGTCGAGGTCCCCGAGCTCTGCCCGCGCTTCACCGCCCGCGTCTTCACCGACGTCACGGTCGGGCCCTCGCCACTTTGGCTGCAGGCGCGTCTGACCGCGGCCGGGCAGCGGCCGATCAACAACGTCGTCGACGTCACCAACTACGTGATGCTGCTGACCGCGCAGCCGCTGCACGCTTTCGACCTCGACAGGGTCCCGGGCGGGGCGCTGACCGTGCGGGCGGCGTCCGCCGGGGAGAAGATGACGACCCTCGACGGCATCGAGCGTGAGCTGGACGCCGAGACGGTCCTCGTCTGCGACGGCAACGGCCCGACCGGGATCGCCGGGATCATGGGCGGCCAGGTTTCCGAGGTATCCGCCGAGACGACCCGGGTCCTGCTCGAGGTCGCCAACTGGAACGGCACCAACATCCTCCGCACCTCGCGCCTGCTGGGGCTGCGCTCGGAGGCGTCCTCGCGCTTCGAGAAGCAGTTGCACCCGGAGCTGTGCCTGCGGGCCCAGCGGGTCGCCTCGCGCCTGCTGGTCGAGCTCTGCGGCGCGAAGTTGGTGCCGGGCACGGTCGACGTCGTCGCCGAGATCCCGGCGACGCCGGCGATCTCGCTGCGGGCGGCGCGGGTCGTGGGTCTGTTGGGGATGCGGATCGAGCAGGCCGATCAGGTCGCTTACCTGGGGCGGCTCGGATTCGAGGTCGAGGTCGATGGCGAGGACCTGCGCGTCATGGTGCCGCCCGACCGCCACTACGACGTCACCCGCGAGGTCGACCTGATCGAGGAGGTCGGCCGCGTCCACGGCTTCGACGAGCACCTGCCGACGACGCTGCCGGTGGTGGCCGAGAAGGTCGGCGGCCTGAGCCGCGAGCAGCGGTTGCGGCGGCGGGCCGAGGACGCCCTGCGTGACCTCGGCTTCGACCAGGTCGTCGGCTGGAGCTTCACAGACCCCGGCGAGCCCGGCCGGCTGCGGATCCCGGCGGGCGACTCGCGCGCCGATCCGGTGCTGCTCGCCAATCCGCTGTCGGAGGACCAGTCGGCGATGCGGACGACGCTGCTCGGATCGCTGCTCGACGTCGCCTCCCGCAACCTCGCCCGCGACGCCGACGCGGTCGCCCTCTTCGAGTCCGGCCAGGTCTACCTGAACATCCCGCCGGTGGGCCTGAAACGTCAAGACGATGGACGGGCGAGGCCCATCGACCCGCTCGCGGGGGCGTTTGTGGGGGAGCGGGGGGCGCCGTTTGCCGAGCCGCACCGGCTCGCCTGCCTGGCGGTTGGGTCGCTGGTCGAGAAGTCCTGGCGGGGGGGCGGTGAGCCCGCCGATTTCTTCGCGCTGAAGGGTGCGCTGGAGGCCCTTGCCGGCCAGCTGGGCGTCGAGTTGAGCTTCGCGACGGCGCTGGAGCCGTTCCTGCATCCCGGTCGATCGGCCGCGGCCGAGATCGGGGGCGTCCCGGCCGGATGGATCGGCGAGGTGCATCCGCTGGTCTGCCGGGAGTGGGATATGGGGGCGGCGGTCGGCTTCGAAATCTCCACCGCCGCACTGGTCGGTGCCGCCGCGGTCGGCGAAGAGGTCTATGAGGACGTCACCACCTTCCCGGCCGCCCACCAGGATCTCGCCGTCGTCGTCCCTGTCGAGGTGAGCGCGATCGCGGTCCGCGACGCGGTCCTGGCGGGGGGTGGCGAGCTGCTGCGCTCGGCCACGGTCTTCGACCTCTACGAGGGCGAGCAGCTCGGCGAGGGACGCAAGAGCCTGGCCCTGCGGCTCGAGTTCCGTGGCGCCGATCGCACCCTCACGGACGAGGAGATCGCCCCGCTGCGTGAGGCGATCAAGGCGAAGCTGGCGGAGATCGGAGGGACCCTGCGTGAATGACCTTGGCCTGCAACCACTTGCCGGCGAGCCCACGGCCCGGGTGCTGGTCGCCGGCGCCTCCGGCTTCGCCGGCGCCCTGGCGGCGCAGATCGTCTGGCGGCATCCGCGGCTGCTGCTTGCAGCGGTGACCTCGCGCAGCGACGCCGGCAAGCGCCTCGACAGCCTCTACCCGCGCTACCGGGTGCCGCTGGAGCTGACCGAGCTCGACCTCGACCGGGTCGAGGGGATCGATGCCGCGATTGTCGCCTACCCTCACGGCGCCGCCGCGCCGACCGTCGCCGCGCTGCGCGCCCAGGGCATCCTCGTCGTCGACCTCTCAGCCGACTTCCGGTTGCGGGAGATGGACACCTACGAGCGCTGGTACGGCGAGCATGGCGCCCCCGACCTCTTCGGCACGGGCGTCTACGGACTGACGGAGATGTACCGGGACGAGCTGCGCGAGGCGAAGCTGGTCGCGACCCCCGGCTGCTATCCGACCGCCAGCGTCCTCGGCCTGGCGCCGCTGGCCGAGCAGGGCCTGCTCGCCGACGTCGTCGTCAGTGCCATGCAGGGCGTCTCCGGCGCCGGCCGCGGCGGTGGCGACGCGATGCACTACGCCTCGATGGACGAGAACGCCTTCGCCTACAAGACTGAGGGCCACCGTCACCGCCCCGAGATCGAGCAGGAGCTGGCGGCGCTGGGCAGCCCGGCGCCGGTCACCTTCGTCCCGCACCTGCTGCCGCTCGACCAGGGTGAGCTGGCCAGCTGTTACGCGCAGACGACCGAGCCGGTCTCCAAGGAAGCGGTCCAGGCTCTCTATCGCGAGCGCTATGCCGGCGAGCCCTTCGTCCGCGTCGTCGACCGGCCGCCGGGACTGCGCGACCTCCGCGACACCAACGAGTGCCATGTCTACGTGACCGTCGAGGAGCGCGGGCGGGTGATGGCCTTTTCGGCGATCGACAACCTCTGGAAGGGGGCCTCAGGTCAGGGGATCCAGAACCTCAACCTGATGCTCGGCCTCGACGAGACCGCGGGGCTGCTGTGAGTGCCTCGTCCGCGGACGCGAAGCCGAGCAGGCAGGAGTCGTCGTTCTTCAGGTCGCGTTGGGTCGACGCTCCGGCCGGGGTGGAGGAGCTCGATCCCGCCCAGCTGGCGCCAGGATTCCGCGCCGGCGGCGCCCACTGCGGGCTCAAGGGCGGCGGTAAGACCGACGTCGGTCTGCTCGTCTGCGACGAGGAGTCGGTGAGCTCGGCGCTGCTGCTGACCCGCAACGCCTCCGCCGCGGCGCCGATCCGGGTTTGCCGCGAGGTCACCGCACGCGACCGGATCCGCGCCGCCGTCGTCAACAGCGGCAACGCCAACGCCGAGACCGGCGCCCAGGGCTACGCCGACGCGCTGGGGATGTGCGGGCGGGCGGCGACGGCACTGGGCTTGGAGACCGCGAGCGTCGCGGTTGCCGAGACCGGCACGATCGGCGTGCCGCTGCCGATCGAGGCGGTCCTGCCCGCCATCGACGAGGCCGCGGCGGGCCTCGTGGCCGACGGCGCCGGCGCCTTCTCGGACGCGATCACGACCACCGACCGCTGGCCGAAGCGGTGCACGCTTAAGTTGGGCGGCGTGACCCTCTCGGCGCAGGCCAAGGGCGCCGGAATGATCGAGCCGAAGATGGCGACGATGCTCTGCTTCGTGCAGACCGACGCCGTCGTCGCGGACCCCGACGCCGCCCTGCGCTCCGCCGTCGATGCCTCCTTCAACCGGATCACCGTCGACGGGCAGATGAGCACCAACGACTGCGTGCTGCTGCAGGCCACCGGGGCCAGCGGCAAGCCGCTGCCGGAGGGACTGCTGGGGGCGGTCCTGGCGCAGCTGGCGATTGAGATCGTCGCCGACGGTGAGGGTGCGGTCAGGGTTGGGCGGATCGAGGTCAGTGAGGCCGCCAGCGCTGCCGAGGCCGAGCGCGTCGCCCGCGCCGTCGCCAACTCGCCGCTGGTCAAGACGGCGCTGTTCGGGCGCGACCCGAACTGGGGCCGGATCGCCCAGGCGGCGGGAATGGCCTTGGTCGGCGAGGACCTCGAGGAGATCGGCGCCGACTCGATCGACGCCGCCGAGCTGGGCGGCGAGGAGAGGGAGGCCGAGATCGGCGTCCGCCTCGGCCGCGGCGAGCACCGCGCCCACGTCTGGTTCTCGGACCTCGGCTACGAGTACGTGCGGATCAACGCGGAGTACACGACTTGACCTCGATAAGCGACAGCCCATCAGGCGACATTCCACCGAGCGAGAGGAGCGGACGATGACCGAGCAGGCACCGCAGTCGCGGGCGGCCGGAGCCAGCGTCGAGACGCTGCTCGAGGCGCTGCCCTACATCCGCGAGTTCCACGGTCGCACGGTGGTGATCAAGTACGGCGGCGCGGCGATGCTCGAGGAGGGTCTACGGGACGCCTTCGCCGCCGACGTCGTGCTGCTCAAGTACGTCGGCCTCAACCCGGTCATCGTCCACGGCGGCGGCCCCGAGATCACCCGCTACATGGACCGACTCGGCCTCGAGGTGAAGTTTCACGAGGGCCTGCGCGTCTCCGACGCGGAGACCGTCGAGGTGGCGAAGATGGTCCTGGTCGGCAAGCTCAACTCCGAGATCGTGCAGCGCTTGAACCGGGCGGGGCAGCCCGCGGTCGGACTCGCCGGCGAGGACGGGACCCTTTTCGAGGTCACGCCGGCGGCCAACGCAGACCAGGTCGGCTTCGTCGGCTCGGTCGAGCGGGTCGACGTCGACGTCCTCAACCACATCGCCGCCGACTACATCCCGGTGATCGCCTCCTCGGCCTCCGATCGCGAGGGCCAGTCCTACAACGTCAACGCCGACGAGGCGGCCGGCAAGGTCGCTGCGGCGCTCGGTGCCCACAAGGCGATCTTCCTGACCGACGTCGAGGGCTGGCTGGCCGACGCCGGCGAGGAGGCCTCGCTGATCTCGCGCGCCTCGGTGGCCGAGGTGGAGGAGATGCTGGCGGCGGTCGAAGGGGGGATGCGGCCGAAGCTGCAGGCCTGCGTCGACGCGATCCGCGGCGGCGCCCAGTCCGCCCACATCATCGACGGGCGCAAGCCGCACAGCCTGCTGCTGGAGCTGTTCACCGACGCCGGCATCGGGACGATGGTGACCCCTTGAGCCTGGCCGACGTCAAAGCTCTCGAGGAGCGTTACCTGATGCGGACCTACCGGCGGGCGCCGGTCGACTTCGTCCGCGGCGAGGGCTCCTTGCTGTGGGACGCCGAGGGCAAGGAGTACCTCGACTTCCTGACCGGCATCTCGGTCTGCTCGCTTGGCCACTGCCACCCGGCCGTGGTCGAGGCGGTGCGCGAGCAGGCGGGGCGCCTGATGCACGTCTCCAACCTCTTCTACACCGAGCCGATGGCACGCCTTGCCGGGCGGCTTTCGGAGTCCAGTCTCGGCGGCCGTGTGTTCTTCGCCAACTCGGGCACCGAGGCAATCGAGTGCGCGATCAAGATCGCCCGCAAGCACGCCTACCGGCGCGGCATCGCCGAGCCGGAGATCGTCAGCTTCGAGGGCGACTTCCACGGTCGCAGCTACGGCGCCCTCGCGGCTACCCCCGGGCTCGCGCGCAACGAGGCACTGGGGCCGATGCTGCCCGGTTTTCGCTCGGTTCCGCACAACGACGCGGGCGCCCTGCGCGAAGCTGTCGGCGAGCGCACGGCGGCGGTGCTGATCGAGCCGATCCAGGGCGAGGCCGGCATCCATCCGACCAGCGACGAGGCGCTCCTCGCCGCCCGCGAGGCCTGCGAGGAGGCCGGGGCGCTGCTGATCCTCGACGAGATCCAAACCGGGATGGGGAGGACCGGCTCGCTCTGGGCCTACCAGCAGACCCCGGTCCGGCCCGACCTGCTGACCAGCGCCAAGGCGCTCGGTGGCGGCGTCCCGATCGGCGCCTGCGTTACCGGCCCTGTCGCGGCCGACGTCCTCGAGCCCGGCGACCACGGCTCGACCTTCGCCGGCGGGCCGGTCGCCACCGCCGCCGCGCTCGCGGTCCTCGACATCGTCGACGATCCGGTGCTGCTGCGCCGCGTGCGCGAGCTGGGGTCCCTCCTGCGGGACGGCCTCGGGGCCCTCGACGGCGTCCGCGAGGTGCGCGGCCGCGGCCTGATGGTGGGTGTCGGCCTCGAGGAGGGGATCGACGCGCAGGCGATCGGCGCCGACCTGCTGAGTCGCGGCCTCGTCGTCAACGTTCCGGCGCCGGGCACGCTGCGGCTGCTGCCGCCGCTGATGGTCGATTCGGCTCAGGTCGAGAGGGCGGTTGGACTGATCGGCGCATCGCTTCTAGGCTTGTCCGAGCCGTGAGCTGCAAAGACCGCCCAGCCCAGCCCCGACCGATCGCCGCGAGTACCGCCGAGCGCCTCGCCGTGATCGTCGAGGCGGCCGAGCGGGCCGCCTCGAAAGTCATCGACGACGCCGAGGCTCAGGCCCGGGAGCGGCTGGAAGGGGCGGAGGCCGAGGCGGACCGACTCGTCTCCGAGCGCCTGGCCGCGCTGGGAGGCCTGACCGACTCCTTGGTTGCCCAATCGGAGGGGATCAGGCGTCAGTCCGAGCGGCTGCTCGCCTCCCTGGAGGAGGCGAGGGACCTGATTCGCGACGGCGGCGCGGACGGCTCGGGCGCAGACGAGGAAGCGACGGGGCCCTTGCGCGGCTCCCACCTGACCGCGGTTGCGCCGGTTGAGGAGGAGCCATCGATCGAAGACGAGCGGCCGGCGCCCGAACGCGGTACGCCCGCCGGGGCTCGCCTGCTCGCGACCCAGATGGCGGTTTCGGGCAGCAGCCGGGAGGAGATCGAGTCTCGCTTGCGAAGCGGGTTCGAGATCGACGACACCGGCTCGATCTTGGACGCAATACTCGGACCGGAGGACTAGGTGCACGAGGATCCGACGCGCTTGATGGGGCCGGAAGGCCACGGTCCCGACGGGGGGCAACCGCACGGCAACATGCGACTCCTGGTCGCCGGGCTGGTCGCGGTGATCGTCGGCCTGGTCGTGGCGGTGATCGTCATCGCCGGCAACGACAACGGCGGCGGCACGACCGCTCCGACCTCGGAATCGGTTAGCACTCTGCCGAGCACCACCGAGAGCACGGCGACGACCGCCCCTGCGACGGAACCGACCAGCACCGAATCGACCACTGCCACCACGGAACCGACCGTCTCCCCGACGACGACCTCGTCCACCACGGAACCGACCGCTCCGGAAGAAAACGGCAGCGGCGGCATCCCCGTGCCTTAGCCCCCCGCACCGGCTCAGACTGCGCCGGAGAGATGCTCCCGCGCCAGCTTGGCGAAGATCACGTAGCGGTGGGAGGCGCTGTAGAGCGGATGACAGGCGCTCAGCACCAGCTGCTCGTAGCCGACCTTCCTGACGATGCCGACGTCGCTGGGGTCGACGACGGCGGTTCTCCTCACCCGGTAGACGAAGGTCGCGTAGGGCATTTTCACGACGATCGGGTCGCCGATCTTCATCGAGTCGATGTGGCGGAACGGCGCCAGGTAGGTGGTGCGGTGGCCGGCGATCCCGACGGTGCCGCCCTGCCCCGGGAACGGGGTTTCCGGGTAGTGGCCGGGGCCCTTCTGGAGGCTCGTCGTGTCGGTGCCCTGGACGACGACGATGTTGAGCCCGTCCATCGCCGGCGCTTCGATCCGCCCGATCGACTGGCCGGTTTCCACCGCGGCCGCAAAGCGCCGCGCCAGGATCCTGATCTGGCGCTTCGGGTTCATCACCTTCGCCACCGCGCGCCGGTCCTGGTGGGTCGGGTAGGCCGCTTCGAGTTCGCTCAGCTGGCTTGCCGCCTGCTGCTGCTTGATCGAGCCGTAGATCGAGGAGAGCGGCTCCCTGTAGGCGAGCGTTACGGCGACGTCGGCGACCACCACCAGCCCGGCGGTGATCAGCGCGATCGAGAGAATATGGCCGAAGCGTCGCATCCTCGTCCAGTCTGTCAGCGCCAGCCGTCGCGCAGCGGTTTCGCCTGCGAGACTGCGCGTCCGTGACCATCCAGCCAGAGCACTTCCAGCGGACCGCCAGCTACGAGGCCGACCCGAAAAAGGTCCATCGCGTGCTGTTGCTCTACTCGGGCGGCCTCGATACCAGCGTGATGGTCAAGTGGATCCAGGAACACTATGCAGCCGAAGTCGTCTGCCTCACCGTCAATCTTGGACAACCCGGCGAGGACTATGGGGTGATCGAAGAGAAGGCGCGGCAGCTCGGCGCGGTCGAGTGCCACGTCGTCGACGCCCGTGAGCGCTTTGCAGCCGAGTTCATTGCCCCGGCGATCAAGGCCAATGCCGTCTATGACGGCTACCCGCTCTTCACCGCCCTCGGCCGGCCGCTGATCGCGGCGCTGGCGGTCGAGTACGCGCGCAAGGCCGACTGCGACACGATCGCCCACGGCTGCACCGGCAAGGGCAACGACCAGGTGCGGATCGAGGCCACGGTGGCAACGCTGGCCCCGGAGCTGCGGACGATCGCCCCGGTGCGCTCCTGGGAGATGGGCCGCGAGCAGGAGATCGCCTACGCCCGCGAGAACGGGATCCCGGTCAAGGGCGGCACCGAGGTCGCCCCCTACTCGATCGACGACAACCTCTGGGGCCGCTCCTCGGAGGGACGCTGGATCGAGGACCTCGGTCACGCTCCGGACGACGACGTCTTCCAGCTGGTGACGCGGCCCGAGGAGGCGCCTGACGTGGCCGAGACGATCTTGCTTGGCTTCGAGGCGGGTTTGCCGGTATCGCTCAACGGCGAGCCGATGGCCCTGGTCGACCTGCTGGAACGCGTGGCCGAGATCGGCTGCCGTCATGGCGTCGGGATCGTCGACCACATCGAGGACCGGATCGTCGGCCTCAAGGTGCGCGATATCTACGAGGTGCCCGCCGCGACGATCGTCCTCACGGCCCACGAGGAGCTGGAGCGTCTGGTCGGAACGATCCACCAGAACCAGTTCAAGCCCGCTCTCGATCAAAGGTGGGGCTACCTCGTCTATGCCGGGCTTTGGTGGGAGCCCCTGCGTGCCGACCTCGACGCCTACATGGACGCGGTCAACGCCCAGGTCACGGGTGAGATCGGCCTGCGGCTGTACAAAGGCCACGTTCGCATCGTCACCCGCTCGTCCCCCAACTCCGTCTATGACGCCCAGCTGGCGAGCTTCTCGGAGTCGGGCGGGCTGTTCGACCAGAATGCCTCGCCGGGGTTCATCGAGATCTGGTCGCTGCAATCGCGGATGGCGCACCGGATCCGCGAGCGCGGCAAGGAGGGGGAGGGCTGATGCACGACCGGCTGGGAAAGGCGGCGGTCAGCTTCGCCTTTGCCTACCTGCGCCGCCGCTACAGGCGCGAGATCAGGATCGGCATCGGCGTCGCCGTGCTGGCGATCGGTGCCGGCGCCTACCTGGCGAGCCGCAACGTGCCCGAGGGCTGAGCCTCTCGCAGCCGCAACTTTCGTTGCGCATTATCGACAACTTGTGAGGGTTCGCTCACAGAGTCCGTAGCCTCGGCTTCCTCTTGGGGCCGACTCAGTTTAGAAAGGACCTTGCAGTGGTTGGCGCGGGCGCGCTGCTCTGCGGGTTACTCGTCGCCGCGCTGGCGCTCGCGCCCCAGGCAGGCGCCGCCGCCGATTCGGGTGCGCTTGAAGCCAAGCTCGCCTCGGCCCGGGGCGAAGCCAGCTCGATCTCGGCCGATCTGCAGGCGAGCAACGAACGGCTGGCCGACGCCCAGGGTGAAGCCGCGGCGGCTGAGGCCCGCGAGCAACGCCTATCTGACCTGCTGGCCGAAGGCGAGCAGCGGGCGGCCGAGCTGAGCCGGAAGGTGAAGCGGACGCGCCGCGAGCTGGCGGTCGAGAGGGCCCGCCTGCGGCGTTCCCGCCACGCCCTGGCCGAACGCCTGGTGGCGATCTACGAGAGCGGCTCGCCGAGTACCGCCAGCGTTGTCCTTGCCTCCGCCAGCTACCAGGACCTGATCACCCGGACCGACTACCTGCGGGAGATCGAGGAATCCGACAGCGCCCTCGCCGACCGCGTCAAGCAGGTCCGCGACGAAGTTCGCGAAGAGGCCAAGGCGGTCGCGGTGCTCGAGGCCCGCGCCATCGCCTACGACGAACGTCTCGCCGCCGCCCGCACCCAGATTGCCTCCGTCCGCGAAGCCGCCGAGGCCGCCGCCGCCCGCCTGCGGTCGATCAGCGCCGCCCGCGAAGCCTCGCTGGCCGGTCTCAAATCGAATATCGGCACCTGGGTGAAAGAGATCCAGGCCGCCCGCGCCGCGGAAGCCCGCGCCGTCAGCCGGGCCGAAGCAGAAGCAGAAGTCGGCCGTTGGTTGGGCGGCCCTTACTCGATTCCCGCCTACATCGTGATGTGCGAGTCCGGTGGTAACTACGGCGCGGTAAATCCCTCCAGCGGCGCCGGCGGCGCGTACCAGGTCCTGCCGTCGACCTGGGAGCTCTACGGCGGCCAGGGCGAGCCCCAGAACGCCCCGAAAGCCGAACAAGATCGGATCGCGGGCGAAATCTGGGCCGACTCGGGGCCGAGTGCGTGGGTCTGCGGCTGACCGGGTCCTGGTAGGGGTTTCGCTTAACTTTTTTGTGGATCGTCTGCCGCCGTCCGATGAGCAGAGCGCCAAAAAAGTACAAGACGCTTCACCCCTACCCAAGGACCCGGTCAGCCGCAGCTTCAGCGAGCCGTCCTCGGGTACGCAGATTCCGCCCGCAGCTAAGGAGCTGCGGCTCCGGCACCTTCCCTCCCAGGACGCCTCGGAGATAGACGGAAGTAGCGCGGAAGACGCTCGGAAGTGCCCGGTGCCATCTGCCCCAGTTGGCATAGTCGCTGCCACCCCGTGAGCACCCCTGCCGCCGCCCACCTGCATGCCCACAGCGAGTACTCGCTGCTCGACGGTGCCTGCAAGATCGACGCGATGGCGGCGCGGGCGGCGGAGCTGGGTCAGCCCGCTCTGGGGCTCACCGACCACGGGGTGATGAACGGGGCGGTCGATCTCTACAAGGCTTGCACCAAGCACGGGATCAAGCCGATCGTGGGCCTCGAGGCCTATTTCGTCGAGGATCGCAAGCTGATCAAGGAGCAGCCGCGCTACGAGCGCAATCACCTGACCCTCCTGGCCGAGAACGACCGTGGCTACTCGAACCTGGTCCAGCTCACCTCGGCGGGGTTCCTCGAGGGCTTCTCGCGTGGCAAGGCGAACGTCGACATGGAGCTGTTGGAGCGCCACTCCGAGGGCGTCATCGTCCTCACCGGCTGCTTGCAGTCGCGCTTTTGCCGACGCCTGGTCGAAGAGCGCGCCGACGACGCCCGCTCTCATCTTGATGACCTGATCCAGGCCTTTGGGCCCGAGCAGGTCTACTTCGAGGTTCAGAAGAACGGGATCGCCGAGCAGGACAAGGCAAACGAGGGGATCGTCCGCTACGCCCGTGAGCTGGGTCGCCCCGTCGTCGGCACGGCCGACGTCCACTACCTGCGGCGCGAGGACTTCGACAACCACGCGGCGCTGCTCTGCGTGCAGACGAAGTCGACCCTGGAAGCGCCGAAGATGAGCTTCGACACCAACGAGTTCTACATCAAGAGCTCCGAGGAAATGATCGAGTCCTTCGCCGAGTGGCCGGAGGCGGTGCCGACCTCGCTGGAGATCGCCGAGCGCTGCTCGCTGGACATCGAGCTGGGCAGCCTGCTGCTGCCGCGCTACCCAACCGAGAACGGCGAGGAGCCGGAGGCGATGCTGCGCCGCATCGCCGAGCAGGGCCTGCGCGCCCGCTACGGCGACCCGCCGCCGGCCGAGGCTGTCGAGCGAATCGAGTTCGAGCTCGGCGTGATCGAGGAGATGGGTTTCTCCTCTTACTTCTTGATCGTCTGGGATTTCATCCGCTACGCCAAGGAAAACGGCGTCGCCGTCGGACCGGGCCGTGGCTCGGCGGCGGGCTCGATCGTCTCCTACAACCTCGGCATCACCGATCTCGACCCGCTCGCCAACGACCTCCTCTTCGAGCGTTTCCTCAACCCCGGCCGCAAATCGATGCCGGATATCGACATCGATTTCTCGGTCCGCGGACGCGAGCGGATGATCCGCTACGTCGGCGAGAAATACGGCCGCGAATCGGTTGCCCAGATCATCACCTTCGGCAAGATGGCCCCGCGCGCGGCCACCCGCGACGCCGCCCGCGTGCTTGGCTACGACTACGCCACCGGCGACCGCCTCGCAAAGCAGATCCCAGAGCCGATCCTCGGCCGCAACCCCTCCTTCAAGGAATGCCTGAAGGCGGGCCAGGAACTCAAAAAGACCTACGACTCCGAGCCGGAGGCGAAGAAGATCCTCGACGTCGCCCAGGGCCTCGAGGGAATCATCCGCAACAACTCGATCCACGCCGCCGCGGTGGTGATCGCCGACCGGCCGCTGCAGGAGATCGTGCCGTTGCAGCTGGCCGAGGACCGCAGCGCCCCAGCCGCCGGCGCCACTGGCTCGGGCAAGCCGGAGCGCCAGTACAAGATCGTGACCCAGTACTCGATGGGGCCGATCGAGGAGATCGGTCTGCTGAAGATGGACTTCCTCGGCCTCCGCAACCTCGACGTGATCGAGGACGCGATGGAGATCATCCAGCGCTCGCGGGGGGTGGAGCTGGACATCGGCGAGATCCCGATGGACGATGCGCCGACCTTTGAGATGCTCGCCAAAGGGGATTCGACCGGCGTCTTCCAGCTCGAGTCCGAGGGCATGCGCGAGGCGATGAAGAAGGTGCGGCCGACCGAGTTCGACGACATCGTCGCCCTCGTCTCGCTTTACCGCCCGGGCGCGATGCGCTACATCCCCGACTACGCCAAGGGCAAGCTCAACCCCTCCTCGGTCAGGTATCCCGACCCACGCCTGCGCCCGATCACCGAGCCCACCTACGGCTGCGTCCTCTACCAGGAGCAGTTGATGGAGATCGCCAAGCAGATGGCCGGCTTCAGCCCCGCCGAGGCGGACGACCTGCGCAAGGCGATCGGCAAGAAGAAGCGCGACCTGATGGCGACCATGAAGGCCAAATTCATGGAGGGCATGCAGGCCTCGGGAACGGCGATCAAGGTCGCCGAGAACATGTGGTCGCTGATGGAGGCCGCTGCCGATTACTCGTTCAACAAGTCCCACGCCGCCTGCTACGCGCTGATTGCCTACCGGACCGCCTTCCTCAAGGCCAACTACCCGGCCGAGTACATGGCGGCGGTGATCTCCTCGGTGATGAACACCAAAGACAAGGTCCCCTTCTTCGTCAACCGCTGCGAGGAGATGGGGATCGAGGTGTTGCCGCCCGCCGTCAATTCCTCCGACCACAGCTTCGTGGTCAACGAGAAGGCGATCCGCTTTGGCCTCGATGCCGTCAAGAACGTCGGCCACTCCGCCGTGGAGGCGATCCTGCGCGCCCGCGAGGACGGGGAGATCGGGTCGATCTGGGATTTCTGCGAGCGGGTCGACTCCCGCGCCGTCAACAAACGGGCGATCGAATGCCTGATCAAGTGCGGCGCCCTCGACTCGACCGGAGCGACTCGCAAAGGCATGCTCGAAACCCTGCCGGCGGCCCAGTCGGCGGGTCAGAAGGCGCAGGAGGACGCGCAGATGGGCCAGGGCTCGATCTTCGACTTCGGCGAGGACGCCGCTGGGGGGGGACCGGTGCAGTCCCAGGCCCATCACCGTCCGCCGATCTCCGCCGCCGAGTTCGACCGCGCCGAGCTGTTGGCGCTGGAGAAAGAGACGCTCGGCACCTACCTTTCCTCGCATCCGCTGGCCGAGGTGAAAGGGGCGCTGCGAGCTCGCGTCGACTGCAGCCTGGCCCAGCTCGGCGCCAAGCCAGACGGCGCCTGGGTGACGGTCGGCGGCATCGTCGTCGATTGCAAGAAGATCCGCACCAAGAGCGGCTCGCAGATGATGTTCGCGACCCTCGACGACGTCGAGGGTCAGGTCGAGATGCTGGTCTTCAAGGCAGACGAGTCCGAGAACGCGGCCGTGATCGCCCCCGACGCGATCGTCGTGGTCCGCGGCAGGCTCGACCACAAGGACCGCGGCGAGACCAAGCTGGTCGTCCAGGAGGCGCAGCGGTTCGAACCCGACGCGGAGGAGATCAACCGCGGCAACCAAGCCAGGACGGTGCCGTCGGGGCCATGGCAGGTAGAGGTCGACCCGGCCCAGCTCAGCTCCGTGCTGGTCGACGAACTGAAGGCCGTGCTGGAGCACCACAGGGGCGACGCCGACGTGCACCTGGTGATGCAGACCAGGGACGGGACCCGTCGCCTCCGCCTTGGCAGCGACTACCGGGTAAGACCCTCGAGCGGCCTGCGCAACGAGATAGACCAGGTCTTGGGCCCCAACGCCCTGGCGGCTTGAGAGCGCGGATCGCTTGGTTTCCACGATCTCCTCTCCCTAGACTTCCCATATGACCGTTACGCGCACCCAGGTTGGCGAGTGTCGCCAGTGCCGTTCGTTCTGCGACAAGATGGTCGAGCCGCGTGGCTGCATCGAGCTCGGCTGCCGTTTCCTCTACAGCTACGTGGACCGCTTCAGCGGCGAGCAGTACGTCGGCTGCATGCAGGAGGTGTTCGGCGCGGAGGTGGAGCTTTCGGCGGTCCTCGAGCCCGGTGGCTTCGGCGGCGTGAAGATGACCGGCAACCCGTTGCCCCACTGCCAGTTCTCGGTCGAGCAAGCTTACGAGGGCAGCGGCGAGTCCTACGGCTGCGTCAACCGGCCCTTCTTCGATTGCAGCGACGAAGGCGCCGAGGGTCTCCGTGCCTTCGACCTGCGCGATGTCTAGACGACACGAATCCGTGTAGAAGCGACACGGATTCATGTAGGATTCCTCGCCATGTCCGAGACGGCCGGAGTTGCAGAGTTGGACGCGGACCGGGCACTGGCTGAGGTGACCGGGGCCGATAACGACCCCGCCGAGGGCGGCCCCAAGTTCACGCTCGAGCTCAACCAGGACCAGAAGGACATTCGCGAGTGGGTCCACGGCTTCGCGGAGGGCGTCGTCAGGCCCGCCGCCGAGGAGTGGGACGAGCGCGAGGAAACCCCCTGGCCGGTGATCCAGGAGGCCGCCGAGATCGGCCTCTACAGCTTCGAAGCGCTGGGCCAGTTCTGGGCCGACGAGACCGGCCTGACGCTGCCGATCGCCAACGAGGAGCTGTTCTGGGGCGACGCCGGCATCGGCATGGCGATCATGGGCACCTCGCTCGCCGTCGCCGCGATCTTCGGGCAGGGAACTCCGGAGCAGATGGGGGAGTGGATCCCCCAATGCTTCGGCACGCCGGACGACGTCAAGCTGGGCGCCTTCTGTGCCTCCGAGCCGGATGCCGGCTCCGACGTCTCGGCGATTCGCACCACCGCCAAGTACGACGAGGCGAGCGACGAGTGGGTGATCAACGGCCAGAAGGCCTGGGCCACCAACGGCGGCATCGCCAACGTCCATGTCGTGATCGCCTCGGTCGACCGCGAGCTCGGCTCGCGCGGCCACGCAGCCTTCGTGATCCCGCCCGGCACCAAGGGCTGCGAGCAGGGCGCCAAGGTCAAGAAGCACGGGCTTCGCGCCTCCCACACCGCCGACGTCCACCTCGACGACTGCCGCGTCCCCGGCGCCTGCCTGCTGGGCGGTAAAGAGAAGCTCGACGAACGCCTGGCGCGGGTCCGCGAAGGCAAGAAATCGAAGTCGCAGGCGGCGATGCAGACCTTCGAGGCAAGCCGGCCGACGGTCGGTGCCCAGGCGCTTGGCATCGCCCGCGCCGCCTACGAGTACGCGCTCGAGTACGCCAAGGAGCGGCGCCAGTTCGGCAAGGCGATCATCGAGAACCAGTCGATCGCCTTCGCCCTGGCCGACATGAAGCTGGAGATCGACGCCGCCAGGCTGCTGGTCTGGCGTGCCGCCTGGATGGGCCGCACCGGCCAGACCTTCGAAAACGCCGAGGGCTCGATGTCGAAGCTGAAGGCCGGCGAGGTCGCGGTCTGGGCTACCGAGCGTGCGATCCAGATCCTCGGCGGCAACGGCTACACCCGGGAGTTCCCGGTCGAGCGGATGCACCGCGACTCGAAGATCTACACGATCTTCGAGGGCACCTCGGAGATTCAGCGCCTGGTCATCTCACGGGCGATCTCCGGCGTCCACGTCAAATAGAGAGTTTACGGCGGGAGAGCGTGGGGCCGGCGAGAGCCGGTCCCCGTCGCCTGCCCGGACACGGGACCACAAGAGCCCTGGGTGCCCCTCCCTCAGAAGCCGTCGCGCAGCTGATCCAGGTGCTTACTGCGGATTCTCTGTCCGGGAGCTTCTGAGGGAGGGGCACCCAGGGCTCTTGCCGACGCGGTTCTGCGGCACCGGGGGGCGGTAGGCCCCGGCGATTCAGGAGGTTGCTTTGCTTCGGCGTTTGAGGCCTTCGCGGCGGAGTTTCTTGGCCAGGGTGACTTCCTTCTTGTCCGAACCCTTCTTGTCGGGCCCCGGCGTCTCCAGCGTCGCCGGCAGTCCCTCGAAGCGGGGCTCGGAGAGGAAGGCGGCGAGGCCTCGTTGGCCCATCTCTCCCTTGCCGATGTTGGCGTGGCGGTCGCGGCAGGAGCCGAGGGGGGCGGCGGCGTCGTTGACGTGGACGCAGCCGAGGCGGTCGATGCCGATCCTGGCGTCCGCTTCGTCGAGCACCTTGGCGAGGTGGGTTTCGTCGGTGATGTCGTAGCCCTGGACGAACATGTGGCAGGAGTCGAGGCAGAGGCCGAGGCGCTTGCCGGCGCCGGCGCCGTCGATGAGTTCAGCGGTTTGGTCGAAGTCGCGGCCGAGCAGGCCCCTGTGGCCGGCGGTTTGCTCGAGGAGAAGCGGGCAGCTGTCGCTGTCTTTCAGCGCCGCGGCAATCGTTTTCGAAGCGCGCTTGATCGAGGGGCCGAGCGGCTCGCCTTTCTGCGCCCCGGGATGCAGGACCACACCGGCGGCGCCGATCTCGTCGCCGATCCGCAGCGCGTGGGTCAGCGAGGCCAGCGACTTCTTGCGCAGCTCTTTGTCCTTGCTGGCGCAGTTGATCAGGTAGACGGCGTGGATCACGACGGCTTCGACCGGGGAGGCATCCATCGCCTCGCGAAAGGCGGCGAAGTCCTCCTCGCCGTACTTCGTCGGCCGCCACATGCGCGGGCTCTGGTGAAAGATCTGGATAGATTCGCATCCGCGCTCTTCGCCGCGCGCGACCGCCTTGGCGAGTCCACCGGCAGTCGAGACATGCGCTCCAACGAACATGACCAGCGATAACCCCCGATTGAGATTTGCCCCCTCGCCGACCGGTGCGCTGCACATCGGTGGGGCGAGGACGGCACTCTACAACTGGCTCGCGGCACGCCACGAGGGTGGCCAGCTGGTGCTGCGGATAGAGGACACCGACCGCGAGCGCTCGACCGCCGAGAACGTCGAGCAGATCCTCGACGCGCTGCGCTGGCTGCAGCTGGACTGGGACGAGGGGCCGATCTCCCAGGCTGAGCGGGCCGATCGCCACGCGCTGGCGCTGGCGCGGCTGCTCGAGTCCGGCGCCGCTTACCGCGACTCGGCGACCGCCCGGGACGTCGAGGCCTGGAAGGCCGAGCACGGCGCCGGCAGCGGCTACCGGGGAACGCCCTCTGAGGAGCCCGGCGCCGCCGTGCGGCTGCGGGTCCCGGACGCGGGGGCGACCGTCGTCGAGGACCTGATCCGCGGCCCCGTCTCCTTCCCCAACGCGAGCTACGACGACTTCGTGATCGCCCGCGGCGACGGCAGCGTCCTCTACAACTTCGCCGTTGCCGTTGACGACGCCGAGATGGGTATCACCGACGTCGTCCGTGGCGACGACCACCTCTCCAACACTCCCAAGCAGCTGCTCGTCCTCGCCGCCCTCGGCCACGAGCCGCCCCGCTACGCCCACCTGCCCCTTCTCCACGGCCCGGACGGAAAGAAGCTGTCCAAGCGCCACGGCGCCGCCTCCGTGCAGGAGCTGCGCGATGCCGGTTATCTGCCGGCGGCGGTGCGCAACTACCTGGCGCTGCTCGGTTGGGGAACCGACGACGACACGACGCTGATGCCGACCGGGGAGCTGGTGCGGCGGTTCCAGGTCGCCGACGTCGGCAGGTCGGCGGCGATCTTCGACGAGAAGAAGCTGCGCTGGCTGAACGGTCGCTTCATGCGCGAGCTGCCGCTCGAGGAGTACGTCGCTGCCGTCGGCCGGCATCTGGGGCGCGAGCCGGACGGGCGACTCCGCGCCGCTTGCGAGATCGCCCAGGAGAAAGCGCAGACGTTGGCGGAGGTGTGGCCGCTGATCCGCTTCCTCTTCGAGCCTCCGGAGGATGACCCGAAGGCCTGGGCCAAGGTGATGAAGGAGGGCTCCGCGGAGCTCTTAGGGGCTGCGGGAGAGGCCCTGAGCGCCGCCGCCGAGCCATTCGACCCCGAGACGATCGAGGCGGCGCTGTCGCCTCTTTTGGACCGATTCGACGTCAAGCCGGGCAGGCTCTACCAGCCGATCCGGGTCGCGATCACCGGCAGCTCCGTCTCGCCAGGGATATTCGAGTCGCTGTCGGCGTTGGGACGAGAGCGGTCGGTCAACCGTGTCGAAGCGGCCGTTGAGCGCCTGGTGGGCACAGAACTGGACGGATGATTGAGCCAAGCAGCCCATTACGAAGGTACTTTCGGCTAAACCAAACGTCTTCCGCTGCCGATGTGTTGTCCCAATGGAGGCAACGACTACTCAGGGCAACGGTAAGCCCGCCGTCCGGAACCCTCCTGCCGAGGCAGACGGATCTCGCAGCACAGCGGCCCCCGGCAGTCGCCTCGCGGACGCCTTCGAGGCTGTGGAGCGCTTTCCGGTCCTGACTGAGTCGCGTGAGCGGGTGATCGCCGCCGCCACCGCTGACGCCGCGCGGATCGGCGAGCTGGTGGAAGCCGTTGAGTCCGATGTTGCCCTGGCGATCTCGGTCCTGCGCTTCGCCAATCGCGCCGGCCTCGTCGCTGGTGGCGTGGGGGGGATTCCCGAGGCGGTCGACGTGCTCGAGCCCTCCGGCGTATTGGCAATCGCCGGTACAGCGCCCAGCTTCGACTTCTTCGAGTCCAACGGCGGTTGGGAGCTGAAGCCGGAGCGCTTTCGCGTCCATGCCCTCGCCACCCAGCGTGCAGCCGACCACATCGGTCGCGCCGTCGGCTGGGTCGAACGCGACGAGCTCGCCGTCGCCTCGCTGCTGCACGACATCGGCCGGCTCGTGATCTCCCGCCTGCACCCGGGCTACAAGGTCTATTTCGATGCCATCTCGCGAACTCCGGAGCAGCGGCTGCGCGACGAACGCGAGCAGCTCGGCATCGATCACACGCTGGTCGGCGGGGTCCTCGCCCGTCGCTGGAACCTGCCGCAACGGATCGCGGTGGCGATAGAGCGCCACCACGCCGAGGACGCCGACGGCTTCGCCGCGATGCTCGCCACCGCCGACATGGTGGCTCACTACTCCCAGGGCGAGGCGATCTCGCCCGAACGGCTGCGCGCCAGCGCCGAGCGCTGCGGCCTCGGGCCCGAGGCGCTGCGCGATCTTCTCTACGAGCTGCCCCTGCCGCAGCGGGACTCTTCGCGGATCTGCGAGCCGTGCCCGCTCTCGGTCCGTGAGCTCGACGTGCTCCGCCACCTCTCCGAGGGCATGGTCTACAAGCAGATCGCCGGCGAGATGCATCTCTCCGTCTCGACCATCCGCACCCACCTCCACAACGTCTACGGCAAGATCGGCGCCGTCGACCGCGCCCAGGCCGTGCTCACCGCCCGCGACCGCGGCTGGATCTAAACCAGCGCGAGCCTCAGTCGATCAGGCACTCGCGCAGGGCGATCGAGACCGCGTGGGTGCGGTTCCTGGCGCCGAGCCGGGCCAGGGCGTTCTTCATGTGGGTCTTGACCGTCTCTTCGCTGAGGTCGAGTTCGCGCGCGGCAACCGTCGTCGATTCGCCGTTTGCCAGCAGCTGCAGGATCTCGCGCTGGCGCCGGGTGAGCTTGCCGCGGCTGCCTTTCGGCGGCACTGCGGGGTCGATGAAGCTCTCCTGCGCGGCGGCCGCATCGACGGCTCGGCGCAGCTCCGCGGCGCTCGCGGTGCGGGAGATGTAGGCGCTGGCGCCCGCCTGCAGCGCGGCGCTGGCGATGTGTCGCTCGGGCCTCTCGCCGTGGGCGACGATGCCGAGCACCGGCGAGGACCGGTGCAGGACGCGAATCGTCTCCGGGCCGCTGATCGACGTCTCGGTGCCGTTCTGGCGCCAGCGCATGTCGACGATCGCGACGTCGAAGTCGCCGACGTCACGGACCAGGTCCAGCGCCTCCTCGCGGCTGACCGACTCGTGCACCTCGAAATCGTTTTCGAGCACCTCCCGAACTCCGAGCCGGACCAGCGGGTGATCGTCGATCACAAGGCAGTGTGGGCGCTCGCTCAGGACTGCTTCCGATCACTCGTTTGCGGATTAGGCCGTTTGCCGATAGCGGCCCGTCGATTCCCGATCCTAACCCAGCCCGGATCGGTGCGGTAGAAAGGGCATCGTGATCTCGATCACCTCCAAGTCCCGCTACGCCGTCGTCGCCATGGCCGAGCTGGCTCGCTCGGGGGATCGGCCGGTGCCGATCAAGGAGCTGGCGGAGCGCCGGGACATCCCCGAGCAGTTCCTCGAGCAACTGTTCTCGACGCTGCGGCGGTCCGGCCTGCTGACCAGCCATCGCGGCATGCGGGGGGGCTACACGCTCTCGCGGCCGGCGGAAGAGATCGCCGTGCTGGAGGTCGTCCAGGCACTCGACGGCAAGATCGGCCAGGAGGCCGACGAGGCGGGGGGGATCTGGGCCGAGGGGGTCACCGCCCTGCGCAAGGTTCTCGGCCAGACGACGATCGCCGAAGTGGCTCGGCGAGAGGCGGAAGAGTCGGGTAGCGGGATGTACTTCATCTGAATCGCTGCGCGTGGTAATTGGGATTTGGCTTGTTTAAGCGGTTTTTACTCCGGTTGCGTCCGGTTATTTCCGGTCGATTCAGGGGTGACTGGCGCACAACTGGCGCGCAGGCCGTCGTCGGGAGAGGATTTCCACGGCCTTTCGGTCCTCCGCTGGTCGAAGACGTAAGGCCGGTTTACACTTGTCGCATGGCAACCGCAGTCAAGAAGCTCGACTTGGCGATTGGCGAGTTGATCGAAGTAGCCGGCCGCCGCTACGAGGCTGTTCCCGATCGGGACGGCAATCTTGTTCTTGAGCCGACGATCACGCCGATGGCCGAGCTTGACGAGTTGTGGGGCACGAAACCTGCGTCGGCCGAGGATTTCGAGCGGCTGACCGCTGAAGATCCGACCGACGGCGAGGGTTAGGGCGTTGGTGGACGCCGCCCCGCCCACCTTGCGGTAACGATTCCGGCGGGCGGCATATCCTGCGCCCGTGGTTTCGCCAGGACAGAACCTGCCGCCCGTCCCTGTTGAGTTCCGTGAGCCGGTCTGGGAGGAAGAGGTGGGTCGCCTGAACGAGAGATCTCCCGTCCGTCTTCAAGCCGAACGCGCCCGCAGGGAAATCGAAGCCGGCAGGGAACCGCTCGACTGGAAACGCTGTGAGGTGAAGGGTTCCGACCAGACGATGCTGCCTGGCTGTCGCAAGCTCTACGTGCCACTTGACGGCGAAGGCGCTTCCGCGGCGCCGTTCGGCTTGACCAAGCCGGGATGCCGTCCGATCACGCTCCCGCGGCACAAGGGGCCGCGATTACCAGGCTGGGCTTGCCAGCGCGATTCTCAAGCAGGCGGGGCTACAATGAAAGAACTTCACTCAATGAAGGAACTTCACCCATGGAATTGACCGCCCGCATCCATATCGAGAACGGCAGCTACTGGGCCGATGTTCCCGAGCTGCCCGGTTGCTTTGCCTCTGGCGACACTTTGGATGAGTTGTTCGAGTCGCTGCAAGAGGGCGTTGCGCTCTATCTCGCCGACGAGGGCGGGCAGGGCGGGCCGTTGCACGTCGCTACGGCGACGCTGACGGATCGTCCTCTCGCGCCTGCGTAAGTGCTGGCTGGCGCACAAACTGGCGATAGGTGGCGCACCGTGAGGGCAAGCCGCGCTAGCAAGCGACTCTGTATCCCCCGGGCCGGGGGATATTTCATCTGATGCGGATCGGGCCGGAGACCTCGGCGGTCGTCGGGAACACGCCGATCGTGTTGCTGGACAGGCTGGGAAGCGATGTCGGCGGCGACCTCTGCGCCAAGCTCGAGTACTTCAACCCCGGTGGCTCGGTCAAGGACCGGATCGGGGTGGCGATGATCGATGCCGCCGAGGAGGCGGGGCTGGTCAAGCCGGGTCGCTCAGTCGTGGTCGAGCCGACCAGCGGCAATACCGGGATCGCGCTGGCGATGGTCTGTGCGGCCCGTGGCTACGAGCTGATCCTGACCCTGCCCGAGGGGATGAGCCGGGAGCGGGCGAAGCTGTTGCGCGCCTATGGGGCCGAGGTCCGCGAGACCCCCTCGCTGGGCGGGATGAACGAGGCCGTCGCCTTGGCCGAGGAGATCCGCGAGCAGCGCAAAGCCTTCATGCCGATGCAGTTCTCCAACCCGGCCAACGCCGCGGCTCACCGCCGCACCACCGCGGAGGAGATCTGGCGCGACACCGACGGGCAGGTCGGCGCCTTCGTCGCCGGGGTCGGCACGGGGGGGACGATCACCGGCGTCGGGCGGATGTTGCGCGAGCGTGCTCCGGAGGCACTGGTGGTCGCCGTGGAGCCGGCCGGCTCCCCGGTCCTCTCCGGTGGGCCGCCCGGCCCCCACAAGATCCAGGGCATCGGCGCCGGCTTCGTCCCCGAGGTCCTCGACCGCGACGTGATCGACGAGGTGCTCGCCGTCTCCGACGAGGACGCGTTGGAGACGGCGCGGCTGGCGGCTCGCCAGGAGGGCATCCTGGCCGGGATCTCGGCCGGGGCCAATATCAAGGCGGCGCTCGAGGTCGCGGCACGCCCCGAGATGGCCGGCAAGAGGGTGGTGACGATCGTCTGCGACTCGGGCGAGCGCTACATGTCCCTACCCTTCTTCTCACCATGAGCCGATGGAAACGGGTGGTCTGCGAGGTGCGTGCCGACGTCGCCGCGGCGCGCGATCGCGACCCTGCCGCGCAGGGCGTCTCCAGCTTCGAGATTCTCAGCAGCTGGGCCGGCGTGCAGGCGTTGTTGGCGCACCGCGCTGCCCACGCGCTGCTCGAGTCGGGGGTGCCGCTGCTGCCCCGGGCGATCGCCTACGCGACCCGGGTGGTGACCGGGGTGGAGATCCATCCCGCCGCCGAGATCGGCGACGAGCTCTTCATCGACCATGGCGCTGGTGTCGTGATCGGCGAGACGGCGCGGATCGGCACCCGGGTGACCCTCTACCAGGGGGTGACGCTGGGTGGCACCGGCTTTCAGCGCGGCAAGCGCCACCCGACACTCGGCGACAACGTCACCGTCGGCTCCGGAGCCAAGCTGCTCGGCCCGATCGCGGTCGGCGACGGCGCCAAGGTCGGCGCCAACACGGTCGTGGTCGAGGACGTTCCCCCGGGGGCGACCGTGGTCGGCAACCCCGGCCACCCGGTCAGGGTCGAGGGCAAGCGGGTCGAGGGGCCGGACGCGGACTGGATCCATCTCCCCGACCCGATCGCCGACGCGATCAAGGGCCTCTCGGAGCGGATCGGCGACCTCGAGCGGCGCCTCTCCGAGCTTGACGGCGGCGACGGCCCGGCCGCGGGCTCGGCGGGAATCCGCCCCCGCACCGGTCGCTCGTCGGCCGGTGGCTGAGATAGCGTCCCTCGCCAACGTCCGTCCAGTCCGTGACTCACCACTCGAAAGGCACCGCCTTGAAAAAGCGTCACCTGCTTCTCCCCTGCCTGCTGATCGTCTCCGCTCTCTTCCTCGTCGCCTGTGGCGGCAGCGGCAACAGCGACGAATCGGAAATCGAAGCAGCGATCGAAACCTCGGCGACCACGGGCGATCCATCCAACTGCACCAAGCTCGAGACCGCGAACTTCGTCGAACAGAGCACCAGCGAAAGCGGCAAGGCGGCGATCAAGACCTGCGAAGAAGAAGCCAAGAAGGAACCGGAAAGCAAGGCCGAATCGGTCGAAGTGACCGAAGTCGAAGTCGAAGGCTCGAAGGCGACGGCGAACGCGGCGATCAGCGGCGGCAGCCTCGACAATCAGACGGTCTCGATCGCCCTGGTCGAAGCAGGCGGCTGGAAGCTCGACGAACTCACCGGTTTCGTCAAGCTCGACCAAGGCGCCTTGGCGCGGGTGTTCGAAGCCCAGCTCGAAAAATCCGGTGAACTGAACTCCGAACAGACGAGCTGCATCGTCGAAGGGATCGAAGAAATGCCGAAGGGGGAAATCGAAGAAGTCATCCTCAACGGCAACTCGGCCGCGATCGAAGAACTCGCGGAAAGCTGCTCATAGGCACCTGAAACCAGCAGCGCCCGCCGAGCGTCTGGCTATGCTCGGCGGGTGACCTTTCAGGCTCAGTTCGAGACTCCGCCGGAAGGCCAGCCCGGCCCCGGTGCCGCGCCCACGGAGGTCGGGGCGGACCGCGTCGAGCGGTTGCTCGCCGGCCTCAATCCGCCTCAGCGCGAGGCGGTCGAGCACGGCGAGGGCGCGCTGCTGGTCATCGCCGGTGCCGGCTCCGGCAAGACCCGGGTCCTGACCCACCGGATCGCCTACCTACTGGCCACCGGCGAGGCCCGCCCGGGCGAGATCCTCGCGATCACCTTCACCAACAAGGCCGCGGCGGAGATGCGCGAGCGGGTCGGCGATCTGATCGGCCGCTCGGTGCGGGCGATGTGGGTGACGACCTTCCACTCCGCCTGCGCGCGGATGCTGCGCGTCGACGCCGAGCGCCTCGGCTACTCGCGCGGCTTCACGATCTACGACCAGTCGGACTCGCTACGGATGCTGAAACGCTGCCTGCGCGAGCTCGGCGTGGACCCGAAACGCTATCCGCCGCGGGCGATCCACGCGAAGATCTCCGGCGCCAAGAACCAGCTGGTCGACAGCGAGATGTACGCGGAAATGCAGGGCAGCGTCTTCGAGGAGGTCGTCGCCGAAGCCTTCCCGCTCTACGAGAAACGGATGCTCGAGGCCAACGCGATGGACTTCGACGACCTCCTGGTCCGCACCGTCAATGCCCTGGAGCTGTTCGAGGACGTACGCGAGCGTTGGCGGCGCAGCTTCCGTCACGTGCTCGTCGACGAGTACCAGGACACCAACCACGCCCAGTACCGGCTGCTGCAACTTTTGGCTTCAGAGCATGGAAATCTGATGGTGGTCGGAGACGAGGACCAGTCGATCTACAGCTTCAGACACGCCGATATTCGCAACATCTTGAGCTTCGAGGAGGACTTCCCGGACGCCGCAGTGGTCAAGCTCGAGCAGAACTACCGCTCGACCCAGACGATCCTCTCGGCCGCCAACGCGGTGGTCGAGCGCAACCGCGAGCGGCGGCCAAAGCGGCTCTGGACCGACGTTGAGGGTGGCGAGCCGGTGCAGCTCTCCGAGCTCGGCGACGATCACGAGGAGGCCCGCTGGGTGGCGGCGGAGATCGAGCGGCTCGGCGAGGAGCACGGGGTCGCCCGCTCCGATGTCGCGGTCTTCTACCGGACCAACGCGATGAGCCGGATCCTCGAGGACACGCTGGTCCGCTTCGAGGTGCCCTACCAGGTGATCGGCGGCACCAAGTTCTACGACCGCGCCGAGGTCAAGGACGCCGTCGCCTATCTCAACCTGCTCTTCAACCCGGCCGACCAGGTTTCCTTCGCGCGGATCGTCAACTCGCCGCGGCGGGGGATCGGCAACACCACCCAGGGACGGCTCGGCGCCTACGCGAACACCGCCGGGCTGACGATCTGGGAGGTGATCGAACGGGCCGAGGAGGTGCCGGGGCTGAGCGCCGCCGCGATCAAGGCCGTCTCGCGCTTCTTCGAGACGATGGACCTGCTGCGGGCGCGGGTGGAGGCCGGCTCGTCGGTCGGCGATCTCCTGCAGGCGGTGCTGAGCGAGACCGGCTACCTGGAAGCGCTCGCAGCCGAGCGCACCGTCGAGGCCGAGGGGCGGGTCGAGAACCTCGAAGCGCTGAGCGAGGCCGCCGCCGAGTTCGACCTGAACCGCGAGCGCGAGGGGGAGAGCGAGGTGCCGCCGCTGGAGGAGTTCCTGCAGCAGATATCGCTGCTCAGCGACCAGGACTCGATTGAGGAGGAGCAGGAGCTGGTCACCCTGATGACCGTCCACAACGCCAAGGGCCTGGAGTACGACACGGTCTTCGTGGTCGGCTGCGAGGACGGCTCCTTCCCCCACATGCGGGCGCTCGAAGAGGGCGGCGAAGAAGAGGAGCGCCGCCTCTGTTACGTCGCCATCACCCGCGCCCGGCGGCGCCTCTACATGACCTGGGCCCGCGAGCGGAGCCTCTTCGGGCGCGCCGAGCGAAACCTGCCCTCCCGCTTCATCGACGAGCTGCCGGTCGAGCTGACCGAGCGCCACGCGACGGCTTCGAGCACCGTCGGCGGCATGACCTGGAACCCTTCGCCCGGTGCCGACCCGGCCCAGCCGGTCGACCCGGGGCCGGCGCTGGAGATGCAGACCGGCGACGACGTCGTCCACGCCAGCTTCGGCGACGGCGTGGTCACCGGGGTCGAGCCCGGCGGGGTGGTCGTCGTCCGCTTCTCCGCCGACGGCACCGAGCGCAAGCTGATGGCCGATTACGCGCCGATCCGGAAGCGCTAGCCGGGTGGCGGCACGGACGATCGACGGCAGGGCGGTGGCTGCTGCGGTGCGGGTGCGGGTGCGGGACGAGGTCGCCGCCTATCTGGCGGAGGCCGGGCGGGCGCCGACGCTGGCGACGGTGATCGTCGGCGACGATCCGGCCTCGGAGATCTACGTCCGCAACAAGCACCGCGCCTGCGAGGAAGCGGGGATGGGCTCGGTCCATCACGGCCTCGCCGGCGATACCCCCGAGGCGGAGCTGCTGGAGCTGGTGGCGGCACTCGGCGGCGACGAGAACGTCGACGGGATCCTCGTCCAGCTTCCCGTCCCCGCCCAGATCGACCCCGACGCGGTGGTCGGCGCGATCGATCCCGGCAAGGACGTCGACGGTCTGACCCCGGTCAACGCCGGCCTGCTCGCCCATGGCACCCCCGGCCTGGTGCCCTGCACCCCGGCCGGGGTGATGGAGCTGCTGCGCCATGAGGGAGTCGAGCTGGAAGGGAGGGAGGCGGTCGTGGTCGGGCGCTCGAAGCTGGTCGGGGTTCCGGTGGCCCGTCTCCTGCTCGCCGCCGACGCGACCGTAACCGTCTGTCACTCGCGCACGCGCGACCTTGCCGCCACCTGCCGTCGCGCCGACGTGCTCGTCGCCGCCGTCGGCGTGCCGCGCCTGCTCGGGGCCGACGCGGTCAAGCCCGGGGCCGTCGTCATCGACGTCGGTATGAACCGCAGCGAGGATGGCCTCTGCGGAGACGTCGACTTCGAGCCGGCCTCCGAGCTGGCGGCGGCGATCACGCCGGTCCCGGGCGGCGTCGGGCCGATGACGATCGCGATGCTGCTGGTCAACACCTTGCAGGCGGCGCGTGCCCGCGGCTCGTCCGGCAAGGCCTAGAAGGGTTGGCCATCGGCCTGGTGAATAGGGCCTGCAGCGGGTGTAGGGTCGAAACGACCGGCCAACTTTTCACGGAGGGATCTCCAGATGGACGTAGACAAGCTGAGCACGGGAGAGAAGGTCGCCGGCGTCTCGGCGGTTCTGCTCTTCATATTCATGTTCTTCGATTGGTTTAGCGTCAGCGTTTCCGGAGGCAGCGGCCTCTTCTCCGGCTCGGTCGGCGGGGGCAATGCCTGGGACGCGCTCGATTTCATCCCGATCGTCCTCGTCGTCACGATCATCGCCGCACTCGGCGTCGCGGCGCTGCGCCTCACCGACTCGGCCTATGAGCCGCCGGTCTCGGCCAACGCGGTCGTCGCCGTGCTCGGTGGCCTCTCGGCGCTGCTGATCCTCTTCCGGATCGTCGATACCCCCGGCGGTGGCAGCGTGCCGGGCCTCTCCGTCGACGTCAGCCCGACGGTCGGCATCTTCCTCGGCCTGGTCGCGGCCGCCGGCATCGCCTACGGCGGCTACCGTGCGATGCAGGAGGAAGGCGCCGCCTTCGGCGACGTCGGCGACCGCCTCTCCGGTGGAGCCGCCCCAGGCGCCGGCTCTCCGCCACCCCCGCCGTCTGCTTCGACCCCGCCGCCCCCACCTCCGCCGCCCGCGGCCGGGGGAGCCCCGCCACCACCTGCACCCGGAGGCACGCCGCCACCCCGGTCCGCACCCCCCGTAGGCGGAGACCAATCACCGCCACCGCCGCCCACACCTCCCAGCAGCTAGCGATCTGTCGCGGGGGGTTGCCGGTAGGGGGTGAAGCGTCTTGTACTTTTTCGCCGCGATTTGCCCGCGGACGACCGCCTGCGACGTCGAAAAAGTTAAGCGGAACCCCTACCGGCAACCCCCCGCGCCACCTGCTTGGCGAAGGCGATCACCGTCATCATCGGGTTGACTCCGACCGAGGTGGGGAAGAGCGAGGCGTCGGCGACGTAGAGGTCGCGGGTTCCGTTGAGCGATCCGTCGGTCCCGCACGCCCCCTCGCCCGGATCGGCGGCGATGCGCGCGGTGCCCATCGGGTGAAAGGCCTCCAGCCGTAGCTCCGAGGGCTTGAAGGCGGTTGCCTCGAACTGGGCCAGATCGCCCGGCTTCAAGACCCCGACCCGGGTGATGTTGGGGTAGACCTCGGTGGCGCCGGCCGCGAAGTGGATTTCGGCGGCGCGGGCGATTCCAAAGGCGAGGCGGCGGGCGTCGTCGCCGGTCAGCTTGTAGCTGGCTCGCAGCGAGCCCTCCGCGCCGAGCCCGACCCGGCCGGAGGAACGGTCGCAGAGGTGGACTCCGATCGAGCCGACGTGGCCGAAGTCAAGCATCGCCTCCTGGTGGGCACGGCCGGAGCCGAGCAGCCAGGCGCCGCCGAAGGCAAGCGGGGTGAAGGTCGCCTCGAGCAGGATGCGCCGGTGCTCCCACTCGTCGACGTAGAAGCTCTGCATCACGCCCTCCCAACCGCGCACCTCCTCGCCGTAGCGGGCGCCGACCCAGCAGGCAGGGTGGATGTGGAGGTTGCGGCCGACGTGGCGGCCGCCGAGCCCCGAGCGCTGCAGCAGCTCCGGCGTGCCGAGGGCGCCGCCGGCGACGATCGTGGCGCGCCTGGCCCGGACCGTGAAAGGACGGCGCCCGGTGGCGCCGCGGCGGGTGGAGCAGCTGACGCCGACCGCGCGCCCGTCCTCGAGCAGGACTCGGTTGACCTCGACGCCGGCGCGGATTCGCGCCCCGGCGGCCACCGCGCGCGGCAGGTAGCTGACGTGCATGCCGCGCTTGGCGTCGATCTCGCAGCCGAAGGGGCAGGAGCTGCACTGCACGCAGCTGCCGGCGTTGCGGTGGATCGGAGCACCGCTGGCGCCGATCGCGGCCGCGCCCTCCATCGCCAGCTGGCCGTTGCGCCCCATCTGCTCGGGGTCGAGCTGGGTGACGTGGAGGAACTGCTCGGCCTCGGCGTAGTCGGCGGCGAGGTCCGCCGCCCAGGCGATGCCAAAGCGCCGCTGCCAGTCCTCGAGGACCGGGTCCGGCGCGCGGAAGCAGGTGCCCGAGTTGATCACGGTGGTGCCGCCGAGAACCTTGGCCACCGGAACGGGGATCGGCGGCCGTCCGTCGGCGATGGTCAGGCCGCCGTCGCGGTAGAGCTCGGCAATCGCCCCCAGGTGGTCATCCGGGTAGCTGTCGCGGTTGTAGTGCTCGCCGGCCTCGAGCACGATCACGTCCAGGCCGGCCTCGGCCAGCGTCGCCGCGGCCACGGCGCCGCCCGCCCCCGAGCCGACGATCACCACGTCGCATTCCTCTCCCTCGCCGGGGGGCGCGGTGTCTCCGAGCGTCCCGGCCGGCTCCGGCAGCGAGCCGTCGGCAAGCCGGCAGCCGATCTCGAAGCCGATCCGCTCCTGGACCTCCGGGGTGACCGCGTAGCCAAGGGTCGAGAAGAGCTTGGCCATCAGCAGCAGATCGTGGTGAAGCGACAGGCGCGAGCCCTCCAGGCGCCGCAGGAAATCCTCGCGAGCCGGCGGCTCCAGGCGGCTGAACCGCCACGGGAACGGCAGCCACTCGAAAGCCAGCAGCCCCAGCTTGAGGCGGGTCAGCACCCGCGGCGAGACGGAGGTCAGAAAGCGGGCGACCGGCCCGGAGACGTCGACGTCCCGCTCCGCTGCGGGCAGGCCGTCGATGCCCGGCGCCATCGCCGCGCAGATCGCGCTCAGGGTGCGTTGCTCAGCGGTCGAAAGCCCCGGCGGGCGCTGTCAACCGGGGTCGGCGGGGCGCCCGATGCGACCGGCCAGGATCCAGAGCCCCAGGGAGATCAGCACCAGTGAGCCGTCGAGCAGGAAGTTGAGCAGGTAGGCAAAGACCTGTTCGTCGAAGACGAAGAACCCCAGCGTCGCCAGCGATGAGGCGGTCTTGCCGACGGCGAGCACGAGCAGCAGGGCCCGGTAGCGAACGACGTCGGTCTGTACGACCAGGCAGATGCCGGTGATCACGACCATGTAGGCGAACCCGAGCGAGAGCCAGAGCTGCTCGTCGCCGTGGGGCGCCCGGGTGTGGTTCCCGAACCATTCGCCGAAATCCGAGATCACGTCCAGCGTGCCGTTGGGAACGACGATGAAGAGGAGGCCGACGACCGCGAAGCTCAATGCGAGCAGGCGCAGGCTGGTGACGACGAAGCGCTCGGCGGCGGGTCCCTGCATCCGGCGGGACAATAACTGGCTGGGCAGCCAGACGAAGGTGAGAGAGACGGGGGTGGGTTTCGCTTAACTTTTTTGAGAATCGCCGCCGGCTGTCCACCAGCCGCAGCGCCAAAAAAGTACAAGACGCTTCACCCACCCCCGTCTCTCTCACCGAGCGCCGGCCGACGCCTAGAATGCGGGGGTGATCGATCGGGAGCAGGTTCTCTACGTGGCGAAGCTGGCTCGTTTACGGCTGAGCGAGGAGGAGCTCGAGACGATGGTTGGGGAGCTGTCGGGGATCTTGGGGCACGTGGATCGGATCGGCAGGCTGGATCTGGAGGGCGTCGAGCCGACTTCGCATGTGGTTGCGCTGGAGAACGTGCTGCGGGCGGATGTGCCTTGGGAGAGCCTGGCGAAGGATGTGGCGTTGGCCGCGGCGCCGGAACCGGTCGATGGGGCATTCAGGGTGCCTTCGCCGCAGGCCGAGGGATAGATGGCGGAGGTACTCGAGCTGACGGCCCTCCAGGCCCACGAGGCGATGTGCGCGGGGGAGCTTTCGGCGCAGGAGTGCACGGAGGCTTGGCGTGGGGCTGCGGCTGGCGATGAGCTGAACGCGTATCTCTGGCGCGAGGACGGGAGCGGTGAGGGGACTGCGATCGCGGTCGGCCGGCAGTGCGTGGCGCCGATCGCGGTCAAGGACATCTTCTGCATCGAGGGAGTGCCGACGACGGCAGGGTCGCGGATCCTCGAGGGGTACCGGCCGCCGTACACCTCGACGGCCGTGCGCCGGCTGGTCGAGGCCGGGGCGCCGGTGCTGGGCAAGACCAACATGGACGAGTTCGCGATGGGGTCCTCGAACGAGAACTCCGCCTATGGGCCGGTGCTGAACCCGTGGGATCGGACGCGGGTGCCGGGCGGCTCCTCGGGCGGGTCGGCGGCGGCGGTCGCCGGCGGCCTGGCGCCCTGGGCGATCGGCACCGACACCGGCGGCTCGATCCGTCAGCCGGCGGCGCTGTGCGGAATCGTCGGGTTGAAGCCCACCTACGGTGCGGTCTCTCGCTACGGGATGATCGCCTTCGCTTCTTCACTGGATCAGTGCGGGCCGTTCACCCGCGACGTCAGCGACGCGGCGCTGCTGCTGGCGATCCTGCAGGGACGCGACCCGCTCGACTCGACCTCGGTCGGCCTGGCGGGCGGGGTGAGGCTGCCCGACCGTGAGGACCTGGCCGGCCTGCGGTTCGGGGTGCCGAGCGAGCTCGGCCGCGAGGACGTCGACGCCGGCGTGCGGGGGGTCTTCGAGGCGACTCTGGCCCAGATCGAGAGCCTCGGTGGTGAGGTCACCGAGGTCTCGCTGCCCAGCGCCGAGCACGGCATCTCCGCCTACTACGTGCTCGCGCCGGCCGAGGCCTCCTCGAATCTCGCCCGCTACGACGGCGTTCGCTACGGGATGCGGTCGGGGACGGGTACCGACCTCGTCGACATGTACGAATCGACCCGCGCCGAGGGCTTCGGCGCCGAGGTCAAGCGGCGGATCATGCTCGGCACCTACGCCCTCTCCTCCGGCTACTACGACGCCTACTACGGGCAGGCGCAGAAGGTCCGGACCCGGATCGCCGCGGACTTCACCAGCGCTTTCGCCAAGGTCGACTTCGTCGTCACGCCGACCTCGCCCTCGGTCGCCTTCGGGCTCGGCGAGAAGACCGCCGACCCGCTCTCGATGTACCTCAACGACTTCTTCACGGTGCCGATGAGCCTGGCCGGCATCCCGGCGATCTCGATCCCGGCTGGGCTGGCCGAGCCCGAGGGCGGTGGGCCGAAGCTCCCCGTCGGCTTCCAGATCGCCGCCCCCGCCTTCGGCGAGCAGCAGCTGCTCGAGGCCGCCTATGCGCTGGAGAAGGGGATCGGGTTCGAGGCCAGGCCGGAGGGTGTCCGTGGCTGAGCTGGAGGCGGTGATCGGGCTGGAGATCCACGTCCAGCTGGCGACCAGGACGAAGATGTTCTGCGGCTGCGAGCTCTCCTTCGGCGAGGAGCCCAACGTCCACACCTGCCCGATCTGCCTCGCACATCCGGGGGTGCTGCCGGTGCCCAACGAACAGGCGATCCTCTATGCGCTGCAGATCGCCGCGGCGCTGGAGTGCGAGGTGGCGCCGTGGTCGATCTTCCACCGCAAGAACTATTTCTATCCCGACAGCCCCAAGGCCTACCAGATCAGCCAGTACGACATCCCGCTTGCCAGCAACGGCCGCCTTGGTGAGATCCGCATCCACCGCGCCCACCTCGAGGAGGACGCGGCGAAGATGATCCACGTCGGCGAGTCGGGCCGGATCCACGGCTCCGGTGCCTCGTTGGTCGACTTCAACCGCGGCGGCACCCCGCTGGTCGAGATCGTCACCGAGCCCGACCTGCGCGGCGCCGCCGAAGCGGCCGAGTGGGCACGGCTGCTGCGTGAGACTGTGCGCCAGCTCGGCGTCTCCGACGTCAACATGGAGGAGGGCAGCCTGCGCTGCGACGCCAACGTCTCGGTGCGTCCGGCCGGCACCGAGGAGCTCGGCACCAAGACCGAGCTGAAGAACATGAACAGCTTCCGCTTCCTGCAGCGCGGCGTCGAAGCCGAGCTGGAGCGCCAGCGCGAGTTGATCGAAGCGGGGGGGACGGTGACCCAGGAGACCCTCCACTTCGACCCCCAGAGCGGCAGCCTCACCTCGCTGCGCTCCAAGGAGGAGGCCCACGACTACCGCTACTTCCCCGAGCCTGACCTGGTGCCGCTGGCGCCGACCGAGCAGATGCTGCGCGAGGCCCGGGAGGCCCTGCCGGAGCTGCCGGCGGCGCGGATCGCGCGCTACACGAGCGAGCTCGGGCTGGCCGAGGACGTCGCATCGACGCTCGCCACCGACCGGTGGAAGGCGGAATTCTTTGAAGAGACTCTGGTGGCAGTCACACGAGTGGGGGGCGACGCTGGGGCGAGGGCCATCGCAAACTGGGTGACCGGCGAGCTGGCGGCAGCTCTGCGCCAAGCCGAGATCAGCGCAGACGAAGAGATCAATGTCACGCCCGGGCGGCTGGCCGAAATAATCATTCTGGTCCAGGAGAAAAAGATCTCCCACGGCAGCGGCAAGTCCGTCCTCGCCACCCTGGTCGCCGAGGGCGGCGACCCCGTGGCGATCGTCGAGCGCGAGGGCCTGGCCCAGATGTCCGACAGCGGCGAGCTGGAGTCGATCGTCGCCGCAGCGGTCGAGGCCAACCCCGAAGCAGCCGAGCAGATCCGCGCCGGCAACGGCAAGGCGATCGGCGCGATCGTCGGCGCCGTCATGAAGGAGACCAAGGGCCGCGCCGACGGCGGCGAGGTCAACCGCTTGATCCGGGCGCAACTCGGGCTCTAGGTGCGGGGCCGGTCGAGGGAGGCCCTGCCAGAGCAACAGCGGGAGGCTCTGGTAGGGCCTCCCTCGACCGGCGCGCGTAACGGAGAGGTTGGGTTGCGAACGCCCTTCACGGTTGCAGCGGAGAAGTGCGGTATCGCACTTTGTAACAACGTGTTACAAGGTTGCTATGGTCAGACACATGGCCTGGAATGTCGTCATCGCCGGTGGTGGATTTGGTGGGGCGGCAGCGGCGCGGGAGCTGGAGCGGACGATGCCGAAGCAGTCGGCACGCCTGGTGCTCGTCAACGAGACCAACTTCATGCTCTACACGCCGTTCCTGCCCGAGGCGGCGGCGGGGACGCTGGAGCCGCGGCACGTGGTGACGCCGCTGCGCGACATCCTCAAGCGCACCTACCTGCGCCTGGGCTCGATCGTCGGGCACGATCCGAAGGCGAAGACGGTGCAGCTGCGGGCCAAGTACGGCGAGGTCGAGACGCTTCCCTACGACCAGCTGCTGCTCTCGCTGGGGTCGGTTTCGCGGGTATTGCCGGTGCCGGGGCTGGCGGAGCACGCGGTGGGCTTCAAGAGCCTGGCCGACGCGATCTACCTGCGCAACCACGTGGTCGAGAGCCTCGAGGAAGCCAACGCGACCGAAGACCCGGCGCGGCGCGACGAGCTGCTCACCTACGTCTTCGTCGGCGGCGGCTACGCGGGGCTGGAGGCACTGGCCGAGCTGCAGGACTTCGCCGCCGACGCGATGGAGAGCTACCCGCGTGCCCGCCTGCACGGGATGCGCTGGGTGCTGGTCGAGGCAACCGGCCGGGTGCTGCCGGAGATCGACCCGCAGCTGGCCGAGTACGCGCTGCACGAGCTGCGTGGGCGCGGGATCGACGTCCGCCTCGAGACGACGCTGGAGCAGGTCGGTGCCACCAGCGCCCGGCTCTCAAGTGGCGAGACGCTGCCGACCACGACGGTGGTCTGGACCGCGGGGGTCTCCCCGCAGCCGATCCTCCGCGAGCTGAGCCTGCCGCTGGACGAGCGCGGCCGGGTCCCGGTCGACGAGTACCTGCAGGTACAGGGGATGGATTCGGTCTGGGCGATCGGCGATTGCGCCGCCGCACCGGACCCGCGCGGCGGCACCTGCCCGCCGACCGCCCAGCATGCGGTGCGGCAGGGCCCGGTAGCGGCGGCGAACATCGCCGCCCGGCTCGGCATCGGCGCCCCGAGGCCATTCCAGTACCGCAGCGAGGCCTCCTTCGTGAACCTCGGGCGTTACAAGGCGGTCGGCCGGATCGGCGACAAAACCTTCCGCGGCTTCCCGGCCTGGTGGTTGGCCCGCAGCTACCACATGAGCCAGATCCCGGGCGCCGCCCGCAAGGCCCGCGCGGTGCTCGACTGGACTGCCGGCCTGCCCTTTCGCCGCGACATCTCCGAGGTCGGCTCGATCGGCCATCGCAAGCCGCTGGCATAGGCTCGCGCGTCTAGCCGACGACGACGAGCGTGGTGTGCATGCCCTGTTCCTCGTGCGTGGGCAGGCTGCACCAGAGCTTGTAGGTGCCGGGAGGGAGGTCGAAATGCACGGCTCGGTGTTCCTCCGAGGCCGTTTCGGGAACCTGCAGCGGCGCTTCTTCGCCGCCTTCGCGCTGGAGGTTGAGGTTGTGCGCGTCCTCGCCCTGATTGTCGAGTTCCACCGTCACTTCTCCGGCAGAGACGCTGGGACGGGAGAGGGTGTAGCTGTACTCGACCGATTTGACACCGAGCCTGTTGCTCTCGGGTTCCGCTTCCGGGGCGGGCTGCGGCGCGGGGCCGGCTGCGGGCGGCGGCGCCGGCGCGGCGCTCGGCGGCAGGGGGTCGCAGGTCCACCAGTGCGCCGTGCGGATAAGGCGCCGCTTCCGAGCGCCCCGTTTGACGTGCTTGACGATTCGCTTGGAGTGCCGGTGCCAGGCGCATTCGGCCGCCTGGGCGCGGGCATCTCCGCGGTCGAGCCAACCCGACTCCGGTGCCAGGGTCAGGACGGCCGCCAGCGCCAGGCAGGCCAGGGTTGCAGCGGCCGCCCTGTTCACGCCTTGACGAGGGTCGGTCGCGCGAACCCGGAGGCGCCGGGGATGATCGAGCCGGCGTCGTGCCCGAGCCATTGCTCGAGCAGTGAGCAGTACATGCCGCGGAAGTCGCTGGTCACACGGAGGTTTTCGTTGGCGTCGAGGTTCGAGAGGCCGGGGAATTCGCCGACCATCTCCCCCTTTGCTTTGGAGCCGATCACGAAGGCGCAGCCGGCGGCGCCGTGGTCGGTGCCCTGCGAGCCGTTTTCCTGCGGCCGACGGCCGAACTCGCTCCACATCTCGACCAGAACTCGGTCGTCGAGCCCGCGCTGTTCGAGATCGCGCTGGAAGGCGAGCAGCCCCTCGCAGGTTTCGCGCAGGTTGCGTTCGAGGTCGGGCGCCTGCCCGGCGTGGGTGTCGTAGCCCCCCGCGGCGCGGATCGTCACCACCCGCATCGGCAACCCGAAGGCGATGTAGGCGGCGAGCCCGGCGAGCTTGTGGCCGAAGTCGGTGTCGGGATAGGCGACCGGGCTTTTGAATTCGCCGACGCCGCCGAGTTCGGTGCGCAGCTTCTCGGTCTGGGAGGTCGCGCGGCGCACCTGGGCGAGCCCCGGCGAGTCGGAGGGCAGCGTGCCAAAGCGGGCGAAGCTGTTGAACATCTCGCCCTGGATCGGTTCGCCGACCGCCGACCAGAGGTCGTAGCCGTCGACGCTGTCGATCGCCGCCACCGGCTTTTCGGCGGTGGCGATCATCGGCGATAGCGAGCCGTCCATCGAGAGGCCCTGGAGCGGATTTTCGTCGTCGCCGATTGCGTCGATGTAGCGGCCCAGCCAGCCGGTCCGGTAGCCGACCTCGAGCTGGCCGATCTCGTAGTAGTGGCGGGAGGTGAAGTGCGACTGGTCGGGATGGTCGTAGCCGATCGCCGGGAAGGCGCTGACCTTGCCTTCGTCGTGCAGGGCTGCCAGCCCGGCGGCGGCCGGGTGCCACTGCAGGCGCGGGTCCTCGGTGAAGCTGGCGCCGGCGCCCGCAGCGAGGGCGAGGTTGGGGCGCAGCTGCGCGTAGCGCGAGTCGCCGACCGGGGCGAGGACGCTGAGAGCGTCGACGCCGCCTTCGAAGAAGACCGAGACGAGCAGCTTGTCCGTCGACGCCGCCTGGGCGATGCCGGTCTCGAAGGCCGAGAGGGGGATCTTCGAGGCGCCGTAGACCGCCAGGGCCAGCCCGGCGCTGCGCGAGAGGAACTTTCGCCGCGAGAGACCGGTGCCCGCCGGCTCCGGCATCCCGACCTCGATCGCCGGCAGCCCTCTGCCGGCTTCGGCAGCGGCCGAGCGCAGCAGTTGGGAACGGGTGTACTCCTCGCAGCAGCTCTTCACGTTCGGCTCCAGGTCATTGCAGGATCAGGTCGGGACTGATGCCGATCAGCTGCAGGAGGCCGTTCTGGCGCAGCGCCCGGTAGGGGCCCTTCTGCCAACCGGCGAGGATCAGGCCTTCGGAGCGGCGCGCGAAGTCGAGCAGCTCCGCCCGGTGCTCTTCGCGCAGGGCCGGCGATCCCCACGAGGCGATCGCGCGGGCGAGCGCTTCCTCGGCGGTCTCGGTGGTGCTGTAGGGATCTCCCCAGGCGTTCACGGAGATGCCGTCGAGGGCGTAATCGACGATGTTCCAGCGCGCCCGCATCCGTGAGGTGTCGAGCCAGCGGCTGTCGTCCCAGCCGGAGACGTTGGGCGGCATGAAGAGGACCTGCCCGGCCGGTTCGCAGAGCCAGACCCAGGCGGTGGTGTCGATGTGGCGGCCGAGCGCCCGCAGCATCCCGGCGAGCTGCACGACCGGCGGTTTCACCATCGGCGGACCTTCGTAGAGGTCGGGGCTGATCAGGATCGTCTCGATGATCGGGCGGATCTGCCGGCCGGAGCTCGTGTAGCTGTCGACCAAGCCGTCCCTCATGGCGCTGGAAGGCGGCTGGGGAACGAAGTAGCTCCACAGCTTTTCGACGAAGAACGACGGGTGCAGGGGGTTTTCGACGCAGAGGCGACAGGCGTCTTCCCAGCCCCAGTTGCCGGTCCTCCCGAACACCGTCTTGGCGCCGGTGTCGTGGAGCCCGCCGTCGAAGCGGAAGTTGTGGGCGCCCTGTTCGCTGGACCAGTCATAGCGCCAGCCGGTCAGCGCTCGCGCCTGTTCGCGGACGTCGTCCTCCGTGTAGGCGCCGCGGTCGGCACCGAGGCTGAAGAGCTCCATCATCTCCCGCCCGTAGTTCTCGTTCGGGGCGTACTTGTTGTTTTCGGCCCCGTTCAGCCACTGCAGCATCGCCGGGTCGACCGTCACCGCCCTGAAGAGGTCGAGGAAGGAGCCGGACCAGGCGGCGCGGAACAGGTTCGACTGGTCGATCATCTGCTGCTGTTTGGAGACGCCGAGCTTGGAGGTCGCGAACCAATCGTGGAAGACGAGCGCCATCCGCTCGACCAGCGGCTGGTCGGTCCTGATCATCCGATCGAGCCACCAGAGGTGATCGTGGCCCCAGGCATCGGCGGGTGCGATCGGGCTGCCTTCGTCGTCGACCGGGGGCGGGCCGGTCAGGGTGGCGGCGCCGCTGGGACGGGTCAGCGACTGGACCGCGCCGACCAGGCCGAGCGAGGCGAGATACTCGGCCTGTCCCGCGACCGGGCCGAAGCCGGCCCGGTCGAGCAGGCGCACCGCCTGAGCGGGGCCGAACGGGCCCTGGTAGGCGCCCGCCGGCCTGGGGTCGGTGCTCGCCGCGGCAGCCGCGGCAGTCGCCTGCGCTCGCCGCGCCGGCTTTGGCCCCGGCCCTCTGAAGTGGTGGCGGGGAGGTTTGTGGTGGTGGTGGAAGATGTAGCCCTGGACGCGCCAGTCGCCGTCGGCGGTCGGCACCCAGCGGTAGTGCTTGTCGTTCCAGACGTGCCTGTGCCTACGGGGGTGCCGTTTGGGCTTCGCCTTGCGTGCTGTCGCCTGGGGGATCGCCATGCGCGGACGGCCCCACCCGGGGCCGTTGCAACGGTTGTCGGTGCCGCCCGGCCTGGCTTGAGGCCCGGAAGCGGGCCTGGACGTAAGACCGATGTCCGAAACCGCAAGAATGGGCAGCGTGGGCTATGAGTACCTCGTCATCGTCTTCTGCTTCGGCCTTGCCACCGCGATCGTCGGCAAGGGCAAGGGAAGCTCTTTCTGGATCTGGTTCCTCGTCGGCGCCGTCCTGCCACTGCTCGGCCTCCTCGCCGTGATCCTCTTCCGCTCCGAGCAGACCGAACCGGAACGCCAGTGCCCCACCTGCCACAAGGAGCTGAAGCTCTACGTCCAGGTCTGCCCCCGCTGCGGGACGGACCTCTACCTTCCCGATCCAGCCGCGGTTCGCCATCCCGGTGTGCGCTAGGGATGCCCGAGCTTCCCGAGGTCGAGACCGTCGCGCGCCAGCTCGAGCCGGAGCTGGAAGGTCAGCGGATCGAGTCCCTGGAGGTGCTGGACGAGCGCTGGTCGCGCCCGGTTGCGGCGGCCGCGCTGGGCGAGGCGGTCAGCGGGCGCACGATCCAGGGGCTGGGGAGGCGGGGCAAGTACCTGCTGCTGGGGCTCGACGGCGGCCGGACGCTGGTCATGCACCTGCGGATGACCGGCAACCTGGTCCTGGTCGAGGGCGAGGACGTGCTCGACCCAGCGGAGGCACGGCGGCTGTACGCGGGGGAGCGCTCGGCCTCGGCCCGCCACCTGCGAGCCCGCTTCCTGCTCGAGGACGGCCGCGAGGTCTGGTTCACCGACCCACGCCGTTTCGGCGAGGCCTTTCTGATCGACGACTCTCGCCTTGACGAGCGCTTTGCGAAGCTCGGCGTCGAGCCGCTCTCTCCCGAGTTCACCGCCGCGGCCCTGGGGGAGATGGCGGCCGGGCGCACGGTGCCGTTGAAGTCGTTCCTGCTCGACCAATCCGGGGTCGCGGGAGTCGGCAACATCTACGCCGACGAGGCGCTGTACCGCGCCCGCCTGCACCCCCTTTCGCCCGCCGGCTCGATGAAGCCCGAGCACCTGGCGGCCCTCCGCGACGCGGTCGTCGCTGCCCTGGAAGCCGGGCTCGACGCCGGTGGCTCCTCGATCGACGACTACCGCGACGCTGGCGGCGAGAAGGGGACGATGCAGAACGAGTTCCTCGTCCACACCCGCGAGGGCGAGCCCTGTCCGTCCTGCGGCGGCGAGATCGCCCGCATCGTCGTCGGCGGGCGCTCCACCTACTTCTGCCCGAGCTGCCAGCTGCGGCTGCGCCGCCGCCCGCGCCGCCGCCGCCCAGCGGGCGGCCCGAGATAGGCCGCGCCGCCGTCCGGCCCGTCGGTCACCTTTGATCGCGTGGCCGGAAAGACCGTCAAGACGGAGGCGATCGTCCTGCGCAGCATCCGCTACGGGGAGGCGGATCGCATCCTCCACCTCTACTCGAAGACGCGGGGACGGCTCGGCGCGATAGCCAAGGGCGCGCGGAAGCCGAAATCGCGCTTCGGCGGCCGCCTGGAGCCGTTCTTCCGCCTCGACCTGGTCCTCCACGAAGGCCGCGGCGAGCTGATGACGGTGACCAACGTGTCGACCGTCGACGGCTACCCGCGCCTGCGCTCCTCCGGGCCGGCGCTGACCGCCGGCGCCCGCGCCTGCGACGCGATGTTGCGATTGCTCGACTCGGCCGAGCCGAACCTGCCCGGCTACAACCTGCTCTGCCGCTACCTCTCGCTGCTCGACGACCCAGGCCGGCCACGGGGCGCCGAGCTCGAGGTGGCGCTTTCGTTCCGACTCAAGCTGGCCCTGGTGGCGGGGTTCGCGCCCGAGCTGGCCTCCTGCGCGCGCTGCGGCGAGGCCGACCATATCGCCGGCTTCTCCGGCGCCGCCGGGGGCGTCGTCTGCGCCGGCTGCGAGGCGGGGTCGTTCGAGCTCTGCGAGGAGGCGCACCGCTTCATGGTCGCGGCGCTGGCACAGCCGCTGGCCGAGGCGCCGCCGGCCGGGGCCCTGGCGCTGCGCCAGGTGGAGCGGGCAGTGGGAGAGACGCTCGAGCACCACGCTCACGTGCAGTTAAGGGCAGCGGCGTAGGAGGAGAGGGGAAGGACTCGGCGGAGCAACAGCGGGGAGGCTCCGCCGAGTCCTTCCCCTCTCCTTATGATCGACGGGTGCCCGTAACTACCGAATTCCAAGACCGCATCTCCGTCTGGGAGGAGCAGTTCCTCTCCGCCGATGCGACCCGCTCCTACCCGGCTCGCCGCGCCGCCGAGGAGCCCGACAGCCCGCTGCGGACGCCCTTCCAGCGCGACCGCGACAGGATCGTCCACTCCAAGTCCTTCCGCCGCCTCAAGCACAAGACCCAGGTCTTCGTCGCCCCGGAGGGCGATCACTACCGCACTCGCCTCACCCACACGCTGGAGGCCTGCGGGATCGCCCGCACCGTCGCCCGAGCGCTGGGCCTGAACGAGGACCTGACCGAGGCGATCGGGCTCGGTCACGACCTCGGCCATCCTCCCTTCGGGCACGCCGGCGAGGACGCGCTGGACGGGGCGCTGCGCGAGCGCTGCGGCAGCGGCTTCAAGCACAACGAGCACTCGCTGCGGGTGGTCGAGGTGCTGGAGCGCGACGGCCACGGCCTCAACCTCACCGAGCAGGTTCGCGACGGCATCCGCAACCACACCGGCTCGACCAAGCCGGCGACCCTGGAGGGGCGGATCGTCAAGCTGGTCGACCGCGTCGCCTACATCAACCACGACATCGACGATGCCCTGCGGGCGGGGATCCTGCGGCCCGCGGATCTGCCCGCGGAGGAGATCGAGCTGCTGGGGCCGACCGGCTCGCAGCGCATCGACACCCTCGTCCGCGACATCGTCGAGCGCTCGGGGGAGGCCGGCGACGTCGTCCAGGGCGACGCGATCGGCGGCGCGATGCTGCGACTGCGCAAGTTCATGTTCGACCGCGTCTACCTGGGACCGGACGCCCGCCGCGAGCACGAGCGGGTCGAGCGCACCATGCGCGGCCTCTTCGACCACTACGTCGAGCACCCCGGCGAGCTGCCGAGCTGGGACCCCGAGGCAAGCGATTGCCAGCGCGTCGCCGACTACATCGCCGGCATGACCGATCGCTTCTGCATCGCCAAGTTCACCGAGTTGACGATCCCCGAGGAGGCACGGTTCTAGTGGCGCTGATCTCCGCGGAGAGCCTGGAACGGGTCAAGCAGACGGCGGACATCGTCGAGGTCATCTCCGCCCACACCGATCTGCGCCGCCAGGGCGTGCGCTGGGTCGGCCTCTGCCCGTTCCACGAGGAGCGCACGCCGTCGTTCTCCGTCGACGGGCAGGAGAAGCTCTACCACTGTTTCGGCTGCGGGGTCGGCGGCGACGTGATCAAGTTCGTCGAAGAGAAGGACGGGCTGGGGTTCGCGGAGGCGGTGGAGCTGCTCGCCGATCGCTACGGAGTCGAGCTGGAGCGCGAGCAGGAGGATCCGCGGGCGGAGGCCAGGCGTCAGCAGCGCCGCCGCCTCGAGCAGCTGCTGGACCGGACCGCCGCCTTCTACGGCAGTTATCTCTGGGAGTCCAAAGAGGCGGGCAAGGCGCGCGAGTACCTGGCCGAGCGGGGCCTCGCCGAGGAGACCCTGCGCGATTTCGGCGTCGGCTATGCCCCCAGCGCCTGGGACAAGATCCTCGTCCGTGGCCAGCAGGCCGGCTTCAGCGTCGCGGAACTGCGCGGCGTCGGCCTGGTCCAGCGGGGGCGGGGCGGGGGCGAGTACGATCGCTTCCGCTCGCGGATCATGTTCCCGATCCGCGATCGCCGTGGCCGCACGCTCGGCTTCGGCGGCCGGGCGATGCGCTCCGACCAGGGGGCCAAGTACGTCAACACGGCGGAGACCGACTTCTTCCACAAGAGCCAGCTGCTCTACGGGGTCGACAAGGCGAAAGCGGCGATCGCCAAGGCGACGCGGGCGGTCGTCGTCGAGGGATACACCGACGTCCTGGCCCTTCACCAGGCGGGGGTCGAGGAGACCGTCGCGGTGATGGGGACGGCGATAACCGGCGAGCAGGTGGCGGCGCTCTCGGGGATGGTCGAGGAGGTGGTGCTGGCGCTCGACGCCGACTCGGCCGGGCGGGAGGCGATGCTGCGGGCGCAGCGGGTCGCGGCGGGCCGCAAGATGCGGTTGCGGGTGGCGGCGATGCCGGCCGGCGAGGACCCGGCCGAGATGGTGGTCGAGCAAGGAGGTGCCGAGCGCTTCCGCGGCCTGGTCGAGGCCGCGGTGGAGTTGAACGCCTTCCAGGTCGGGCTGGTGCTCGACGGCACCGACGTCGCCTCGCCGACCGAACGCGACCGGGCGCTGGGGGAGGTTGCGCCGATCCTCGCTGCGATGGGGGAGACCGCGAGCCGCGACGACCTGATCCGCCAGGTGGCCGAGCGGTTCGACCTCGAGCCGGCGATGGTGATGGGCCGGGTGGTGGCGGCGCGGCCGGTCAGCGGTGGGTCCGAGCAGGGGCCTGTCCCAGGAGGCGGAGCGACGCCAGCTCCGCCGCGCCGAGCGGCGGAGCTGACCTCCCGCGAGCGCCGCGAGCGCTCGCTGCTGGCGATGTGCATCGCCCTGCCGGAGGAGGGCAGGGAGTACCTGCAGCGGCTCACCGACGCCCACCTCTCGCCGACCGGCCTGCGCGCCGCCACCTGGCTGCGCGAGCACCCCGGCGACCCCGCCTCCAACCTTCCCGACGATGACGAGCTGACCGGCCTCGTCACCGAGCTGGTGATGCTCTCCCGCGACCAGCCCTCCTCCCGCGAGTCGATGGAGCTGAACTTCCTGCTGCTCGACCAGCGCCGTCTTGAGGACGAGATCGCCGCCGCCGGCGAACGCGACGACTACGAGCGCCGCGCCGCCCTCAGCCGCGAGCGCGCCAGCCTGGTCGAGCGGATCGCCCGCACCCAGCGGGTCGACGCAAGCAAGTAGGAGAGGAACATATGTTCGCTTCCGTCCGGTCGGGACGAGATCATTGACCCATGGACAAGCGGTTTCTGGAGGATTGCCTGGCGCAGGAAATGTCGCTGGAGGCGATCGGCAAGCTGGCGGGGAAACACCCTTCGACGGTTAGCTACTGGCTTCAGAAATATGGCCTGAGGGCGCATGGTGCGGCGCGACATGCGCCGAAGGGCGCCGTGAAGCGCACCGAACTCGAGCCACTCATTGAGGAAGGCCTGACGATCGAGGGAATTGCGCAACGCTTGGGTATCGGGGACACGACCGTGCGTAAGTGGCTGAAGAGGCACGGGCTCAGAACGCATGCAGGTCGGCGCCGGGCTGCTCTGGCCGCCATGGCGGCTGGGACGGGACAGCGGGATGCTGACGTTCAGTGTTCGCGGCACGGCCTGACTAGACATGTCGTTGTCGCTTCGGAGCGCCGGCTCCGTTGCGCGAAGTGTCGCTCGGAAGCGGTTTCGCGCAGGAGGCGACGAGTCAAGGAGATTCTCGTCGAAGAGGCCGGCGGCAGGTGCGTGCTATGTGGATACAAGCGTCACTCGGTCGCTCTGCAATTTCACCATGTCAACCCCGCGAGTAAGTCGTTTGGCCTGGGCGTGCGTGGAATCACCCGCTCTATCGCGAAGCTCCGCGACGAGGCGGCAAAGTGCGTGCTGCTTTGCGCCAATTGTCACGCGGAGCTTGAGGCTGGTGTGGTCGAGCTACCGGTAAAGTGCGTCTCGTAGCGTTGATCCGAGGTGGCAGAGCGGATTAGCACGACGCGATGATCCGGGGTGGCCGACTGGTAAGGCATCGCCCTGTTAAGGCGCTCAATGTGGGTTCGAATCCCACCCCCGGAGCTTCTCGCCGCCGTGTGATCTGGTCAGGGCCAGTCCTTCGACCAGCTCGGCGCCGCGCCGGGCGCCGTCGTTGGCGCGGTCCCAGGCGGCGATCTTCGCGGCTGCGGCGGCGAAGGAGGGTTCGTGGAGGACGCGCCGGGTGGCCCAGCGCAGCGGGGCGGGGCGGCAGAGGCGCCAGGGCAGGGAGAGGCCGATCCCGGCCCAGGAGACCCGCATCGCGGTCTCGCTCATGTCGCCGACGATCGGGCAGATCAGAACCGGGGTGCCGGCGCCGAGGGCGCGGGCGACGGTGCCGTGGCCGCCGTGGGAGATCACCAGGGAGGCAATCGGCATTAGCTGGCTGTAGCTGAGCCAGTCGAGGAGGACGGCGTTGGCGGGGACCTCGATCGGCCGCTGCGGGACGACGCGGTTGGTCGTCGCCACCACTCGCACCGGCTCGTCCGCGAGCGCCTTCAGGGCGGTGCGGACCAGGTGGTTTTCGGAGTCGTGAGCGGTGCTGGGGGCGACCAGGACCAGGGGCCGGTCGCCGGGCGGGAGCTCGATCTCCGGGTGCGGCACCTCGAAGGTCATCGGCCCGGTCACCTCGACTCCGGCCGGCCACTGACGTGGGTACTCGAGCTGGGGGAAGGTCGCGACCAGCGCCAGCTCGGGGCTGATGCCGCCGTGAAAACGATCGACGGGTGGGAGGCCGAGGCGCTGCCGCTGCAGGTTGAGGTCGCGGCGGCCATGCTCGAGGCCGACGTTCAGCGCCCGCTGGCCCGTCCGCCAGATCGCCCGCCCGACCGGCGTGCGCGGCGGCCGCAGCCCGATCGCGAAGAACGGCAGGCCCGGCTCGACCACCGGGTAGATGTGGGGGATCAGGGTCGCCAGCGGCACCCCCGCCTTCTCGGCGGCCAGGGCCGGTGCCAGGGTGAGAATGTCGCTGACGGCCACGTGGGGTCGCATCTCGTCCAAGAGCGGCAGCAGCGCCCGCGCCGCCTCGGCGGCATGGCGCCCAGCGGCGGAGTCGGGCTCGGGCGGCGGGAACGTCCTGTATTCCTCGGCGGCCGCAAAGCCGAGCCCGGCGCCCTCGACCGCCTGCCGCCGCTCCTCCCAGGTCTCGACCACGACCTCGTGCCCACGTTCGGCCAGTGCCCGCCCCAGTGAGATGGCCGGAAAAACGTGTCCGGGGTCGCCGAATGCGGCCACCAGGACACGCAGTGACGAGGCTCCGGCGCCGTCAGGCAAGGATGCAGGAAGCCCTAATGGCAGCGCCATTTGGGCGACCGAGGACGCCGCATGACGGCGTCGGGGGCCGTCACGGCGTGTCCTGACCCTCGCCTGGGCGGGTGAAGACGAGCTCCGGCACGTGGCAGTTCCGGGACGTGTGGAGGAGGAAACGCACCGCCTCGCCGAGGTCCGACGGCTGGATCATCGCCTCGGCTGGGACCTGTCCCTTGGCGAACTCGGTCATCGCCGTGTCGACGAAGCCCGGCGCCAGCGCCGTGCACTGCACCCCGGCGGCTCCCGCCTCGCGGTGGGTCGACTGGGTGAAGTTGATGACCGCGGCCTTGGTCGCGGCGTAGATGGAAAGCCAGGCCTGGCCGCCTTTGCCGGCGATCGAGGCGGTATTGACGATCAGCGCCTTGCCGTGCTCGGCGCCTGCCTCGCGCAGCAAGGGCAGCCCCTCGCGAGTGCCGAGGATCAGCGCCCGCAGGTTGACCGCCAGCTGCATGTCCAGGTGCTTGGTCTGGATCTGCTCCATCGGCGCGCCGATCCCGACCCCGGCGTTGTTGACCAGGGCGTCGAGGCGGCCGTACTTCTCCTTGTGGGCGGTGAACGCCGCGACGACGTCATCCTCGTCGGTCATGTTGGCGGCGACGACCTCGACTTCGAAGCCGTCCGCACGCAGCCCGGCGGCCGCCTCCTCCAGCTTCTCGGGGCGGCGGGCGGAAACCGTCAGCGCGTAGCCCTCTTCGCCGAGGGTCCTGGCGATCGCCAGGCCTATCCCGCTAGAGGCTCCGGTGACCAATGCCGCTCGCTCCGCCATCTCGCTCTCCTCCTGGTTCGACAACCCAGCGCACCCTATATGCCGTCCCGACCGGGCGTTGCGGCGTGCCGCTGCGGACGCTTGTCTCAATAACATGCCGCCGATGCGTGTTCCCCGTCTCGTCTGCGCTCTCGCCTTTCTGCCTGTGGCCGCCGCATTTGCCGCTGGCTGCGGAGGCGATTCGAGCTCGTCGAACTCGACTTCGACCTCCGCGAGTGTCAAGAGCCGTCCGGCGCCGGCGAAGAGCGAGTTCCCAAGCGCTGAGGGAAAGACCCTGCGCCAGGTGCTCAAAGCGGCAGACGGTCCCTCTGAACTGGTCGTCTCCCCGGCCGCGATGGTCTTCTACAAAGGCGAGAACCGTTACCCGTTCGGGGTCTTCGAACGCGATCGCACCCAGGTGCCGGACGCCGAAGTGGCCCTCTACTTCGCCAAGGTGCCGGCCGCCAAGAGCGGCGTGAAATCGAAGTCGGGCAATAAAGGCAAAGCTGCGAAAGCCGAAGCTCAGGCGCTGGACGAGCCCGCGGTCGGCCCGTTTCCAGCCTCGGTCGAAAGTCTCGCCACCAAGCCGGCCTTTCGCGCCAAGACGACCGCTGAGGACCCCGATGCCGCCAGCGTCGTCTACTCGACCGAAGTCGATTTCCCCAGCGACGGCGAATGGGGGGTTGCGGCGCTGCTCAAACAGGGCGACGAAATCAAAGGGAAGGTGCTGCCGGGCGCGGTGGTGGGCGAATTCAGCAAGATCCCGCGAGCCGGTCAGCAGGCACCGAGGATCCACACGCCGACTCCCGCCGACGTCGGCGGCGACCTGGCGAAGATCACCACTCGCATCCCGCCCGATACGCAGAACCAGGTCGACTACGCCGACGCCCTCGGAAAAGAACCGATCATGCTCTTGTTCGCGACCCCCCAGTTCTGCCAGAGTCGGGTCTGCGGGCCCGTCGTCGACGTGGCCGAGCAGCTCAAACAGGAAGACGGAGACAAGGCGGCCTTCATCCACATGGAGATCTACAACGACAACGACCCGAGCAAGGGCGTGCGCCCCCAGGTTCGGGCCTTCGACCTTCCCAGCGAGCCCTGGCTGTTCGCGATCGACGCCAAGGGCACGGTCAGCTCCGTCATCGAGGGCGCCTTCGGTCTCCAACGCATGAGCGCCGCCGTCGAAAAGGCGGTGGCGGAATGAGCGACAAAAAAGCGAAAGCCCCCAAGGAGAAGGAGCCCTCGAAGGAGGAGGTGACGTCCGAGCAAGAGCTCCGGGCGTCCTTCGCGGCCGAGGCACGCCGCCGCTGCGACGTGATCGCCGCCGGCCTCGCCACCGAGACGACCGACTTCGAGACGATGCGGGCCGAAGCCCACGCGCTCCGCGGCACCGCCGGTGTGGTCGGCCTCCGCCGCCTGGCCGAGCTGGCCGGCCTGATGGAGTCCGACCTCGCCGAAGCGAAGACGACCGGCGTCATCCGCGGCGGCCGCGCCCACCAGATCGCCGATGCCGCCAAGGCCCTCGCCGAGGGCGCCGTCGCAGCCGCCGAGGGCAAAGAAGAGCCCCCGGACGTCGGCCGCTCCCTGGCCCAGCTCTTCAGCGCCTGAGTCCCCTTCCCACGCTAGGCTCGCGCCTCCGGGGCGGTAGCTCAGCTGGTTAGAGCAGCGGACTCATAATCCGTCGGTCGAAGGTTCGAGTCCTTCCCGCCCCATCGAAGTGCCTGCAAATCGGTCGGTTCTGGGTTGTGCAATTTCGGTTGGTCCCAAACTTGGTCCCGAAATGGTCGCGTGATCGGTCGCTACACTCGCTCCATGAGCGGCCCCCTGCACCTCACGATTCTTTACGAGGAGGGAGGCGACGGCTGGATCGTCTCCTCCATCCCCGAGGTTCCTGGCGTGCTCAGCCAGGGTCGAACCAAGGAGGAGGCCCGCGAGATGGCGCTGGACGCTTTGGCAGGAATACTTGAGCTGCGCGCCGCAGAGCATGAGCCCCAAGGCAAGTCGGTTGGAAGCGAGTCGCTCAATATCGTTGCGGCGTGAAGCGACGGGACCTTGAGCGGCACCTGAAGAAGCACGGTGCCTACCTATTGCGCGAGGGCGGTCGCCATAGCTATTGGGGAATGGACGCAGAGCGCTCGACCTCGATTCCCCGTCATCGCGAGATTGCCTATCCGCTGGCCCGGGCGATCTGCAGGCAACTAGGAATTCCTCCGCCAGCTGGTTCGCGTTAAGGGTGGGGCGATGCTGACTTATGCCCACCATTTCGATTGGCCTGACCAGGAGACTGTTTCGGCGCTTGAGGGCGGGCTCAACAGGGGCGACTAACCCGCTCATACGCGGTGCGGGCGGTAGCTTCTAAAACTTTTGGTCCCGAAATTGGTCCCCAACTCCACCGAACTCGGCCGAACTCGTTGGACGTGATTCGCTCTACCAGGCCAGATTCGGCTCTATAGACGGGTTCCGGCGCGACTCATAATCCGTCGGTCGAAGGTTCGAGTCCTTCCCGCCCCATCGAGAAAAGTAGCTTATAGAGCCAAATAGCTTTGAGCTACTTGGCACTGGACGAGCTGCTGCGCCAAGCGAGGGACGGTTCCCTGCCCGGGCTGGTGCAGACCGGCAAGACCTTCGCCGACGCCGCGCATCGCCGAGGTCGACGCCGCGCAGCATCGCGTCGTCCTCGACGGCATCGACCAGATGCGGCAGGTCGAGGTCGGAGCCGATTATCTGGCCCGGACCAACCCACACTCGGATGCCCCGGCGCTCGAACACGACTACGCCGTCACGACCTACTCGGCGCAGGACCTCGGCCAGCACGCGGCGCGGGCGCGCGAGCTCGGCCGTGGGATGGGGATTAGTCGGTATGAGCTTTGACTGCGACGATCAGAGCCATCTCCAGCCACTTGAAGTGGCAGTCCACCTCCGCAAAGCCAACTTCTCGCACCCAATCCATTTGCTCGTCAAGTCCCGCGAGCCGATCGGTTGGGTCGTCCTCGACTCGCCCAATCTCGCGACGAAAGCGCTCGTGCAGGCGCGGGGACGAGGAACGCACAAGATCGAGATTCACGAAGACCCCGCCTGGGGTGAGCAGCCTATGGACTTCATCGAACAGCTCTCGCTTGCGATAGTCCTCAAGGTGATGAATCGCCAGCCCCGATACGACGACCTCTGCCGCTCCGGTGTCCCGGAGCGGTGCTCGTAGGTCATGGTCACGCAGCTCGACCTTGGGGCCACCGCGGAATCGCTCTTTCGCCCGGTCGAGCATCGCCGCCGAAGAATCGAGTCCTATCGCTTCCGCATCTGGATAACGGGTACGGACCAAGGCCAAGAGCCGTCCGTCGCCGGTGCCCAGATCAATGCACCGCTCGACCTGTTCCGGGAGGGCTGCCAACAGCATCTTCTCCGCGATTTGCCGATGCGGTATCTCCCGCGCGAGGTACTCGGCAACCCGCGCCTGATTAGCCCACTCGCCAGACATTCCATGAACGCTATTCGAGCTGCGCCGACTTTGTCCGCCACTGGTGCGCCAGTCAGACCGGAGATACCGGATTCAGCTGGACCGCACTCCGCTTAAACACGGGATCCCAGCGGTGCGACCGATCTGAAAGAGGGCGAGAGTCGGTAGGCATTCCACCCCGACCTACCGACGATTGAAGCGTCGCGAGAGCGGCCGTCAACCCCCTGCGGGGGTCGGGCGCAAGCGCCCTTGACTGCCGCTCGCGCGGCGCTAGTTCTGCGGGGTAGGTCGGGGGGGGGTGTTGTTCCGCGTGCCGTTAGGCGGTGGACGCGCGAAGGTCCGCAACCTCGCACGAATGCTCGGCCGCCTGGTCGATGATCTCGGGGTCTCCGGTCCAAAGCGGAGCGCTGAGATGTAGAGCGGTGGCGATGCAAAAGGCATCGGTATATGAGAGTCCGCCGTTCGCCTTGATCGTTGCCGCGGCCATCACCAGCGACCAATCCGGCTCGATCAAAGTCAGACGCCGGCGGATCGTCTCAACGTCGGCTCGGGCCGAGTCCTCGCCGATTGCGCGGGTGCGGATATACAGAACCTCGCCGAGGTTGATCGAGGAGATCGCAGCTCCTGATTCGAGCCACTCGGATTCGATCCGGCCAGCGGCCGGCTCGTCCTTCAAGTACGCCAACAGCGCCCAGCTATCGAGGACGACCAACGCCCTGCCTCTTGGCCTTGCGCTCCTCCAGCTCGCGTTCTCGGCGGCGTTCCTTCAGCAGCTCGTCGGTGCCGCCACCGGGAGTATCCGCCCAGAGGCCGCGTAGCGATTTCACATCGCTTGCAAGTTGAGCCGGATCGTCCTCGACACGGCGCACCCTCACCTCGAAGCCGTCCGGCTCGAAGGTCACCTCGTCGCCGGGCTGGATGCCGATCTCATCTCGGATCGCCTTCGGGATCACGACCTGGCCTTTGACGCCCACCTTGTGAGTCATACCGGAAGTGTAACGTGCTAGCCTGCGCCTACATAAGTGGGGTCGCGCGCTGGAACGCCGGCCCCGTGGCGACCGGCATGGTTGAGACCAGGCCGATCGCAGCGGGAACGGTAGCGGGCTACCGGCTCCAAGAAGCGGCCCCCGGCGGCGCGTCAACGCCAACCGAGGGCCTGACCACAAGGAGAGACATCCTCCTCATGGCTAACTCCAACCCTACGGGCGGCAAAAGCCCTACATCGAGAAATTGGAGAGCGAGAAGGCCGAGCAACTGCCGGTCACCCTCGCTGATACCTGGGGCGTCCCGGCCGAGGATGCGATCAACGTGGCTCACTCGGAACCCGCCTTTAGCTGAAGCCGCCTCCGTTTTTGGGGCCTCTGCACAATTCGGCGGGCGGCCGAGGCGCTGAGGGACTCAATTCGACGATGACCCCGGACTGCCGTGGTATCTAAGAATAATTTTCTTTGTAGGCATATATTCTTCGCGCGCTCGTAACTCTGAACACTTAAGGGAGTGTGATCGTGTCGCGCCGACTCAGAAAGTTCTTGACGTTCTCAAATGTAGTTGCCGTCCTGGCGCTGTTCTTCGCCCTGGGTGGCACCGTGTATGCGGCCGGGCAGATCAGCGGCTCGCAGATCAAACCGAAGTCCATTCCAGCCAACCGCATCAAGAGCGGGTCGGTTACCGGGAAGCAGATCAAGGCCGGCTCGATCACCGGTACGCAGATCAAAAGCGGCTCGCTCACGGGAGCGAAGATCAAACCGGGGTCTATTACCGGCACCCAGATCGCCGGCAGCACCATTACCGGCGTCAACGCTGCCGCCATCGGCGCCGTCCAGTATGTCTCGGTTCCAGTAGCGATCGTGGCTGAAGCGCAGGGGGGGTCTACCGGTACGGCGGCCTGTCCGCCCGGACAGAAGGTCATCGGCGGAGGCGCTACGGTGAACAATCCGAACTACGGGTTCATCAACGAAAGCGGGCCAACCGCCGACCGAAATGGCTGGTTTGCGAACGGCTATTCCGGAGTTGCCGGCGTAACCATGACGGTGACGGCGATCTGCACCGCCGTGACGAGCTCCGTCGGCTAAGACCGGCCAGACGGGTCTCGAAGCCCCACCGTGCCCCGGCCAGAAGTCGATCTGGTCGGGGCGTTGGGGCATTTAAGCGGCCATGGCCGAACTGACTCTCGCCGACTATTCCTAGTCGGGCTCGTTCTCGATATCCGGGGACGATCCTGCTCGCCAAAGGCTCCCTTCTGTCGCCACGGAAACTGTCCCGCCTCAACACGTGGTGGGATGTCGGATAGGACCAGTACGGGGACCGTTGCCGTAACCGCGTAGCGGGCAAGTTCGGCGTCGTCTACTTGGTGGCTGTCTTTGTTCTGCAGGCGATCGGATACTCCCTCGACATCGGCGGCATCTCACCGGCTATCGGGGTTTGGCGATGGCGGCGGTGGCGGGAGTGGCCGTGTGGGGGGCATGGGCCCTCCTCCGCGAGGGGCGCATCCCGGTACTAACTGACGGATTCGTCGCGTGCTCATTGCATGGGACAATCATGGCGCCAGCGAGTGATGCGCCCAAACCCGTCGTGACCTGTGATCCATCGCCCAATCGGCACCGCAGATGAAAGGCAGTCTCATCCAGGCGTATGACACACCAATAGCACGGCCCGAAACCCGGTACGCAAGAAACGGAGAGGCCCACATCGCTTACCAGGTCTTCGGCGAGGGCGACCTCGACTTCCTACACGTGCCAGGATTCTCCACCCACGTCGAGCTGCTCTGGGAGCACGAGCCGACGGCACGGTTCCTGGAAGGCCTGGCCTCCTTCGCCCGAGTCATCAACTTCGACCGTCGCGGCTCGGGCCTATCGGATCCGGTGGCCGACGCGCCCACCCTGGAGCAGCGCATGGACGACGTCCGCGCCGTGATGGACGCCGCCGGCTCGGAGCGGGCGGCGCTGGTGGGGGTCTCCGAGGGCGTGCCGATGAGCATCCTGTTCGCCGCGACCTACCCCCAGCGCGTCCGGGCCCTGGTCTGCACCGGAGGGATGGCGCGCTCCACCTACGCCGAGGACTACCCCTGGGGGACCCCGGAGCAAGCCTTGGTCGAGTCGGGGCTGGAGCTGATCCTGCCTCACTGGGGTGACGGGTCTTTAATCGAAGTCTCCTCGCCCAGCCAGGCGGACAACCGGGAATCGCGCGCGTTCTACGGTCGGCTGGAACGCTCCACCGCCAGCCCGGGGATGTTGACGGCGCTGTTTCAGATGTTCCTCGATCTCGACGTCCGCGCTGTCGTGCCGAGTGTCCACGCCCCTGCGCTCGTCCTGCACCGCTCCCGCGACCGCCTCGTCGACGTCCGCCACGGACGCTGGCTGGCCGAGCACATGCCGGATGCCCGGATGGTCGAGTTCGAGGGCGATGACCATGGCTTCTGGTATGAGAGCACCGAGGAGTGGCTCGGTGAGGTGCAGGAGTTCCTGACCGGAGCTCGCGCCGCGCCTGACGTCGACCGGGTTCTCGCCACTGTGCTCTTCACCGATATCGTCGATTCAACGCGGGCGGCCGCGGATCTCGGTGATCGGCGCTGGCGCGAGCTGCTCGAGCGACACCAGCGCGCGGTGCGCGAGGCCCTGGACCGTTTCGACGGCCGCGAGGTGAAGTCGACCGGGGACGGCTTCCTCGCGACGTTCGACGGCCCGGCCCGCGATCAATTGCGCGACCGCGATCCTCCGATCCTCCGAGGCGTCGGGGATCAGCGTTCGCGCCGGCCTCCACACCGGCGAGTGCGAGGTGATGGGCGAGGACATCGGCGGCATCGCCGTCCATATCGCCGCCCGCGTCAGCGCTCGCGCCGAACCCCGGGAGCTGCTTGTGTCCCGAACCGTGAAGGACCTGGTGGCAGGGTCCGGGATTCAATTCACCGACCGCGGCGAGCACGAGCTGAAGGGCGTTCCCGACACCTGGCAGTTGTATGCGGCCGACGCCTGACTGTGCCTCGCGCGCGGATTGAACCTGCGGGCGAATGACCCTTTAACTCAGACCGCCGTCTATGCCGGGGAGCTCCCGCGGCTCGCGAGCTGCCCGGCGAGGCGCATCGCCCGCGGCATCCGGCGCGCGAGGGTAACGGCAACCCGGTCTGAGCGGCGCATGTACTCCGCCGCCCCGTCGAGCTCGACCCGCGGCGCGCGCTCCTCTCCCAGGGCGTAGAGGTGCCACGAGCCTGGAACCCCCTTCAGCTCGTGCTCGCCGCGGTCGCTGAACTGCATGTCCGAGCCGACCACGAGCTCCTTGACGGTTGAGGAGACGACGATCTCGCCCGGCCCCGCGAGCGCGCCGACCCGAGCTCCGATATGGACCGCCAGGCCGCCGAGGTCCTCTCCGATCGCCTCACACTCGCCGGTGTGGATGCCGCTTCGCAGCTCGATGCCGAGCTCCGCAACCCCATCGCGCAACGCCTCGGCGCAGCGCATCGCCATCGCCGGGCCGCCGAAGGCCGACAGCGCCCCGTCGCCGATGTGCTTGACGACCCGCCCGCCGTGCTCGGAGACGACCTGGTCGACGAGCGCGTCGTGGCGCTCGAGCACCTCGCGCCACGCACGGTCGCCAAGCTCTGCCGCGCGCGTCGTCGACCCCACTATGTCGGTGAACAAGACACTCGCCAGTACACGGTTGGGCTCGGCGCGCTGGACGGCGCCGGTGACGACCTCTCGATCTCTTCGACGATTGCCTCCGTGGTGTCCGAGGCCCCCCACCAGAAGGCGTGGTCGATGCCGGGAAGCGTGACGAAGCGCGCCCCGGGGATGCCGTCGGCCAGCAGCCTGCCGGCTTCGACGGGGAACAGCGTGTCGCCCTCGACGTGCAGCACGAGAGTCGGCACGTGCACCGAGGCCAGGACGTCGCGCACGTCGATCTTCTCCAAGGCGGTCTCGACGAGCGCCCGGGCCATCCGGGGGCTTGCCGCCGCTCGCGCGAAGGTCCCCAAGAAACGCTGCTGAAACTCGCCCAGGCTGGGCACGAAGAGTGCCGCCAACCTAGTGCCATCGCCCCAGTGCTCGACCATCTCCTGGGCCTCGGCGATCAGCCGCTCTCGATGCTCGACCATCTCAGGCGAATAGACCGGGGCGTCCGTGAGCAGCAAGGTCCGGAACGTGCCGTACAGGACCAGCGAGGTGATTCGCTCCGGTCGCGTGGCGGCCAGCAGCACCGAGCACGGGCCGCCCTCGGATTGGCCGAAGAGCACAGCCCGCTCAGAGCCCGCGGCGTCCAGAACCGCCGTGATGTCGGCACCGCGCTCCTCGAGTGTGGGCAGGTGCGGGATCGGGTCCGAGAGGCCGGTACCAGGCTTGTCGTACATGATCAGCCGCGTGAACGAGGCCAGGCGTTCCAGGAACCTCGAGAAGCGGGGGTCCGTCCACTGCAGATCGAGGTGCGAGATGAAGCCGGGCGCGAGCAGCATGTCGACTGGGCCCTCGCCCACCACCTGGTAAGCGATCGAGACCCCGTCTCGCTCGACGTACTGCGTCTGCGGTGGCTGCACGGTGAGGCGAGTCTACGGCCGTGAGCGCGAATCGAGTCGCGAGTTGTGTGTAACGGACTCGCCGGCACTTCTGTGATCTAATCGCCTGGCCACAGAGACCACCGACCGAGGGAGAAGCATGGGTGCTCAATGGAATGATGGGCGGCGCTTCGAGGGAAGGGTGGCGGTGGTTACCGGGGGTGGGGGGACGCTTGGTGGAGCTGTTGCCAGAGGCTTCGGTTCGGAGGGCGCCTCGGTTGCGATCGGTTATCGCTCCTCTCGCTCCCAGGCCGCGGAGGTCGTGGCGGAGCTGGAGGGCCGGGGCGGGCAGGCTCACTCCGGCCATCTCGACGTCACGGATCAGGACTCGGTAGACGCGTTCGTCGCCGACGTCGTGGAGCGCTACGGTCGGTTGGATGTCCTCGTCAACGCCGCCGGCCGCCTCGACGAGGCGGACACGGTGAGATTCAGCGAGCTGGACACAGCCGCGGCGAGCGCCCTCCTTCAGGTTGATGTGATCGGAGCAATGCGGATGTGTCACGCGGTGAGGCCGATGATGCTCGAAGGTGGCGGCGGTGCCATCGTCAACTTCTCGAGCACCTACGGGAACGGGATAAACCCCGACAACGCGATCAACTTCGTTCCCGTCACCTACTCCACCGCGAAGGGAGCGATCCGCGGCCTCACCACCACGCTGGCCCGGGACCTGGCCCCGGAAATCCGCGTGAATGCGCTTGCCCCCGGGCCAATCTCAGGCGAATGGGAGACCGAGTGGGGAGTCTCGCCCGAGCACATCGACGAGGCAATCGCGATGAACCCGCTGAAGCGTTTCGGCAAGCCGGAGGAGATCGCCGAGACCGTCCTGTTCTTGGCTTCGGACGGGGCCGGGTACATCACCGGTCAGGTGATCCACGTGGATGGCGGCTGGGTGGTGGCCGGGTAGAGCCCGCGCCCGCGCCGGGCGTGTCGGGGCCAAATTCGTATTGGATCGCCCTCGGGTCATTGACGTTGACGTCGCGCCGATATACACACGGCTGGTGATGGGGAGATGAGGTTGGCCAAGATCCACGGCGATCGCTGCCGGCGGAACATTGGTTTCGCCGGGCTCGGCGTGGTTGTCGTGCTCACCTTGGGCGCCGGGTCGGCTTCGGCAAGCGTCGCGGTCGACAAGACCGTCACCACCCATCAGGCGACCGCTGCGGGGAGCATCGCGTCGCCGGTGTTCTCGACCGCGGCGCCGGGAGAGCTTTTGCTCGCCTTCATCACCTCCGACGGGCCGTCCGGAGGTGGATCTCAGACCTTCTCGAAAGTCACCGGGGGCGGGCTCAGCTGGCGTTTGCGGCGCCGCGCCAACAGCCAGGCCGGCACCGCCGAGATCTGGGCGGCCAACGCCTCCGGGTTGCTGACCAATGCCACCGTCACGGCAGCCAGGGGCTCCGGCTCCTACCCCGGATCGATCACGGTGGTGACGCTCACCGGCGCCGACCAGATCGTCGACGGATCCACGGCAGCAGCCGGTGCGGCCAGCGGCGCCCCATCGGTCTCGCTGACGACCGGCCGGGCCGGATCCTGGGTCTGGGGCGTCGGCAACGACTGGGACCGGGCGGCGGCACGCACCGTGGGCGCCAATCAGACGAAGGTGGACGAGTTCCTGCCCTCCGTCGGGGACACGATGTGGGTGCAGCGCCAGGCCTCCGCCACCCCTCTCGGCGGGACGCAGGTGACGCTGAACGACACGGCCCCGAGCAACGATCGCTGGAACCTGGCGGCGGTCGAGGTCCTCCCGGCCGTAACCGACACCCAGGCTCCGACGGCGCCCGCCAATCTCGCCGCGGGTGCAGTGACGGCGACGCAGGTGCCGCTCTCCTGGTCGGCGAGCACGGATGACCAGGGCGTCGCGGGCTACCGAATCTTCCGCGGCGCCGAACAGGTGGGCGACGTCTCTGGCACCAGCTTCACGGACACGACCGTCGCCCCCGCGACGGCCTACACCTACACCGTCAAGGCCTATGACGCCGCCGGGAACGCTTCTGCGGCTTCCAACCAGGTGAGCTTGACCACGCCCAACGGGGATGCCACGCCTCCGCTCGTCTCGCTCACCGCGCCTGCCGGCGGGGCGACGGTGTCGGGCACGGCGGCGCTTGCCGCCACCGCCTCGGACCCGAGCGGGATCGCCGCCGTCCAGTTCCTGCTCGACGGAAGCCCGATCGGGAGCGAAGACACGACGGCCCCGTACGGCCTGGCCTGGGACTCGACCGCGGTCGCGAACGGATCGCACACGCTGGCCGCGCGCGCTCGCGACGGGGCCGGCAACCTCGCCACCTCAACCCCGGTAAGCGTGACTGTCGCGAACGGTGGGGTTGGGCCCGCCCAGGTGGGCCAGTGGGGGCCGCTAATCCCGCTGCCCGCGGTCGCGATCCACTCGGCGCTTCTGCCCAGCGGTCGCATCCTGTTGTTCCAGGGCGACTTCGCAACGGGAGGGCAGCAGTACGTCCTCGACCCGCAGACCGGGGCGGTAACGCATGTGCCCGACGCCGCCGCCGACCTGTTCTGTGCCGGTCAGGCCGTCCTCGCCGACGGCAGGGTGCTCGTCGTGGGCGGGACGGCGACGCACGACGGTCTCGGCGTCGACAACATCACCGCGTTCGACTGGCAGAGCCAGACCTGGAGTGAACTGGCGCCGATGCATTTCCCGCGCTGGTACGCGACGGCAACGACCCTCTCCGACGGCAAGGTGCTGGCGATGTCGGGCGACAACCTCGACGAGAACGACATCGTGCCGATCCCCGAGCTCTACTCGCCGAGCACCAACACGTGGCAGAGCCTCACGCAGGCAAGCCACGCAATGCCCATCTACCCGTTCATCTACCAGCTGCCTGACGGGCGCATCGCCCACCTCGGCGGCTCCGAGGTGCCGACGGCCAGCGAGGTGCTGGACCTCTCGACGAACAAATGGACGACGATCGACAGCCGGGTGATCGACGGCGGCAGCATCGCGAACTACGCACCTGGCCGCTTCATCAAGGCCGGGTCGGCGGCCGACGACGGCTTCTCCGGGAATTCGCTGAAAACGGCGTACACGCTGAACATGAATGCAGTCGGCGCTACCTGGCAGCCCACCGCGAGCATGGCGTTTCCCCGCAGCTTCCTCAACCTCACGAACCTGCCCGACGGCACCGTGCTGGCCACGCGGTGGCGGGACCGACAAATCGGGGTTCGTCGACGCCAACGCCGTGCTGCCGGCCGAGGACTGGAATCCGTCGACCGGGGCCTGGACGACCTATGCGGCGATGACCGCCCCACGCCTCTACCACTCGGTTGCGGTGCTCCTGCCCGATGGCCGGGTCTACGTGGCGGGCGGCGGCGGCGATCCCGGCGTCAGCGACCAGCGAAGCGCTCAGATCTTCTCGCCGCCGTATCTCTTCAAGGGCGCGCGCCCGACGATCAGCTCGGTGCCCGCCACCGTCAAATACGGCTCGAGCACGTTCGTCGGTACCCCCGACGCCGCCTCCATCTCGCGGGTGTCGCTGATCCGCACCGGCTCGGTCACCCATGCCTTCGACCAGAACGCGCGGGCGACCGCGTTGAGCTTCTCCGAGACCGCCGGCGGCCTCAACGTCGACATGCCGGCCAACCGCAACGACGTGCCGCCCGGCTACTACATGCTCTTCATCGTCAACGGCCAGGGCGTGCCGTCTGTGGCGTCTTTCGTGCGCTTCCCCGCACCGTACGAAGATACGTCGGCGCCCACCGCGCCGACGAACCTGACGGCAACCGGAGGCGTGGGCTCTGCCTCGCTCAACTGGACGGCCGCCACGGACGACACGGCGGTTGCGCGCTACAACGTCCACCGCTCGAGCACGCCGAACTTCACGCCAACCGCCGCGAACCGCGTCGGTCAGACCGCCTCGACGTCGTTCTCCGACGGCGGCATCGCGCCGGCACGTGGTACTACAAGGTGACCGCGGAGGACGGCGCCGGAAACGTCGGCCCGGCGTCGGCCGAGGCCTCGGCATCGGCGAGCCCCGACACCACCCCGCCGAGCGTTCCCGCGGCCTTCAGGTCTCGACCGGAGATACCTCGGCGACCCTCACCTGGAGTGCATCGACCGACAACGTCGCAGTAGCCGGCTACCGGGTAATCCGCAACGGGGCTCCGATCGCGACGGCTCCATCCACGAGCTTCACCGACACCGGGCTCGCCCCGGGCGGCACCTACACGTACGCCGTCGCGGCATACGACGCCGCCGGCAACGAGAGCCCTGCGTCGACGCCGGTCACCGTAACCACCTCCACGGCGCCTGGCCTCGCTCTTGACAGGGTCGTCAGCTCCCGTCAGAGCACGGCGGGGTCGACGATCTCGGCACCGCCCCTGACCACGGCCGGGCCGGGCGAGCTGCTGTTGGCATTGATCGGCTCCGACGGCCCCACCGGGACGGCGAGTCAGTCGATCACCGGCGTCAGCGGCGGTGGGCTCACCTGGACCTTGCGTCGCCGTGCCAACACCCAGGCAGGCACGGCAGAGATATGGCAGGCAGTCGCGCCCACGACGCTCACCAACGCGACGATCACCGCCAGCCGCGCCCAAGGCAGCTACCAGGGGGCGATCGCCGTAGCCGCGTTCAGCGGCGCCGACACCGCCGTGAACGGGGCGGTCGGGTCGGGCGGGGCGGCGACCGGCGCACCGTCGGCTTCGCTCGTCACCACCCGAGCCGGAAGCTGGGTGTGGGGGGTGGGGGAGGATTGGGACAAGGCGAGCGCCCACACGGCCGGCGCCGGCCAGACGTTGGTGGACCAGTTCCTCAGCCCCAGCGGCGACACCTTCTGGACGCAACGCCAGACGGCGCCGACGGCCGCTGCGGGCACGACGGTCGTCCTCAACGACGTCGCACCGACGACCGATCGCTGGGACCTGGCGCTGGTCGAGGTACTGCCGGCCTCCGGCCCCTAAAGTAGATTACTTGAGAGTGCCCGTGTAATCGGCAAGACTAATCGGCGATGGCCGATCTCGAGCCCCAGCCGCCCTTTTACGAGCGTCGTTGGTTTCAGGGAACTGTCGCGGTGGTAGGGCTCGTGGCCGCGATTTGGGCGTTCTCCGGGGCGCCGAAGCCATGGGACGTAGCTGCCGACATCTCTGCCACCGAGGTCGCGCGCAGTAACACGGAGATCATCCTCGACGCCTCCGCCGGAATGAGCGAATCGTTCGGAGCGGGAACCAAGCTCGACGCCGCTGCGAAGGCGATCCGCGAATACGTTGTGCCACTCAACGAAGAGGGCCTCGCTCTGCGCCGCTTCGGTGGCAGCTGTGAAGACGGTGGCGAACTGCTGGTCGACTTTGGCAAGGACCACTCCAGCGACGTCGCCGATGCGGCCGCCGAACAGCAGCCCGAAGGGGAGTCGAACCTGGGCTACGCGGTGATCGAAGCAATTGAGGAATTCACCGCCTCAGAACGCTTTCAGGGCCCTCCCTCGACGAAGCAGATCGTCATCATCACCGGCACCACGGAAGACGAATGCCTCAAGGGCGCTGCCGAGGAAATCCGCCGCAAGCTCGACCTGAGCGGCATCGAGGCAACCTTCAAGCTGGTCGCGTTGAAGGTTTCCGGGGATGGTCGCGAACGCCTGGAAAACTTCACCGAAGCACTTGGCCGGCATGCCGAAGTGGTGTTTCCGGACAGCGAAGAAGAACTCGAAGAAGTCGTCGAAGAAGCGCAGGAAGCGAATCTTGAATCGAACGGCCTGCTGGCTCCGACGGAAGAAGCGACGACGGAAGCCGGGGAAACCACGACGACGGAAGGCGAAGCAACGATTCCGTCGGAAGCCACCGAAACGACCGCGCCGGAACCGGTGGAAGCACCGGCGGAACCCGAAGAAACGCTCTCGACCGAACCGTGAGGTCACGGTAGAGACCCGAGCCGGCTCAGCGCTTTTTGCGTTTCGCTTTCAACTCGCGGCTTTTCACCTTGGCGTCCTGGTAGGAGGACTCGACCAACGCTTTGCCGCCGGTCCAGCCAAAGACCCAGGAGACGACGATCACCGCGAAGAGGACGTCCCAGGCCGAGATGATCAGCTGCTGGCCGATCGAGTAGGCGGTGGCGGTCGACGCACCGGTCGAGCCGGAGAGCGCGGCTGAGTTCATCGCCTGGGTGACGCCGACGCCGCCAGGGGTGGCGGAGACGCTGTTGGAGATCGAGTTGGAGGCGGTGACGGTGGCGACGTTGTGGAAGCTGACCGGGATTCCGTAGGCGCCGAGGAAGACGGCGACGATCGCCAGGCGGGCGGCATAGCTGCCCAGCTCCGGCAGGACCAGGTCGGTGAGGGTGCGGCGCGGCTGGCGGAGGATCGCGCCGCCGCTCACCAACTGCTTGCGCAGGCCCTCCAGCCGCTTCCAGAAGACCCGCGCCAGCAGCGCCAGGAGGACGATCGCAGCAACGAGGACGAGCACGACCAGGGCGGTGTGGTCGGCGAGAAAGCCGAGCTTGATCGAGAAGGAGCCGCTGACCGAGAAGAAGAGATAGAGGTAGAGGGCGATGTTGAAGACCGAGAAGGGGATCTTCTGGACGATCAGGCCGGAGAAGACCGTCGCGAAGGTCGCCCCGGCGATCAGCGTCGTGAACATCAGCAGCATCACCCAGGTGCCGACGTTCGCGGGCAGGAAGCCGTTGAGCGCCACTGCTACCGCGTAGCAGGCGAGGACGAGCCGGTAAGAAGCTTTGGCGTCGGGGAGGGCCGCGCGCAGGATCCCGAACCAGGCCAGCGCCGCCAGCGAAGTCTGTGCCGTCTCCAGCGCAACGCCGGCGACGATCGCCCAGGGCGGGACCTCGCCGACCTTGCGGAAGAGGTCGCGAATCCAGTCGGAGGCGGGCACACCGAGCAGATCGAGCACGAAGAGGAAGAGGGCGACTCCGCCGATCCAGATCGCGATCCGCGCCAGGCGTCGAGTCGGCGGTTGGGCTCGGTCGGCCCCGCCGGCTCCGGCGACGGTGTCCACGCAGCCACCCTAGAGGACGCTGGGGCGCCCTCCGGCGTCGGTTACCGTGCAGCGATGAGGGCGCCTCGCCAGCGGGTCGTGCCGGTCCTGGTGCTTGCCCTGGCGATGGTCGTCGCATTCCCTGCTCGGGCCGTCTCCGGGGGCCGCGCGGTTGCCCAGCGCCCCAAGCTCCACGCTTGCACCTCGGCCTGTCGCGCCCGTTTCGGTGCGGTCACGTAACCGCGCCGATGCGGCGAGGGGACCCGTCGCTGGGGACCACCAAGGTCGCCTTTGCGGTGCGACCCCGCTCCGACCGGCGGCAACCCTCGCTGGGCACGATCATGGCAATGGACGGCGGGCCCGGCTACGCCTCGACCGCCGCTCCCTACGCGCGCTCCCTGGTCGCCGCACTGGCGCCGCTACTGCGTCGGCGCGACCTCGTCCTCTTCGACGAGCGCGGCACCGGGCGCTCCGACGTCGTCGACTGTCCGGCGCTGCAGAAGGGCTTGATCCAGGAAGGCATCGCGGTCGGCGAGTGCGCGAACCAGCTCGGTCCCCGCTTCGCCGGCTACATCACCGCCGAAGCCGCGGCCGACCTCGACCAGGTGCGCCGGGCGCTCGGCCTGGGCCGGGTCTTCTTCTACGGCGACTCCTACGGGACGCTGTTCGGCCAGGCCTACGCCGTGCGCTATCCGGGCTCGCTGCGCGGCCTCGTCCTCGACTCCGCCTACCCGGCCGACGACCCCTACTACCGGACGCTGTTGCCGGCGGGACTCGACGGGCTGCGCATCGCCTGCCGGCTCTCTTCGGACTGCACCGGCAACCCGGTCGCCCGCTTCTCCCGGGTGGTGCGGCGCTTTCACGCCGCCACCGCTCGACCGATGACCTGATCGCCTTCCTGCTCGCAGGCCGGGACGCTGGCGCCGCGCTCCTACCTCAGCCTCGACGACGGCGACCGCCGCTTTCTCGCCGGGGATTCGCGTCGCCTCAACCGGCTGATCGCCCCCGGCCCCGCCGGCCACGGCGAGCTCTCCGAATTCTCCTACGGGCTGGAAATCGCGGTCACCTGCAACGACTACCCGCTGCTCTGGGACCCGGCGGCCGGGATCGACGAGCGGATCCGCCAGCTCTCGGACTCGGTGACGCGCCTGCCCAAGGACCACTTCGCTCCCTTCGGCCGCCGCGAGTACCTGCTCTCCTCGGCAGCGCACCTGACCAACTGCCTCAACTGGCCGGCGCCGCCGCCGGCGGGCCTCGAGCCTCCGGTCCCGCCTGACTGGCACGCCCCGGCCGCGCTTCCCGACCCTGATCCTCGCTGGCCAGGTCGACGACGTCACCTCGGTCGCGGAGGCGCGGCAGGTCAAGCGCCGCTTCCCGCGCTCGCGCCTATACGTGGTGCCGGACCGCGGCCACGTCTCGAGCCTGTACTTCCCCTTCCGCTCGCCCGCGGTGGGCGCGATCCGGCACTTCATCGCCTCCAACTAGTCACGCCCACCGGGCGCATCGTTCAGGGCGCGTACTTTTCGGCGTACTTCTTAGCTTCTTCAATGCCCTTTTCAGCCCGGGCCTTGCCTTCTTCGATGCCCTTTTCGGCCTGCTTGGTGCCTTCTTCGATGCCCTTCTTGGCACTGCCCTTGCCGTCTTCGACCTGCTTCTTCGCTTCTTCGATGCCCTTCTTGGCTTGTTCGGTGCCTTCCTTGACGCCTTCTTCGGCCTTCTTGGCGCCCGCTTCGATTTCCTTCTGCGCCTTGGCGGTGCTGTCGCTGCTGCTGTCGTTGCTGCCGCAGCCCGAGACGACGCCGCCGGCGAGAATCGCCGTAACGGCCAAGGCGGCGCCGATGGCGCGCAGCCTGGTGCTGCCTGACGGTGCTTCTTTCATCTAGCTCTCCCCAAGGGTGGATTCTCCGATCGGATGACTCTACCGTTGAGGCGATGACGGAAGACCGTGAGCAAGGCGAGTTCGAAGCCCTGGTCGCCGACGCGATCGATGCCCTGCCGGAGGAGTTCCAGAAAGTCCTCGCCGGCGTCGCGGTGGTCGTCTCCGACCTTGGCGCCCAGCACCATGCCTACGGTCATTATTTCGGCGACGGGGTCGCCCGCGATCGCTACGAGGACCGGATCGTCATCTACCGTGACACGCTGGAGCGCGACTTCGGCCACGATCGTGCCCTCCTCGCCGGCCAGGTCGAGCGGACCCTGCGCCACGAGCTGGCCCATCATCTGGGCTGGAACGAGCGCGGGGTCGGCGGTCTCGGCCTCTGACCGGGCATCTAGCGGACGTGACAGTCGCGGGTCAGGGTGGTGTCCAGCTTTCTGCCGTCGGCGAAGTAGAAGCTGCCTTTGGCCAGCGGGAAGACGGCCCCCGGGAAGCCCGCCGGGGCGGCGCAGCTGGCGCTGATGTAGCTGTGGCGCTGGCCGCGATAGGTGTAATTGCGGCCGATCTTGAGGTCGATGTCGGTAACCGAGCCCAGGCCGCCGGCCAGGGTCGGGATCTTTGCCGTCAGCACGGTCCCGAACTGCCCCTTGCGGTTCCGCGCGATCGTCATCGGGAGCACGAAGGTCGCCCCCACAGGCGTCGTTCCGTAGAGCTGCAACAACAGCGCCGGCTTGCCGGCGTGCGTGCCGTTGAAGGCCAGCATCGTCCCCTGAGCCGGGAACGGGGTCTGGTCCGGGAACTCGACGTTGGCGCCGAAATGCCCGCGACCGACCAGAGCCGGGCGGCAGCGTTCCAGCGCGGTCTGGGTGGTGGTCGACTGCAGCAGCGGACCGCTGCAGGCGGGCAACCCCACGGTCGAAAGCCGGCCGTTGCGGTTGAGGGCGATTTCGATCCGCCGCACGGCCGGCGGGTGACTGCCGTCGGTGGTGCTGATCGCCCCTGCGACGCTCACGGTCACCGGAGCAGGCCGGTCGCGGGGCAGCGAGCGGGGGCTGAAGTTGCCGTCGAAGGAGATACGCAGATTGCCGACCTGGCTCAGCTCGCCCTGTGCCACGCCGGCTCCGAGCAGCGCGGCAACCGCGAGCAGGGCGGGGATGGCGAGGCGGCGGCGCATGTTCACCGGCCAGTCTAGGCGCCGGAATCTGCGGCTGGGTTGAGCGACGGTTGAGGCTCATGGCTGGATCGAGCCAAGGGTTCGGGCGACTCAGTCCGGCTCGCCGTCGAAATAGCCGAGCTGCGGCTCGGTCGCCAGCATGTAGGCGACCGCGTCGGGGGTGCCCCACTCGCCGCCCTGGGCGGAAACCTTGCCGCTGTCGGGATACTCGATCAGGTCGGCGCTCGCCTTCGAGCTGAGCATCAGAAAGCGGATCGGCGCGTCGGCGCGATTGATCAGTTGGTGGGCTCCCGCACGTCCCGGGGGGAACACGGCCACCTCGCCCTCAGCCAGCTCCCGCTCGCCCTCGGGCGTACGCAGGACTGCCGTTCCCTTCAGGACTACAAGCATCTCCTCGATTCCAAAATGGGCGTGGTAGGGCATGTTCTTCTTGCCGGGCTCCAGCTCGTAGACGGCGATGCCGATGCGGCTGGCGCCGGCGAGTCGCCCGAGCTGCGAGCCGCGCAGGGAAAAGCCCTCGTGATCGACGCTGCGCTGCCAGTCGTCGCTGTAGATGTTGGCACGGGTTTGGTCGCTCATCCGGGTCGCCTCCTCAGTTGTCGTCGCGGCCGCGTTCGGCCGCGTGGGCGACCTGTTCAGCGCGGTGGCGCACTTCGGCGGTCGCCTCGCGGGTCGCGGCGATCGCCTCGTCGCGAGCTGCGGCGACGCCCTCGCTCGGCTTGCCGCCGACGATGTCGCGGAAGGCGTCCTTGAAGCGCTCGGTGCGGCGGCCCGGTTGGAAGCGCTTCTCGGCCTTGGCCTGCTTGCTCGGCCGGCGCTCGCCATAACGCCGCCGCGCCCAGGCCGAGCTCGGCTTGCCGATCCGGCAGGCGCCGTAGAGCGCGATCGGGAAGATGAAGAAGCCGATGATCCCGTGTAGGCGGCGGCCCTTGAGGAAGCAGATCGCCACCACCAGGAAGAGCAGCAGGCCGGAGACGATCGATCGCCAGCGCGCCTTCGGATTCGGAGGTGCCGAGGTCGAGTGGATTGATGCCGAGCACGACCAGGCCCATCCCCGCCGCCGCGATCACGGTGGCGTCGATCGAGCTGCGTCCCTCCTCCGCCCAGTAGACGTCGTCGAGATAGACCCAGAGGGCGAACTCGTCGATCGTCAGCCCGGCACCGACGCCGAAGAGGAAGCCGCAGATCTCCACCCAGGGGCTTTCGCCGTGAGCGGTGAAGCCGAGGGTGCCGGCGATCATCATCGTCACGATCCCGAAGACCAGGTGGTGCAGGTGGACGCCGCTGTCGCTGACCACGCTGCCCGGCCACCAGGGGACCCTGGGGCTGCGCATCAGCCGCGTGCTCATGCGGATGAAGGCGAAGGAGAGGATGAACCCGACCAGGACCAGGAAGACGCCCTGCCTTTCGTGGGCGAGGATGTGGTTGTTCCAGAATTCGGAGACGATCGAGGCCGTCGTCATGCCGCCGTCACCGCCGGGGCCGGGTTCAGGCGCGGGGCGTCGCCGTCCCTGGCGGCGATCAGGTCGAGGGTGAGCAGCACCGCCGCCACCGCGAAGATCGGCGTGAAGACGATGTTCGAGGCCGACTCTGCCAGCCAGGTGGCGAAGAGCGAGTGGCCGAGCAGGCCGTGGACGAGCCCGCCGACAAGCTCCGCCCCGCCGTCGCCAAGCAGCTCGACCGGCGCCATGACCAGAAAGACCGTCCAGAAGTTGCCACGCACCAGGCTCAGGCTGCGGGCCAGGGCGCCGCGCACGGTGCGCCTCTCTATCTCCACCACGGGCCCGGCCAGACCGAACCAGACGAAGACGAGGATGCCTGGGACGACGAACAGCAGCAGGCCGACGATCACGATCGCGACGTAGGCGAGGTCGACCAGGATCAGCCGCTTGTAGTCGAGGCGGCGGGCGACGGCGGAGATCGGCGGCGGTGCCTCGTGCTCGGGGTGGGTGAGGGAGACCGCGACGGCGCCGCTGTAGAAGACCTCACCGAGCAGTCCGGTCACCGTGATCGCCGCCGTGGCGCCGAGCATCGCGGCGACCTGCAGGCCGTCGGTGACGTCGAGCGAGTCGACGCTGACTTCGGCGGCGATCGCGTCGAGCAACCCCAGCGGCACGAAGACGACGAGCGCCAGCAGTAACAGCGACGGTGCGCCCTGCCAATAGGTGCGGCCGATCCGGCCGTAGATCGAGATCAGCTTGCGGCGAAGGCTCACGCTAGTTGCGCCGGCGACCGGACTTGACCCGGCCGCGGCCCTCGAGCTTCGACTGGCTCGACTCGGAGGCCGGCACCCGCCTCAGGTTGCCCAGCTCGGGGAGCAGCAGCTCTTCCGCGCAGCGCCGGTGCCAGTGGTGATGGTCTGTCCCGCCCAGCTCGCCGCACGAACTGCACCACCGTGTGCTCGGCGCCGACCTCGACGTCGCCGTGACAGCCCGGGCAGTGGTAGAGCTTGCGGGCGATGCCGCGGATCAGCCAGGCCTCGTCGCCATCTTCGGTCAGCCCGCGGAGACTCCAGCGGGTGCTCGGCTGACCGTCGAACTGACCCACGTCAACGCCTCGACATCCAGGCGAAGCCGGCTGCCATCGCCAGGTTGGCGGCGCCGGCGAGGCGCAGCCCCAGCTTCGCGCCCGGGCGGTTGATGCCCGGCGACTGGGCCCAGAGCGCGTCGGTCGCGATCTCGGTGCCGCGCAGCCATGCCAGCGCCTGCCAGTCGCCCGGCGTCCCGCGGCGGTCGGCGACCGCGTGGGCGGCGGCGAAAGTGAGCCAGATCGGCGCGCAGCGCCGAAACAGGTGGGTAGCCTCGGGCGAGGGCTCGTCGTGACCGAGCACCTTGAGGGTGGTCGCCGGGGCAGCGATGGCGGCGCTCCCGAGCACGAGATCGAAGGCGATCATGTTGCGATTGGTGAGGCGCAGCGCCTGTGCGAGGGTCATCGCTGCCTCAATCCAACCAGATCGGCGGAAGGGAAAGGGTGAGGTTCGGCGAAATGGACCGCCGTGACCAAGACTGCGACGAAGCCCCCCCAGCTGAAGAGCCTTTCCGACTACATCCAGGAGCGCTTCGAAGAGTTCTCGCGCTCCCAGAAAGACGTGGCCCGCTACATCGTCGATCACCTCGACGAGGCAGCCTTCCTCACCGCCGAGGAGCTGGCCCGGCGGGCGAGCACCTCCTCGTCGACGGTGGTGCGCTTCTCCCAGGCCCTCGGCTTCGAGGGCTATCCCGAGCTTCAGCAGGCGGCTATCGAGGAGTACCGGTCGACGATTGCCGCCGCCGGCGCCCCCAACGGCGGCGCCCTGTTCTCCTTCGACCACTCTGAGTTGGAGGGATCGCTCAGCGCCGACTACGCCAACCTCGAGGAAACCGCGCGCAAACTGACGCCGGAGCAGGTCGATGCCTCGGTCGCCGCGCTTGCCACCGCGCAGCGGATCGTCATCGTCGGCGTCGACCAGATGGCTTTCTTCGCCAGCTACCTGCGCCACACCCTCAGCCTGCTGGACATCCGCGCCGAGATCGTCGCCAGCACCGGCGGCGAGTCCCTGCAGCGCCTCGGCCGCATCGGCGAGGACACGCTGGTGATCACCCTCTCCGCCGGCCGCGCCCACCCGCTGCTGCTGCGGGCGATGAAGCTGGCGCTGCACCGCGGCGCCCGCACCCTGGCGATCTCCGACGCGACCATGTCGGAGGTCGGCGAGCACGCCGAGCTGACCCTCTACTTCTCCTCCAACAGCCCCTCGTTCGCACGTTCCAACACCGCGCTGATGGCGCTGGTTCAGGCATTGGCGCACGGTCTCTACGCCCGTGACGAAGCGGCTCACAAAGACCGCATTCGGGCTTACAAGCTGAAGTAGACGGGTTCCGACGCACTGCTTCGCGTACGCCTCGATGAGGCAGTCCTGCGGGCGAGGTGTTCGTTCTCGGACTACCTCATCGAGTCGCCCACGGGCGAGCGGCGCTGTCCCCGTAAGATGAGGCTCCATGACTGCTGAGCGAGCTACTTTCAGATTGAAGACGGGCCTTGCCGAGATGTTGAAGGGTGGGGTGATCATGGATGTGGTAACGCCTGAGGAGGCGAAGATCGCCGAGGACGCGGGGGCTTGCGCGGTGATGGCGTTGGAGCGGGTCCCGGCGGATATTCGGCGGGATGGGGGGGTTGCGCGGATGTCGGACCCGGCGATGATCAAGGGCATCCAGGCGGCGGTGACGATCCCGGTGATGGCGAAGGCGCGAATCGGCCACATCGCCGAGGCCCAGGTCCTGCAGGCCCTCGAGGTCGACTACATCGACGAGTCGGAGGTCCTGACCCCGGCCGACGAGTACAACCACATCGACAAGCTCGCCTTCGAGGTCCCCTTCGTCTGCGGTGCCACCAGCCTCGGCGAGGCGCTGCGGCGGCTCGGCGAGGGGGCGGCGATGATTCGCTCCAAGGGCGAGGCCGGCACCGGCAACGTCGTCGAGGCGGTCCGCCATATGCGCGAGATCACCTCCGGCATCAAGTGGCTCGCGCAGCTTCGCCGCGAGGAGCTCGCGGCCGCCGCCAAAGAACACCAGGCGCCGCTGGAAGTGGTCCAGGAGGTCGCCGCGACGGGCAGCCTGCCGGTGCCGTTGTTCTGCGCCGGCGGTATCGCCACCCCGGCCGACGCGGCGCTGATGATGCAGCTCGGCGCCGAGGGCAACTTCGTCGGCTCCGGCATCTTCAAGAGCTCCGACCCGGCGCGCCGCGCCCGGGCGATCGTCGAGGCGACCACTCACTTCAACGACCCGGAGCGGGTCGCCGCCGCTTCGATCGGGCTGGGCGAGGCGATGCCCGGCCTCGAGATCGCCGACCTGGCGGCCGAGGACGCGCTCCTCCAGAACCGCGGAGCCTGAGCTGCGCGTCGGCGTCCTAGCGATCCAGGGCGATTTCGAGGCGCACGCCCGGATGCTGCGCCGGCTCGGCGCCGAGGCAACCGAGGTTCGCACTCCCGACGACTTTGCCGAGCTGGACGGCCTGGTGATCCCGGGCGGCGAGAGCACGACGATCGTCAAGGGCATCCAGTCGTCGGGCCTCGAGCCTGCGCTGCAGGCCCATCATCAGGCCGGTCGCACGATCCTCGGCACCTGCGCCGGGTTGATCATCTGCGACGCCGATCACCTCGGCTTCTTCGACGCGACAGCCAGGCGCAACGCCTTCGGTCGCCAGCTGCAGAGCTTCGAGGCAGACCTCGAGGTCGACGGGATCGGCGATGAGCGCCTGCGGGCGATCTTCATCCGGGCTCCCTGGGTCGATCGGCACGGCGTTGGGGTGGAGGTACTGGCCTCCTTCGAGGGGCATCCGGTGGCGATCCGCGAGGGGGGCGTGCTTGCCTCGGCCTTCCACCCCGAGCTGACCGACGACCCGCGCTTCCACGCGATCTTCATGGCGATGACCACCAGCGCGCGCGAGCGCGCAAGGGAGGAGACGGCAAGATGAGCGACCCACGCACGGAGGGCCTGGCGAAGATCCTGGTCGGATACTCGACCGAGGTGAAGGAGGGCGAGGTCGTCTCGATCGACGGCGAGAGCGCCGCGGCGCCGCTGCTGCTGGCGGTTTACGAGGAGGTCCTGAAGGCGGGCGCCAACCCGGTCCTCAACGTCGCCCTCGACGGCCAGATCGCCGCCTACTTCAAGCACGCCTCGGACGCCCAGCTGGAATGGATCTCCCCCTTCGCGGAGTGGATGGTCGACAACGCCGACGTGCGGATCGCGATCGGCGCCAGCACCAACACGCGCGAGCTGTCGGGGGTCGCTCCGGAGCGCCAGACCCTGCGACAGTCGGTCACCGGCGACCTGATGACGCGGGCGATGAAACGCAGCGCCGACGGCGACTTCCGCTGGTGCTACACGCTCTATCCCACCAGCGCCTACGCCTCGGAGGCCGAGATGAGCCTGGCCGACTACGAGGACTTCTACTACGGCGCCTGCCTGGCCGGGGACGGCGACCCGCTGAGCGCCTGGCAGCGGGCCTCGGAGGAGACCAAGCGGCTGGCCGGCTGGATAGAGGGTCACGAGGAGGTGCGGGTCACCGCCGCCGGAACCGACATCAAGCTCGGTATCGCCGGCCGCAAGTTCATCCCCTGCGACGGTCGTCACAACATGCCCGACGGCGAGTTCTTCACCGGCCCCGTCGAGGACTCGGTCGAGGGCGAGGTCAGCTTCCACCTGCCGGCGGTGATCGGCGGGCGCGAGGTCTCCGGCGTGCGCCTTCGCTTCGAGGCCGGCGTGGTCGTCGACGCCAGCGCCGAGCGCGGCGAGGAGTACCTGCTGAAACTGCTCGACACCGACGACGGCGCCCGCCGCCTCGGCGAGCTCGGCATCGGCACCAACTACGGGATCGACCGCGGCACCCGCGAGGTGCTGCTCGACGAGAAGATCGGCGGCACTGTCCACATGGCGGTCGGGACGAGCTATCCCGAGTCCGGCGGCGTCAACGAGTCCGCGGTCCACACCGACCTCGTCTGCGACCTCCGCCTCGGCGGCAAGCTCGAAGTCGACGGCGTGGTGATGCAGGAAGACGGCCGCTTCGTCGTCTGACCTCAGAGCTGGCTACTGATTCGGGATCGGCGAGCCGGCTGCCACGAAGAACCAGATCGTCAGCGCCACGGCGGCAAGTATGACCGACCCCATCAGGACCGCCTCGACGACGGTCACCTGACCCTGGGCGGGGTCGGTGTCGCGCATGCTTTTGAGCCAGGCGGGTCGGATCGGCGCCAGCCGATTGGTGCCGGTGATGCGTACGTAGAGGCCGTTGAGCCGCCCGATCAGCCAGGCGACGAAGAGGACCGAGGCGATGAATCCGACGGCGACCACCGCATAGGGGCCGCCGCTGGGGAACTGGGTGTGGGAGACCTTCGAGGCGATGTAGACCCAGCTCAGCGGGATCGCGGTCCACAGCGAGAAGGCAGCGAGCAGCATCGCCAGGAAGACGACGCCCGCGGCCAGCCCGCGAGCCGGGTTGTGGATGTGCGTGTTCGATGCCATCTCCCTACTTCATAGAATGACACGCATATGTCGGGTCATTCCAAGTGGTCTTCGATCAAACACAAGAAGGGCGCCGTCGACGCCAAACGCGGCAAGTTGTTCAGCAAGCTGGCCCGGGCGATCATCGTTGCGGCGCGCGATGGCGGCGGAGACCCTGAAAACAACGCAACTCTCGCGACCGCGATCCAGAAGGCTCGCGACGTCTCGATGCCCAAGGACAACATCCAGCGGGCGATCGATCGCGGCACCGGCGCCGGTGCCGACGGGGCTGCCATCGAACGGATCCTCTACGAGGGCTACGGGCCCGGTGGCACGGCGATCCTCGTCGAAGCTCTGAGCGACAACCGAAACCGCGCCGGTGCCGATATCCGCTTCGCCTTCTCCAGCCACGGTGGCAGCCTTGGCGAGCCGGGCTCGGTTGCCTGGATCTTCGAGAAAAAGGGGGCGATCGTGATCGACGGTGGCCGCTACAGCGAGGACGACCTGATCGTCGCGATCGATGCCGGCGCCGAGGATGTGCACGAGGACGACGGCAGGTTGCGGGTGCTCTGCGATCCGAGCGACCTCAGCGCTGTGCGCGAAGCCCTGGAGGGGGTGGGGGTGGAGATCGAGTCCGCCGGCCTCGTCACCGAGCCGAAAAGCACGGTCGAGGTCAAGGGGCACGAGGCCGAGCAGCTGCTGAAGCTGCTCGACGCGCTCGACGAGCAGGACGACGTCGACGAAGTCTTCGCCAACTTCGACATTCCTGAGGACGTGCTCGAGAAGCTTGCGGCCTGAGTCGGCGGGACGGGGCGAAGTGGGGGAGGGAGGTCGGTACCCCTCCAGCGGAAGCCGTCGCGCAGCTGGATCGAGCCCTGGGGGCTCAAGCGCCTGTCCTTGAGCTTCCGCTGGAGGGGTACCGACCTCCCTCCACGCAGCGCGCTCCGGGGACGCTCAGGGTTGGGGATCTCTGCGAAGAGCCCTGGGGACGTCGCTCGCTCAAGCAGGGATGTGCTTCCGAACCCTGGGCGATCCCAGCGGTGCGTGTCGTCGGAGGGGACGGGTGACCCTCTCCCGGAGGCTCAAGGAACCGCGCCTGAACCCTCGGGGCTCGACCAGCTGCGCAACGGCCTCCGGGAGAGGGTCACCCGTCCCCTCCCTCACATGCCCCGATGAAGGCATCCGACCCGCTTCCCAGAATCAATTCCCATGCAGGTAGTGATGGGAATCGACCCCGGAGCGGCCAATCTTGGCTTTGGAATCGTGCGCGTCGAGGGCAACCACATGGTCGCCCTCGACGGCGGTGTGGTCGAGACCACGCCGGAGCAGCCGATGGAGCGCCGCCTGGAGCGGATCCACCTGGCCCTTGCGGAGCTGATCGCCTGGCATGAGCCGAGAGCGATGGCGATCGAGACGGTCTATTTCGGCAAGAACGTGCACTCGGCGATGGCCGTCGGCCAGGCCAGCGGGGTCGCGATGCTGGCGGCCGCGCAGCGCGGCATCGGTTGCTTCGCCTACACGCCGCAGGCGATCAAGATGGCGGTCTGCGGCTCCGGCGGCGCCGGCAAGCGGCAGGTGCAGCGGATGGTCGGGACCCTGCTCGGGCTGCCCGAACCGCCGACTCCCGACCACGCGGCCGACGCTCTCGCGGTGGCGATCTGCCATGGCGGCGGTGCCGGGCACCGCGAGGCAGTCGCCGCCGTGGATGCGGCGCCGCTGGGCGCGACGCCGGAGCGGTTGGCCGGATGATCGCCGCGGTTAGGGGCGAGGTGATGGTGCGGCGTCCCGACCACGTCGTGATCGACGCCGGGGGGGTTGGCTACCGGCTTGCGGTCTCCTCGGAGACCCTGAAAGCCGTGCCGGCAACCGGGCGAGACGCCTTCCTGCATGCCGAGCTGATCTCCCGCGACGACTCGCTCGCTCTTTACGGTTTTTCCTCCGAGGAGGAGCGCGACCTCTTTCGACTGCTGATCTCAGTCGGCGGCATCGGGCCCAAAGTGGCGATCTCGACTCTCTCGGGCGGCAACGCCCGGGAGCTGCTGCGGGCGATTGCGGCCGGCGACGCCAAACGCTTCCAGGCGGTGCCGGGGATCGGTAAGCGAACCTCGGAGAGGATCATCGTCGAGCTGCGCGAGAAGGTCGCCGGAGCGCTGGAGGAGGAGGTCGCGATCGCGGCGACGAGCGGCGACGCCCGTTCGCTGGCCCGCGACGGCCTGGTCAACCTCGGCTACGCGCCCTTGGAGGCGGAGCAACTGCTGGACGGCCTCGACGGCGAGGAGCCGCAGGACCTCATCGCGGCGGCGCTCCGCAAGGCGGCCTCCAGCCGGAGCAGCGCGTGAGCGACTCGCCCGACATCGGCGCCAACCGGATCCGCACCCCGGGCATCGACGACGAGCCGATCCCGGTCGACGCCGAGGTCCGGGTCCATGACGCCAGGGCCGACGTGCCCGACGAGGATCTCGATCGCTCGCTGCGGCCGCCGACGTTGGGGGACTTCGTCAACCAGGAGCAGGTCACCCAGCAGCTGGCGATCTTCATCGAGGCCGCCCGCCGTCGCGGCGAGCCGCTCGATCATGTGCTCCTGGCCGGTCCCCCGGGGCTCGGCAAGACCTCGCTTGCCCACATCGTCGCCGCCGAGCTCGGGGTACCGATGGTGCAGACCGCCGGGCCGGCGCTGGAGCGCAAGGCCGACGTCGCCTCCTTCCTGACCTCGCTGGAGCCCGGCAGCGTCTTCTTCATCGACGAGATCCACCGCCTCGGCCGGGCCGTCGAGGAGACCCTTTACCCGGCGATGGAGGACGGCGAGCTGCCCGTCGTGCTCGGCCAGGGGGCGGGAGCGCGGACCGTGACGCTGCCGCTGCCGCCCTTCACCCTGGTCGGGGCGACCACCCGCGCCGGCCTGCTGACCACGCCCCTCCGCGACCGCTTTGGCGTCTCCCACCGCCTCGAGCACTACAGCCCCGAGCACCTGGCCCTGATCGTCGAACGCTCGGCCCGCATTCTCGAGGTCGAGATCGATACCGACGGTGCCTTCACGATCGCCTCCCGCTCCCGAGGCACCCCCCGAGTGGCGAACCGGCTGCTGAAGCGGGTGCGGGACTTCGCCCAGGTGAAGGGGACGGGGGAGATCGGTGCCGAGGTGGCGATCGGCGCGCTGGAGATGCTCGAGGTCGACGCCGCCGGCCTGGACCGCAGCGACCGCTCCCTGCTCGACACGGTGGCGACCAAGTTCGGCGGCGGCCCGGTCGGCCTCTCCACCCTGGCGATCGCGATCGGCGAGGAGCAGGACACCGTCGAGGACATCTTCGAGCCCTACCTGCTCCAGCAGGGCCTCCTGAAGCGCACTCCCCGCGGCCGGGTGCTCACCCGGCGGGCCTACGACCACCTCGGGCTGCCGGCGCCGGAGGGCGCCGCGAGCCTCTTCTAGCCGCGCACTTGTAGCCTGTCGGAGATGCCGTTTTTCATCTGTCCGAATTGCGGGCACCGGGAGGTGAGCGGCGAGCGAACCGTCGGCTTCAGCTCGCGTCCGAAGGGCTGCTCCAAATGCGGCTTCGGTTTCGTGTTCGAATTACTCGACGATTATTATCCGGCTCCCAATGCCGCCTTCTTCGTCTGTGACAAGCAGGAACGCGTTATCGACGCCGGCAAAGGCAGCTTCGAGTTGACCGGGCTCACCGACGAGGACGTGATCGGCCGGCCGGTGCGCGAGGTTCTGGGCCTGGACTGGATCGACAAAGGCGATGGCGACGAGGCCTCCGATACCAACGGCGACGGCATCACCGACCCGATCGAGACCTCGTTGGAGTGGGGGGTGCGCTCGCTCGGCAAGCGGGTTTCCGTGAATGCCGAGGGGGACCTGCCGGCGCGGGCGGTGGCCGACGTCTTCCCCGCCTACGACGACGACGGCGGCCTGCTGCTCGTTCTCACCCCGGAGGGATAGCGGCGATGGGGAAGAAACGCCGCAACCTCTTCGTCCTCCTCTTCGTCCTCGGGCTGATCGTCGTCTCGGCGCTGGTCATCGCCAACAAGCCGACCAAGCTGGGGCTCGACCTGAAGGGCGGGATCGAGCTCGTCTACGAAGGCCAGCCGACCGGCAAGGTGACCTCGGTCAGCGGCGAAGACATCGAACGCTCGATCGAGATCATCCGCCAGCGGATCGACCAGCTCGGCGTCTCCGAGCCCGAAGTCGCGCGCCTCGGCACCAACGAGATCACCGTCAGCCTGCCGGACATAACCAACGCGCAGCGGGCGATCGACCAGGTCGGCACCACCGCCCAGCTCTACTTCTACGACTGGGAGCCGAACCTGATCGGCCCCGAGTCGGCGATCGGCGGCCACCCCGGTCAGCAGCCGCCGAAAGGGCCGCTGAGCCAGTCCGAAAAACGCTGGGAAAAAGCGGGTCGCAACGTCAAGAGCATCGAGAACGCACAGCTGATCGCCGCCGGCGCCTATCCCGACGCCTACGGCGCGGCGCTGCTGGCCTCCGAACAGGAACCGGACGAGGAATGCCAGAGCTGCTCGGTCGCCAAGCCGCGCTACTACCTCTTCGAACGCGCCCCCCCGCACAAACTGATCGCCGGCCCGGAGCTGCGTAAGAAGGACCTCTACATCAGCCCGACGGGCGAAAAGCGTCCCAAGAACGGGATCGTCGTCGAAGTGCCCCAGGGCACCACCCTCGTCTCCGAATATCCCACCGACGAATCGGGAAAGCTGGATACCACTGCCCAGCCGGGCTGGTTCGCGATCAGGGACGACCCGTCGCTCTCGGGCAGCGACATCACCGAACCGAAGCAGGGGTTCGGTGAATTCAACGCGCCCAACGTCACCTTCGGCTTCACCGACAAGGGCCGGGACGCCTTCCAGGAAGTCACTCGCCAGATCGCCCAGCGTGGACAGGCGCAGGCGATCGGGCCGGTCAGCGCCGAACAGGCGGGCGCCCTCTCCGGCCATTTCGCCGTCGTGCTCGACAACGAAGTCAAGTCGCGGCCGATCATCAACTTCGCCGAAAACCCGGACGGGATCGACGGGCGCACCGGCGCGCAGATATCCGGCGGCTTCAACAGCCCGGAAGAGGCGCAGGAACTGGCGACGACGCTGCAGATCGGCGCCCTGCCGATCAACCTGAAGCTGATCAGCCAGACCCAGGTTTCGGCGACCCTGGGCACCCAGGCGCTCCACGAGGGGATCAAGGCCGGGATCATCGGCCTGGCGCTGGTCGTCATCTTCCTGCTCCTCTACTACCGCTTCCTCGGGCTGATCGCCTCGGTCGCGCTCGGCGCCTACGGGGTGATCTTCTTCGCCTTGATCAAACTGATCCCGATCACGCTGACGCTGCCGGGGATCGCCGGGCTGATCCTGACGATCGGGGTCGCCGCCGACTCCAACATCGTCATCTTCGAGCGAATAAAGGAGGAGGTGCGGGCCGGGCGCTCGATGTCGAGCGCGATCGGCGCCGGCTACAAACGCGGGATCGCGACGATCATCGACGCCAACGTCGTCACCCTGTTGACGGCGTTCATCCTCTTCGTGCTGGCGACCTCGGACGTCAAGGGCTTCGCCTTCACCCTCGGCGTCGGCACGATCGTCTCGCTGCTCACCGCGGTCGTCTTCACCCAGGCGCTGCTGGGCAGTCTGAGCCGGACCCGCCTACTTCGCTCCCCGGCCGCCCTCGGCGCCTCGGGGGAGGGCCGGCGCTGGCACTTCGACTTCATGGGGGCCAGCCGCTGGTTCTTCTCGATCTCCGGATGCATCCTGCTGGTCGGCGCCCTGGCGCTGGCGACGAAGCAACTTAATTTCGGCATCGATTTCGAATCTGGCACCCGCCTCACCGCGGCGCTCGAAAAGCCCACCGACGAGGAAGGGGTGCGCGAAGCGCTCGACACGGTCGGAGTCAGTGGCGAGGAGATCCAGCAGGTTTCCGATCCGACCCTGGGAGACAACGTCTTCCAGGTCCAGGCCAGCGAACTCCAGCCCGAAGAAGTGAAGAAAGCGAGGTCGGCACTGGGCGGAGAATTCGGGATCGTCCAGAACGGGTTCGAAAGCACCAGCGTCGGGCCGACTTTCGGCCAGCAGGTGGCCAACAGCGCCCTCAAGGCGCTGATCTTCTCGCTGCTGGTGATCTGCGGCTACGTGGCGCTGCGCTTCGACCCGAAGTTCGCGGTGCCGGTGCTGATCGCGCTCTTCCACGACATCCTGATCACCGCCGGGATCTACTCGTTGACGGGGAAAGAGGTGAGCAGCGGAACCGTCGCCGCGTTCCTCACCATCTTGGGCTACTCGCTCTACGACACGATCATCGTCTTCGACCGAATACGCGAGAACGTGCCGCGGATGCCGCGGGCTGCGTTCTCCCAGATCGTCAACCGCTCGATGAGCGAGGTGCTGACGCGGTCCCTGGCGACCAGCTTCTCGACCATGCTCGCGGTCGGCTCGTTGCTGGTGTTCGGCGGCACGACCCTGCAGGACTTCGCCTTCGCGATGCTGGTCGGCATCGCCTCCGGCACCTACTCATCGATCTTCATTGCCTCGCCGGTGTTGACCGCTTGGAAGGAACGCGAGCCCGGCTTCGTGCGGCGGCGGTTGCGGATCGCCGAGGTGGAGGGCAGCGTCCCCGCCTTCGCCGACGACATCGAGCTCGCCAAGCTCGGCGCCGACGGACAGAGCGAAGCGGAGATAGCGGCCGAGGTCGAGGAGCCGGCGAGCCAGGCGCAGCCGGGGGCCGTTGCAACCGTCGAGCGCACCGGCAACGGCGCCGACCCGGTGACCAACGGCGAGCCCGACCAGGCCTCGGCCGAGCGGCGTGAGCGCAACGCCGAGCGCCGCGCCCGCCGTCAGCAGCGGCGCAAGCACGGGAGGAACCGTTGATGGAGAGGAACGACTGATGGCACTGCTTGTCTGGTTCACGATGGGAATCGCCCTCTGGCACTTCACCGTCTTCCTGCCCGATCATTTCTGGCAGGGCATCGTCGGCGCCTTCCTCGGCTCGGTGATCGGCGCGATCGTCTTCGGGCTGCTCGTCGAGGTGATCGGCGACAAAGGCCTCGGCAATACCGACCTGGCGACGGCGCTGACCGCGATTCCCGGCGTGGCGATCGGCCTCAGCGTCGTCTATGCGCTCGGCCTTCGCTCCGAGCGGCATCTCGACTAGCGACTTTCCCTGCGTCCTGCGGCTGCTTTTCGCCAAAATTCCCGCCGCCTGGCTTCCTAGCCTGGCTGTGTGCCTGAATCCCTGAAGGCGTTCGCCGCCGAGTCGTATGCATACGCCGACGTGCGTGCCGTGGCCGACGACCTCAGGCTCAGCGAGCCGGTGGCGGTGACGCTGGTTCGCCGGGGCTACCGCACCCCGGAGCTGGCGCGGGCCTTCCTCGCCGCCGACGAGTCGCACCCGGCCTCGGCCTTCGACTCGATGGCGGTCGTGGTCGCGCAGGTCCAGGCGGCGATCGCCGCCGGGCAGCGGATCACCGTCCACGGCGACTTCGACGTCGACGGCGTCTGCGCGACGACGATCATGGTCTCCACCCTGCGCGAGCTAGGCGCGGATTGCGACTGGCTGATTCCCGACCGGCTCAGCGACGGCTACGGCTTGAGTGTCGCCAATATCGAGCGGCTCGCCTCGCGGGGCACCTCCCTGCTGCTCACCGTCGATTGCGGCATCACCGCGGTGGAGGAGGTGCGGCTGGCCCGTGAGCTGGGGATGGAGTCGATCGTCACCGACCATCACCAGGCCGGCGAGGAACTCCCGGACTGCCCCATTCTGCACCCGGAAATCAGCAACTACCCATTTGCTTCCCTGTGCGGCACCGTGGTGGCTTGGAAGCTGGCCAGTGCATTGAGGGAAGCGTCGGGGATGGGGTCCCCAGGCGCGACTTCGCGCGGAGTTCCTGGGGACCCCATCCCCGACGCTTCCGACGACGATCCAGACCTAGATCTCGTTGCCCTGGCGACGGTGGCGGATGTGGTGCCGTTGGTGGGGGAGAACCGGTCGCTGGTCCGGCGAGGCTTGGCGGTGATGCGGCGGGTCGAGAGGGTCGGGCTGCGGGCGTTGATCGAGTCGGCTAAATGTGAGCCGACAAGGTTGGACGAGGGGGATCTTGCCTTCCGGTTAGCGCCGCGGATCAACGCCGCCGGCCGCCTCTACCGCGCCGACGCCGGGGTCGAGCTGCTGCTGACCGATGATGAGGCGCGGGCCGAGGAGATCGCCGCTGAGCTGGGCCGTGCCAACTCGGAGCGTCGGGCGACCGAGCGCGAGGTCGACACCGCGGCCGAGGCCGCCCGCCGCGATCTACCCGACCGCCTGCGCGAGGCGCCCGGCTTGGTCGTGGCCGGAGAGGGATGGCATCCCGGCGTCGTCGGCATCGTCGCCTCACGCCTGGTCGAGCGCCACTACAAGCCGGTGGTCGTCGTCTCCCTCGACGGGGAGGGGGGTGGGCGCGGTAGCGGCCGCAGTATCTCCGGTTTTGACCTGCACGCGGCGCTGGAGGCGTGTTCCGAGCACCTGGTCAGCTTCGGCGGCCATCGCGCCGCTGCCGGTCTCTCCCTCCGGGCCGAAAGTCTCGACGCCTTCCGCGACGCCTTTGCCGCTCACGCCGCCGAGGTTCTCGGGCCGGATGACCTGCAGCGGACCGAGCGCATCGACGCGATGGTCGGCGGCGTCGGCCTTGGCCTCGAGATGGCCGAAGAGCTGGGCCGGCTTGCGCCCTTCGGGATGGGCAACCCGGGGGTGCGGTTGATGGTCCCCTCAGCACGGGTCAGCGACGTGCGGACGATGGGGGAGGGGAAGCACGCGCGCTTCAGCCTCCACAGCGGCGCTCACAGGGCGCTTGGCGTGGCCTTCGGCCGTTCCAGCCTCGGCGTGGAGGACGACGACCCGGTCGACGCCGCGGTCCGGCTCGAGGTCAACCACTGGAACGGCTCGGTCGAGCCGCGGGTGGTCCTGCGCGAGCTCTACCCGCTCGAGGATGCCGCCGCCGGCGAGGCGACCCCCGCTCATGTCTGCAGCTGCGGGGATGAGGAGTGGTGGGATCGCTTCGAGGCGGAGCTATCGCGCGACCTCATTGCCGATGCGGAGCGTGGCGGGGCGACTTTGTCAACCAGGGGGTTACAAAGTCGCCCAGGGGAGCGGATCGTGGTGCCGGGCACAGGCTCCGCCACCGTGGCGATCGCCGAGCTGGTATCCAGCGGTGCCGGGGTTCTCGCTGTTTGCGCCGACGCCTCTCGCCGGGCGGCGCTGGCGATCGGGGCGACCGGGCTGGCCCGGTTCAATGGCGGCAGCGGCAGGATTGCCTGCCTGCGCTGCGGCGGCACGGCGGTAGACAGCGTCGCGGCGAAGCGTGCCGGCGGCCTCGGGCTGACCGATTACGCGACTCTCGAGCGCGCCGCGGGTGAGATCGCCGCCGAGTTCGACCACGTCGTCCTGGTCGATCCACCGCCGTCCCGGCGGGCCGATGAGCTGGCCACCTCACCGCTGCTGGACCGCGGCGCCCCCGAGGCCGAGCCGGCCCTCGCGCCGGGGTTTCTGCACCCGCTCTGGATACGGGCGGATATGGACTTCTCACTCGCCGTGCTTGGCGATCGGACCGCTTCCCGGGCCACCATCGCCAGGGTCTTTCGGACGCTGCGCGACGCCGGTCAGCCGAGCGGGCCTCAGCTGCGCGAAGCCCTCGGCGGAGGTGGCGCCTACCCGCTCGCGCCGGAATCGGCGGCTCGGGCGTTCCGGGTGCTTCGAGAGCTGGATCTCGTCGCCGGCGAGCCCAACGGCGGCGACGGGATTGTCGGGGTCGTATCCTCAGAGGAGACGGAACTGGAGCGCTCAGCCGCGTTCCGTGCCTATAGAGCGGATCACTCGGAGGCCCAGCAATACCTCGAAAGACGCAGACAGCCGTAGAGCACAGCGATCTCCTCGCCGATCTCTTCGCCGTGGTCGAGGAGTTCGACTCCTCGCCGAGCGAGAACGGCGGCTCGGGCGGCACCGCCCTGGCGGTGGCGACGCTCGACCGTGCCGCGATCGAGCGTGCCTTCGACTTCGCCTGCGAGCGCCATGCCGACCAGCTCCGCTATTCGGGCGACGAGTTCATCACCCACCCGGTCGGGGTGGCCCAGGTCTGCGCTGGGATGCGGCTCGACACCGAGACCCTCTGCGCCGCCCTGCTGCACGACACCGTCGAGGACACCAGCGCCAGCCTGGATGACGTCCGCGAGGAATTCGGCGAGGAGATCGCCCAGCTGGTCGACGGCGTCACCAAGTTGACCGGGATGACCTTCGAGAGCCGTGACGAGCGCCAGGCGGAGAACTACCGCAAGATGATGATCGCGATGGCCACCGACGTCAGGGTGATCCTGATCAAGCTGGCCGACCGCCTCCACAACATGCGCACGCTGGGGGCCCTGCCGAAGCAGAAACAGACGGCGAAGTCGCACGAGACGCTGGAGATCTACGCGCCGCTCGCCCACCGGCTCGGGATCCACGCAATCAAGTGGGAGCTGGAGGACCTCGCCTTCGCGACCCTGCACCCGCGCAAGTACGCCGAAATCAAGCAGTTGGTCGCCCAGCAGCGCGACGAGCGGGAGACCTATGTCAGCGACGCCGGTCGGTTCCTCTCCGAGGAGCTGGAGCTGGTTGGGATCGAAGCCCAGATCTCCGGCCGGGCCAAGCACTTCTACTCGATCTACACGAAGATGGCCAAGAAGGGCCGCGAGTTCAACGAGATCTTCGACCTCACCGCGATGCGGGTCATCGTCGGCTCGGTGAAGGACTGCTACGGGGCGATCGGCGTCATCCACTCGCTCTGGAAGCCGTTGCCGGGGCGTTTCAAGGACTTCGTCGCGATGCCGAAGGCCAACATGTACCAGGCCCTGCACACGACCGTGATCGGCCCCGAGGGCAAGCCCCTGGAGATTCAGATCCGGACCGAGGAGATGCACAAGCTGGCCGAGTACGGGATCGCCGCCCACGTCGCCTACAAAGAGGGTGGCGGCGGCGACCCGAAGCGGGAGAAGATGACCTGGCTGCGGCAGCTGGTCGAGGCTGAGGGCGAACAGGACCCGACCGAGTTCCTCGAATCGCTCAAGGTCGACCTCTTCGAGGACGAGGTTTTCGTCTTCACGCCGAAGGGCGAGGTGAAGAATCTCTCCGCCGGCTCGACCCCGCTCGACTTCGCCTACGCCGTCCACACCGATGTCGGCCACCGCACCGTCGGCGCCAAGGTCAACGGCAACATCGTGCCCCTGCATTACCAGCTGAAGTCAGGCGACATCGTCGAAGTACTGACCGCGAAGCAGAATCGCGGCCCCTCTCGCGACTGGCTGAAACTGGTGCGGACCAGCCGCGCCCGCAACAAGATCCGCGCCTTCTTCAAAGAGGAAGGCCGCGAGGATGCCGAGCGCAAGGGTCGGGAGAGCCTCGACGAAGCGCTCCGTCAGCGCGGCATCCCGATGCAGAAGATCGCCGGTTCGGCCCTGCTCGCGGACGTCTTTCGTGAGATGGGCTATCGCAAAGGGACCGACTTCTACATCGCCCTGGGTCAGGGCAAGGTCTCAACCAAGACCGCGGCCAACAAGCTCATGCAGCGCCTCAAAGCCGGCGAGGCTGTCGAGGAGCATCCGGCGGCGCCGGTTCGCGGCCGCGAGGACCGCGCCCGGCGCACCAAGAACGCCTCCAACTACGGGATCGCCGTCAAGGGCGCCGCCAACGTCGCGGTGCGCCTCGCCAAGTGCTGCCGTCCGGTCCCCGGCGACGAGATCGCCGGCTACGTCTCGCTGGGCCGGGGGATCACGATCCACCGCGCCGACTGCAAGAACGTCCGGGCGCTTAAAAAGTCCCCGGAACGGTTCGTCGAGGTCGGCTGGGAAGGCGAAAACGAGTCCTCCTACCGGGTCGAGCTGCAGATCGACGCCTACGATCGCACCCGCCTGCTCGAGGATCTCTCACGCACCTTCTCGGAGGCCGGGATCAACATCATCGGCGCCTCCTGCACCACCAACCACCCGATGGTCAAGAACCGTTTCGTGGTCGAGGTGGGGGATACCGAGCATCTCAAGCAGTGCATCTCCCGCCTGCGCAACGTCGAGGCGGTCTTCGACGCCTACCGCATCACCCCAGCCGGGTAGGCGCCGAGCCGAACGGGTTTGTCAGCGTCAGGTCGCGGGGCGGGCGACCACCGGAGCCGCGCCGAGCTCCGCCAGGCTCGCCCGGAGGCGGCGCCTGCCCCTGTGGTGGAGGCCGTGTACGGAGCTCTCGGACTTGTTCAAGGTGCCGGCGATCTCGACCGGCGAAAGTCCGACGATGTGCCGGAGCATGAGCACTTCGCGCTGGTCCTCGGGGAGCTCTTCGAGCGCTTCGCGCAGGTCTCGGCCGCGCTCGCGCCCGGTCTGGGCGCTGCCGGTATCGGCAAGCCTGACTTCCTCGGTCGGGATGGCCCGTTTGGAGCGCAGGTGGTCGAGCGAGGCGTTGCGAGCGACCCGCAGGATCCAGGCGGTGAAGGGCACCTCTTGCTGCTCGTACTTCTTGATCGCGGTCATCAGCTTCGCGAACACGTTCTGGGTTATGTCTTCGGCCTCGTGATGATCGCGAACGAAACTGGTCACGTAGCGAAGAACGTCGTCGGCGTAACGGACGTAGAGGAAGTGCAGCCCCTCAGAGTCGCCCGCCTTGGCCCTTTCGACGGCCTGCTGGGTAAGCCGACCGTCACCTGGGGTACCTACTGCGCCGTTGGGCGGCGTGCTCATGGTTTCTCCTGCATGCTCACCGCATGCTCAGGTGCTACTGGTTTTTAGGTTTGGAGCCCGTCCCTCTTTGGAGAAACGTGCCGCGGAACACGAAGTTGCGCCGAACGATCTCGGCCGCCGCGTGATCGGGGGCTAGAGAATGTGGTCAATCGCCCCGCTTGTCAATGCCCGATATTCGTCCAAATTTCATTCCCAGGCTTGAGGGCGGCGCATTTGCACGAATACTCCAGACAAATGCATAGGATTTTCGGGGCTGAAGTTAGGATGATTTTCTCGGCGTCTGTGGAAATCCCGGCGATATAGGGCAGTTCGTAGAGGGTGAAAGTCGCCCTCAGTGGATTTGCGCGTTCAGGTATCGAGGCCCATCTGGGCCCAGATGTCTCGGTGGGTGTGCAGGCCGCGCTGTTGCATTACGTCGGCAAACTCAGGGCTGGACGCAAACCGCTGGAGCTCCCCGCCTTCTGCCGCGGTCAGGCTTCTCAAGGGCCCAGGGCGGTGATCGACCTGGCGGTCGATGCGGAGATCGAGTCGATGCTCGAGCTGGAGGCAGCCAGACAGGGGATCACGGTCAGCCAGCTGGCCCTTCACTCGGTGCTGATCTACCTCGCCGAACTCGACTTCTTGACGCAGCCCAGCGTCGCCGGCGCCACTCGTGTCTGCTGATCGACTTCCATCCGCCAGGACTAGCCGAATCTCGTACTCGGCAGGCCAGAAGTTCGACCTCTGCCCGCCGCGTTGTCTCTGTTGAAATGCCAAGGCTCGCGAAGACGAATCAGCAGGGACTGTCGGGGCTGTCGCCAAGGGGAGCGCTGTCCGCTGGAGCCATATTCATCGCCGCCATGGCGATCGTCGTGCTCCAGATGGGCGGTTCCGCCCACGCAGCGGACCCCTGCGCCCCACCGGTGACCAACAAAGTCGCCTGTGAGAACACCAAACCCGGCGATCCGCCTTCGGAATGGCAGATCGAAGGCGCCGGCGATCCATCGATCCAGGGCTTCGCCACTTCGATCAGCGTCAACCTCGGCCAGACGATCAACTTCAAGATCAAGACTCCGGCGAGCTCCTACCACATCAACATCCTGCGCCTCGGCTACTACGGCGGCGATGGCGCCCGCATCATCGCCTCGAACATCCAGCCCAGCGCGAAACTGCCGCAGACCCAGCCCAACTGTCTGACCAATAGCTCGACCGGCCTGATCGACTGTGGCAACTGGGGGGTTTCGGCATCGTGGAACGTCCCGGAAACGGCTGTGTCCGGCCTCTACGTCGCCCAGCTGGTGCGCAACGACACCGGTGGCGAAAGTCAGATCTTCTTCGTCGTGCGCGAAGAAGCAAGCCACGCGGACATCGTCGTGAAGACCTCCGATGCGACCTGGGAGGCATACAACGCCTACGGCGGCAACAGCCTCTACTCCTGCACGGTTGCCTGCCCAAGCGGAGAACCGGAAGGGTATAAGGCGGCCTACGCCGTTTCCTACAATCGCCCGTTCGACGGCACCCTGCAGACGGACAACGGAACGTCCGACCCGCTCTATGCCGAGTATCAGCTGATTCGCTTTCTCGAGCGCAACGGCTACGACACGACCTACCTCTCCCAGCCCGACGTCGACTCCAACGGCGCGCTGCTGAAAAACCACAAGGTCTTCATCTCGAGCGGACATGACGAGTACTGGACCGGGGCGGAACGTCAGAACGTCGAAGCCGCTCGCGAAGCCGGGGTCAACCTGGCCTTCTTCAGCGGCAACGAGTCCTTCTGGAAGACGCGCTGGGGACCGAGCTCCGAAGGGTCGAACACGCCCGACCGCACGCTCATCACCTACAAGGAGACCCATTTCAACGAACCGGTCGACCCGGCAGAGCCAGGCGCCGCGACGTCGTCGTGGCGCGATCCCCGCTTCGGTCCGCCGAGCGACGCCGGCCGCCCCGAGAACAGCCTTTCCGGACAGCTCTTCCTCGTCAACGCGGGGACCTCCGACATCAAAGTCCCCGGCACCTTCAGCAAACTTCGATTTTGGCGCAACACGCCGGTTTCCACCCTGGGCCCCTCGCAATCGCTGACCCTGAGCCCCGGAACCGGAACGCTGGGGTACGAGTGGGACGTGGACGCCGACAACGGCTTCCGGCCCGCCGGGCGGATCCCGATGTCCTCGACCACGGTCAACGGGCTGCAGACCTTCACCGACTACGGCACCGCCGTCGCCGACAACACGATCGCCAGCCACAGTCTCTCCCTGTACCGAGCCCCCAGCGGCGCGCTCGTGTTCGGAGCCGGCACCGTGCAGTGGTCCTGGGGGCTGGACAACACGAACGCCTGGGACAGCGGCGCGACCGATCCGTCCGGCAACCCCCCGGACCCGACGATGGAGCAGGCCACCGTCAACCTGATGGCCGATATGGGGGCCCAACCGACGACCTTGCAGGGCGGCCTCGTCCCGGCCACCAAGTCGACGGACACGACGCCGCCCACGGCGACGGTCGGCTCCCCCGCCGGTGGCGCCAGCCTGCAGAACGGCAACGCCGTGACGATCTCCGGCACCGCGTCCGACAGCGGCGGCGGCGTGGTGGCCGCGGTCGAAGTCTCGACCGACGGGGGGAGCACCTGGCACCCGGCAAGCGGCACGAGCTCCTGGACCTACTCCTGGAATGTCGGCGGTGCCAAATCGGCGACGATCGAGGCCCGTGCCATCGACGACTCGGCCAACATCGGTGCCCCGAGCGCGGGCACGACGGTGTCCGTGTCATGCCCCTGCTCGATACTCGGCTCGATGAGCCCGGTCACGCCCGACGCGGGCGACAGCGGCTCCGTCGAGCTCGGCGTGAAATTCCGCAGCGACGTGGCCGGCACGGTGAGCGGGGTCCGCTATTACAAGTCCGCCGCCAACACCGGAACCCACACCGGCAGCCTCTGGACCGCCGACGGCACCCTGCTCGCCGAAGCGACGTTCAGCGGCGAGAGTCAGAGCGGCTGGCAGCAGGTGACGTTCTCGAGTCCCGTTGCGATTCAGCCCAACACGACCTACGTCGCGGGCTACTTCGCGCCGAAAGGCCACTACGCGGTTTCCAGCTGGGCGCTGAACAACCCTCCCGCCCTCGGCCCGAGCGTCATCGACAATCCACCCCTGCACATCCTGCCGGACGTCGGCAACGGCAACGGCCTGTACCAGTACTCCTCCTTCAGCACCTTCCCGACGAGCACTTACCAGGCCGACAACTACTGGGTGGACGTGCTCTTCTCGCCGACGACGCCGCCTCAGCAGCCGGGTCAGGTCACCGGCGTGACCGCGAGCGCCGGACTGGGCGAAGCGACCGTCAACTGGACGGCGCCGTCGAGCGGGGGCACGCCGACCAGCTACCGGATAACTCCCTATATAGGTGCCAGCGCCCAGGCGCCGATCACCGTGACCGCACCGGCCACCTCGAAGACGATCGCCGGCCTCGTCGGCGGCACCACCTATACCTTCGTCGTGACGGCGGTCGACGGAGCCGGTTCCGGGCCCGACTCCACCCCGTCGAACGCGGTCACTCCCACCTCTCCGCAAGCGCCGGGGGCGGTAACGGGTGTCAGCGCCGTCGGCGGCGCCCTCTCAGCAACCGTCAGCTGGACTCCGCCGAGCAGCGACGGCGGCAGCGCCATCACCGGCTACCGGGTCACCCCTTACATCGGTGAAAACGCGCAGTCGCCCGTGACCGCCAGCGCCTCGGCTACGTCAGCGACCGTCGGCGGGCTGACTGGCGGGACCAGCTACACCTTCACGGTCACGGCTACCAACGCGATCGGCCCCGGTCCGGAGTCCGCCGCCTCGAATGCGATCGTCCCGACCTCGGTGAACCCGCCGGGAGCTCCGACCGGGGTTCTCGCCACCGCCAAGAGCTCCGGGGCTCAGGTCAACTGGACGGCGCCGGCGAGCGACGGCGGCAGCGCCATCACCGGCTACCGGGTCACCCCTTACATCGGAGCCACCGCCCAGACTCCCACCACGGTCTCCTCGCCGACGACCTCCGCGAGCGTCACCGGCCTGACCAACGACACCGCCTACACCTTCAAGATCGCCGCGATCAACGCCGCCGGAGCCGGAGCCGAATCGGCGGCCTCCGGCTCGGTGACGCCGTACGACACGATCTTCGACCTGGCGACGCCGTCAACCGTCGATTCCGGCGATGGCGGCTCCGTCGAGCTCGGCGTCAAGTTCCGCAGCGACGCGCCCGGCACGATCAACGGGATCCGCTTCTACAAGGCGGCCGCCAACACCGGCACCCACGTGGGAAGCCTCTGGAGCAGCACCGGCACGCTCCTCGCCCAGACGAACTTCAGCGGCGAGACGGCCTCGGGCTGGCAGCAGGTGAAGTTCTCCTCACCGGTTTCGATCCAGGCCAACACGACCTATGTCGCCGGCTACCTGGCCCCAGTCGGGCACTACTCGGTCAACGGCCCAACCCTCTCCAGCGCGGTCGACAATCCGCCGCTTCACGCCGAAGCAAGCGGCACCAGCGGCAACGGGATTTACTCCTACGGCCTCGGAACCAGCTTTCCGACCTCCTCCTACCAATCTTCGAACTACTGGGTCGACGTCCTCTTCGCGCCGGCGCCGCCGCCGACGACTCCAGGTCAGGCGACGGGGGTAACGGCGACCGCGGGCCTCGGCTCCGCCAGCGTGTCATGGTCGGCGCCGTCAACCGGCGGAGCCCCGTCGAGCTACGTGGTCACGCCCTACGTCGGAACCACCGCTCAGACGCCGAAGACGGTGAGCGGACCCCGCCCGCGACGACGACGACGATCAGCGGCCTGACCGCGGGCACCAGCTACACCTTCACCGTGCAGGCGACCAACAGCACCGGCGCCGGACCGGCCTCGCCGGCATCCAACGCGGTCATCCCCGCCGGCGCCGTTGTCCCGGGGGCGCCGACCGCGGTGACGGCCTCGGCTCGCAACCAGGGCGCGCTGGTCAACTGGACGGCGCCCGCGAGCGACGGCGGCAGCGCGATCACGAGCTACCGGATCACCCCCTATGTCGGAGTCGTCCCGCAGGCCTCGACGACGGTTGCCGGCACGGCGACGTCAGCGACGGTCGGATCGCTGACCAACGGTACGAGCTACACCTTCACGGTCGCCGCGGTCAACGGCATCGGGTCCGGGGCGGCGTCGGCGGCTTCCACCGCGACGATCCCGCGCACGACGCTCTTCGAGCAGGGAGTGCCCGCCGTCCCCGACGTCGCGGACACGAGCTCCGTGGTGCTCGGCGTGAAGTTCACCAGCAGCAGCGTCGGGAAAATCAGGGGCATTCGCTTCTACAAGTCCGCCGCCAATACTGGCACCCACGTGGTGAGCCTGTGGAGCAGCACGGGCACCCTGCTCGCCCAGGCGACCTCAAGCGGCGAGACCGCCTCCGGCTGGCAGGAGGTCCCCTTCTCGAACCCGGTGACGATCGCGGCCAACACGACCTACGTGGCCGGGTACCTGGCGCCGAAAGGCCACTACTCGGCTACCAGCCGGGGCTTCGCCAGCGCCGTGAGCAGTGCCCCGCTGAGCGCTCCCGCCAGCACCACCACCCCGAACGGGGTGTACGCGTACGGCTCGTCCAGCATCTTCCCGACCAACTCGTTCAACGCGACGAACTACTGGGTCGACGTCCTCTTTACGCCGTGATGGCTCGAACGTGACCGCAAGACCAATCATCCCTGGGGTCTTTGGCATTGTCCTCGCCGTGCTGATCGCTGCAGCCCTCGCTGGCGGCGGCTCCTCTTCCTCTTCTCCGGCAAGCAGCATCAGTGCTGCACACGGCGATACCGGCGCGGTTGCCGGTAAGCCTGCGGGGCCTGGGCAGAAATTCATCGTCAAATCCGCGGACCCGATCTCCACCACCGCAGGCGTGACGGGCATCGTCCACGCCCGCTACCCGATGGGTCCCGACAACGACGAGGTGAGCGCATCGGGGACCAGTCCGGTCGAACCCTGCACTCTTGTCTCCAAAGGCCAGGCCGCGGCGATCCTCGGCGGCGGCGTTCAGGTAACGGAAGCGCCGCAGGGGCCGACCTGCATCTTCACGGCGGCTGGTCGGGAGGTCACCCTCGCGGTCGAGGGCACCGCCCTCGCGAGCCTTCGTGAGAGCGCCCGTCACGCCACCCGCGTGCGGGTGGCAGGGCAAACCGGCTGGTGCCTGAGCTACGGCTCGACCTCGGTGGCGACGCCGCTCGACAGCGGACGCGTGCTGCAGGTGACGGGTCCCTGCCCCGCCGGTGTGCGCTTTGCCGCGCTGGCCCTGCGGCGCCTGCCGAGCTGACACGCGGACTCTCTTCAGTCGCTTCGAGCCGTTCTCGGTATCTACTGAATAAAGCTCATGGTATGGGCAGGTTTGGGACGAATAGTGGGTAGCAAACGATTCTGGGCTTTTATCGGAGTCGGGCCGGGGTAGACGGATAACCGATGGATCGGTTGGTTACAGTCGAGCTGAGCCAGTTGGCGTTCGAAGCGCTTGCCGGCGATGGGAGGAGAGATCCCAGGGAGCACGTCGCGGCCAGGTTGGCGAATGCCGTGCACCGCTATCTCGAGGCTGAGCAGCGGGATGGTCCGGGGTGGCGATATCCGGTCTTTCTGCGCAGGAGCGACGTGGATGCCAGCGTCAAGGTGGAGCTCAGTATCGACGATGGCCTCTGGCGTTCGATCGAGAACGAGGCAGGGCGGCAGCGTGTCTCGTTGCGGCAGATGGTCGAACACGCAGCCTTTTACCTCGCCGCCGAGGTGAGCGTCGGCCGGATCTCCTGGCCCATCTCCGATGGCCTCGAGGTCGGCGACAGCCGAGGCGGGAAAGACTAGATCGCCGCAGCCGCCGCTACCACGGGAGCGGCGCCGAGCTCCGCCAAGCTGACCCGAAGCGAACGGCGGCCCCTGTGATGGAGGCCGTGGACGGAGCTCTCGGTCTTGTTGAGGGCACCGGCGATCTCCACCGGCGAGAGGCCGACGATGTGCCTGAGGACGAGCACCTCGCGCTGGTCGTCGGGAAGCTCTTCGAGCGCTTCTCGCAGGGCCCGGCCGCGGTCAAGGCCCGTCTGGGCACTGCCAGTGTCGGCGACCCTTACTTCCTCGGTCGGGATCGCGCGTTTGGCACGCAGGTGGTCGAGGGCGGCGTTGCGGGCGACCCGCAGGATCCAGGCCTCGAACGGGACCTCGCGCTGCTCGTACTTCCGGATCGCGGTCATCAGCTTGGTGAACACGTTCTGCGTGATGTCCTCGGCCTCGTGATGGTCGCGGACGAAGCTGGCGACGTAGCGGAGGACGTCATCGGCATAGCGGACGTAGAGAAAGTGCAAGCCCTCAGGGTCACCGCCCTTGGCGCGCGCCACGGCTTGCTGGGTGAGCCGGCCGGCCCCGGCTGATCCTGCTGCGCGGTCGGGCCTACTGGTCATCGGTTGTTCCTCCGCATGCTCACCGCATGCCTGAACTGCTGGTTGTCGAAGTTAGCCGCAAATCACGCCAAAAATCTCGGCGCAGGTCTTGCAGTGAAGGCAGAGAATGAGGAGGTTCGAGTTGGAAGTCAATGCCCAATATTCGTCCAAATTTCACTCTCAGCCTCAAGAGACGCCCAATCACATAGATATCTGAGGGCAGACGCATAAGTTTTCCTGCGGACTGAATCTCGAAGACTGAAAGTTAGAAGGGTTTTACCCATGCATGTGAAAATCTTGAGCATCTGGATGGCTGATAGGTAGGTGAGAACGATCAGAGTCGCACTCGGCCCATTCGCCTGTTCAGGGATCGAAGCCCAAGTGGGTCCCGACATCCCGAGCGCCGCGCGGACTGCGCTCTTTCACTACGCCGACAAGCTCAAGGTTGGTCGCAGGCCGCTCGAGATTCCTCCATTCCTCCGCGATCAAGCCTCGCAGGAGCCAGAGCTCGCTTTCGACCTCGCGGTCGGTGGGGAAGCGGAATCGTTGCTGAAGCGGGAGGCGGCACGGCAGGGGACGACCCTGAGCGCGCTGGCCAACCATTCCGTGATGGTCTACCTCGCCGAGCTCGACTTCATCTCGGCCCCAGCGGGGGGCGCCCGCGACAGCTACGTCTAGGCCCAGGACCCGCCTCAGACGCGTTGAGTCGCGCGGACGTCGTCTGCGGAGCGAACCGAGACGGGTTCGCCGTGCGCGTGCAGCGACTTCTCGAGCGCCTCGAGCGCGAAGACAACTTCAAGTCCAAGCCGCGAGCTCGATACGGGGGTCGTTCCCTCAACGATGGCCGAGGCGAAGTCCTTCAACTCCAGGGCGAGTGGCTCTGCCGCCTCGATCTGGGGAGCGACCATATCGCCGGTACGGTAGGTGAGGCGGTACTCGCCGAAGTTGGCGGGTGGCTCGGAGAAGTCCAGGCCGCGGTCGTAGATCCGCACCGAGCCGTCGGCGGAGGTGTCGTCGTACTGGACCATCTTGCGACTGCCGACGACGACCATCTGCCGCATCTTCCTCGGTGCCAACCACGACACCTGGACGTTGGCTTGGGCACCGCCTTCGAATCGCAGGGTCAGGAAGGCGGTCTCGTGGACGCCGTCCTGGAAGACGCTGCGGCCGTTCGCCGTGACGTCGACCAGAGGCTTGCCCAGCCAGTAGAGAAGGATCGAGAGATCGTGGGGCGCGAGATCGAGGACGACGCCGTCCTGCTGGTAGAGGCCGAGGTTCATCCGCGAGGAGGTGACGAAGTAGATCTCCCCGAGGACGTCCTCCTCGATCAGGTTCCGGACCTTGTTCACGGAGGGGCTGTAAAGGAAGGTGTGGCCCGGCATCAGCACCGATCCGAGCTCGTCGGCAAGCGCGATCAGCTCGGCTGCCTCGCCGGCGGTGCGGGCGAGGGGCTTCTCGACGAGGACGTGCTTGCCGGCTTCGAGGGCTTTGCGAACCAGCTGGTAATGCGTGTGCGGGGGGGTGGCGATCGCCACGGCTTCGACCCGGGGATTGGCCAGCGCCTCGTCGAAGTCACGCTCGCACGGCACGCCGGGGTTGCGCTTGCCGAAGTCCTCGATCCGGCTCTCGTCTCGCTCGCAGAGGGCGACGAGCGAGAACTCGGGCCGCTCGACGATGTTGCGGACGATGTTCGGCCCCCAGTATCCGTAGCCGACGACCAGGGTTCCGATTCCGAGTTCCATGGATCACAAACGGACCAGGCCCCGTGGACTTGCGAACGTCCGATCGAATTCGAGGTGGAAAAAAGGAGGAGGGGAGAAGGCCGAGCGACGCACAAGTTATTCGCACGCCCGTCGTTCTTATACGACTGCCTGACTACCTGACCTGCCGACCAGTGGAGATGACGTGAACCTGATTTTGATCCTCAAGGAGCTCTGGCGCCGCCGGCTTCTCGTCGCCCTGTCGGTGGTTCTCGCCTTCGCGGTTTCCGTCTTCGCCGTTTATCAGGTCAGCTTTGCGCCGCCGTCTCTTTCCCAGCGCTCCAAGGTCAACGCTCACGGGACGATCGAAATCCTCGTCGATTCCGCGCGTTCGCCGATCGCCGATGCGCGGCGCGATCTGTCCGGCCTGATCGCCCGGGCCGGTGTGTTCGCCCGGTTGATTGCCGGCGGCAACGTGGTCGGCGAGATCGCCAAGGCCACCGGCATCCCGGTCAAGCAGATCGATGTCGCGGGCCCGACGCCGCTGCCCGGCGAGGCGCCCGGGATCGAACCGGTGCAATTGCATCCCTACGGAATCGCGATCACGCCGTCCGAAGAACTCCCGATCCTCAACGTCGACACGCGGGCGCCGACGGTTCGCCAGGCCAAGGCGATGGCGGCTGCCGCGCCCGGGGCGGTTCGCCGCGTGGTCCAGAGGATCCAGGCGGAGCAGGAGACGCCAGCCGCCAGCCGAGTTGAGTTTCGGGTGCTGGGTCCTGCCGAGGCCGGCCCTGTCGACGATGCTCTCGGCAAGAAGGTCGCGCTGGCGCTCTTCGTCGTCATGCTCGCGCTTTGCATCGTCGCGATACTTGGATTCCCGCGTCTGGTCAGGGCCTGGCGAAGCGCCGAGGCCGAGCCGGTAGTGGGGCTCCCGGACCCGCCGGTCGTCTCAGAGGAGGCGCCCGACGTCCTGCACCTTTCTGAAGCGAGATCGGAGCGGCATAGCTAATGGAGGTCGCCCGCACCCTAAAAGTCCTCTGGGGACGTCGCCGCCTGGTCGCGGTCGGGGCACTGATCGCGGCGGCCGCCGCAATGTTCAGCGTCTATCAGGTCGGCCTGGCGCCGCCGTCTCTGAAGACCCGGGCGAATGTCTTTTCGACGGCGTCGACCCAGATCCTCATCGACACCCCTGATTCGGCATTTGCCGATCTCGCCGACGAAGTCGAACCGCTCAGCGCCCGGGCCAGCGTCTTCGCCCGCTTCCTCGCCAGCCCGGTGGCGATCGGGCTGATCGCGCACGAAGCGAGGCTCCCCGTCGATGCGATCGAGGCCCAGGGCCCCTACGACCAGAACCTGCCCCTGTTCGAACAGGAACCCACGGCAGAGCAGCGCAGCTCGCAGATCATCGGCGAGGGGGCCCCATATCGGCTGCGGTTCGAGAACAACCCGGAGCTGCCGATCATCTCGGTCTTCGCCCAGGCACCCACCACCGATGCCGCAAAAAAACTGGCGACGGCGGTTCCGGCGGCGCTGGGAGCCTATATAGAGCGGATCCAGGACCAGCAGCACACGCCGTCCGGGCGTCAGGTGGAGGTGCGTAAGCTCGGCAACGCAACGGGTGGGGTCGTCAATGCCGGGGCGAACCTTCAGATCGCGGCCCTCGTCTTCATCGTCGTGATGGTCGGCTGGTGCATGTTGCTGATCCCGGCGCACACCATCGCGCGCGGGTGGCGAGATCTGGACGTCGGCCCGAGGCCACGAGGCTCCAACGGCCGCAACGGCAACGGCGGCGGTCCTGTTCGTCACAACGACGACCTTCTGCCCCCGAACCTCGAGCACGAGAAGATCCCCTGATGGAGGCGGCCGGGCGCTCGCAGGACGCCCCGCGCTTCGCGGATTCCTGGCCACGCACCCGGAGGCCACTGCCGTGGCTTTTTGCCGGGTTTCTCGCGACGATCTTCCTGGTGCCCATCGACGCGATCCACCTCAAGATCCATCTGCCCTTCAGCTCCGACTTCGATCGGGCCTTCGTCGCCGTGATCGCTGCGACCTGGGCGCTCGGCGCGGTGTTCGGCGAGCGCACCGAGAAGACTGTCCGGCTGCGCTCGCGCGGCTGGGCGGCCGGAATGATCACCTTTGCCTTCCTCGCCGTTGCCAGCATCGCGGTCCATGTCGGGCGGATCACCAACCTGGGGGAATGGGACTACACCCAGAAAAAACTCGCTGTTCTGATCGCGCTGATAGCGATCTTCGCGATCTTCAGCGTCACCCTCCGGGTGACCGAGCTGCGCTCTTTCGCTGCCCTGATCGTCGTTTTGGCCGTAATCACGGGCATGGGGACGATCTACGAGGAGAAATCCGGCAACAACATCTTCTACTCGACCTCCAGCGCGGTGTTCTCGCCGATCGCGACCGTCGATCCGGCGCCGACGGAACTGGAGGCAGACCCGAGTACGCCGGGGCGACCGATGATTTCGGGGCCGACGAGACACGCGCTCTCGGTGACGTCGATCCTGGGCATGGCGCTGCCGTTCGCGGTGGTTCTGGCGGCTATCGCCTCGAGTAGGCGACGGCGCCTGCTTTGGGGCTTCGCCGCATGCATCATCTTTGCCGGTGCGCTGATCACCCAGCGCAGATCGGGGCTGGTGGTACCCAGCTTCGCGATCGTCGTCCTCTTCATCCTGCGGCCGCGCCAGCTTCTGCGCCTTGCCCCGTTCGGGGTCGTGGCCCTCGTGCTCGGGCTCGCTCTCTCCGGGGGCGGCTTCAGCGCCGTCCAGCAGATCAGCAACGGCAGCGATCAGGCTTCGACGCTGGGGCGTACCTCGGACTATTCCGCGGTCGTCCCCGACCTGCTCAGCAATCCGCTGCTCGGGCGTGGGTACGGAACCCTGGACTCGACGCGCGTCGACACCTACCGAATCTTCGACAACGAGTATCTGGGTCAGCTGTACCAGGTGGGAGCGCTGGGCCTGCTCGCGTTCCTCGCTCTGATTCTGACGCCACTGTTCGTGGTTCGATCCGTGCTGCGCTCCGATCATCCGCTGCGGGGCCCACCCGCCTTGGCCGCCGGAGCCGGATGCCTCGCGTTTGCGGTGGCAGCGTCGCTCTACGACATCCTCACCTTCCCGCAGGCGCCATATCTCTTCCTCTTCCTGGCGGCGATGTGCACGTGCGCGGCGTCGGTCGAGGTGCCGAGGGCGGAGCGCTCGCGGGCGGCCCGGGGCGGCTGGCTGCCGGTCGGCGGCTGGCGCGAGCCAGGGGTCGACCTGACTCCTACCAGTTGACGCCCGACGGCTTGCGGTAGCCGATCGGTTCCTGCCCGCTCGGATTGCAGTTTGCTGAGGTGCAGTTGCCGTCGGCGTCGAGGGTGACCAGCGAGGGCTTGCCCCAGAGGTTGCTCGCGAAGGTGGCCGCGCTGGCCGAGCCGTCCTGGGCGAAGCCCCGGTCGGGATCGATCGAGATGTTGCGTTCGATGGTATTGCCCGTGCCCGAGTCGCAATCCCACTCGAAGCTCGGAAAGCGGGCAAAGGCCTTGCCGCCTTCGACCCAGGTGTTGCGGCGGATCGTGATGTTGGAGCGGGAGGTCCCGCCGGTGCCGAGGCCACAGATCTCGGTGCGGCCCTGGTTGGTTTCGACCAGGTTGTTTTCATAGAGAACCGAGTTCGCCGTGCCACCGTGGATGTAGGTCGAGCCGGAGTTCCCGGTGATCTTGCCCGCGAAGTAGCCCTGGTTGTGGATCCAGTTGTTGGTGATGCGAAGGTTGGGGCCGTTGTCGACAATCTGGATGTTGTCGCTGTGCTCGCTGGAGCCGGGGTTGGCGCCCACGGGGCCGATCTCGTTGCGGTCGATCAGGACGTTGGCGCCGTTGGTTCCCTGGAAGCCGTCGGCGGCTATTTCATGGACGTAGTTGCCGACGAACTTGAGGTTGTTGGTTTCCCCGTAGCAGCGGCAGCCGTAACCCGTGTTGCCCGAGTCATCGGCGATCGTCCAGCCGATGTCGTTGTTGCGGATCGTCACGTCGTCGACCTTGTCGGGCATGAAGATGAGCTGGTCCGAAACACGGTGCCCGGGCCTGCCGCCAATCGTCGAGCCTTCGATCGTCGTCCCGTTCGCTTCGCCGATTTCGACCGAACGGAAGCGGGCATTGCGGATCGTCAGGCCCGTCGTTCCTTCGATTTCCAGATGCCCCATCGATCCCCCTTCGGTTGAGACGACGACCCTGTTGCGCCTCCCCAGGTTGGTGAAGCTGACGTTCCCAACCCCAGCCGTCACGCAGACGTCCCTGCTCGCCGCAACCGCCCTAATCACCGCAGGGGCCGAAGCCACGTGAACCGAGCCCCCCACGCAGGATGGCTTCGGCGTCGCGGCGGTGCTCGCATCGTCGCCTGAGTTGTTCGACGCCGCGATCACGAAAGCGATCAAGGCCCCGGCTGCAACGACGATGAGCATCATCCCGCCGCGGCCTCTCAGCCAATTCATCCGTCATCCCTTCGACGGTCGATATCGATTGCGGCGGCCCCCATCGCCGTGCATTGTCCCAGAGCTGAGCTCGACTCCGCTCAGTCGGGGCCGCCTGACGGACCGGCTACCAGTTGACGCCCGACGGCTTGCGGTAGCCGATCGGTTCCTGCCCGCTCGGATTGCAGTTTGCCGAGGTGCAGTTGCCCAGGGCGTTGAGAGTGACCAGCGAAGGCTTGCCCCAGAGGTTGCTCGTGAAGGTGGCCGCGCTGGCCGAGCCGTCCTGGGCGAAGCCGCCATCGGGGTCGATCGCAATGTTGCGTTCAACCGAGTTGCCCGTGCCCGAGTCGCAATCCCACTCAAAGCCAGGGAAGTCGGTGAAGGTCAAGCCGCCTTCGACCCAGGTGTTGCGGCGGATCGTGATGTTGGAGCGGGAGGTTCCGCCGGTGCCGAGGCCACAGATCTCGGTGCGGCCCTGGTTGGTTTCGACCAGGTTGTTTTCGTAGAGAACCGAGTTCGCCGTGCCACCGTGGATGTAGGTCGAGCCGGAGTTCCCGGTTACCTTGCCTTCGTAGTAGCCCTGATTGTGGATCCAGTTGTTGGTGATGCGAAGGTTGGGGCCGTTGCCGACGATCTGGATGTTGTCGCTGTGCTCGCTGGAGCCGGGGTTGGCGCCCACCGGGCCGATCTCGTTGCGGTCGATCAGGACGTTGGCGCCGTTGGTTCCCTGGAAGCCGTCGGCGGCGATGTCGTGGACGTCGTTGCCGACGAACTTGAGGTTGTTGGTTTCCCCGTAGCAGCGGCAGCCGTAGCCCGTGTTGCCCGAGTCGTCGGCCTTCGTCCAGCCGATGTCGTTGTTGCGGATCGTCACGTCGTTGGCTTCTTCGGGGATGAAGATCAGCTGATCTTCGACCCGATTCGCCTGCGTGCCGCCGATCGTCGAGTTCTCGATCGTCGTGCGGTCGGCGCCGCGGAGCGTCACCGAGGTGAAGCGGGCGTTGTCGATCGTAAGGTCGGTCGTTTCATCTATCTCGACGTGGCCCATCGAGCCGCCTTCGGTGGCGATCGTCACCGCCTTCTTGCCAAGGTCGGACAAGCTCACGTCTCCGACGGTTGCGGTCACGCAGACGTTTTTGCCCGCGGTGACGGCGCTCTTCACCGCGGAGGCCGTCGTCGCATTGGTCGAGCCGGCCACGCAGCCGCCGGTTTCAACCGGCGGCGTGGTGGGTGCTTCCACGGTCCAGCTTCGCGTCGCCGCGGAGAGGTCGGTGTTCCCGGCGGCGTCGGTGGCCCGAACGGTGAACGTGTGGCTGCCGACGGCGAGGCCGGAATAGGCCTTCGGAGAGCTGCAGGCGCCAAAGGCCCCCGCGTCCAGCTTGCAGCTGAAGGTCGAGCCGGACTCGCTGGCGGCGAAGGAGAAGCTCGCCGAGGTGCTGGTCGTCGTCGCCGGCGGGGAGGAGGAGATGGTGGTATCCGGCGGGGTCGTGTCAACCGGCGGCGTGGTGGGTGCTTCCACGGTCCAGCTTCGCGTCGCCGCGGAGAGGTCGGTGTTCCCGGCGGCGTCGGTGGCCCGAACGGTGAACGTGTGGCTGCCGACGGCGAGGCCGGAATAGGCCTTCGGAGAGCTGCAGGCGCCAAAGGCCCCCGCGTCCAGCTTGCAGCTGAAGGTCGAGCCGGACTCGCTGGCGGCGAAGGAGAAGCTCGCCGAGGTGCTAGTCGTCGTCGCCGGCGGGGAGGAGGAGATGGTGGTATCCGGCGGGGTCGTGTCAACCGGCGGGGGTTCGTTTTCGGGGGGAGTGACGACGAAGGACTGCTTGTCCGTATCCGTTTGTCCGTTGTTGCCCTCCACGATCAGCTTCACGTATTTCGGGCCGGTCGCTTCGAACGTGAAGTCGATCACGCACCCGGTTCGGGTCTGCCAGACCGTGCTTCCATCCTGGTTTTCAAATGACCACGTGCAGGTGATCGGTCCGCTGCCGGTCGAGGCGCTCCCGTCGAGCACCACCGGCACGTCAACCTCCACTTCTTTGGGGGTGTCCCAGACGGCGTTTGCCGGGATGACCGCGGGTGGCGTCGCTTCCACGCTCCAGCTTCGCGTCGCCGCGGAGAGGTCGGTGTTCCCGGCGGCGTCGGTGGCCCGAACGGTGAACGTGTGGCTGCCGACGGCGAGGCCGGAATAGGCCTTCGGAGAGCTGCAGGCGCCAAAGGCCCCCGCGTCCAGCTTGCAGCTGAAGGTCGAGCCGGACTCGCTGGCGGCGAAGGAGAAGCTCGCGGTCTTGGAGGTCGTCTTGCCCGTGGGCCCAGAGGTAATCGAGGTATTGGGTGCGGTGGTATCCGCAGAGGGGTGGGAAGGAGTGGAAGCAGGGGGACGGGGGGTGGGGACATGAGGGCCCTTGCCACCCCGGCCGGGGACGCTCGCCCGGTTGCGGGGGTTTGAGCCCGCCAGAATCTCGCGCCCATCGCTCACCCCATCGCCATCGGTGTCCGCTTTGCGCGGGTTGGTCTTGGTCCGATTGACCTCGATCCCATCGCTCAGACCGTCGCCATCGGTGTCCGCCTTGCGGGGGTCGGTCCTGAATCGGCTCGTCTCGGCGCCGTTCGACAATCCGTCGCTGTCGGAGTCGATCTTGAAGAGGTCGACGGCGGCGCTCCTATGCAGCGAGTGATGCGGTGAGGGCTCGGCGATCGCCAGTGCTTGAATGCCGAGAAGGACGACGGCTATGACGACGAAGGCACCGACGAAGACGGCGCGAGCTCTGATGGCTGGAGGCAAGTGTGGCATTGGTCGCTTATCGGTGTGAATCCGTGTCTGTCGTTAAAGCAGGGACCAACTGGACACTTATCCGAAATCGAAGCTCGTCAAACATCGCTTGCTCGGCGCCTTGAAAGTTCCCGTGGAGCCCGTGGTCAAGCCCCGCCACCGCCCGTCACGAGAGCAACCCTGCGCTCGACAGGCAGCTGCCGGGAGGCTATCCCGGATTCAGTTTATGTCAACCCAGGACCGAGAACGGGCCGCTTGGCTCTGCGGCTACCGGCGCCGTGGGGCGGTGTGGGATCACGAGTCTGCGCAGCATGGCCAAGCGCCCTTCGCGAACGGGGCCCATCTCGAGAGCCCGGGCGTAAGCCGCAAGAAGCGCGCGTTCCTGGTGCCCCCAGGCGAGAAAGCCCCGCACCCGGTCGCGCCCGGCTTTCCCCATCGCTTCGCGGCGACCCGGATCGTCGAGCAGCTCCGACACGAGCTGCGCGAAGCCGGCGTGATCATCCGCTGGGGCGAAAACCGCGGCGTCGCCGGCGCCGAAGCGCGACTCCGGGAGGTCGAAGGAGACGATCGGCTGCGACATCGCCATGTACTCGGAGATCTTGACCATCGAAGAAACGTCGTTGAGCGGGCTCTTCGGATCCGGGGCGAGGCAGACGTCCGAGCTCGACAACACCCGGCTTATGGTGTCGTGTTCGACCCAACCGGTGAACTCCACGCAATCCGCCAGCCCGAGCTCCGTCGTCAGTGCCCGCATCTCCTCGACGACGTCGCCGTCCCCCATGAAGACCGCATGCCAGTCGCTGCGAATCGAGTGCAGCTCGGCGAGCGCGCGGAGGGCGTGGTCGACTCCATCCTGCGGGCCCATCACGCCGACGTAGCTGAGCAGGAAGGCCCTGCCTCGTTTCAGCGAGGGGTCCGGTTCGCTGGGCGCAAAGTGGGTCAGGTCCGGCCCGGTGCGCACCACCGCGACATCGGCAGGGTCGCGGCGGCCGCGCTCGATGGCGACGCGGCGATAGGAGTCGTTGACGGAGAGCACCACGTCGGCGCTGCGCCAGGCGACCTGCTCTGCAGCCAGCGTCGCGCGGTGCAGCAGCCCCCCTCCGAAACGGGTCATGTAGAGCTCCGGAGTGAGGTCGTGATGGTCGAAGACGAAGCGGGCGCCCTGACGCCGAAGGCCGAGCGCCGCAAGCAGCAGGAAGTCGGGTGGGCTGCAGGCGTGGACGAGGTCGAATGGGCGCTCGCGGGCGAGGCGGCGGGCGAGGCGGCGGATGCTCCAGAGGGCGGCGAGGTACTCGATCGCGTAGGCGGTGGCCCTCTCGTCCGCGCGCCGCGGCTCATAACGATGGATGGTGACACCGTCGATCTCGGCAAAGTCGCCCCGGTCACGCTCTTCGCCCGTGGGGCAGATGACGGTCACCTCGTAGCCGGCGCGTGCCAGCGCGGTGCTCTCGTTCCAGACGTGCCGATCGGAAGGAACCGGCTCGTTCTGGAGCAGAATCAGGACCCGCTTGGCGGCCATCGATCAGACCCGCACGGAGTCGGATTCGAGCCGGACGCCGTCTGCCGCTCGCGCCGGGCCCAGGCCAGCGAGGCGCGCTCGGCGCCGTCTCCCTCGATGCGGGCGCCGACGGCGTCGCCCACGCAGCGCAGGTCGGCGCGGGCGATCCACCAGGCGGCCACGTCGCGGGGAAGCGCGCACCAACCATCCTGCTGCCCGGCCAGATACTCGAGGAATTCCTCGTACATCCGCAGGCGGGCCGGGGTGTCGAGGTAATCGGGATGGGTGATCAGGTTGATCAGGCCGCCGTTGGCGATGATCCAGTCGCTCTTGCGCGTCCAGAGCTCGATCGAGGTGTGGCGGAGGATCTCCCAAAGCGTGTGGTCTTGGACCAGGGTGATCGGCAGCTCGACGAGGTCGCCGAGGAAGTAGGGGAGGATCGAGCAACAGCCGCCGGCCTGGGGCTCGAATGGGTCGGTATCGGGGAACGAGCTGTCGTAGAGAGCGCCGAGCTCCGGCATCCAGTCGGCGTTGCGGTGGGTGGCCGGGGAGCGGAAGCCGACCGCGTCCCACTCGGCCAGGTAGCGATGAATCGCCGGCAGCTCGGCCTCGAAGCTGGCACGGCTCTCGAAGAGCCTGCCGTCGTGCTTGACCGCGTGAAGCCCCACCTCGCAGCCGGCATTGCGGACCTGCTCGAGCAGGCGATCCTCGATCGGGTACCACTCGGCGACGAAGTTCCATGAGGAGACGAAGCCGTGGCGGCGCTCGATCTCGATGATCTTGCCGACGTTCGCGACCCCGCTGGGGCCCTCGACGTCATGGGTGAGAATCGGCCGCGAAACGCTTGCCTTCGGGCCAGCTCGCGATCGTCGGGATCCGCTCGGCCCCGCTCTGATCCAGCGCCGCGCGCAGTCTCTCCTGGCGGCGCTCGACGAGCAGTGGCTCGATCGGCCAGCGGGGGAACGAGGCGCGCGCCTGGCGCCTGGCGTACAGTCGCCGGACCGTGATCTGCAGGGATCGTGGCAGCAGCGGCTTGGCGGCGTAGTAGGCGGCCATCGCACGCGAGCGCCCGCCACTCTCGCCGTGGTAGCGCTCCTCTAGAAAGTGACGGTCGTCGGAATCTTGGATCACCGTCAACAACCAACGAGCGGTGCCCGCCGGCGCTTGCGCCCGCGAGGCCGCTGCCCGCGGTCGAGCCTCAGGAAGTCGCGGCCTCCGGCGAGACCGGTTTGGCAAACGGGCCAAGGGGGAGCCGCCATGCCAAGGACCACGCGGAGGCCGGCCTGCTCGGCGTGGACTCGCTCGAGCTGGGCCGGCCGGAGCGCCGCGACGGGTCGGTACACCGCGATCCGGATCAGGTGCCCCAGGGCCAGCCCGGCGCGGATCCCCGCCCTTCGCACCGGCCCGTAGTGCTTGTCTGCAAACAGCAGGCGGGAATGACTGAGCTGGGCCATCAGATCGCCCCTGGAGCGGCCGCCGCCATGGTGGGTGACGGTCATCGTCGGCAGGTGCGCGACGGGCCAGCCGGACTGCCAGAAGCGGTAGCACCAGTCGATCTCCTCCGAGTAGAGGAAAAAGCGGTCATCCATCGGCCCGACCTTGTCCACGGCCTCCCGACGCGCGATCAGAAATGCCCCGACGAGCCAGTCGGCGGAGCCCTCACACGCGTATCGCGCCGCTCGGGTCTCGAGCTCCTGAAAGGTGCGGAGGATCGGCCAGTAGGCGGCGAACAGCGCCTCGCCGAGACTTCGCAACGGCGATGGGAAGCGCCTGATCGAAGCCTGGAACTCGTCATCGGTCCCGCGTTGCACCACACTCGCCAGGCCGAGCCCGGGCCGTTCGTCCATCGCGGCGACAAGCGCACTGAGGGTTCCGGAGCGAATCTCGACGTCGGGGTTGAGGAGCAGGACATACCGTCCCCGCGCTTGCTCGAGCGCGACGTTGTTGGCTGCCGCGAAGCCCCGGTTCGGCGCGCCGCAGGACCGTAACCCGTGGGAACTCCCGCTCGATCGCCTGCGGGGTACCGTCGGTCGATTCGGCATCGACGACGAGCCACTCGATGGTGATCGGCCCTGCCGCGGCCAGCGCCGATCGGAGCGTCGCCAGCGCCATCTCGCAGCCGTTGTGGGTGACGACGATGACCGAGAGATCTGGCCGCTGGCTCATCGCTAGCCGACGTGTCGGTAGAGCGCCGCTCCGGCGAGCCGGCCGACGACGGCGGGCGATCGCCGGATCGTCGTGCCCATGACCCGGTCGCGCAGCGCCGGCTGCAAAGTTGGCTCGCGGTCGGCGAGGTAGGTGTAGGAGAGCTCGGACTCATCCGCGCCCCAGGACCGCTTGAAGGACCGCAGCCCTTCGTTGTCGATGTCGGTGCGGCCGAAATCCAGGGTGTGGAACCCCGCTTCGCAGGCCCACCGGATTACTTCGGAGAAGAGCAGATTGTTCGGCCGCTTGCCGAGCGCCGCGGCGTCGGAGGCACCGTACTTGTAGGTGAGGGTGCCGTTGAAGCTGAGGAAGACCGCGGCGGCGATCGGCCGTCCTTCGTCGAGCACCAGCTCGACGAAGCCCAGGCCGGCGTCGAAGAGCTCCTCGAAGCGCTGGATGAAGCGCTTCGGCTGCGTCGGCACGCCGAGCCTCTGGCGCGTCTTGAGGTGCAGGGCATAGAAGGCATCGAGGGCGGCGGCATCGGTGCGGCGCTCGGCCGAGAGGTTTTCCCGCCTTGCCTTCTTGATGCCTCGTTTGATCTGCGATTTCGAGTAGCGCTGCTCGACCTCGGCCGGGTCCTCGGCAAGGGGCAGGAGATGACGAAAGAAACGGTGCAGGACGAACGCCCGCTCGAGGCCCGGCAGCGACGCGTGGACGGTCAGATCGAGGCCGGTCCGCTCGGCCTCTTTCACGAGCGCCTCGCCGAGCCGGACCAGCGCGGCCGGGTCCGCCCCCGGTCGAGCACCGGCGAGCAGACGTCCGAGAAGGGCACTGAAACCAGGCGGCTCCCGGTCAGGCGGCTGTCGATCCGTGCGATCGGGATCCCGGCTTCGATTCCATCGCCGTTGCCGATGCAGCAGGCCTGGATCTCATAGCCGTACTGAGAGCGGAGCAGATCGAGCCACAGCGGGTGATGAAAGATTTCGGCGGATGGGCTGTTCCCGACGAAGGCAAGCCACTCGCCGTCGGAAATCGGATCGATCAACCGAGCCTCGGGCGCGTGCGCGGATGCGGGCGGCACGCCCTCCCGTACCTTCATGCCGTCGCGGTGGCCAGCTGGGGTACCGCGCCCGTGGCCGACTTCGCCCAGAGCTCGAGCACGAGCAGCGACCAGAGCTTGCGACCGTTGTCGGCGCTGCCGGCGACATGCTGGTCGATCAACGCCGCCACCTGATCCGGCCGCGTCCAGCCTCGGTCGGTGCTCTCCGGGTCGAGCAGGACCTCACGCGTGAACGGGGCGAGATCGTTACGCAGCCAGCGCGCGACGGGCAGCTCGAACCCCTGCTTGGGAGCGTCGATGATCGGGTCCGGGACCCAGCCCCGCAGGGCGCCCTTCAAGGCGATCTTGCGCTGAACGCCGCTTGCCTTGTGCTCGGCCGGGATCGATGCCGCGAGTTCCATGAATTCGGGTCGAGCATCGGCGAGCGCGCCTCGAGCGAGAAGGCCATCGTCGCGATGTCGATCTTCGCCAGCAGGTCTCCGGGCAGGTACACGGTCGAGTCGATCTCGAGCAGCTGATCGAGGAGCTCGGTGCCGCTGGCCTGACGCCATGGCTGCAGCAGGACCTCGTCGCGTCGCGGCAGGTGCGACCGACTGCGCAAAGTCGGTCGTGTAGAGGGAGTCACGCTGGGCGGCGCCGAAGACGCTCGCCTGGTCGAGGTAGCGCTGATGCCGCTCGCCGGCGATCCGGGTCGCGAAGCGCTGGGCGCGGCTTCGCCAGGCGCGCGGGTCGCCGCCTTCGCCGAGCTTCGCTCCGGCAGCGGAGATCGCGGTCCGCAGCGGAGGCCGGCAGGCCTTCGAAGCGCGCCGCGAGCATGTTCGAGGTGTATCGCTGGTAGCCGGCGAAGCTCTCGTCGCCGCCGTCGCCGTTGAGCGCGACGGTCACCTGCTGGCGGGCCATCTCGGCGAGGTAGAAGCAGGGCAGCGCGGAGTGATCGCCGAAGGGCTCGCCGTAGTGGCGGACGAGCTTGGGAAGCATCTCGACGGCGTCCGGCTCGACCACCAGCTCGTGGTGGTCGGTGGAGAATCGCTCGGCGACCAGCCGTGCCCGGGGGAGCTCGTTCATCGCCTCGTCGGCGAAGCCGATCGAGAAGGTCTTGACCGGATCGCGGGACTGCTCGGCCATCGCCGCGACGACCGCCGAGGAGTCGACCCCACCGGAGAGGAACGCTCCGACCGGGACGTCAGCTACGAGCCGCCGTCCGACGGCGGCTCGTAGCGAGTCGCGGATCTGCTCGTGGAGCTCACCGACGTCCTCCACGACACGCTTGTCGGAGTAGTCGAGCTGCCAGTAGCGCTCGATCGTCAGCGCGCCTTCCTGGTAGACCAGCCGGTGCGCCGGGGGCAGCTTGCGGACGTCGCGGAAGATGCTCATCGGCGCGGGGACGTAGCCGTAGGCCAGATAGGCGTCGATCGCCGCGCGATCGATCTCGCGCGGGACCTCGGGGTCCTGAATCAGGGCCTGGAGCTCGGAGGCGAAGCTGAGCACGCCGCCGCGGACGTTGTAGAAGAGCGGCTTCTTGCCGACTCGATCGCGAGCGAGGAAGAGGCGGCGACGGCGGTTGTCCCAGAGGGCGAAGGAGAACATCCCCTGCAGCCGCGAAATGCACTCGAGCCCGTGTTCCTCGTAGAGGTGGGCGATCACCTCGGTGTCACCGTTGGTGGTGAGGGTGTGGCCAGCCCGCAGCAGCTCCTGGCGCAGCTCGGCGTAGTTGTAGATCTCGCCGTTGAGGACGACCACGACCGAGCGGTCCTCGTTGTAGATCGGCTGGTCGCCGGTGTCGAGGTCGATGATCCTGAGTCGCTGGATCCCGAGCCCGACCGGGCCCCTCGACGTGCAGGCCACGGGAGTCCGGCCCGCGGTGCTCCTGCGCGGCGCACATGCGGTCGACGACCTCCCTCTCGACGCAAGCCGTCCCGGCGCGCACCTGGCCCGCGATGCCGCACATCAGCCCGTTGCCATCCGCGACGGCCGCGGCAGCTTGCCGAGGACACGGTCCCGGGTCTCCCTGTGAACGGTCCGGCGAAACTCGCCGTCCTCGACCCGTGGCGTTCGCTGGACCGCCGCGCGGGCGTAACCGTAGAAGAAAGCGAGCCCGGAGATTCCCTCGGGACGGGCGGCGGCCACCTTGAGCGACCTGAGAGCGACCCAGTAGGTGGGGAAGTGGACGATGTAGGCGGCCGCGCCGTATCGAGCTCGACCCCTGAGCGTGCCGTCGGCGCTCGCCCAGGGCCGGTGGTGGATGGCGATCAGGTCCTCGAACGTGCGAGTGCGATAGCCGCCCATGCGGGCGAGGGTCTCGTCGATGGTGTCCCAGCCGAGCCGCTCCTGAACGCCGCCGATCGCCTCGAAGCAAACTCGCGAGTAGCACTTGAGGGCGCCGTTGACGTGGAGCTCGGTTGGAACCCGCTCCAGCCTCCACTTTCCGCGGACCAGCTCGTTGCGCGCGCCTCCGGCCATGCCGAGCGCCTCGTCGGACGCGAACTCGGCGAGAATCCGCTCGAAGTACTCGGGCGGCAGCTCCATGTCGCCGTCGAGCTTGGAGATGTGGGTGAACCGCCGCCAGTCGACGCTGTCGAGCCCGAAGTTGAACGTGCGCGGCGCAGCTGCCGAGGCCAGCCTGTCGCGCGGGTCGAGCAGGGGCGGGTGCTCGGGCGCCTCGAGGGTGGCGATGAAGGCGAACTCGTCCGCGAGCCGCCCGGCGAGCTCGCCGGTGCCGTCCGTGGAGTGGTCGTCGACGATCAGCCAGAGGTCGGGGGGGCGGGTCTGAGCGGCCATCGCCCGCGCGACGCGCTCGAGATGGTCGGTCTCGTTTCGGACTGGAGAGATGACAAGGAGGCGCTGATCCATTTCCCCACCAACGGCCGTCGGCGAAGCGATCTTGCGCAGAAGTGGGGGAACCCGGGACCCGTTTACGGGGTGTGAGTTTCAAACCGAGCATCGTCGAGCGCGTCCGGCAGACCCGCCGGCTGCTGCGCAGTGAGGGACCGTCGGGTGTGGCGGCCAGGCTGCTGACGCGCGCGACCGACGCGCTCGCTCCGGCGGGCTACGGCAGCCTTCCCGTCAATCGCGAGGATCTCATGCGCGCCTCCGAAGTGGCGGCGGCGGGTCGAGCGCTTCCCCGCCCGGCGCCGTGGCACCCCGGGGAGCCGCTCGAGATCGCCTGGGTCTGCGTCCCTCCCGGCGAGGGCTCGGGCGGGCACACGACGATGTTCCGGATGATCGCCGCGCTGGAACGGCTCGGTCACAGATGCGTGGTCTATATCTACGATCGTCATGGTTGGGAGCTTGAGCAGCATCGCGAATCGATTCGCGCTTGGTGGCCCTGGGTCGGCGCCGAGGTCCGCGAGCTCGCCGCGGGGATCGAGGACTCCCACGTCGTTCTCGCCACCAGTTGGGAGACGGCCTATCCGGTGCTTGCCTCTCCGGCGAGCGGCGCCCGCTGCTACTTCGTGCAGGATCTGGAGCCCTCCTTTTACCCGGCCGGGAGCGCCGCGTTGCTGGCCGAGGCGACCTACCGCTTCGGCTTTCACGGCGTCACCGCGGGCCGTTGGCTCGCGCAGGCCCTGCCGCGCGACTACGGGATGGCCGCCGACCATTTCGACTTCGGCTGCGATCTCGATCTCTACGCGGTGGAGGGCGCGAGCGCGCGCTCCGGCATCTGTTACTTCTGCCGCCCCTCGACGCCCCGGCGTGCCCACGAGCTCGCCGTCCTCGCCCTCGATCTCTTCGCTTCGCGCAATCCGGACGTGCCGATTCATACCTATGGCGAACACCCCGGGACGCTTCCCTTCGCCACGACCGACCACGGTCTGCTGACGCCCGAGCAGCTGGCGCAGCTCTACGGTCGCTGTGTCGGCGGCCTGGTGCTGTCGGCGACGAACGTGTCGCTCGTCCCGCACGAGATGCTGGCCGCGGGCTGCATCCCGGTGGTGAACGACGCGGCGCACAACCGCATCGTGCTGGACAACGACCAGGTCGAGTACGCGCCGGCGACCCCCTTCGAGCTGGCCGAGGCCCTCTCGCGGCTGGTCAGCAGGACTCCCGAGGCGAGGAAGGCTGCCGCCGAGGCCGCGGCGTCCAGCGTCGACTCGATTTCATGGCAGGAAAGTGGCGGTCAGGTCGAGCGGATCCTGCTCGACGTCGTTGCGGCCGGCTCCCCCAGCGAGCTCGTCGCATGAACGGGTTGATCAAGGTCATCGTCCCCTGTTACGGCTACGCCGACGTGCTCGAGGGCTGCGTCGACAGCGTCCTGAGCCAGGAACGCGTCGACGTGCGAGTCCTGATCGTCGACGACTGCTCGCCCGACGCAACGCCGGCGGTCGCGCGCCGCATCCTCGAACGCGACGACCGGGTCGAGTACCGGCGCCATCTGCGGAACATGGGCCTGATCGCGACCGCCAATGAGGGTCTGGAGTGGGCCGACGACGGCGATTACGTCGTCCTGCTCTCCGCCGACGACATGCTCGTGCCGGGGGCGCTGCGGCGTGCCCTGACCGTGATGGAGTCCCATCCCGCGGTCGGCATGGTCTACGGGCATGCGCAGTACTTCGAGTCCGGCACGCCGCTGCCCGGCGTCTCGCGGAGATGGCGGGGGACGACGGTCTGGCCGGGCGCGGAGTGGATCCGGCGACGCTGTCGCAGCGCCCACAACTGCATCTCCTCACCCGAGGTCGTCGTCCGCACCTCGGTGCAGCGCCAGGTCGGGTTCTACGACCTGGGCTGCGAGCACAGCGAGCGACCTGAACATGTGGCTGCGCATCGCCGCGGTTTCGGATGTCGCCTACATCAGGGGCGCGGTACAGGCTCTGTACCGGATTCACACCGACAGCATGCTTCGCAGCATGCTCGAGAGCGCCGAAGGCGCCGTGAAGGACTTGAGAGAGCGGCGGTCCGCGTTCGAAGCAGCGTTTGCCGAGTTCGATGGCCGCGTCCATCGCGTCGACCGGTTGCGCGCCCTGGTTACCCGCAGGCTGGCACGCCAGGCGCTCTGGCAGGCGAGCCGGGCCTACGACCGCGGCGAGGTCGAGGGCCCCGAAGCGGTGCCCGTCGAGGACCTCGTCGCCTTCGCGCTGGAGACCTTCCCGGGCACGAGGCGGCTGCGGGAGTGGTGGGGCTTGCGACTGCGGCGACGGATCGGCGCCGGTCGCTCGCTGTGGTTCGTGCCGTTCATCGCCACCGGCGCCGCTCATCGCCTGCGCGGTCACGTCGATCGGATGCGCTGGCGGACCTACGGCATCTGACCCCGGCCGAGGCGCAATCGGGCGAAAGATAGCCGTCCGCCAGAGCGTTGTTCGGGGAGGATGCCTGTCCTCGACGACCCCACGCTGCAGCCGCTCGCCGGCGAAGTCCCCGAGCCGGTGCGCCCGGCGGGAGGATTGGCTTCGCGGCGGTTGGGTCGCCGCTTTCTGCGACCGGCGATCGAGGGTCTCGCCCAGTGGCCGCGGATCCGCAAGTACCGGCTTCTCTCGACCTGCGGGAGGATCGCCGGCTCTCCCGTGGTCCTTCAACCGGTGCTCTTCGTCGGCCCCGGAGAGATCGCTCTCGGCGAGGGTGTGCAGTTCGGCTGGAAGGCGTCGCCGCTGTTCTACACCGGCTACTGCCACGTCGAGGTGAGCAGCCACCGGTCGCGCATCGAGGTCGGCGATCGCACCGAGTTCAACAACAACCTGACGATCAAGAGCGAGGGCGCCGGCATTCGCATCGGCCGCGACTGCCTCTTCGGTGCCCAGGTCGAGATCTTCGACAGCGACTTCCACGACCTGGACCCCGCCCGGCGCGTGGGCGGCTCGCCGAAAACCGCCCCGGTCGAGATCGGCGACAACGTCTTCGTCGGGATGGGTGTGCGGATCCTCAAGGGAGTGACGATCGGCTCGGACTCCGTGGTCGGCGCCGGCTCGGTCGTGACCGGTCCGATTCCCGCCGGCGTGATCGCGGCCGGAAACCCGGCCCGTGTGATTCGCGAGCTCTGAGCAGCGCCATGGACGGTCGGACGGCGGCAGACGATCTGGAGGGCCCGCCGGTCGATGGCGCGCGATCCAATCGCGATCTGACCGAGGCGGCCGCGGCGGGTCTGCGTTGGGTCGCCTACGCGCGGATCGCGATCGAGATCCTGCTGGTCGGCTCGATGGTGGTGCTGGCGCGGCTGATCCCGCCGGCCGCTTTCGGGATCTTCGCCGTCGTCGCGATCGTCCAGGAACTGGCGCTGACGATGCCGCTGGAGGGCATCGGTGGGGCGATCGTGCAGCGCCGCTCGGTCAGCCGCGATCACCTGCAGGGCGGGCTTGCCCTGAACCTTCTGGTCAGCCTCGGCCTCACCGCGCTGACCGCGCTCGCGGCGATCACGATCGCCAAGCCGTTGTTCGGCGAGCAGACCGCCCTGCTGATCCTCGCGACGACGCCCTGCTTCCTGCTCGGCGCGATCTACGCGCTGCCGATGGCCGTGCTTCGCCGGCGCCTCGACTTTCGCCGGCTGAGCATCATCGACGTCTCGCTGAACGGAACCCGGGCGCTCGCGACCCTGGCCCTGGCGATCGCCGGCCTCGACGCTCCGGCGCTCGTCTTCGGCGGCATCGCGGGGATGGCGGTCGGTGTCGTGCTGGCGCTGATCTTCGCTCCTGTGCCGCTGCCGCGATGGCGTTGGAGGGCCGCTCGCGACCTGCTTCCGTACGGCGGGCCGGCCGGCCTCGCGACCGTCGCCTGGACGGGCTTTCGCAACGGCGACTACGCGGTGATCGGCGCGATGCTCGGCCCGGCGCAGGCGGGGATCTACTGGCGCGCCTACCAGCTGGCCGTCGAGTACCAGAGCAAGGTCGCGACCGCGATGACGCAGATAGCGTTTCCCGTGCTTGGCGCGCACCGCCGGAACCGAGGAGATGCTGGCGTTGCGCCAGCGGATGGTGCAGTTGCTGACCGCCGCCGTGTTCCCGCTTCTGGGCCTGCTCGTGCTGCTCGCGCCCGTCGCAATACCCTGGCTTTTCGGCCCGGCATGGGAGCCGGCGGTGGAGCCGACGCAGATCCTCGTGCTCGGCGGGGCGGCGACGCTCGCGATCAACGCCTGCGGGTCGGCTCTGATGGCGGCCGGGCGCGCGCCGCGCGCTGCTCGGCTACGGGGTCGCCCACTTCGTCGTCTATGTGGGCGCGGTGATCGCGGTGGCCCACCTCGGCCTTGCGGCAGTGGCGATCGCCGGGTCGGTGGTGCACGCGATCTTCCTGGTCGTCGCCTACATGCTGCTGCTGCGCGGGCAGGTCCGCAGCCCGGTGCGCGTGCTGTGGCAGGACCTCGCCCCGGCAACGACCGCCTGCCTGGCGCTCTTCGCTCTCGCCATACCGGCGAATCGGGGAATGGCCGCGGTCGACGCGCCGGTTCTCGTCCATATGGCCGGGGTCGGGCTTGCCGGCGGGGCCGGCTACCTACTGGCGCTACGGGTGGGATTCCCCGCCCCCGCGCGCGACCTCAACTCGGCGATCCAGCGCATCCTGCCCGGTCGGCTCAGCTTCGGCCGGGCGCGTCGCGCCGTGCTTGCGGGGTCGTAGGGATGGCTGGGGCGATCTGGCAATCGCGAACTCTTGAAGCGGGCGCGAAAACATCGCGCCGTCGCACTCGTTGATTGCCCAGAACGTCGACCTAGGAGCGACCATGAGACTCAACCGCCAAGAAGAAAATCGAGCTGACCGGGGTGCAGAGTGATCCGGGGCGGACGGGTACTGGTTACCGGCGGCGCCGGCACGATCGGCTCGACCCTCGTCGACCAGCTCGTCGAGCGGGGCGCGAGGAAGATCGTCGTGCTCGACAACTTCGTCCGCGGGCGCAAGGAGAACCTCGACTGGGCGCTGGAGCACGGCAACGTCAGCGTCGTCGAGGGAGATGTGCGCGACAAGGCGCTCGTCGCTGAGGTCAGCGAGGGAATCGACGTCGTCTTCCACCAGGCGGCGATCCGGATTACGCAGTGCGCCGACGAGCCGCGCCTCGCCCTCGAGGTGCTCGTCGACGGGACCTTCAACGTCGTCGAGGCGGCCGAGAGGGCCAACGTGCGCAAGCTGGTCGTGGCGTCGTCGGCATCGGTCTACGGCCTGGCCACCGAGTTTCCGACCGGCGAGCTGCATCACCCCTACGCGAACGACACGCTCTACGGCGCCGCCAAGACCTTCAACGAGGGACTGCTTCGCAGCTACCACGCGATGACCGGGCTCGACTACGTCGCGCTTCGCTACTTCAACGTCTACGGCCCGCGGATGGACGTCCACGGGGCCTACACCGAGGTTCTGGTCCGCTGGATGGAGCGCATCGTCGCCGGCGAACCGCCGCTGATCTTCGGCGACGGCACCCAGACGATGGACTTCGTCTGCGTTCCCGACATCGCTCGGGCCAACGTTCTCGCCGCCGAGGCGGACGTCACCGACACCGTTTTCAACATCGCCAGCGGGGTCGAGACCAGCCTGCAGGGGCTGGCCGAGGCGCTGCTGCGGGTGATGGGCTCAGACCTCTCGGTCGAATACGGACCCGAGCGCGCGGTCAACGGCGTTACGCGTCGCCTCGCGGATACGGCCGCGGCGCGAAGCGCGCTCGGCTTCAGCGCCGAGATCGGCCTCGAGGAAGGCCTCACCCGGCTCGTCGAGTGGTGGCGTGCCAATCGGGACGCAGTCCACACCGGGGCCGGCACCCTCGCCGCGGCAAAGGCCTCCTCATGATGGACGTCCCCTTCGCGAAACCGTGGTTCGGGGGAGGCGAGGCGGAGGCCGTGGCCGAGGTCATCGCCTCCGGCTGGCTGACCCAGGGGCCGCGCGTGGAGGAGTTCGAGCGGGCCTTCGCAGAGCGGGTCGGCGCTCCCGAGGCGGTCGCGACGACGAGCTGCACGACGGCGCTCCATCTCTCCCTCTACGCCTCAGGCATCGGGCCGGGGGACGAGGTGATCGTCCCCTCGCTGTCTTTCGTCGCGACGGCGAACGCGGTCTGGCAGTGCGGAGCCACGCCGGTGTTCGCCGACATCGATCCGGCGACCTACAACCTCGATCCGGCGAGCGTCGAGCGCAAGCTGACGGCGCGGACGAAGGCGGTGATGCCGGTTCACCAGGTCGGCCTGCCCGCGGATATGGACGGCTTTGAGGACCTCGCCGAGCGCTATGGGCTGGTCCTCGTCGAGGACGCCGCCTGCGCGATCGGCGCTCTGCACAGAGGCCGTCCGATCGGCTCCCTCGGCAACCTCACCTGCTTCTCCTTCCACCCGCGTAAGGTGATCACCTGCGGCGAGGGCGGCATGATCGCGGTCCACGATCCGGCCGTCGCCGAACGGCTGCGAAGGTTGCGTCAGCACGCGATGGACCAGTCGGCCCTGGCACGGCACGCGGCCCGCGACGTGGTCATCGAGCACTACCCCGAGCGTGGCTGGAACGCGCGGATGACCGACCTTCAGGCCGCTGTCGGACTGCGCCAGATGGCCGTGCTCGACACCGTGCTGGGCGAGCGTCGCCGGCTGGCGGAGCGGTACTCGGAGGCGCTGGCGGGCATTCCATCGATCGAGATTCCTGAGGAACCCGGCTACGCCGAGCGTACCTGGCAGTCCTACCCGATCCGGTTGAGCCCAGCGTCGCCGCTTGGCGCGGAGGAGCTGATGCGAATGCTGCTGCGCGACGGTGTCTCCACCCGGCGAGGGATCATGGCCATCCACCTCGAGGCGTCCTACGAGGGCTGCGGTGCCGATCTCCCGCACACCGAGGCTGCCGCCAACGAGGTCGTGCTCCTACCGCTGTTTCCCGGACTTTCCGACGAGGCCCAGGACTACGTCGTCGATCGCCTCGCCCGATATGCCCTGGCGGTAGCCGCGTGAGCATCCACCGGCATCGGACGACCGCGACGGCGGCGAACGCGCCGCTGACGATCTCGGCACGCTCGCCTCAGGCTCGAACCCTGGGCAGCGGCGGGAAGGTTCTGCCGGTGCCGGCGAACGTTGGAGGTATCGAGACCTCGCGACTCACGGAGGGCGCGATCCGCCTGCTCGATCTCACCGGAGCCGTCGTCCTGTTGGTCCTCCTCTCGCCCCTGCTTCTCCTCGTCGCGGCAATCGTCAGGTTCGACTCGCCCGGCCCGGCGATCTTCCGGCAACGGCGCCTGGGGAAGAACCTGAAGCCGTTCTCGGTCACCAAGTTCCGCACGATGGGCGAAGGGGCGGGAGCCGATCCGCACCGCGCCTATGTCGAGCAGATGATCGTCGGCGACAAATTCGGCACCCGTCCGATGACGAAGCTCCAGGAGGACACCCGCATAACCCGCGCCGGCTCGTTCCTGCGGCGGACCAGCATCGACGAGCTGCCGCAGCTCTGGAACGTCTTGCGGGGAGAGATGTCGTTGGTCGGTCCCCGGCCGCCCATTCAGTATGAGGTCGACCGGTACCCCACAAAGGCGTTCCGGCGCTTCGCGGTGCGGCCGGGCGTGACCGGACTGTGGCAGGTGAGCGGTCGGAGCCTGCTGACCTTCGATCAGATGATCGACCTCGACGCGGAGTACGTGAGGCGCCGCTCCCTGCTGCTCAACCTCAAGATCCTTCTCCTCACGCTTCCGACCGTGATCCACGGCAAAGGCGCCGAGTGAGCATGGCGTGCCACGACCGGCGCCCTCGATACGACAAGACGTAACCCCTCTCGAGCACCGCGGCTACGCTCGCGACCTCGTTCGGGTGCACCGGGCCATGGACAGCGCCGGAGCGATGCCCACCGCCAAGTCGCGCAAAAAATAGTCGGCCGGCGAGCCGTTGCTTCCCCGTAGGCACTCACGCGTCAGCGCCAGATGGACGGCTCCCGTCGGCAATGGCGAGCCAACCGCAACGAGGTAGCCAAGATTCCGGCGTTCTACAGGATTTGTGCATGTGCATTCGCACTCGCTCTACTGATCTGCGGGGCGCGGTTGCTGCACGGAGAGAACGCCTGGGCCGCCGGTTGCGATCCGCTGGCCAACGAAATCGTCTGCGAGAACTCGAAAACCGGGAACCCGCCCGGGGAATGGGACGCGCTGGAGGCCGGCGACCCCAGCTGCCCGTGCTCGATTTGGGACGACTCGTTCACCGCAGCGCAGGACTCGGACCCAGGCTCGGTCGAAGTCGGAGTCAAGTTTCGCTCGGACAGACCCGGGTTTGTCACCGCTGTGCGTTTCTACAAGACGACCGGCAACAGCGGTCCCCACGTCGGTCATCTCTGGACGGCGGACGGCACCCAGCTTGCCGGGGCGACCTTCACGGGAGAGAGCGCCTCCGGATGGCAGACCGTCACCTTCGACAGCCCCGTATCGATAGACGCCGACGCCACCTACATAGCCTCCTACCACGCGCCACACGGGCACTACGCGGACCTGCCGAGCTACTTTTCGCCGGTCGGAGCCGACAGTGGACCGTTGCACGCGCTTGCCGACGGCGCCGATGGCGGCAACGGGGTCTTCAGGTATGGGCCGTCCGGGAGCCTCTTCGCGGAAGCTGGCCCGGAATCGTTCAACGCCACCAACTACATGGTCGACGTCGTTTTCGAGAGCCACGTCGAATCGGACACGACGCCGCCGACGATCAACGGCGAGCTCCCAGCGGACGGCGCGGTTGAAATCAGCACCCGGGCCGGCGCCGGGGCGACGTTCGACGAGGGCATGGATCCCTCCACGTTCACCAGCGACACCGTCCAGCTGCGGGACCCCACCGACTCCTCGATTCCCGCCGTGGTGAGCTACGAAGCCTCTGAACGGCGGCTGAGACTGGCTCCAAGCAGCCCGTTGCAGCACTCCACCGCCTACACGGTCACGGTCAAGGGCGGGGCGTCCGGAGTCACGGACCTGGCCGGCAATCCGCTTGTCGCCGACGCGAGCTGGTCCTTCACGACCGGGCCCGCGCCGCCCGCGCCTCCGGACAGCGGGCCCGGCGGGCCGATTCTGGTTATCTCAAACGAAGCCAATCCGTTCAGCCACTACTACGCGGAAATCCTTCGGGCCGAAGGGATGAACGAGTTCTCCGACCGGGACATCTCGTCTGTCACGCCGGCGGCTCTGAGCTCCTATGACGTGGTCATCCTCGGCGAAGGCTCGATCAGCGCCGGGCAGGCGCAGATGCTGTCCGCCTGGGTCCAGCAGGGCGGCAATCTCGTCGCCATGCGCCCCGGTCCACAGCTGGCCGGCCTGCTGGGGCTCGCCGACGACGGTGGGGCCCTTGCGAATGCCTATCTGAAAGTCGACACGGGCACCGCTCCGGGGGCGGGCGTCGTGGGTCAGACCATCCAGTTCCACGGTGCTGCCGATCGCTACACGGCGACGGACGCCCAGACGGTGGCCTCGCTTTACTCCGACGCGACCACCCCGACCCCAAACCCGGCGGTGACGCTGCGCAGCGTCGGCCCCGATGGGGGTCAGGCGGCGGCCTTCAGCTACGACTTGGCCAAGTCGGTCGTCTACACCCGCCAGGGCAACCCCGAATGGGCTGGAGAAGAGCGAGACGGCAGCGCTCCGATTCGCTCCGACGACCTCTTTTTCGGGGCCAAGGCGGGCGACGAACAGCCCGACTGGGTGGATCTCAACAAGGTCGCCATTCCCCAGGCAGACGAACAGCAGCGGTTGCTCACGAATCTGATCGAGCGGATGAACGTCGATCGAAAGCCGCTGCCCCGCTTCTGGTTCCTTCCCCGCGACGACAGGGCGGCGATTGTCATGACCGGGGATGACCATGCAAACGGCGGCACGGTCGGGCGATTCGACCAGTACGAGGAAGACAGCCCGCCGGGCTGTGTCGTCGCGGACTGGCAGTGCGTCAGGTCGACTTCCTACGTCTTCCCCAACACGCCGATCACCGACGCGCAGGCGACTTCCTACTCTGCGGCCGGCTTCGAAATCGGCCTGCACGCTCTCACCAACTGCGCCGACTGGACCGACAGGGCGCAGCTCGAATCGTTCTACTCGAGCCAGCTCGACGCACTTGCGGACAACTTCCCGAGCCTGCCGGCTCCGTCGACCGCGCGGACCCACTGCATCACCTGGAGCGACTGGGCAACCCAGCCGAAGGTGGAGCTCGAGAACGGGATGCGCCTGGACACCAACTACTACTACTGGCCGGGGTCTTGGGTTAAAGACCGGCCGGGAATGTTCACGGGATCGGGCATGCCGATGCGCTTCGCCGACCTCGACGGCTCGACGATCGACGTCTACCAGGCGCCCACCCAGATGACCGACGAGTCCGAACAGACGTACCCGTTCACGGTCGACACCCTGCTCGACAACGCGCTGGGCCCGGACGGCTACTACGGCGTCTTCACGGCCAACATGCACACCGACGAAGCGGAGTCGGCCGGCTCGGACGCGATCGTCGCCGCCGCCCAGGCGCGAGGGGTGCCGATCGTCTCGGGACGCCAGATGCTGAACTGGCTGGATGGCCGCAATCAATCCTCGTTCGGGTCGATCGACTGGGCGGGGAACAGGCTCGACTTCACGATCGGTCACGCGAGCGGCGCCAACGGCCTGCGGGCGATGCTTCCGATCTCCTCCTCCGCCGGCAATCTCGCCAGGCTCGAACAGGGCAACGCACCGGTTGCCACGACCACAGAGACGATCAAGGGGATCGAATACGCCTTCTTCGACGCCGCGACCGGGAGCTACACCGCACACTACGGCGCTCCCACTCCGCCCACCGCCACGATCGACTCGATCTCCAAAGACCTGGTTGGAGTGGGGGGCTCTACCGACGTGCGCTGGCATGCCGATGAAAACGGCGCCTTCAGCCTGCGGGTCGGCGGCGCGGATTGCGGCAGCGGCAGCGTCGTCGACTCGGGCGCTTACTCCACGCGGCCCACGGTTCAGACTTCGACGGTGAGCGCCGCCGAGCTCGCCGAGGGTGCCAACGAGCTCCGCCTCTGCCTTACCAACGGCGCCTCGGACACCGGCACGGCGACCGCCGCGGTGAGCAGGGACACGATCGCGCCCGATACCCATATCGCCGGCGACCCCGGCGACCCCTCCGGCTCGGGCCTCGCCAGCTTCAGCTTCGGCGGCGACGATGGTTCGGGTTCCGGCGTCGCTTCCTTCCAGTGCAGCCTCGACGGTGCCGCCTTTGCGACCTGCGCCTCTCCCCAGCCCTACAGCTCCCTCGACGACGGCTCCCACGGCTTCGAAGTCCGCGCGATCGACCTCGCCGGCAATGTCGACTCGACTCCCGCCTCCTTCACCTGGACCGTCGACACCGCGGTCCCGCCCGCCCCGACGCTCACCGGCACCGTTCCCGCCAGTCCGGCGAACGACAACTCGCCCGAGATCACGGGCTCCGCCCCGGCCGGGACCACGATCCGCCTCTACTCCGGCGCCGACTGCACCGGCAGCGTGATCGCGACCGCCACGGCCGCCGATCTGGCGACGGGCATCACCGCCTCGGTGCCGGACAACTCGGTCACGAGCTTCCGCGCCACCGCCACCTCGGCCGCCGGCAATGTCTCGGCCTGCTCGGCTCCGCTCGCCTACGTCGAGGACTCGACCGTGCCGCCCGCTCCGAGCCTGACGATCGACTCCCTCTCCAAGGACTCGGTCGGGGTGGGGGACTCGTCTGACCTGAATTGGCACGCCGATCAGGACGGAACCTTCCAACTGCGACTGGGTGGCGACTGCGCCGCCGGCGCCGTGCTCGATTCCGGCGCCTACTCTTCCCAGCCCGCGATACGCACTTCCACCATCGCCGCCTCCCAGCTTGCCGAGGGGGCGAATACGCTCATCCTCTGCTTCGCGGACCCCGGCGGCAACACGGATCAGGCCACTTTCTCGGTAGTCAAGGACACGATCGCACCCGAAACCCAGATCGACTCCGGCCCCTCCGGCACGATCGACGTCGCCTCGGCAACCTTTGCCTTCTCCTCGGAGCCCGGTGCCAGCTTCGAGTGCCGCCTGGACGGAGGAACCTTTACCGCCTGCACCTCACCGGCGGTCTTCAGCTCTCTCGGCAGCGGTTTTCACAGCTTCGAAGTTCGCGCCACCGACTCCGTCCACAACATGGATGCGACGCCCGCCGCCGCCACCTTCACGGTCGACACCGCCGCGCCGACGGTCGACACCGCCGTGCCGCCCACGCCTGGACCGGCAGGGCCGGCGGCCTCGACCAAAGCACCGAGCGCTGGCGTGACCTCCGCCTTCGTCCGCCTGCTCAGGGTCAGGTACAACCAGCGGCAGGGGATCGTGATCCTGGTCTGCGAGGTCCCGGGCCCGGGCCGGCTTTCGGCGAGAACCCCCGAAGAGTCGGCGCGCAGGCGACCGCCCAAAGCGGGGGCGAGGAGTGCCGCGCAGGTGAGAAGGGCGCCACAGATCGTGCCCAAGAGCGTGATCCCGACCCAGGCCGGCCGGGTCAAGCTTCCGGTCGCGCTCACCCCCGGCGCGCAGAAGCTTCTGCTCGAAAACCCGCAGCTGAGGATCAAGGTCGAAATCGACTTCGAAGCGGCCGACAGATCGTCCTCGAGCCGGACGCTGACGATCACCTTGAAGAGGAAGATCCCTCAGGGGTAGCGGTCGTGGAGGCGCCTCCCACTGTGGGGCGGAAGGTGGCGATCTACTCGGCGGGGAAGCTTGCGACCGCCGCGGCGATCCGCTCGATCTGCTGCTCGTCGATGGCGGGGAAGATCGGCAGCGAGCAGCTCTCCGAGGCGAGCCGCTCGGCGACCGGCAGGCTGCCCGTTTGCAATCCGAGGCTCGCGTATGCCGGCTGGAGGTGGATCGGCGTCGGGTAGTGGATCGCGTTGGAGATTCCGTTGGCCTCGAGATGATCCCGCAGCGCCTCTCGCGCCGAGGAACGCACCACGAAGAGATGGAAGACGTGGTCGCTGCTCCGCCGCGGGCGGGGGAGGGGTCGCGACCTGACTTTCGGAGAGGGCGTCACGGAGTGCGGCACCGGCATCGCGCCGGCGTTGGTTCGCAGCGTCCAGGCGGCCCAGCTTGACCCGCAGGATCGCGGCTTGAAGAGCATCGAGGCGGTCCGTCCTCGCCGGCATCTCGTGATGGTGGCGGGTTGCCTCGCCGTGGGAGCGCAGCAGACGCACGTGCGCGTCGAGCTTCGGGTCGCTGGTGACCACCGCACCGCCGTCGCCCCAGGCGCCGAGGTTCTTGGTCGGGTAGAAGCTGAAGCAGCCGGCGTCGCCAAGCGATCCGGCCGGCCGACCGCGGTACCGGGCCCCGTGGGCCTGGCAAGCGTCCTCGACGACGAAGATGCCCCTCGCCCGGCAGAGCGCGAGCAGGGGATCCATGTCCACGGTGCGGCCGTACAGATGCACGGGGATGACGCAGCGCGTCTGCGGCGTCAACGCCGGCTCGACGATCTCGGCGGTCAGCAGAGCGGTCTGCTCGTCTACGTCGACCAGTCGTGGGGTCGCGCCGGTGGCACTGACCGCCTCGGCGGTCGCTATGAAGCTGTTGGTCGGGACGATCACCTCGTCGCCGGGGCCGATTCCGAGCCCGCGCAGCGCCAGCTCCAGTGCAGCGGTGCCGGAGGAAACCCCGATCGCGTGCTCGGCATCGCACCAAGCGGCGAACTCCCGCTCGAAGCTCGCCACCTCCTCGCCGAGCGTGAAGGCGGAGTCCCCGGCGACTCGTGCGACGACGTCGAGGAGCTCGGCGAGCAGCTCCGGGTCGGCGTTGTCGAGGCGCGTGAAGGGCACCTTCGCCGGCGCCATCTCGTCCGTCGCGACGGTTGCGCCTGGTCGGTTGCCGGCGCTCATGCGGTGGTCAGCTCGGAGGGACTGGGGCCGGCGGCGGGCACGGGCACGGTGGCCGTCGAGGTCAACTGCAGATCGGCGAAGACCGCCGCCGCCTCCTTGCGAGAGTGAACGCCGAACTTCGTGAAGATCGATGCCAGGTGGCTCTTGATCGTGCTTTCGGCGAGGAAGAGCGCCTCGGCAATCTCCGCGTTGGTGTGGCCTTTGCAGACCAGCATGAGGACCTCGTACTCGCGATGGGAAAGGTTCGGTCGCTCGACGCTGGCGCGGAGCTTGCGGGGGACGACCGATTGCCCGCTGGCCACGGCGCGAACCGTGGCCGCCAGGGTGAGCTCGATCTCGGACTCGAATACGACCGCGTCCGCCCCCGCGTCGAGCGTGCGGCGGACCCCGGCTCCCGTCGCGGGGGGCGAGATCACGACGATCGCCGGCTGGCGTGCCTCACGGCAGAGGCGGCGGAGGTCGGTCACCTCGCGGGGCACCTCGACGTTGCAGACGAAGATCGACGATCGTGGAGTCGTCGACGTCCAGCCCGGCGAGCGCCGACGGCTCGTCGATTTGCGCCGAGGGCTGCAGGCCGTGCTCCGCCAGCGCCGCGGCGATGCGTCGCTGCGAGTCGCTGCCCGCGATGACGATGGTGGACGGCAGGCTGACGGATCCCCCGCCATTGCTGGCAGGCTGCTTTTCGACGGCCGACATGTGGATATAACGGTGGGTGTCCCCGCAAGCTTTTGCGCCTGTGCAGGGAGTTGCCGCGAAAGCACGCCTGGACGGGCGCCGTTGTTATGACGATGCCTGAATCGCCCGCGAACGATGCGGAGAACCGCGAGCTCAACGACGTCGCCTTCGGTGAGGGCGTGGTCGTTCACGCCTTCACGAATCTGTACGGCTGCCGGATTGGGGCGGCGACCCGCATCGGCACCTTTGTCGAGATCCAGCGCGGCGTCGAGATCGGCGCTGCGTGCAAGGTTCAGAGTCACAGCTTCATCTGCGAAGGGGTCCGAATCGAAGACGAGGTCTTCATCGGCCACGGCGTCACCTTCGTCAACGACAAGTTCCCGAGGGCCACCGATGGAGCCGGGGCCCTGCAGACGCAGTCGGACTGGGAGATGCAGACCACCGTCGTCGAGCGAGGTGCGTCGATCGGCTCGGGGGCGACGATCCTCGGTGGGGTGCGGATCGGACACGGGGCTACGGTCGGGGCCGGCGCGGTCGTCACCAAGGATGTGGGGCCGAGGCAGACCGTGGTCGGCAATCCGGCTCGTCCGCGAGCCTGAGCAGCGCCAGGCGGTCGGCCCCGATCAGGCGACGATCGTCAGGGCTCCCGGGTCGGCGCGCAGCTCGACCCGGGTGCGGTCGCCGATGTAGTCGCCGTCGACCTGCAGCGGGAAGGGCCGGGTGTGACCGTCCCGGTCCACGGAGATCGAGGCGATCGTCGCCTCGCCGACGTCGTCGAAATGCTCGACCTGGCGATGGCGCGAAGCTGGCTTGCTGGCGTTGAAGAGCCGCCTGATCAGCGTCGGCATGTCGCGCTGGGCGGCGCGCTTGAGCACGCCGACCGAGAGGGTGCCGTCGTCGATCGCGATCCCCTCGCAGACGCGAATCGGGCGGCTGGCGAAGTAGGTGAAGGGGTCGGAGTTCTGGACGATCGCGGTGACGCCCTCGACCGACTCCTCGCCGGTCTCGACCCGGACCCGGACGGCGTTGTAGAGGTACTTGCGGTAGAAGGCCGAGACGCCTGCCCAGCTGTAGTAGTAGGGGCCGGCGCGGGACTTCAGCCTCGGGTGGGCGTCGACCCGCTCGACCACGGTGGCGTCGATCCCCACCCCGCAGGCGAAGACGAAGTGGCGGTCGTCGACCTTGCCGAGGTCGATCCTGCGCGGCGACCAGTCGTCGGCCAGCGTCAGCAGATGCTCGGTCGCGTCGACGACGTCGTTGGGGATGCCGAGGGTGCGGCAGACGACGTTGGTCGAGCCGCCGGGCAGCATCGAGACGGGGACGTCGGTGCCGGCGAGCCCGTTGACGACCTCGTTGAGGGTCCCGTCGCCGCCGAAGGCGACGACGATGTCGTAGCCGTGGTCGCGGACCTCTCGACCGATCTCGGTCGCATGGTTCTGCGCCTCGGTCGTGACCGCCTCGACCTCGTAGCGCCCCTGCAGCGCGTAGACGACGAGGTTGCGCAACCGGTCGGAGACCGTCGTCGCGTAGGGGTTGACGATGACCAGCATCCGCTTCTTGTGGGCGCGTTTACCCGGTCGTCGCATAGCGGACCACCGTCCCGTCGTCGACTTCGCGGACGCGGCCTTCGTTGACGAGCAGGTCGGCGTGGCCGATCACCTCGGAGAGGGTGAGGAAGGCCTGGGTGACGGCGACGTTGCCCCAGATCGACTGCGCCAGCTCGTAGCCGGTGCGCGGCCGCTCGGCGATCAGGTTGTAGATCTTCTCCTTGCGGCGCTCGTGCTTGGCGATGCGCTCGTCGATTAGGGCGACGTGGTCGACGACCGGGTCGCCGTGGCCGGTGAGGACGATCTCGGCCGGCATCTCACGGGTCCTGCGCATCGACTCGATGTAGGTGACGAGTGCCTGGGTCCGCTGCGAGGAGCCGTCCAGCGGTCGCGAGATCAACGGGTTGGAGGAGATCTTGGCGAGCAGGTGGTCGGCGGCGATCAGGATCTTGCGCTGCTCGTCCCAGAAGAGGGTGTCGGAGGGGCTGTGGCCGGGGCGGTGCAGCGCCTGCAGGGTGCGGTCGCGGAAGGCGATCTCCTCGCCGTCGGCGAGCGGCTTCGTCACCGCCACGTGCGAGCCCCAGCCGCGGAAGCTGCGGGAGACGCTGCGCAGAGCCGCCGTCACTTCCTCGGGGATGCCGTTGCGCAGCATCAGCTCGACCGCGAAGCGATCCTCGGCCTCGGCGTCCTCGTCGAAGTTGGCCAGCCGCTCGGCGGCGACGCCGATTGCCGCCACCTCGGCGCCGGAGTGCTCGACGACGATCTCGACCAGGCCGAGGTGGTCGATGTGCTGGTGGGTGACGATCAGCAGCTCGAGGTCGTCGATCGAGTGGCCCCGCTCGCCCGAGCTGAGTGCCGAGCTCATCCAGCGCCTTGCCCGAGTTGGGTCCGGTGTCGACCAGGGTCAGCGGCTCGTCCTCGATCAGGTAGCAGTTGACCCGGCCGACGGCGAACGGGGTCGGAATCCGCAGCGTGTGGATGCCCGCCAGGGCCGCCTGCTCCAGCGCGCCCTCCGGGGTCAAGCGCCACTCACGCCCGGATCAGCCCGAGAACCTCGTCGCGCCGGCGCTCCATGTCCTCGCGGGAGATCAGCGACTCGAGGTTGAGGCGCAGCAGCGGCTCGGTGTTGGAGGGGCGCACGTTGAAGTGCCACTCGGGGTAGTCGACCGAGACGCCGTCGAGACGGGTGATCTCCGCCGTCGCAGTAGCGCTCGGCGATCTCCTCCAGTTTCGCCGCCGGGTCGGCGACCTCGGAGTTGATCTCGCCGGAGATGAAGTACCTGGAACGGAACTCGTCGATCAGCTCGCCGAGGCCGCGGCCGTCGACCGAGAGCAGCTCCAGCATCAGCAGCGCCGGGATCGTTCCCGAGTCGGCGTTCCAGAAGTCGCGGAAGTAGTAATGGCCGGAGACCTCGCCGCCGAAGACGGCGCCCTCCTCGCGCATCCGCGCCTTGAAGAAGGCGTGGCCGACCCGGGAGAGATCCGAGCGGCCGCCCTCGGCGATGACCAGGTCGGGGACGGCGCGGCTGGAGCGCGGGTCGTAGAGGATCGTCGCGCCCGGGGCTCTTGCGCAGGGCCGCGCGGGCCAGCAGGGCGCAGACGAAGTCGCCGTCGCAGAACTCGCCGCTGGCGTCGATGAAGAAGCAACGGTCGGCGTCGCCGTCCCAGGCGATGCCGAGGTCGGCGCCGCTCGCGCGCACCCGCTCCATGATCATCCGCCGGTTCTTCTCCAGCAGCGGGTTCGGCTCGTGGTCGGGGAACTCGCCGTTGGGCTCGAAGTACATCTCCTCGAGGTCGAGCGCCGAGCTTGGCGAGGATCGGCCCGACCATCGGCCCGGCCATCCCGTTGCCGCCGTCGACCACGACCTTCATCGGCTTCACCTTGGTGGGGTCGACGAAGGAGAGGGCGTGGGCGCGGTACTCGTCCCAGATGTCGACCTCCTCCAGCGAGCCACCGCCGGGGGCATGGCCGAGGCCGGCTTCGATCTCAGCCCTGACGTCGCCGATGCCGGCGTCGCCGGAGAGCGGCAGCGCCCCCTCGCGGACCAGCTTGACGCCGGTGTAGGCCTTGGGGTTGTGGGAGGCGGTCACCATCGCGCCGCCGTCCAGCTGCCGCGAACCGACCAGGTGGTAGAGCATCTCGGTCGCGACCATGCCGGCGTCGAGCACGGTCGCGCCCTCGAAGATCATCCCGTCGCGCAGCTCCGCCGCCATCGCCGGCGCGGTCAGGCGCATGTCGCGGCCGAGCCCGACCCGCAGCGCGGCCGCCGGTTTGCCGCGCAACCTCGCCAGGACCCGCACGAAGGCGCGGCCGATCGCCTGCGCGGTGCTCTCGTCCATCTCGGCGCCGTAGAGGCCGCGGATGTCGTAGGCCTTGAAGATCCCGGCCGGGGCCAGTGGTGGCTGCTCGCTCAAAACGCTCCCTTCAGGGCCGCGTAGCTCTGCTCGATCGTCTGCGGCATCACTTTGGTGTCGGCGATGACCGGCATGAAGTTGTTGTCGCCCGCCCAGCGGGGGACGACGTGCATGTGGATGTGGTGCTCGACCCCGGCGCCGGCAACGCGGCCCTGGTTAAAGCCGACGTTGTAGCCGTGCGGGCTGTAGATTTCCTCGAGACGCGCCATCGCCCGCTGGACCAGCGCCATCATCTCCGCCAGGGTCTCGGCCGGGATGCTCCTGGAGGCGCGCCGATGTGCTCGTAGGGAGCAACCATCAGGTGCCCGTTGGTGTACGGGTAGAGGTTGAGGATCACGAAGCAGCTCTCGCCACGGTGGACGATCAGGTTCGCCTCGTCGTCCTCCGCCGCCGGCTTGGCGCAGAAGATGCACTCCTCCTCGATGTCCTTGGACGCGTCCTTCACGTAGGCGAGGCGCCAGGGGGCCCAGATGCGGAAATTCGCCACAGGTGCTCAGGCTATAGCCAACCGCGCCTGCGGAAGTAGGCGACGAGGCTCGAGCAGGATCACGAGCATGGCCCCGATCACGATCCAGAAGGCGACGATGTTGTCCTGGCCGGGAACCCGCACGTTCATCCCCCAGATGCTCGCGATCAGGGTCAGCGGCAGGATCACGACGCTGATCGAGGTCAGCACTCGCAAGATGTCGTTGAGGCGGTGAGAGATAACCGACTCGTTGGTCTCCTCGAGTGCCTCGGCGACCTCCTTGTAGTTCTCGAGCATGTCCCAGATCCGCTCGTGGGCGTCGACGATGTCGTCGAAGTAGATCTCCAGGTCGAGGTCGGTGGCCAGGTAGCGCTGCTTGACTTTCTCGAGGTCCCGCAGGACCGGCCGCTGCGGCCGGATCACCTTGCGGAAGTTGATGATCTCCTGCTTGACGTTGGAGATGTCGCGGACCACCTCGTCGGCGCGTTCCTCGAAGATGTCGTCCTCGAGCGCGTCGAGCTTGTTGCCGATCTTGCGCAGCATCGGGAAGCAGTAGTCGAAGCTGTCGTCGACGAGGCGGTAGAGCAGGTAGCCGGAGCCACGCGAGAAGAGCTGTTCGCGCAGCTCCTCTTTGGCCCGGCAGCGCTCGAACAGGTACTCGACCGGCTGCAGCGGCTGGTTGGGAATCGTCACCACGTAGCCGGGCCCGACGAAGATGTCGAGCTCGCCGGTGCCGAGCCGGCGGGCGGCGCGGTCGAAGACCGGCAGGTGCAGGACGATGAAGAGGTACTCGTCGTAGACGTCGATCTTGGGCCGCTGGTTGCGCGAGAGCACGTCCTCGAGGTCGAGGGCGTGGAAGTCGAAGTGCTCCTCCAGCCAGGTGCGCTCGAGCGCACCTGGATGCTCGATGTTGACCCAGCGCAGGCCGGCCGCGTCGATCTGCTCGACGTTCGGCGCCGGCGGCTCAGCCGCGGACGCCGGTACGACGAGCTCGCCGCGCCGGCCAGGCCGTCGCAGCCTTGGCTTCGGAAGGTTCGGCATCGCTCTGGCTCGTCGTCTCGTCGTGCAGTGGGCACATGATCGGACTTAGGTTAGCCGCCGGGCCCGCCTGCAAAGGGTCGAAACGGCCCTGGTAAGGTTCTTCCCAACATAAGCGCCACATCTAGAGGGGTGGAGGGACTGGCCCAGTGAAGCCCCGGCAACCACCTCGAGCCATCGGTTCGAGGGGAGGTGCCAACTCCAGCAGGTCGCATTGCAGAGGACCTGGAAGATGTGGGGGACGTCCGATCGGACCTCGCCCCACACAAGGCGAGGTTTTTCTTTAGAACGAGAAAGAGGATCGGATGTCAATCGAAAGCCTGAAGTGCAAGGAGTGCGGCAGCGCCTACGCGCTGGACGCCAGCTACGTCTGCGAAAACTGCTTCGGCCCCCTCGAGGTGGCCTACGACTACTCCTCGCTGGACCCCGTCGAGGCAAAACGGCGGATCCAGGCCGGCTCGCAGGGGATCTGGCGCTATGCCGACTTCCTCCCCTTCGAGGGGCGCCCCGGGGACCCGCTGGAGCCCGGCCTGACGCCGCTGTTGCGCGCCGACCGGCTGGCCGAGCGGCTCGGGATCGAGGCCGAGCTGTGGATCAAGAACGATGCCGCCAACCCGACCCACTCCTTCAAGGACCGGGTCGTCGCCGTCGCCGTGGCCAAGGCGCAGGAGCTGGGCTTCGACACCGTCGCCTGCGCCTCGACGGGCAACCTCGCCAACGCCGTCGCCGCTCACGCCGCCGCCGCGGGCCTCGACTCCTACGTCTTCGTCCCCGCCAACCTCGAGGAGCAGAAGCTGCTCGCCACCGGCGTCTACGGGACCAATCTGGTCGGTGTCCGTGGCAACTACGACGACGTCAACCGGCTCTGCACCCAGCTCGCCGAGACCCGTCCCTGGGCCTTCGTCAACGTCAACCTGCGCCCCTACTACGCCGAGGGCTCGAAGACCCTGGCCTACGAGACGGTCGAGCAGCTGGGCTGGGAGCTGCCGAACCGCGTCGTCTCCCCGATCGCCTCCGGCTCACTGTTCACCAAGCTCGGCCGCGGCTTCCAGGAGTGGCTCGACCTCGGCCTGGTCGAGGGCGGCCAGCCGATCTTCAACGGTGCCCAGGCGCAGGGATGCAGCCCGGTCGCGACGGCCTTCGCCGAAGGCTGGGACGTCTGCAAGCCGCAGAAGCCGGAGACGATCGCCAAGAGCCTGGCGATCGGCGATCCGGCCGACGGCCCCTACGCCGTCGAGCAGGCACGCCGCAGCGGCGGCGGCATCGACTCGGTTACCGACGCCGAGATCCGCGTCGCCATCAAGCTGCTGGCCGAGACCACCGGGATCTTCACCGAGACCGCTGGCGGGGTCACCGTCGGTGTCCTCAAGAAGCTCGCCGAACGCGGTGAGATCGACGCCGGCGAGCGTGTCGTCGTCTACATCACCGGCGAGGGGCTGAAGACCCTCGACGCCACCCGCGATACGTTCCGGATGCACGAGATCGACCCCGACCTCGAGAGCTTCGAGGCCGAGTTCCGCCAGGAGGTAGCCGTCTGATGGCAGTAACCGTGAAGATCCCGACCCAGCTGCGCGCCGCGACCGGAGGCGAATCCGAGGTCGAGGTGAACGGCGCGACTGTCGGCGAGGTCCTCGATGCGGTCTTTGACGCCCACGGCGACCTGCGCGAGCGGATCACCCAGGACGGCGACCTGCGCCGCTTCGTCAACGTCTACGTCTCCGGCGAGGACATCCGCTTCCAGCAGGGCCTGGAGACCTCGATCGACGACGGCGCCGAGGTCACGATCCTCCCCGCAGTCGCCGGCGGCTGAGCGATTGGTCAGTTGAACGGTCTATAGCCCGCTTAACTGACCAAACGATGAAACCTCCGGTTGTCATCCTCTGTGGCGGTCGCGGCACGCGGCTGCGGGAGCGGACCGAGTCGGTGCCGAAGGCGCTGGTGGAGATCGGCGGCCGGCCGATCCTCTGGCACGTGATCCAGATCTACGCCGCACAGGGCTTCGAGCGCTTTCTCCTTGCCACCGGCTACATGGGCGAGGCGGTAGCGGAGTTCGTGGCGCACGAGCGTTGGCCGGACGACATCACCGTCGAGTGCGTCGATACCGGCCTGGACACGCCCACCGGCGGTCGCATCGTCCGGCTCGGAGAGCGCCTGGGGGATGGGGGCTTCTGCGCGACCTACGCCGACGGCGTCGCCGACGTCGACCTCGGGGCGCTGCTCGAGTTCCACCACGCCCACGGCTCCCTGGCGACGCTGACCGTCGTCCGCCCCAACCTCCCGTGGGGAGTCGCCGAGCTGGGCGAGGGCGACCGCGTCACCGGATTCGCCGAGAAGCCGCGCAGCGAGCACTGGATCAACGGCGGCTTTTTCTGCTTCGAGCCGGGGGCGCTCGGGTACCTGGAGGAGGACAGCGTCCTGGAGCACGAGCCACTGGCGCGGCTCGCTGCCGACGGCCAGCTGCGCGCCTTTCGCCACGAGGGTTTCTGGGACTGCATGGACACCTACAAGGACGCGGTCGTGCTGAACGACCTCTGGGCCGGCGGCCAGGCGCCGTGGCGGGCCTGGGACGGGGTGGGGGCCGAGGCGCCATGAAGCGGGCGCTGGTCACCGGGGGGCACGGTTTCGTCGGCTCGCACCTGGCGCGGGCGCTGCTCGAGCGCGGCGACTCGGTCACGGTCTTGGATCTTGCCCCGCCGGCACTCTCGGGCCTGGTGCTGCAGGGCGTCAGCCCGGAGGTGGAGCTGGTCGAGGCCGACCTGTGCGATGCGGGGCGGATCGGCGCGACGATCGAGGCGAGCGAGTTCGACGTTGTCTTCCACCTCGCCGCCCAGACCCTGGTTGGCCCGGCGATGGCCGATCCCGCCGCGACCTTCGAGGCCAACGTGCGGGGCACCTGGACCCTGTTGGAGGCCTGCCGCCGGGCCGACGTCCCGGCGGTCGTCGTCGCCTCTTCCGACAAGGCCTACGGGCCCAGCGAGGAGCTGCCCTATCGCGAGGACATGCCGTTGCGGCCGGCCTCTCCGTACGAGGCGAGCAAGGCGGCCGCCGACGCGATCGCCCTCAGCTATCGCCCCGCCTACGGGCTGCCGGTCGCCGTAACCCGCTTCGCCAATATCTACGGCGGCGGCGACCTCAACTTCTCCCGCCTCATCCCCGAAACGGTGGCCGCGGTTCTCGACGGCCGCCGGCCGCAGATCCGTTCCGACGGCAGCCCCGAGCGCGACTTCCTCTACGTCGACGACGCCGTCGCCGCCTACCTGGCGATCGAGCACGCGGTCGGCGCCGGCGGCCCGGGGGCTGGGGAGGCCTTCAACGCCGGCGGCGAGCGACCCCACTCTGTGGCCGAGGTGCTGGAGGCGATCGCCGCGGTTTCGGGCGCCGGCCTCGACCCTGAATACCACGGCACCGGCAACCCGGCCGGCGAGATCGACCGCCAGTACGTCGACTCGGCCAAGCTGCGCGATCTGACCGACTGGCGGCCCGCGGTGGAGCTCGGCGATGGCCTTGGCCGAACCCTCGAGTGGTACCGACGGCATCCGCAGGCACGCCGCTGATGTGCGGACGATTCACGGTCACGGCCAAGGACACGAAGACGATCGCCGATCGCTTCCAGGTCGAGCTGGAGAAGGCGCTGGAGCGGGGCGCCGACGGCGAGGCGCCGCTGCCGTCCAAGGAGCGGGCGGAGAAGTTGGCGAAAGGGCTCGGCCGCTTCAACGTCGCCCCGACCCAGGAGATCCTCGTCGTGCGCTCCTCGCCCGACCCCGAGGAGGCGGCGCAGGGGGAGCGCGAGGCGCGGCTGATGCGCTGGGGGCTGGTGCCGCGCTGGGCCAAGGACCTCAAGGTCGGCTACCGGATGATCAACGCCAAAGCCGAGAACCTGACCAGCAGCCGCGCCTACAGCCCCCTGGTCGGCAAGTTCCGCCATCGCTGCCTGATCGTCGCCGACGGCTTCTATGAGTGGATGAAGGCGGAGGACCCCAAGCAACCGCGCCAGCCGTGGCATTTCACGGTCGACGGCGGCGAGCCCTTCGCCTTCGCCGGCATCTGCACTCGCAAGCAGTGGGACCAACCTGAGGACCGCGGCTTCGACGACGGTTGGCTCTACAGCGCCACGATCGTCACCACGACTCCAAACGAGGTGGTCGCGCCGGTGCATGACCGGATGCCCGCGATCCTTCCAAGTGCCGAGGCGGAAGCCGCCTGGCTGCGCCCCGACCTCAGCGTCGAGGATGCGGTGGCGATGTGCACGCCGCTGGACGCCGGCCGGATGGAGAGTGCCCCGGCCAATCCGAAGCTGAACAAGGTCGGAAAGGGGATGACCGAAGGGCCGGAACTGCTGGTCGTGCCGCGGGCCGGCTGAGGGTCATTCCCCGGCTTCTTCTTCCTCTTCCTGTTCCTTTTCTTCTTCTTCCTCTTCGTTGATCGGGGGAGAGACCTTCTTCAGCGCGCCGCGAGTCCGGACCGTCGCCTTGCCGGCGCTGGTGGTCAGCGTGCAGGCGACCGCGGCCGCCGGGATCGCGGTCGACTTCCAGACCGTGTCGAAGGGAAGCTCGAGGTCCTGTTTCGGCCTGCCCGCCGGCAGGAAGTAGGCCAGGTGCTCGGTGCCGACCTGATAGGTCGGCCAGTCGAGCTTCACTCCTCGCTCGGTGGTGAACCGGTTCGGCAGGTCGCTGACTTCGAGCACGGCCAGTTCGTCGCTATGAGAGCTGAAGTCGATCAGCACCGTTTCCGGCACTTCCTGGCCGTAGATGCCGTCTTCGGAGGAGCGCGGGTAGGTGGCTCGCAGGCCACCCGAGGTCTGGGCGATTTCGGCGCCATGAGCGGCTTTTACCGCGCAGAGGATGCGACCGTTTCCGACCGGGGCGCCGGCTTCGATCCGCAGTGCCGAGGCGACGCGAAACAGCGAGTAGCCGCTGTCGTTGGTGCCGGTCGCGCGGATGTCGCCCCCGCTCAGCTGCATCGAGCCCGTGCCGCCGGGCACGGCAACCGGCTTCGAGCTCGGTATCGCCGCCGTCTGGACCCATTCCAGGTCCGCCGCTTCACCGCTGCCCTTGTCGGTCGTGAGCAGCGCGGCGACCACGCAGGCCAGCAGGCCGACCGCGACGATGGCAAGGACGCCGCGCGGCATTCTGTCGCTCTGGGGCGCCTCGCTCACGGCGCGACAGTATCGTGAGCGAGATCGAAGCGAAGACGGCAGCCGTCCACGGTCGCGAGGTCAGTTATGTCGAGGCCGGCTCCGGCCCGCTGCTGCTGCTGATCCACGGGATGGCTGGGACCGCTGAGAATTGGCAGTCGGTGATCGAGCCACTGGCCCTGCGCAATACCGTGATTGCCCCGGACTTCCCCGGCCACGGCCTCTCGGCGCCTGGCGGCGGCGACTACTCCCTCGGCAGTCTCGCCAGCGGGCTGCGGGACCTCCTGCTCACGCTCGGACATGAGCGTGCCACCCTCGTCGGGCACTCCCTCGGCGGTGGCGTTGCGCTCCAGTTCACCTACCAGTTCCCGGAGATGGTCGAGCGCCTGGTGCTGGTCTCCAGCGGGGGCCTCGGCCCCGACGTCAGCCCGATCCTGCGGGCGGCGGCCCTCCCCGGCGCCGACCTCTTCATCTCCGCCACGGCCGGAATCGGGCAGCGGGCCGGCTCTCTGGTCGGGCGGGGGCTGGGGATGCTCGGCATGCGCCCCAGCGCCGATGTCGCCGAGGTGGCGCGCGGCTACGCGTCGCTCTCCGACCCCGAGCGCCGCAAGGCGTTCCTGGCAACGCTGCGCTCCGTGGTCGGCACGGACGGCCAGCGCGTGGCCGCCCTCGACCGCCTCTACCTGGCCGAGGCGCTGCCGCTGCTGATCATCTGGGGCGACCGCGACCCGATCATCCCGGTCGCGCACGCCGAGGAGGCGCATCGCGAGCTCCCCAACAGCCGGCTCGAGGTCTTCGAGGGCGTCGGCCACGTCCCACAGCTCGAGCGTCCGGGAAGCTTCATCGCCGCGCTGGAGCGTTTCCTCGACGCAACCGAGCCCGCACGCTTCGACCGCGACGAGTGGCGCGCCCGCTTCAAAACTGCCTGAGGACCCTGCCGACGCGCCCGGCAGGATTCGAACCTGCGGCCTCCGCCTCCGGAGGGCGGCGCTCTATCCAGCTGAGCTACGGGCGCTCGCCCCGCAGCTTAGTGAGTGGGAGGTCGAGCGCGGCCGTCGTTTGTCCCGGATAGCGATACAAAAGACGACCGCGTAGGCTCGCCGCCGATGGACCTTTCGGCGATCTTCCTCGGGACCGGCGGCTCGGTGCCGTCGGCGCGGCGCTCAACGGCGAGCGTGCTGATCTCCCGCGGGGGCGACCGCCTGCTGTTCGACTGCGGCGAAGGCACGCAGCGGCAGATGCAGCGCTCGGTGGGACTGGAACAGGTCGACGGGATCTACCTCACCCACTTCCACGCCGACCACGTCCTCGGCCTGCCGGGCCTGCTGAAGACCTACGACCTGACCGACCGCGAGATCCCGCTGACCGTCTATGGCCCGCGCGGGCTTCGCGACCTCTTCGCGGTCCTCAGCCCGATCGTCGGCCGCCTCCACTTCGAGCTGCAGCTGGTCGAGCTGTCGGCGGGCGAGGCCGTGGAGCATGACGGCTACGAAGTCCAACCTTTCGAGGTCGCTCACAGCGCCCGCGCCTATGGCTACGCCCTGGTCGAGGGGGAGCGGCCCGGGCGGTTCGACGTCGAGGCCGCCAAGCGCCTCGGCATCCCCGAAGGCCCTGCCTTCGCCGCCCTCCAGCGTGGCAAGGAGGTGCAGGGTCCCGGGGGGACCGTCAGTCCCTCCGAGGTGGTCGGCACCGCCCGCCCCGGCCGCACGATCGTCCTCACCGGCGACACCACGCCCTGTCCGGCCACGGTCGCCGCAGCCGCCGACGCCGAGCTCCTCGTCCACGACGCCAGCTTCACCGAGGACGACGCCCAGCGCGCCGCCGAAACTGGGCATTCCACCGTCGGCCAGGCCGCCTCGGTGGCCAGCGAGGCCCACGTCAAGATGCTTGCCCTCGTCCACATCTCATCCCGCTACCACGTCGGCAAGGTTCTTGAAGAGGCCCAGGACGTCTACGAACCCACCGTCGCCCCCAAAGACTTCGACGTCATCGAGATCCCCTTTCCCGAGCGTGGCCACCCCCACCTCGTCCCGAACGGAGCCCGGGAACGTGGCGGGACCGGTATGGCCTCAACCGAACCTCCCCGCAGTTCGTGAGGGCGAGGCCATACCGGTCCCGCCACTCTCGCTGCTACGCTTCCAGGCGTCCTTTAACCGGGTCCCGAGAGGCCAGGAAGGAAGCGAAAAGTGAGTGAGAGGGTCGTGCTTGAGCACGATGATTTGCGGCGAACGCTGAAGCGGATCGCCCACGAGATCGCCGAGAAGAACCCAGATTCCTCCGGCTTGGCGATCGTCGGAATCCACACTCGCGGAGCCGTGCTCGCTCGCAGGCTGCACACGCTGCTCGCCGAGCTGACCGACGTCGAGCTTCCCTTCGGCGATATCGACATCTCCTTCTACCGCGACGACGTCGGCGCCAAGGAGCCCGCGACGCAACCGGTCGTCCACGCCTCTCATATCGACTTCGACCTCAGCGAGCGGACCGTGGTCCTGGTCGACGACGTCCTCTTCACCGGCCGCACGGTGCGGGCGGCGATCGACGCGCTGTTCGACTACGGCCGCCCGCGCCGGATCCAGCTCGCGGTCCTCTGCGATCGCGGCCACCGCGAGCTGCCGATCCGCCCCGACTACGTCGGCAAGAACCTGCCGACGGCGCGCGAGGAGCGGGTCAACGTCAGCCTCGAGGAGAGCGACGGGGTCGACCGGGTGACGATCTCCGCTGCCCGCGCGGAGGTGCTGGCGTGAAGCACCTGCTGGCCATCGAGCAGCTCTCCCGCGAGCAGATCGAGGCGATCCTCGACCGCGCCGAGAGCTTCGCCGAGGTCGGCCGGCGCGACATCAAGAAGGTGCCGACCCTGCGCGGCCGCACCGTCGTCACCCTCTTCTACGAGTCGAGCACCCGCACCAGCAGCTCCTTCGAGCTGGCCGCGAAGCGGCTCTCGGCCGACCTCGTCTCGGTCAAGGCGGCCGGCTCCTCGGTCGACAAGGGCGAGTCGCTGAAGGACACCATCGCCACCCTTTCCGCCTACGACCCGGCGGCAATCGTGATCCGCCACCCCTACGCCGGCGCCGCCCAGATGGTCGCCGAGTGGACCACCGCGGCCGTCGTCAACGCCGGCGACGGCAAGCATGAGCACCCGAGCCAGGCCCTGCTCGACGCCTACACGCTGCGGCGCCGGCTCGGCTCGCTGGATGGCAAGCGGATCTGGATCGTCGGCGACGTCCTCCACAGCCGCGTCGCCCGCTCCAACCTGATCGCCTTCCAGCGGATGGGGGCCAAGGTCACCGTCTGCGGGCCGCCGACCCTGATCCCCCGCGGGATCGAGGAGCTGGGTTGCGAGGTTTCCCACTCGCTCGATCGGCTCGGCGAGGCCGAGGTCGTCTACGCGCTGCGGATGCAGCAGGAGCGGATGAGCGAGAGCTTCGTCCCCTCCCTGCGCGAGTACGCGGCGACCTTCCAGATCGACACCCGCAAGCTCAACCCGCGCCAGCTGCTGATGCACCCCGGGCCGGTCAACCGCGGCGTCGAGCTCTCCGGCGAGGCGATCGACTCGCCGCAGTCGCTGATCGCCGAGCAGGTGGCGGCGGGGCTGGTCGTGCGGATGGCGATCCTCTACGAGCTGCTGACCGGCGGCGAGCGCCCACAGCCGGTCAGCGAGGGCGACGCCGCGCAACCGACCCCGATCGGACAGCCGGCATGAGCCTCACCGACAGCCTCGACCTCCGTCCGGGCGAAGACGCCAACCTGATCCTGCGCCGCGCCGCCGTGCTCGACCCGGTCGCCCGGATCGACGGCGTCCACGACGTCGTCGTCCGCAACGGCGAGATCGCCGAGCTTGCCGCGCCGGGGGAGGGAGTGGCCGATAGCGCCGAGATCGTCGAGGCCGAGGGCCTGCACGCCTTCCCAGCCTTCTTCGACCCCCACGTCCACCTCCGCACCCCCGGCCACGAGCACAAAGAGGACGTCGAGACGGGCACCCGGGCCGCCGCCGCGGGCGGCTACTGCGGCATCCTCGCGATGGCTAACACCGAGCCGCCGGTTTCGACCGCGGCCGACGTCATAGCGCTGCGCGAGCAGGCCCGCGCCGGCGCCTCGGTCCCGGTCGGCTTTTTGGCGACGGTCAGCCGCGACATGAAGGGCAAGGACCTGACCGAGATGGTCGAGCTGCGCGAAGCGGGAGCCGTCGGCTTCTCCGACGACGGCCTGCCGATCGTCAGCGCCCGGGTAATGCTGCGGGCGCTGCAGTACCAGCGGCTATGCGGCGGCACGATCGCCCTGCACGAGGAGGACCCGGAGCTCTCGGGGGACGGCGTGATGCACGAGGGCCCGGTCTCGGCGGGCCTTGGCCTGGCCGGCGTCCCCTCGGTCTCGGAGTCGACGATGATCGCCCGCGACGCCGCCCTCGCCGCCTACGAGAGCGCCCGCATCCACGTCCAGCACCTCTCCGCGGCGGAGTCGGTCGAGGTCGTCCGCGCCGCCAAGGCGGCCGGGGTGAAGATCAGCGCCGAGGCCAGCCCACACCACCTCTGCCTGACCGACGAGGAGGTCCGCAGCCTCGATCCGCGCCGCTTCAAGATGAACCCGCCGCTGCGTCGCGAGGCCGACCGCCAGGCGCTGATCGAGGCCTTGCGCGACGGCACGATCGAGTGCATCGCCACCGACCACGCGCCTCATCAGACCGAGGAAAAGGAGGTGCCCTTCGAGCAGGCGGCGATGGGGGTGACCGGCCTGGAGACCGCTTTCGCGGCACTGCACACCGAGCTGGTGATGCCCGGGACGATCGAGCTCAGCCTGCTGGTCGAGCGCCTCGCCGGCGGCGCCGCCCCGTTCGGCATCGAGCGGCCGAGCCTGGCGCCCGGCTCGGAGGCCAACGTCGCCCTCTGCGACCTGAACGCCGAGTGGACGGTGGGCGAGGACGGCTACGAGAGCCGCTCGCAGAACTCCTGGTGCGCCGGCAGGACCCTCACCGGGCGGGTGCTGGTCACGGTCGCCGCCGGCCAGGTCGCCTACCGCCTGCGCAGCTTCAGCCTTGGGGTGGCCGCATGAGGCCGACTGGCGCTTTTCTAGGCATATGCCCGAATAAGGCGCCAGAGAGCGTGGATCGATGAGTGCCTACCTGCTCCTCGAGGACGGGACCCGCTTCGACGGCGACCTCTGCGGCGACCCCCGCGCGGTCACCGGCGAGGTCGTCTTCAACACGGCGATGACCGGCTATCAGGAGGCGGTCACCGATCCCTCCTACGCCGGTCAGGTCATCGTCTTCACCTACCCCCTGATCGGCAACTACGGCGTCAACGCCGCGGCGATGGAGTCCGACCGGGTCCACGCCCGCGGCGTCGTCATGCGCGACGCCAAGAACGGCGAGGACGCCGCCAGCGCCGAGGGCGGCTGGCTCGACTGGCTGGGCGACTGCGGCGTGCCGGGGATAACCGGCGTCGACACCCGGGCGCTGGTCCGCCACATCCGCGACCGCGGCGCCATGCGCGGCGGCGTCTTCCCCGGCGAGACCCCCGAAGCCGAGGCGCGCGACTCGATCGTCGCCGAGCCGTCGATGGACGGCGCCGACTTCGCCCGCGCGGTCACCCCGCCGGAGCCGATCCGCTTCGAGGGAGACGGGCCGCATGTGGTCGGGATCGACACCGGGATCAAGATGAGCATCGTCCGCCAGCTGCGCGAGCACGGCGCCAAGCTGACCCTGCTGCCCTGCGACAGCTCCCCCGAGCAGGTCCTCGCCGAGGATCCCGACATCGTCTTCCTCGCCAACGGGCCCGGCGACCCGGCGGCGCTCGGCTACGTCGTCGAGACCGTCCGCGAGATCGTCGGCAAGCGGCCGCTCTTCGGCATCTGCCTCGGCCACCAGCTGCTCTGCCGCGCGGTCGGCCTGGAAACCTACAAGCTGCCCTTCGGCCACCGCGGCGCCAACCACCCGGTCAAGGACCTGGAGACCGGACGGATCGACATCACCGCCCAGAACCATGGCTTCGCCGTTGCCGGCCCCGGCGGAGAGCCGCGGATCGAGGGCGAGGAGCCGGTCCGCTGGGATACCGACTTCGGCGTCGCCGAGCTCTCTCAGCTCAACCTCTACGACCGCACGGTCGAGGGCCTGGTGCTGCGCGACGTCGCCGGCGCCACCGTCCAGTACCACCCCGAGGCCGGCCCGGGGCCCCACGACGCCCGCCACCTCTTCGACCGCTTTTTGGCTTTGGCGGCATGAGTCGACCAGCGCGAAAGGAAGTCCTTGCCCCGCCGAGATGACATCCATAAAATTCTCCTGATCGGCTCCGGCCCGATCGTGATCGGCCAGGCGGCCGAGTTCGACTACTCCGGCGTGCAGGCCTGCAAGGTGCTGCTCGAGGAGGGCTACGAGGTCGTCCTGGTCAACTCCAACCCGGCGACGATCATGACCGACCCGGAGTTCGCCACCGCCACCTACATCGAGCCGCTCCTACCGGGCCCGGTGACCAAGATCATCGAAAAGGAGCGCCCCGACGCGCTGCTTCCGACCCTCGGTGGCCAGACCGCGCTCAACCTGGCGATGACGCTGCACGAGGACGGCACCCTGGAGAAGTTCGGGGTGGAGCTGATCGGCGCCGACGCGGCGGCGATCCGCCGCGCCGAGGATCGCGAGGAGTTCCGCACGACGATGACCGAGGCCGGGTTGCGGATTCCCTGGTCGATGACCGTCGAGACCGTCGGCGAGGTGGAGCAGGCGCTCAGGGAGGGGCGCATCGAGCTGCCGGCAATCGTCCGACCCGCCTTCACGATGGGCGGCCAGGGGGGCGGCATCGGCCGCACCGAGACGGAGCTGGCGCAGGTCGTCTCCGAGGGGCTGGCGGCGAGCCCGATCAACCAGGTCCTGGTCGAGGAGTCGGTGATCGGCTGGGGCGAGTTCGAGCTCGAGGTGATGCGCGACCGCAACGACAACGTGGTGATCATCTGCTCGATCGAGAACGTCGACCCGATGGGCGTCCACACCGGCGACTCGGTCACGGTGGCGCCGGCGCAGACGCTGACCGACCCGCTCTACCAGGAGCTGCGTGACCAGGCGATCAAGGTGATCCGCGCGATCGGGGTCGAGACCGGTGGCTCCAACGTCCAGTTCGCGGTCAACCCGGAGAACGGCGAGGTCGCCGTGATCGAGATGAACCCCCGGGTCTCGCGCTCCTCGGCCCTGGCCTCGAAGGCGACCGGGTTCCCGATCGCCAAGATGGCGGCGAAACTGGCGGTCGGCTACGCCCTGGAGGAGATTCCAAACGACATCACCCGGGCGACCCCCGCCTCCTTCGAGCCGACGATCGACTACGTCGTCACCAAGGTGCCACGCTTCGCCTTCGAGAAGTTCCCAGGCTCCGACGGCCGCCTCTCCACCTACATGCAGAGCGTCGGCGAGGCGATGGCGATCGGCCGCACCTTCCGCGAGTCCTTCGCCAAGGCCCTGCGCTCGCGCGAGCTCGACGCCGAGCTGGAGGCGCCGGAGTCCGACGCGGACCTGCTGATCGCCCTCGAGAAGCCGTGCGCCGAGCGCTTCGACCTGGTGCTGGAGGCGTTTCGCCGCGGCCTCGACGTCGAGGCGGTGCACGGGGCCTGCCTGGTCGACCGCTGGTTCCTGCGCGAGTTGGAGGCGCTCGCCAACGAGGGCGACGGGACCGAGGGGCTGGTCCGCACCTACAAGGCGGTCGACACCTGCGCCGCCGAGTTCGAGGCGGCCACGCCCTACTATTACTCCGCCCACGAGCGTGCCGGCGCCGACGGCACTCCACCGGCCTCCGAGGTGCGCCGCGGCGAGCGCGACTCCGTCGTCATCCTCGGCGCCGGCCCGAACCGGATCGGCCAGGGGATCGAGTTCGACTACTGCTGCGTCCACGCGGCAATGACCGCCCGCGAGCTGGGACGCGACGCGGTGATGGTCAACTGCAACCCGGAGACCGTCTCGACCGACTACGACACCTCTGACCGCCTCTATTTCGAGCCGCTCACCGCCGAGGACGTGCTCGCGGTCTGCGCGCAGGAGAACCCGGAGGGAGTGATCGTCCAGTTCGGCGGCCAGACGCCTCTGAAGCTCGCCCGCACCCTTGAAGAGGCGGGCGTGCCGCTGCTCGGCACCCCCGTTGACGCGATCGACCTGGCCGAGGACCGCGGGCGTTTCGGCGCCCTGCTGCGCCGGCTCGGCATCAAGCACCCGCCCTACGGCACCGCGCTCTCGGCCGAGGAGGCCGGGGTGATCGCCGAGGGGGTCGGCTTCCCGCTGCTGGTCCGACCCTCCTACGTGCTCGGCGGCCGGGCGATGGAGATCTGTTACTCGACCGCAGATCTGGCCGCCTATCTCAAAGCTCACGTCAAGGCCGACCAGGAGCACCCGCTGCTGCTCGACCGCTTCCTCGAGAACGCGATCGAGGTCGACGTCGACGCGCTCGGCGACGGCGAGCAGGTCTGGGTCGCCGGGATCATGCAGCACGTCGAGGAGGCCGGGGTCCATTCCGGCGACTCGGCCTGCGTGATCCCACCGCTCAGCCTCGGCGAGGAGATGCTCGAGCAGATCCGCGTCGTCACCGAGAAGATCGCCCTCGAGCTCGGGGTGATCGGGCTGATCAACATCCAGTACGGCGTCGCTGGCGGCGAGCTCTACGTGATCGAGGCCAACCCGCGCGCATCGCGCACCGTGCCCTTCGTCTCCAAGGCGATCGGGGTGCCGCTGGCGAAGATGGCCGCCAGGCTGATGCTGGGCGAGAAGATCGCCGACCAGGAGCTGCCGGCCGGCCCGCCCGAGCACGTCAGCGTCAAGGAGGCGGTCCTGCCCTTCGCCCGCTTCGCCGGCGCTGACTCGGTGCTCGGACCGGAGATGAAGAGCACCGGCGAGGTGATGGGCATCGCCGCCGACTTCCCGACTGCCTTCGGCAAGGCGCAGGCGGCGGCCGGCGTACGGCTGCCGGAAGAGGGCTCGGTCTTCATCACCGTCACCGACACCGACAAGCCGGCGGCGACCCAGCTCGCGGCCCGCTTCCACGACCTCGGCTTCGAGGTGATCGCGACCGGCGGCACCGCCCAGGCGATCGAGCGGATGGGCGTGCCGGTGACCCGCATCAACAAGCTGGGCGAGGGTTCGCCGCACGTCCTCGACCTGATCCGCAAGCGCCGCTGCGATCTGGTGATCAACACCCCGACCGGCTCCGGCGCTCGCGCCGACGGCTATGAGATCCGCACCGCGGCCGTCCACCACGGCATTCCCTGCGTGACGACGATGACCGGGGCGACCGCGGCGGCCCGGGCGATCGCCGCCGGCAGACAGGGCGACGCCGAGGTGCGCAGCATCCAGGAGATCCACGGGCTCACCAGGGCCGCCCAGCCTCGATGACCGCACCGCTCGGGCGCCGCCTCTGCGAGGTCAGCGAGAACCGCGCCTCGGGTGGCTACCGCGTCTTCTCGCTGCTCGACCGCGAGGGGCCCGAGCCGCTGCCGGGCCAGTTCTACATGCTGGCGAGCGCGGCCGACTGGGCCGGACCGGGGGAGAGGCCCTTCCTGCCACGGGCGATCTCGGTGGCCGAGACCGGGCCGGCGGCCGGGGGCGTGCGCCTGGACTTCCTGGTCGAGGGCGTCGGCCCCGGCACCGAGCGGCTCTGTGCCTTGGAGGCGGGGGAGGGGGTCTGGGTAACCGGGCCCCTCGGCAACGCCTTCGCCGAGCCACGCGAGCTGCGCCCCGGCGCGGCTGGGGCGATCCTCGTCGGTGGCGGCATCGGCGTCGCCCCGCTGGCCCTGCTTCGGCGCCGCTTCGGCGAGCGCAACGTCCCGGCCAGGGTCCTGCTCGGCTTCCGCGACCAGACCCACTCGGGCGGCCTCGATGACCTTTTCGCCTGCTGCGAGGTTCGCCTCGCCAGCGAGGACGGCCACGCCGGCCACCACGGCTACGTCACCGACCTGCTCGCCGCGATGCTCGCGGGCGATGACGCCGCCAGCGCCGTCGTGTACTCCTGCGGCCCACCGGCGATGCTGGAGGCGGTGCGCTCGCTCTGCGCCGAGCGGGACGTCGCCTGCGAGCTGGCGATGGAGTCGCCGATGGCCTGCGGCTATGGCGCCTGCTTCGGCTGCGCCGTGCCCAAGCCTGGAGGCGGTTACCTGCGGCTCTGCGTCGACGGGCCGGTCGTGCGGGGAGATCGGATCGCCGGGGTCACCCATGCCTGACTTCTGCGGCATCGCCCTTGAGCACCCGGTCATCAATGCCTCCGGCACCTACGACGCGATCGCCGCGCGGCGGGCCTTCGGCGATGCCCTGTTGGAGGACTTCCCGTTCTCCGCCTTCGTCTCCAAGACGATCACTCCGGAGCCCCGTGCCGGTAATGCTCCGCGGCGGATCTGGGAGACGCCGGCCGGGATGATCAACTCGATCGGGCTGCCCAACAAGGGCCTGGCGGGATTCCTGGCCGAGGACCTGCCGCTGCTGGCGGAGTTGCCGGTGCCGCTGATCGTCTCCGTGATGGCGACCGGCCGCGCTGAGTTCGCCAAGCTGGTCGAAGCGGTGGGGAGAAGGGAGGAGGTCGCGGCAATCGAGCTCAACGTCTCCTGCCCCAACGTCCATTCCGGACTGATCGTCGGCGAGCAGCCGGCGGAGACCGAGGCCTTGCTGGAAGCGTTGCGCTCGCTGACGCCAAAGCCACTGATCGTCAAGTTGACCCCCAACGTCGCCGACCCGGCGGCGGTCGCGGTTGCCGCCGAGCAGGGCGGTGCGGACGCCGTCTCGCTGATCAACACGCTGAAGGCGAGCGCCTTCGACCCGGCGACGGCAAGGCCGGCCCTGGCGGCCGGCCACGGCGGGCTCTCCGGCCCGGCGATCCGGCCGGTGGCGCTGCAGCAGGTTCGTGCCGTCGCTGCCGCCGTCGGCCTGCCGGCGATCGGCATGGGGGGAATCTCCAGCGGCGCCGATGCCCGCGAATTCCTCGCCGCCGGGGCCACCTTGGTGGCGGTCGGGACGGAGAGTTTTCGCGACCCGGGGGCGGGTTCCAGGGTCGCCGCGGAGCTAGCATCCGCCGTCGCGAATCTAGTAACGGCCAAGCCAGTACTCAACCTCGAGTAGAGGTTGAGGTGAATTTGTGGGCAATTCGGTCTGGACCACTTGCACAGGTTCGACCCGCGGCTATACTCGCCGCCCACATGCCTGCCCCCCCAGTCAAGATTTCAGCCGCAGCCCCGGAACGGTCGCTGGACCAGAGGATGGAGGCGCTCAAACGAGCGAACGACATTCGCACCGCCCGGGCCAAGCTGAAGAAGGACCTGAAAGCGAACCGGGCGAGCATCCACACGATCCTGCTCGACCCCCCCGAGTACGTGATGACCGCGAAGGTCTTCGACATGCTCCTCGCCGTCCCCAAGTACGGCCGCGTGAAGACCAACCGAATACTCAATCAGTGCAGGATCTCCCCCTCGAAGACCATCGGTGGGCTCTCCGAGCGCCAGCGCACCGAGCTGATCTCCCAGCTTCGTCGTTAGTCGACCGCCGCGCCGGTCAGTATCCGCGGCCGCATGTCGAAAGTCTTCGTGATCACGGGCCCATCGGGGGTGGGGAAGGGGACGTTGATCTCGCAGCTGCTCGAGCGCTGCCCCAGCCTCGAGCTCTCGATCTCCGCGACCACGCGCGAGCCGCGGCCGGGTGAGAAGAACGGGCGTGATTACCACTTCCTCAGCCGCGAGGAGTTCGACCGGCGGGTCGAGGCCGAAGACTTCCTCGAGTTCGCCACCTACAGCGGCAATCGCTACGGAACGCTGCGGACCGAGGTGGAGCGGCGCCTCGCTGCCGGACGCTCGGTGGTGCTCGAGATCGAGGTCCAGGGGGCTCGTCAGGTGCGGGCGGCGATGCGCGAGTCGGTCCAGGTCTTCATCGCCCCGCCGGATCCGGCGGTCCTGCGCGAGCGGCTCGACGCCCGTGGAACCGATTCCCCCGCGGCGATCGACTCCCGGCTCGAGGTCGCCGAGCAGGAGATGGCGGCCCAGGACGAGTTTGCCTACCGCGTCGTCAACGACAAGCTGGGACGCGCAGCCGACGAATTGGGGGGGATCGTGCGCGCCGAGCTCGGCCTATCACTAGACTCCCCGGCCGAATGATCAAACCACGCGTAGACAAACTCCTTGACCACGCTGACTCGAATTACGCCGCCGTAGTCGTTTCGGCGAAGCGGGCGCGTCAGATCAACAGCTACTTTCACAACCTCGGAGAGGGCGGCTTCGGTGAGTACCCGCCGCCGATGGTCGAGATCAACGCCGAGCGCAACTACCTGACGATGGCGCTCGAAGAGCTCGCCGAGGGCAAGCTCAAATACGAGTACCGCTCCTAGCGCGCAGCGCTGGGAGCCTCTCGCGGGAGGCAGCGGATGGCCAGAGTCCTGCTTGGCGTAAGTGGCGGGATAGCCGCCTATAAGTCGTTGGAGCTGGCCCGGCTGGCGACTCTCGCCGGGCACGGTGTGCGCGTGCTGATGACCGAGACGGCGACGCGCTTCGTCGGCGCCGCCTCTTTTGAGGGAATCGTCGGTGGGCCGGTCCTGATCTCCGAGTTCGAGCACGACCCGATGCGCGGCGCCTTCCCGGGCGAGGATCCGCCGGGTCACGATCCGATCGGCCACCTCGAGCTGGTCGCCAACTGCGACGCCTTTCTGGTCGCCCCGGCCTCGGCCAACACGATCGCCAAGCTGGCGGGCGGCCTTGCCGACTCGATGCTGACCACCTCGTTCCTCGCCTGCACGGCGCCTCGCCTCCTCGCTCCGGCGATGAACGACCGCATGTACGCCGACAAGGCAACCCAGGCAAACCTCGTGACCCTGCGCGAGCGTGGTGTCGAGGTGATCGAGCCCGACGAGGGAAAGCTCGCCTCTCGCGGCGAGTACGGCAGGGGTCGGCTGCCGGACCCCCAGCGCCTGCTGGCGCGCATCGAGGCGGCGCTGCCGGGCGGCGACCGCCCCTGGGACGGGCTGCGGGCGCTGGTCACCGCGGGGGGCACCCGCGAGCCGATCGACCCGGTCCGCTTCATCGGCAACCGCTCCAGCGGCCGCATGGGCATCGCCCTCGCCGCCGCCGCCGCCCGGCGCGGTGCCGAGGTGACCCTGATCGCCGCAAACGTCGCCCTCCCGGAGCCCGCCGGTGTCCGCCGCATCGACGTCGAAACCGCTGAGCAGCTGGCCCAGGCGGCAGGCGAGGAGTTCCCGAGCGCCCACGTCCTGCTGATGGCCGCCGCCCCCGCCGACTTTCGTGCCACCGAGGTGGCCGAGGGAAAGCTGAAGCGCCAGGACAGCCTCAGCCTTCAGCTCGAGCCGACCGAGGACATTCTCGCCGCCCTCACCGCCGATCGGGACTCCGAGCAGACCGTCGTCGGCTTCGCCGCCGAGCACGGGGGAGACGCGGTCGAGCGAGCTCGCGGCAAGCTCCGCCGCAAGAACGCCGACCTGATCGTCCTCAACGACGTCTCCGACCCCGCGATCGGCTTCGAGAGCACCGACAACGCCGTAACCCTGATTGACAAGGAAACGGCGACGACCGTCCCGATCGCTTCAAAGGATACGATCGCAGAGGCAATCCTCGGCAAGGTGAGTCAGCTCCGGCGCGAAGGCATCTCTTCTCAAACGTAACTCCGGGGGGTGGCACGGGGAGGGGTCCGAGAACGGACGCCCTCGCCCGCCCGCAGGACCCCTCCCCGTGCCAGGACCCGCCGGCCAGGCGCGCTTGAGCAGGGAGCTATACTCGCTTCAGCTTTTCAACGTCCCTCAGTACCGAGAAGTGGGCCTGGCCCACTTTTTTTACGCCCGAACCAGGCATGACCGACCTCCAGCAGAACATCCAGCAGCAGCTCTCCGACCTCGATTCGGAGCTCGATCTGGTCGCCGTCGAGCGCCCGGGGAACGAGTCCCTGCGCATCTTCATCGACCACCCCGGTGGCGTCGATCTCGCCCTCTGCGAGCGGGTCACCAGGCATCTCAACCACCTGCTGGTCGACTACACGCTCGAGGTCTCCAGCCCGGGCCCCAAGTACCGCCGCCCCAGCACCACTTCCGAGACCAAGGAGCCGCACCAGTGAGCAAGGAGATCGTCGACGCAGTCAAAGCGCTCGAGGCAGAGAAGGGAATCTCCGCCGACAAGCTGATGGACGCCCTCGAGGACGCCCTTCTCTCGGCTTACAGGAAAACGCTCGGCGCCGCCAAATATGCCCGCGTCGATCTCGATCACGAAACCGGCGATTTCCGCGTCTTCGAACTGATCCTGCCGCCGGAGCTGGAGCAGAAGCTCCTCGAAGAGGCCGCCGAGCTGCAGGAGGAGCCCGAGGTCGATCCCGAGACGGGCGAAATGCGCGAGCCCGAGGATCCCGAGCTGGATCCGGAGATGATCGCTCCTTACGAGGACCAGATCACGACCCGCGACGTCACCCCCGAAGACTTCGGCCGGATCGCTGCCCAGACCGCCAAGCAGGTGATCCTGCAGCGCATCCGCGAGGCCGAGCGGCAGATGATGTACGACGAGTACCAGGACCGGGTCGGCGAGCTGATCACCGGGATCATCCAGCAGTCCGACAAGCGCTACACGCTGGTTCAGCTGCGCGAGCGGGTCGAGGCGCTGCTGCCCAAGTCCGAGCAGGTCTACAACGAGCGCTACGACCACGGGATGCGGGTCAAGGCCGTCATCACCGACGTCTCCGACTCGACCAAAGGCCCGGCGATCGTCGTCTCCCGCCGCAGCCCCGAGCTGATCAAGAGCCTCTTCGAGCTGGAGGTCCCGGAGATCGCTGACAAGCTGGTCGAGATCGTCGGCGTCGCTCGCGAGCCCGGCTACCGCTCGAAGATCGCCGTCGTCTCCCACGCCGACGGGGTCGACCCGGTCGGCGCCTGCGTCGGCCCGCGCGGCTCGCGGGTGCGGATGGTCGTCTCCGAGCTGCGCGGCGAGAAGATTGACATCATTCCCCACAACGACGAGCCGGCCCGCTTCGTCGCCAAAGCGCTTTCTCCGGCTCGGGTGCGCGAGGTGATCGTCGACGACGAGGAGCGCCAGGCGACGGTGATCGTCCCCGACGACCAGCTTTCGCTGGCGATCGGCCGCGACGGCCAGAACGCTCGCCTCGCCGCCCGCCTGACCGGCTGGCGTGTCGACATCAAGTCCGAGACCGAGTTCGCCTCCGAGGACACCGAGGTCGAGTACGAGGGCGAAGAGCAGTCCGACGGCCGCTGCATGGCGCTTCTCTCCAACGGCCGCCGCTGCCCCAACGCCGCGATTCCGGGCTCGACCTACTGCGGCCTGCCCACCCACCAGGCGCTCTCGCGCTTCGAGACCAGCCAGGTCGCGATCCTCTCCAGGCTCGCAGAGGCCGAGGTGGCGATCCTCGCCGACCCCGACGGCGACGAGGGCCAGATCACCGAGATCGTCGAGCGCGCGGCCTCCGAATTCGTCGAGGAGGAGCCCGAGGACGTCTCAGCCGCGGGTCCTGTCGCGGAGGACGACTCCTCGTCCTCGCAAGCTGCGGGCGAGGAGCCATCCTCCGCGCCACCCGCGGATGGAACGTCTGAGGCTCCCAGCGATCAGGGTCAAGCCGTAGAGACTGGCGACGATGATGGGGAAGTTGCCGAGCAGGCAGTTATCGAGGAGGCTGAGCAGGCTTAGTGGCTAAGAAGCGGGTTCACGAGATCGCGAAAGCGCAGGGGGTCAGCAGCAAGGATCTGCTGGCGGCGCTGAAGGCCGCTGGCGTCGAGGCAAAAGCGGCGGCGTCCAGCGTCGAGGAGGCCGACGCGGTGAAGGCGATTGCCGCCGCCAAGGGCAACGGGGCGAAAGCGCCGGCCGCCGCAAACCCGGCCTCGCAGGCGATACCGGCAAAACAGCCCGCGGCAACCCCGTCCGCGGCTGCGAAACCGACCGCGCCGAAACCCGTCGCGGCGGCTCCGAAAGCATCGACTTCGACCAAGCCGGTCCGCGCCGGCGGTGCTCAGCAGGGAGGCGGCGGGGGCGCTGGAGCCACCGCGAAAAAACGCCGGGTCGTGATCGACTCGCAGGCCGCGCGCCGCGACCAGATGGGCGGCCCGCCGCCGCAACGGCCGCCCAGGCGCCGCGGTGGGCGCCGCCGCCGTCCGCTGCTCGAGGAGCCGCCGATGGGACCGGCGCCGACGGTTGAGCCGGAGGCGACCAAAGTCAACTCGGGTGCGACCGTGCGCGAGGTCGCCGAGTCGCTCGGGCTGGCCCCGGCCGAGGTAATCAAAAAGCTGATGACGATGGGGGAGATGGCGACGCTCACCCAGACCCTGACCGACGAGTCCGTCAGGGCTATCGCCGACGAGTACGACCGCAAGCTGGAGATCGTCACCGCCGCCGACGAGGAGCCCGAGGAACCGGAGTTCTCCGACGCCGAGGAGGACCTCGCCGACCGGCCGCCCGTGGTCACGATCATGGGCCACGTCGACCACGGCAAGACCTCGCTGCTGGACGCGATCCGGGAGACCGAGGTCGCGGCGGGCGAGGCCGGTGGCATCACCCAGCACATCGGCGCCTACCAGGTCCATAAAGACGACAAGACGATCACCTTCCTCGACACGCCCGGTCACGCGGCCTTCACCGCGATGCGCGCCCGCGGCGCCAAGGTGACCGACGTCGCCGTCATTGTCGTCGCCGCCGACGACGGCGTGATGCCGCAGACCAAAGAGGCGATCGACCACGCCCGCGCCGCCGACGTGCCGATGCTGATCGCCGTCAACAAGATCGACAAAGAGGGAGCGAACCCCGAAAGAGTTCGCACCGAGCTCGCCACCGAGGGCATCTCCCCCGAGGAGTGGGGTGGGGATACCGTCTTCTGCGAGGTCTCCGCCAAGACCCACGAGGGACTCGACAACCTGCTCGACATGATCCTCCTGGTCACCGAGCTGGAGGAGCTGGGGGCCAACCCCAACGCGCCCGGCTCGGGCACCGTGATCGAGTCCCAGCTCGACCCCGGCCGCGGCCCGGTGGTGACCGTGCTGGTTCAGCGCGGCACAATCGAGGTCGGCGACTCGCTGGTCGCCGGGCAGCAGTGGGGCCGGGTCAAGGCCATGCACGACTTCACCGGCGAACGGGTCGAGACCGCCGGACCGGGAATGCCGGTCGAGGTGCTCGGCTTCGACGGCGTCAGCGATGCCGGCGAATTCGTCCAGGCGGTCGAGAACGACCGCCGCGCCCGCCAACTCGCGCAGGAGCGCGCCAACCGCCTCAAGACCGAGGCCCTGGCACGCCGTCAAGCCCGCAAGATCAGCCTCGACGAGGTCTTCGCCCGCGTCCAGCAGGGCGACATCAAGGAGCTCAACATCGTCCTCAAGGCCGATGTCGCCGGCTCGCTGGAGGCGCTCCAGGATGAGATCGCCAAAGTCCCGCAGGAACGCGTCGCGATCAACATCATCCACTCCCAGACCGGCGGCATCAACGAGTCCGACGTGATGCTGGCCTCGGCCTCCGATGCGATCATCATCGGCTTCAACGTGCGGCCCCTGGCCGACGCCCGGCGCGCCGGCGATCGCGAGGGCGTCGACATCCGCACCTACTCGGTCATCTACAAAATCACCGAGGATCTGCGCAACGCGATGGAGGGGCTGCTCGAGGCGATCGAGGTCGAGGAGGCCGTCGGCGAGGCCGAGATCAAACAGACCTTCAAGGCCTCCAAAGTCGGTCGCATCGCGGGCTGCATCGTCACCGAGGGCAAGGCGACCCGCACCGCCGGCGTTCGCCTGGTTCGCCAGGGGACGGTCGTCTGGACCGGCAAGCTGGGCTCGCTGCGGCGCTTCAAAGACAACGTGCAGGAAGTCGAGGAGGGGCAGGAGTGCGGCGTCGTGCTGGAAGGCTACGCCGACGTCAAGGAGGAAGACGTGCTCGAGTTCTTCCAGACCAAACAGGTCGAGCAGACCCTGGAGTAAGTGGCTTTCCGAGCACCCCAACGCACGCCCGGCCCTGCGGAGAGCCATTAAGATGGCCGGCCCTCGCATGCGACGCATCAACGAGGTGCTTCGCGAGGTCGTCGGTGCTGCAATTTCAAGCGATCTGAGTGACCCCCGCATCGGCTTCGTGACCGTGACCTCGGTTGAGACCAGCCCCGACCTGCGCACCGCAAAGGTGTTCGTCAGCGTGCTCGGGGACGAGCAGGAGCGGGGGGCGACGCTGAGCGGGCTGCGATCCTCACACGGCGTCATCCAGTCGCGGATCGCGGCCGAGACGAGGATGAAGCGGACGCCGACGGTGAGCTTCCATTACGACGATACGATCGAGCAGGGAGTGCGGATCTCCCAGCTGCTGGAGGAAGAGGCGCCGGCGGCCGATCGAGAGGGGGGCCAGTGAGCGAGATGACCGGTGTTGCCACCTCGGACCTCGAGCGGGTCAGCGCCGAGCTGCGCTCGCGCGAGCGCTTCCTGCTGACCGCCCATGAGGGCCCCGACGGCGACGCGCTCGGCTCGCTGCTGGGAATGCACCAGCTGCTGACTCAGCTCGGCAAGGACTCGGTGATGTTCCTGGCGGCGAAAGAGTTCCCGCTGCCGATCGAGTACCGCTTCCTGCCGCTGGAGGAGGTCTTCCACGAGCCGCCGGCCGATATGGCCGATCGCACCGTCGTCTTCCTCGACTGCGGCAACATCGACCGGATGCCGGTCGACTTCCTCACCGAGGGTGGCAACGACGTCATCAACATCGACCACCACCACGACAACACCCGCTTCGGCCACTTCAACCTGGTCGACGTCGGCGCCTCCTGCACTGCCGAGATCGTCTACGACCTGGCGGTCCTCTTCGAGGCCGAGATCACCCGGGAGATGGCGTCGGCGCTCTACGTCGGCCTGATCACCGACACGGGCAAATTCATGTACGAGAACACCGACTCCCACACTCACCGGGTCGCCGCCGACCTGATCGATGCCGGCGTCGACATCGACGACACCTATCGCCGCCTCTACGAGCACGTGCCGATCGAGAAGCTGCGCCTCGTCGCCCGCGCCCTCGAGGGTATCCAGCGCCACTGCGGCGACCGACTCGTCCTCACCTACATCACCAACGCCGACTACCAGGCAACCGGTGCCGGGGAGGAGATGACCGAGGGGGTGATCGACCACCTGCGCTCGATCGACGGGACCAAGGTGGCGGCGGTGATTCGCGACCTCGGCGACCGCGGCCGCGCCGCTCGCAAGGTCAGCCTCCGCTCCAGCGAGGGGGACGTCGACGTCTCGGCGATCGCCCGCAAGCACGGTGGCGGCGGGCACAAGCGCGCCGCCGGCTTCTCCACCGATCTCGAGCTCGACGACCTGGTCGCCTTCCTCTGCGGCGAGGTCACCTCTCAGCTCGGGCCCTGAGCATGGCGGCTCAAGGCGATGCCGGGGGGGCGGTGCTGCTCTACGACAAGCCGGCGGGGCTCACCTCCCACGACGTGGTCGCCAAGGTGCGCCGAGAGCAGGGCTGCAAAGCCGGCCACGCCGGCACCCTCGACCCTTTTGCGACCGGCCTGCTGTTGATCCTGCTCGGCCGGGCGACGCGCCTGCAGCGCTTCCTGGTCGGCCTGCCGAAGACCTACCTTGCGACGGCTCGTCTCGGCTGGCGCTCCAGCAGCGGCGATCCCGACGGCGAGCTGGTCGAGACCGGCGACGTCCCCGTAGAGTTGGAGCTGCCGACCGGGACAGTGCGCCAGCGGGTTCCGATGACCTCCGCCGTGCGGGTCGGCGGTGAGCGCCTCTACAAGAAGGCCCATCGCGGCGAGATCGTCGAGACCCCCGAGCGCGACGTCGAGGTCCACCGCGCCGAGCTGCTCAGCGCCGGCGATGGGCTGGCCAGCTATGAGGTCGAATGCGCCGCGGGGACCTATGTCCGCACCTTGATCGAGACCCTGGGGGACGCCTACTGCTCGTCCCTGCGCCGTACCGCGGTCGGCCCGTTCCGGATCGAGGACGCCGGCGAGCGACTTGACCTCGATCGCGTCGCCGAGCTGGTCCCGGCTGTGGAGGCGGCACTGCGATGAGCATCCGCGTCACCTCCCTGCCCGACGCCGAGCCGCGCCCCCGCCACGTCGCGATCGGGACCTTCGACGGCGTCCACCTCGGCCACCAGGCGGTGATCGACGACGCCGATACGGTCCTCACCTTCGAGCCGCACCCGCTCGAGATCCTCCACCCGGCGGCGCTGCCGAAGCTGATCACGCCCTTCCCGGTCAAGCGCGACGTGATCGAGGGGCTGGGGGTGAAGGAGCTGGTCGTGATCCCCTTCGACCGCGAGTTCGCGAAGCTGCCGGCCGAGGGCTTCATCGAGGAGGTCTTGGTCGAGCGGCTCGGCGCCGAGCGGATCTCGGTCGGCGAGAACTTCCGCTTCGGCGCCAGGGCGAAGGGCGACCCGGCGATGCTGGCGGCCCGGCCGGAGTTCGAGACCAGGGTCGTGCCGCTGGTCGAGGTCGAGGGCGAGACCGTCTCCTCGACTCGAATCCGGGCCTTGATAGCAGCTGGGGACATGGGCGGCGCGCGACACTGCCTCGGCGCCCCGTTCATGGTCGAGGGGACGGTGGTCAAGGGCGACCAGCGCGGGCGCAAGCTGGGATTCCCGACCGCCAACATCGTCCCCGACGACCGGCTGGCAATCCCCGGCCACGGCGTTTTCGCCGCCTTTGCGAACGGCGTCCCGGCGGCCGTCAACGTCGGCGTCAGGCCGACTTTCGAGACTGGGCGAGGAGTGCTGATCGAGACCTATCTGATCGATCGCAGCGAAGACCTCTACGGCAAGACGCTGCGGGTCGCCTTCGTGGAGCGGTTGCGGGGCGAGAAGCGCTTTCCGGGCGCCGCGGAGCTGGTCGATCAGATGCAGCGCGACGTCGATGACGCGAAGCGTGTCTGTGCTAGCTTCCAGCGGCCGTGACCCGCTGGGTGCACGGTTTTTTTGAGGCGAATAAGCGATGAGCCTGACCAAGGAAAAAAAGAGCGAGCTGATCGGCAAATACGGCCGAGCCGACGGCGACACCGGTTCGGCCGAGGTCCAGATCGCCCTGCTCACCGAGCGCATCAACGAACTCACCGGTCACCTGCGCGAGCACAGCAAAGACCACCACTCGCGCCGTGGCCTGCTGATGCTGGTCGGCAAACGGCGCCGGATGCTGCGTTACCTCGAGCGGATCGACCTCGAGCGCTACCGCGCCCTGGTCGCCGATCTCGGCCTGCGGCGATGATCGCCGCCGGCGAGCCGGCTCCCGACTTCACCCTTCGCGATCAGGACGGCGAGACGGTTTCACTGAGCGACTTCCGCGGTCGCAGGGTGATGCTGGTCTTCTACCCGGGCGATTTCAGCCCTGTCTGCGGAGACCAGCTCTCGCTCTACCAGGAGGTTAAGCCGGAGATCGCCGCCAAGGGAGTCGAGCTGGTCGGGATCAGCGTCGACAGCTTCTTCGCCCATAAGGCCTTCCAGGAGAAGATCGGTATCGACACCACGCTGCTCTCGGACTTCGAGCCCAAGGGCGAGGTCGCCAAAGCATACGGCTCGTATTTCGAGCCGGCCGGCTTCGCCAACCGCACCCTCGTCCTCATCGACGGGGAGGGCATCGTCGCCTGGAGCTACGAATCCCCCTCGCCCGGCGAGCTCCCCGGCGCCAACGTCATCTTCGACGCTCTCGCTGCCTAGCTCCGAGGCCACGGTGAACGCCGGCCCTCTGACCAGCGCCCCGGTTCCCCCAATCGGCCCCGCCGACCACCTTCGTGGCGAGGGAGGGGGAGAGGGGGCGATCGTCTACGCCGACCTGGCCTGTCCCCACTGCGCCGGCTCCTGGCTGGAGATCTGCGCCCAGCTGGGGTCGGTGGTCTTCCGCCACTTCCCGGTGGCCAGCAAGCACCCCCGCTCGCCGGTCCTCCACGCCGCGGCGGAGGCGGCCGGAATGCAGGGCAGGTTCTTCGCGATGGTCGACTCGCTCTACGCCGATCGCGGCCACGTCGACGACCCGCACCTCTGGGAGCGGGCGAAGCGGCTTGGGCTCGATCTCGACCGTTTCGAGAGCGACCGCCGCTCGGCGGTCGCCGCGGAACGGGTGTGGCGGGACTTCCAGTCCGGCATCCGCGCCGGCGTCGCCGGCACTCCCGCGATTTTCAAGGCTCCTGGAGGGGACGCCCTGTAGCGCCAGCTGGCTTGGCCGTCACTCGCGATGGCGCGTCTGTACTCTCTTTTGCGAAAGAGAACGAGAGTTCTGAAAGCAGATGGCCGTCAACCGGGCGGCCGGAGGTAGGACAATTAAATGAGCATGTTTGACGTAAGCCGAGTCTCGGTGGATGTCGGCGACAGCCAGATTTCCTTCGAGACGGGCAAACTCGCGAAGCAGGCGGGTGGCGCGGTCGTGGTTCAGGCCGGCGACACGATGGTCCTCTGCACCGCAACCGTCGGCAATCTCCGCGACGTGGACTTCCTTCCCCTCACCGTCGACGTCGAGGAGCGCGCGTACGCCGCGGGCAAGATCCCCGGCTCGTTCTTCCGTCGCGAGGGCAAATCCGGCGAGAAGGCGACGCTGACCGCGCGCATGATCGACCGGCCGATCCGCCCGCTCTTCCCCAAGGGCTGGCACTACGAGACCCAGCTGGTCGCGATGCCGCTTTCGGTGGACCACGTCCACCCCTACGACATCCTCGCCATGAACGGCGCCTCCGCGGCGCTGGCGATCTCCCCGGTTCCCGTCGCCAAGCACGTCGGCGCGGTCCGGGTCGGCAAGCTCGAGGGTGACTTCATCGTCAACCCGCCCGAGGACCGTCACGAGGAGCTCGACCTCGATCTGATCGTCGCCGGCACCGACGAGGCGATCCTGATGGTCGAGGCCGGCGCTGAGGGCGTCACCGAGGCCGACATCCTCGACGCGCTCGACATCGCCCACGGCGAGATCAAGAAGCTCGTCGCCGCGATGGCGGAGCTGCAGCAGAAGGCCGGCAAAGAGAAGATCGTGGTCGAGGCACCGCAGATCGACGAGGGCCTGCTCAACGAGATCCGCTCCTCGCACGGCCAGGCCCTGGTCGACGCGATTGCCACCGAGGGCAAGCTCGAGCGCTACGAGGCGATCGACGAGGTCAAGGACGCGGTGGTCGCCAAGTACGCGCCCGAGACCGGCGACTCGGATGCCGACTCGGAGCGCAAGTCCGAGGTCAAGACCGCCTTCGCGAGCATCGAGAAGGACACGATCCGCAAGGCGATCGCCGTCGACAAGAAACGCCCCGACGGCCGTGCCCAGGACGAGATCCGGCCGATCGAGTGCGAGGTGGACATTTCCCCGCGCGTTCACGGCTCTGCCCTGTTCACCCGCGGCGAGACCCAGATCCTCTCCAATGTCGCTCTGGGCACGACCCGCATGGACATGCGCCTCGACACGCTCGGGCTGCAGACCACCAAGCGGTTCTTCCACCACTACAACTTCCCGCCCTTCTCGGTCGGGGAGGCGGGCTTCATGCGCGGCCCGAAGCGGCGTGACATCGGTCACGGCGCCCTCGCCGAGCGGGCCCTGGCGGCGACCGTGCCGGACGAAGAGTCCTTCCCGTACGTGATCCGTGCGGTCTCCGAGACGCTCGAGTCCAACGGCTCCTCCTCGATGGGCTCGGTCTGCGCCTCCTCGATGGCCATGCAGGCCGCGGGAGTCCCGGTCAGCGCCCCGGTTGCCGGCGTGGCGATGGGACTCATTAAGGAGGGCGACGACTACATCGTCCTCACCGACATCGCCGGCGTCGAGGACCACCTCGGCGACATGGACTTCAAGGTCGCCGGCACCAAGGACGGGATCACCGCCCTGCAGATGGACATCAAGATCACCGGGGTCACCTTCGAGATCCTCGAGGACGCGCTGGAGCAGGCCAACAAGGGCCGCCAGTTCATCCTCGGCAAGATGGCCGAGGCGATCGACGGGCCGCGGGAGAAGCTCTCCCAGCACGCGCCGGCGATCGAGTCGATCAAGATCGATCCCGAGAAGATCGGCGCGGTCATCGGCAAAGGCGGCGAAACCATCCGCGCCCTCTGCGAGGAGTTCGAAGCGGAGATCGACGTCGAGGACGACGGCACGGTGCGGATCTACGCGCCGACCGGCGAACTGGTCGAGGCCTGCGTGGCTCGGATCGACTCGATGACCCGCGAGGCCGAGGTCGGCGATCGCTACAACGCCGCCAAAGTCGTCAAGACGACCACGTTCGGCGCCTTCGTCGAGCTCGTCAAGGGGACCGACGGCCTGCTTCACATCTCCAACGTCAAGCCCGGCGAGCGGGTCGACTCGGTCGACGACGTGATGACCGCCGGCGAGGTGATCGACGTGACCGTGGTCGAGGTCGACAAGGAGCGCGGCCGGATCGGCCTGCGCCTCTCCGACGACCCGTCGGTCGCCGGCAAATCCGCCGAGGAACTGGCTTCGGTCGGCTCCGGCGACGGTGGCCCCCGGCGCAACGGTGGCGACCGCGGTGGCCGAGGCGGCCGCGAGGGCCGTCCCCGTCGTGACCGCGAGCGCAGCTAGGCATTGAGCGCTCCCAAGCTCACCGAGTTGGGCTCCGGCGTCCGGGTCGTAACCGAGGAGGTTCCCTCGGTGCGGTCCGTGGCGCTCGGGCTCTGGGTGCGGACCGGGTCGCGTAACGAGATCCCGGCCCAGGCCGGGGTTTCGCATTTCCTCGAGCACCTGCTGTTCAAGGGGACCGCGCGCTACTCGGCGATCGAGATCTCCGAGCGCTTCGACGGGCTCGGCGCCTCGATCAACGCGGCGACCGGCAAGGAGACGACGCACCTGCACGCGCGTTTCCTCGACGAGCACACCGACGAGGTCTTTGACCTGCTCTCGGAGATGCTGCTGGCGCCCACCTACCCTGACATCGACTCCGAGCGCCAGGTGGTGCTGGAGGAGATCGCGATGTACGAGGACGAGCCGCAGGATCGGGTCCACGACGTGCTCGCCGAGGCCGTCTTCGGCTCGCACCCGCTCGGCCGCCGGGTCCTCGGCGAGGCCGAGGTGATCGCCTCGATCCCGGTCCCGGACATCGAGAGCTACCGCCACGCCCGCTACGCCGGCTCGGAGATCGTCGTCGGCGCCGCTGGCCATCTCGATCACGACCACGTCGTCGAGCTGGCCGAGAAGTTCGTCACGGCCCCACCAGACGGTGGTGGCGTCGCCCCCGAGACCGGTCTCGGGGGGCCCGCGCGGCTCTGCTTCCACCAGAAGGAAACCGAGCAGTACCACATCTGCTTCGGCGCCCCGGGACTGCGCCGCGACGACGAGCGCCGCTATCCGCTCGCCGTGCTCGACTCGATCTTCGGCGGCTCGACCTCTTCCCGCCTGTTCCGCGAGGTCCGCGAGAAGCGCGGCCTCGCCTACTCGGTCGGCTCCTACAACGAGCAGTTCACCGACCAGGGCCTGGTCGCGACCTACGTCGGCACCCGCGAGGACAACGTCGAAGAGGCCTGCTCGATCATCGGCACCGAGCTCGCTCGCCTGCGCTCGGAGCCGGTCTCCGCCGAGGAGCTGACCCGGGCCAAGGAGAGCGTCAAGGGTCGCCTTGTCCTCTCCTCGGAGTCGACGGCGGCGCGAATGACGCGGATCTCCAGGGCGACGCTCTTCGGCCTGCCGATCGAAAGCCTCGACGAGATGCTGGCCCGGGTCGACGCGATCGAAGTCGACGACATGACCGAGCTCGCGACCGAGCTCTACGGCGCCGAGCGGCTCTCCGCCGCCTGCGTCGGCGCCGACGAGGACCGCTTCCGCAAGGCGCTGGCACCCGTCAGCGAGGCACTGGTAGCGGCGTGACCCGAGTTGCGGTCGCCGGCGCCGCCGGGCGCATGGGCCAGGCGGTCTGCGCGGCGGTCGAGGGCGCCGAGGACCTGACTCTCTCTGGAAGGGCCGATCCCGCCCTCGGAGTCGAGCTTGCCGACCTGCTGGAGGAGGCCGACGTCGTCGTCGACTTCACCGTCCCCGACACGGCCCTCGACAACGTGCGGGCCTGCCTGCAGGCGGGCGTCCACACGGTGGTCGGCACCACCGGCTTCGACCTCGATGCCGCCCGGTCTGCCGCCGAGGCCTCGGGTGCCAACTGCTTCGTCGCCCCAAACTTCGCGATCGGCGCCGTGCTCTTGATGGAGGTGGCGCAGAAGATCGCTCCGCACATGCCCGAGTGCGAGCTGATCGAGCTGCACCACGACCGCAAGCTCGACGCCCCCTCGGGCACCGCGAAGCGGACCCAAGAGCTGATCGTTGCCGCCGGCGGCAACGTCCACCGGCCGATCCACTCGGTGCGCCTTCCCGGCCTTGTCGCCCACCAGGAGGTTATCTTCGGCGGCGAGGGTCAAACGCTCTCGCTGCGCCACGACTCGATCGACCGCAGCTCCTTCATGCCGGGGGTCCTGCTTGCCGTACGCAAGGTCGCCGGGCTCCCCGACCGCTTCACGGTCGGCCTCGAGAAGCTGCTCTAGGCCGGCGGACTGGGTACCCTGGCAATGATGAAGGAGATTCAAGGAATTCTTACGGCGATGGCCACTCCGTTCGACGAGGACGGCGTGGTCGATCTCGACGCGGCGAGACGGCTTGCCGCCCACCTGCTCGCCCATGGGTCCCACGGACTGGTCGTGGGGGGAACCACGGGAGAGTGCCCGACCATGACCGACGAGGAGACGATCGAGCTGCTGGGCGCGGTTCGGGCCGAGGTCGGCGACGACCTCCTCTTGATCTGCGGCACCGGCACCAACGACACCCGACACTCGGGTGAGCTGACCAAGCGGGCGGCGGCGGCGAGCGCCGACGCCTCGCTGGTCGTCGCTCCGTACTACAACAAGCCGAACGCGGCGGGCCTGCGAGCCCATTTCGAGGCGGTCGCCGCTGCGGTCCCCGAGTTGCCGCTGGTGATGTACAACATCCCTTCGCGGGTGGTCATCAACATGCCCCCCGATCTACTCGCCGAGCTGGCCACGGTCGACAATATCGTCGCCGTCAAGCAGGCCAACGACGATGAGCTGGGCCCGATCGAGGGCCTGCGGATCCTCGCCGGCAACGACAACACCTTCCTTCGCGTGCTCGAGTTCGACGGCGCCGGCGGCATCACTGTCGCTTCGCATGTCGTCGGCGATCAGATGCGCGAAATGTGGGACGCGGCCCAGGGCGGGAACATAGCCCGGGCCCGCGAGATAGACGCCGAGCTGACTCCTCTCTATGAGGGTCTCTCGGTGACCACCAACCCGATTCCGATCAAGGCCGCGCTCGAGATGCTCGGCCTCGCCTCGGAACGGATGCGGCTGCCGCTCGTTCCCGCGGACGCCGCCCAGCGGGCAGCGGTAAAAACCGCACTGGAGGGCATCGGCCTTCCAGTTGCCCAGTAACCAACTTCAGAAGAGAGTGAGTGACTAGTGCCAAGTAAGAAACTCCGCGTGCTGCCGCTTGGCGGCCTCGGCGAGATCGGCAAGAACATGACCGTCATTGAGTTCGACGGCAAGATCATCGTGGTCGACACGGGGCTGATGTTCCCGACCGCAGAGATGCACGGGATCGACCTCGTCCTGCCCGACTTCTCCTACCTGCGCGACCGCGCCGACGACATCGAAGCGATTGTGTTGACGCATGGTCACGAGGACCATGTCGGTGCCCTGCCCTACGTGTTGCGTGAGATCGGCTCGCCACCGGTGATCTACGGCGGCCTGCTGACGATCGGGATGGTGCGCTCCAAGCTCGACGAGCACAAGCTCGCCGACTCGGCGCCGCTACAGGAGCTGCCGGCGGGAGAGAAGGTCCAGTGCGGCCCGTTCGGCCTCGAGCTGGTCCACCTCGCCCACTCGATCCCGGACATGCGGGGCGTCCTCATCACCACCGAGGTGGGCTCGATGCTGATGACCGGCGATTACAAGTTCGACCAGACCCCGGTCGACGGCCGGCCGGCCGACATCCCGCGCCTGGCCGAGATCGGCCGCGAAGGCCTGCTGCTTCTCTGCGGCGACTCGACCAACGCCGACCGGCCCGGTGTGGCGCCGTCGGAGTCCAGCGTCGGCCCGGCCTTGCTACGAACGTTTTCGCAGTGCAAGGGCCGGATCATCGTCACCTCCTTCGCCTCCAACATCCACCGCGTCCAGCAGGTGATCGACGCCGCCGTCAAGCTCGACCGCAAGGTCGCCCTGGTCGGTCGTTCGATGCGCAAGAACTTCAACATCGCCTCCAACCTGGGCATGGCGAATGCGCCCTCGGGCCTCTTCATCCAGCCGCGTGAGATCGAGAACTTTCCCGACGAGAAGATCGTCGTCATCTCCACCGGCAGCCAGGGCGAGCCGCTCTCGGCCCTGCGGCGGATGGCCAACAACGACCACCGCGACGTGCAGCTGCACTCCGGCGACACGGTGGTCTTCTCGGCGACGCCGGTGCCCGGCAACGAGCGCGCCGTCAACGAGACGATCGATCGCATCTACGCGATCGGCGCCACCGTGATCACCGCCCAGGACGCCCCGATCCACGCTTCCGGACACGGCTGGCAGGAGGAGCTGAAGCTGATGCTCAACCTGACCAAGCCGAAGTACGTGATGCCCGTCCACGGCGACCACAAGCGGCTGCGGCTGCACTCCGAGCTGGCCGAGGCGGTCGGCGTCGAGCCCGCCAACATCTTCCGCGGCCGCAACGGGCTGCCGCTGGAGATCGACCGCAACGGCGCCGGCTTCGGCGAGGACATCCACGCCGGCACGATGTACGTCGACGGCGTCAATATCGGCGACCCCGACGATGCCGCCCTGCGCGACCGCCGCGAGATCTCGGCGGACGGCATCTTCATCGTCGTCGTCACGGTCTCCTCCGACGACGGCAGCGTCGTCGCCGACCCCGAGGTGATCTTCCGTGGCGTCGCCTTCCTGGAGGAAGCGGACGCGCTGGTCGAAGAGCTGAGCGACCTGGTCGAAGACCAGCTCGAGGACGCCGCCAAGGCCGGCAACCGCGAGCCGCACCTGATCGAGGAAGACCTGCACGACGCGGTCGGCAAGTTCGTCTTCCAGCGGCTGAAGCGGCGGCCGATGATCTTGCCTGTGGTGATCGAGGTCTGATCTTCGGTTGTTCGGGGCCGTAGGGGCGGGCCGGTAGGGGTCTGGGCGAATTTGTCGTTCCGCGCCCTATGGGCGCGCCGCTCCGGATGTTGGAGCGCGACCTGAAGGTCGCGCAGATGACAGATTGCATATCGCGGCCTTACGGCCACATTCGCCCAGACCCCTACCGGCCCGCCCCCCACCGACACGATCAGGACGAAGGACCGGGAGCAATGGCTCCGTTGGCCTCAAAGGAAAGCAGGCTCTCCGGAGCGAGATGCGTCTTCGCAGCTTTTGAGCAGCCCGAGGCGTTGGAGGGAGCGATGCCGGTCGCCTCTCCGGGAATGTGGCCGCAGGCCGCGACATGCAATCTGTTCATTGCGCGATCTTTAGATCGCGCTCTCACATCCGGAGCGACACGCCCATAGGGCGCGGAGCGACTAATTCCCGGAGAGGCGACCGGCATCGCTCTCGCAAGCGTCCGGGCAAGAAAAAACCCGCCGGGATGGTGTCTGGGGAGAATCCCGGCGGGCTTGTGTGTCTCGTCCACCGGGGAACTTACGGCGGGGCTCTAAAGCGCCTCTAAAGGATCGCTAACGGGCTGCTCAGAACTTGCCAGCGGGATTCGGGCGCGGAAGAGGGCGCCGCCGGCATCCGACTCGGTCACCTCGACGCTGCCCCCGTGGGACTGGGCCACGGCGCCGACTATCGCCAGGCCGAGGCCGGTCCCGGTGCCGCGGGCGGTGTCGGCCGGCCCTTCGCCGCGGACGAAACGGTCGAAGATCTGCTCGCGCATCGCCGCCGGGATGCCAGGCCCGTCGTCGGCGACCTCGACCACGGCGCTGCCGTCTTCCTCGCGCAGGCTCAGCTCGACTCGCGCCCGCGCCGGGGTATGGCGGGCAGCGTTGTCGAGCAGGTTGAGAACCATCCGGTGCAGCTCGTCGGCGCTCCCTTCCACCCGCAGCGGCCGGTCGTTGTCGACGACCAGCTCGCGCTCGCCCATCAGCGGTGCCGCCTCGGCGGCGGCTTCGCCGGCCACTTCGGCGAGGTCGCAGCGCCGGTGCTTGTCGAGGCGGCCGGCGTCGGCCCGGGCCAGCAGCAGCAGATCGCCGACCAGGCGGCTCATCCGCCGCGAGGAGCGGAGGGCGGAGTCGACCACCTCGCGGTCCTCCTCCTGGCCCTGGGCATCGAGTGAGGCCTGCAGCAGCTCGAGGTTGGCGAGGACGCTGGTCAGCGGGGTGCGCAGCTCGTGAGACGCATCGGCGACGAACTCACGCTGCTTGTGCATCGCTCCCTCGCGCTCGGCCCGGGCGCCGTCCAGTGAGCGCAGCATCTCCTCCAGGGTCAAGGCCAGCTCGCCGACCTCGTCCTCCGCCGCCGGCTCGGGCATCCGCCGCGAAGGGTCGCGCGTGGCGGCGATCTCGCGCGCGGTCGCGGTCAGCGAGGCGATCGGCCGCATCGCCCGGCCGGCGATCGCCACCCCGGCGAAGCTGGCAAGCAAGGTGCCGCCGAGCACACCCGCGACGATGAAAAGCCAGAGGCGGGCGATCGTCGACTCGATATGGGATTCGCTGCGCCCGTACTGGACGTAGCCGGCGAGGCGGCCGGTGGCGCCGCTGAAGACCGCCGTCGTCGCCACCCTGATGCCACCGACGACCCGGACCCCGGGAATCGCGGGGCCGAGGTCCATCGCGTTGCGGCTCTGTTCCTGCAGTTCCCCGGCGGCGGTGAGAACCCGCACCGAGGCACCGTTGGGCAGGGCGAATTCGTTGATGTCCACGCCGGTTATGCGGGCGCCGAAGGGGGTCTCGGAAACCCGCTCCTGGCCAGCCAGGGTGGAGACCGCCTCTTTCAGCTCGCGGCTGAAATCGTCCCGGGCCCGCGAGGAGGCGACGCTGCCGATCACGATCCCGAAGATCAGCAGGATCGCCAGGGTGAGGCCCGCCGAAACCGCGGCCAGCCGCCACCGGACCGGCCAGGTGCCGGGATGAAGCAGCCGCCGCTTCGCTTCGACCCGGTTGGCCGTGGCGGTCACCCTCAGTCCTTCAGCACGTAGCCGGCACCGCGTTTGGTGTGGAGCAGCCTCGGCTCCTCGCCGGCCTCGAGCTTGCGGCGCAGGTTGGAGATGAAGACGTCGATCGTGTTGGTCGCAGCCATCGGGTCATAGCCCCAGACCTCGTCGAGCAGCCGCTCGCGGGAGATCACCAGGCGCTCGTTGCGCATCAGGAACTCGAGCAGCTCGAACTCGCGGTTGGTCAGTTCGATCTCCCGCTCGCCGCGGCGCACCTCGCGGGTGTCCGGGTTGAGCTGGAGGTCTCCCACCTCGAGCGAAGCGGCGCCGCGCGGCGGCCGGCGCCGCAACAGCGCCCGAATCCGCGCCAGCAGCTCTTGGCGCTCGAAGGGCTTGACCAGGTAGTCGTCGGCACCGCTGTCGAGGCCCTCGACCCGGTCCTCGGTCTCGGCCCGCGCGGTCAGCATCAGGATCGGTACGTCCCCTTCCATGCGCAGGCGGCGACATACCTCGACCCCGTCGAGGCGGGGCAGCCCGAGGTCGAGGACGACCAGGTCCGGGAAGAAGCCGGCGGCGACGTCGAGGGCCTCGACCCCGTCGGCGGAGGTACGCACCTCGTAGCCCTCGTTGCGCAGGGAGCGGCGCAGGACGTCGGCGATGTCGGCGTCGTCCTCGACCACCAGGACGCGGCCGCCGGTCTGGTCGGGCTCGCTCATCACTGGAGCGATGTTAGAGCGTGATTTGGCTGGTCTCAGGGGGATTTAAGGCGAATTTAGGACGCGGGGGCGGGTGGGAGGGGCTTCGCTTAACTTTTTTGTGAATCGCCGGTGGCCGGTCCGAGTTGGCGAGCGCCAAAAAAGTACAAGACGCTTCGCCCCTCCCACCCGCCCCCGCGTCGCAGCTTCGGCTTCACAAGAGGCGCAGGGGTCGCAGGGTTGGCGTCGAACCCGGGAGGCATGTTCGTGAGAAAGAAGCGGGCCCCGGCGCGCCGGGGTAAAGCTGCTGCCAAAAGACCTAAAAAAGCTCAGCCGAAGCGGGATGGGTTGCATCTGCCGGCGCGGCTGGAGCAGCGGCATCTGGATCTGATCGGGCTGTTTCTCGTTGCCTTTGGCGTCTATCTGGTCTTCGTGCTCTTCCTTGGCTGGGAAGGGGGAAAGGTCGGGTATGGGGTCGAAACCGGGCTCGTCTATCTGTTTGGGACGGTTGGGGCGCGGATCTTTACGGTGCTGATGCTGACCGTCGGGGGAATGTTGCTGACCGGGACCTCGGTTTCCGCCCTCGCTCGCGGGATCGGCCGCGGCGCCGGGGGCCTGTCCCGAGGGGTCTTCCACGGGGGGAACGAGGCGGCGCGGACCGTGGCGCGGACGCACGCGGACTGGCGCGAGCAGCGGGACGCTCGGTCCGAGGCGGAGACGGCGGCTGGGGCGACCGACGTGATGAGCTCCTATCCGGACACGGATGAGTTCGAGCCGACGGTGCAGCTGGCAGAGGAGTCCGAGGACGAGCCGGATCTCGCTCTCGCCGCCGATGACTTCGATCGCGAACTCGAGGACATCGCGACCACCGAAGAGGACGCCGTACCCCCGCAGGAGCCGGTTGCGGTCGACCCCGTGGCGCTGACTCCGATGGGCACGGCGCGGGGAGTGACGACGTCGGATGAGATCGACTACCGGCCGCCGCCGGCCAAGGCTCTGGAGCGAGGCAAGGGGGACAAGGGCCCGGATCCACGCGATCAGGAAATCGTCGGCCGCAAGCTAGTCGAGACGCTGGGCCACTTCGGCGTCGAGGCGAAGATCGTCGGCGTCATCAGCGGCCCGCACGTCTCTCGCTACGAGTTGCGCCTGGCCCCGGGGATCAAGGTCAAGAAAGTCACCGAGCTGGGCAACGATCTCGCCTACGCGCTGGCCTCGACCGACATCCGCATCCTCGCTCCGATCCCGGGCAAACAGGCGGTCGGGGTGGAGGTGCCGAACGCGCGCCGCCGCATCGTCCGCCTCGGCGACATCTACGCGGGCCGGCCCGAGAAGACCTCCCCCCTGGTCGCCTGGCTCGGCAAGGGGATCGACGGCAACCCGGTCTGGACCGACCTGGCGAAGATGCCGCACGTGCTCGTCGCCGGCACCACCGGCTCGGGCAAGTCCGCCTGCGTCAACGGGATCCTCTCCTCGATCCTGATGCAGGCCTCGCCCAACGAAGTCCGCCTGGTGCTGGTCGACCCCAAGCAGGTCGAGCTCAACCACTACGAGAACGTCCCCCACCTCTTGACGCCGGTGGTCACCTCGCCACGCCTGGCCGCCAACGTCCTTTCCAACCTGATCGGTGAGATGGAGACCCGCTACGGGATCATGAGCGAGGCCCGTTGCCGCAACCTCGGCGAGCTCAACCGCTACCGCGAAAAGAAGGGCGACCCGCCGCTGCCCCACATCCTCTGCGTGATCGACGAGCTCGCGGACCTGATGATGGTCGCCCCGGCCGAAGTCGAGGACTCGATCATCCGCCTGGCCCAGAAGTCGCGCGCCACCGGCATCCACCTGGTCCTGGCGACCCAGCGTCCGTCGACCGACATCATCACCGGCACGATCAAGGTCAACATCCCGGCCCGGATCGCCTTCGCCGTCTCCTCCCAGACGGACTCCCGGGTGATCCTCGACCAGGGTGGGGCGGAGGCCCTGCTCGGCCAGGGCGACATGCTCTTCCGCGGCGCCGGCAGCTCGAAGCTGCAGCGCGTCCAGGGCGCCTTCATCACCGAGGAGGAGATCGCCCGCATAACCAACCACTGGGCCAAGCAGGGAGAACCGGAATTCGAGGCCGAGCTGCTCGAGACGCCGGAGGACGTCGCCGAGGAGGGGCACGAGGGCGAGTTCGACCCCGACAGCGACGACCTTCTGGACGAGGCGATTCGCCTCGTCGTGCAGACCGAGACGGCTTCGGTCTCGATGATCCAGCGGCGCCTTCGGGTCGGTTACACGCGGGCGGGACGGCTGATCGACATGCTCGAGCGGCGCGGCGTGATCTCCGGCTACGAGGGCTCCAAACCCCGCCAGGTGCTGATCACCCAGGCCGATCTGAACCGGGTGCTGGCGCCGGCCGGCCAGGACTCGGCCCCAGAGCCCGTCGCGATCGATTCCGACCCGGCCGCCTGAGCGCTTCGGTAGCTTCCCGGCGGTGATTCGCGCCGGCATCGTCGTCACCGGAACCGAGGTCCTGACCGGTCGCATCTCTGATTCCAACGGCCCCTGGGTCTCCGAACGGCTGGCCGAGCACGGGGTCGAGGTCGCCCACATCGTCGTCGTCGCCGACCGGCCGGATGACCTGGAGGCGGCGCTGCGCTTCCTGGCCGGCGAGGGCATGGACCTGATCGTCACCACCGGTGGCCTCGGTCCGACCGCCGACGACCTGACCGCCGAGGTCGTCGCCAGGTTCGCCGGCAGGGGGCTGGTCCTGGACGAGGCGATGGAAGCGAAGATCGCCGCGATCCTGCGTGGCTTCGCCCGCCGCTTCGACTTCGACGAGGAGGCGGTGATGGAGGCCAACCGCAAGCAGGCGATGGTCCCCGAGGGCGCCACGACGCTGGATCCCGTCGGGACCGCGCCGGGCCTGGTCGTGCCGGCCGGAGGGCCGGTCGTCATCGTCTTGCCCGGCCCGCCGCGGGAGCTGCGCCCGATGTGGCCGGCGGCGCTGGAGGCCGAGCCGGTGCGCGAGGTGCTTGCGCGGGCCACGCCGCTGCGCGGCTACACGCTGCGGATGTTCGGCGTGCCCGAGTCGGAGATCGCCAAGAGCCTGCGCGAGATCGAGGCCGGTGGGGTCGACATCGACGCGGTCGAGATCACCACCTGCCTGCGCCGCGGTGAGATCGAGATCGACGTCCGCTACCGCGACGAGGCGGCGTCCGTAGCCGACCGGGTGCGGGAGGGCCTGGCCGAGCGCCACCATCGCCATCTCTTCAGCCTCGACGGCGAGACGATCGACTCCCAGGTCGCGAAACTGCTCGGCGGTCGGCGGTTGGGGTTGGCCGAGTCCTGCAGCGGCGGCCTGCTGGCGGCCCGGATCACCGCTGTGCCCGGCGCCTCCGCGTACATGGCCGGCAGCGTCGTCGCCTACTCGAACGAGGCCAAGGCGGAGCTGCTGGGCGTGGACCCGGCGCTGATCGAGGCCAACGGCGCGGTGTCCCCCGAGGTGGCGGAGGCGATGGCGACCGGTGCCCTGGAGCGCTTCGGAGCCGATCTCGCGGTCTCGATCACGGGAGTCGCCGGGCCCGACGGCGGCACCGCGGAGAAGCCGGTCGGCTATGTCTGCTTCAACGCCCGCCTCGCCGACGGCACGGCGATCGCCCGCGACCCGACGATCCCCGGCGGCCGGGCCGACATCCGCGAACGCTCCGCCCTGGTCGGCATGCACCTGCTGCGGATCCTGCTCAGCGGCGCCGAGCCGCCTCTGTAGGGCGGATTTTCGAAGTCGCGCGCAAACCGGCTCAGACTTCTTACGAACGCGCCTTAACTCGTGCGTCCTCACGCCGTAGCGTGGACGGGGTGAGCAGACAGCCCGCAACCGAGACCGATCGCGTCCGCATGTTCGTGGCGGTCGACCTACCGCAGATGGTCCGCGATCGCGTCGCGACCTGGGGCGAGGCGGAGCTGACCGACCCGGCGCTGCGGGTGGTCCCGCCGGAGTCGCTCCACATCACCCTTGCCTTTCTCGGCAACCGGCGGCTGGACGACGTCGAGCGCATCGCGGAGGCGATCGAAGCGGTCGCCGACGTGCCGCTGTTTCTGGAGCTGGGAGGTCCGGTTGGGCGCCCTTCGCGCCAGAGGCCAAGCGTGATCGCACTGCCGGTGACGTTCCCCCGGCCGGTCGAGGCTCGGCAGGCGGAACTGAGCGAGATCCTGATCTTCAGACGGCTCTACGAGCCGGAAGGGCGGCCATTCTGGCCGCATGTGACGGTCGCCAGAGTCCGCGCCGAGGGACGCGGATCGCGACGGCCGATGCGGGTGGAGATCCCGTCCGGGCCAGCTCCCACGGCGCGCGTGGGCTTCTTCAATGGCGTCCGAATCTCCCTCTACCGTTCTGAGCTCCAGTCGTCGGGTTCGCACTACGTCCCGCTGGCCCAAGTCGAGCTGCCATCGAGGCAGCAGTGAGGTGATTGAGATGGCAGACAGAAAAGTGAGCTTGAACGACGTTTCCGCCAAGGAAGCGAAAGCCAAGGATGCGGCGCTGGAGGGTGCGGTCAGCGGTATCCGCAGGGAGTTCGGCGAGGGATCGCTGATGCGGCTCGGCGACAAGGGCACGGTAAAGGTGGAGGCGATCCCCACCGGGTCCCTGGCACTCGACCTGGCGCTTGGCATCGGCGGGGTCCCGCGCGGCCGGATCGTCGAGATCTTCGGTCCCGAGTCCTCCGGCAAGACGACGCTCGTCAACCACATCATCGCCGAGGCTCAGGCTCTCGGCGGCGTCTGCGCCTTCATCGACACCGAGCACTCGATCGACCCGGTCTACTCGCGGGCGATCGGCGTCGACACCGACGAGCTGCTGGTCTCCCAGCCCGACTACGGCGAGCAGGCGCTGCAGATCGCCGACCGCCTGATCGCCTCCGGAGCCGTCGACGTCGTCGCGATCGACTCGGTCGCGGCACTGACTCCCAAAGCCGAGCTCGACGGTCAGATCGGTGACACCACGGTCGGCCTTCAGGCTCGCCTGATGTCGCAGGCGATGCGCAAACTGGCCGGCAATCTCAACCGGACGAAGACCGTCTGCCTCTTCACCAACCAGATTCGCGAAAAGATCGGCGTCCAGTTCGGCTCACCGGAGACTCAGCCGGGCGGCCGGGCGCTGAAGTTCTACTCCTCGCAGCGACTCGACATCCGCCGTATCGAGACCCTCAAAGAAGGGACCGAGGCGGTCGGCAACCGGGTCCGGGTCAAAGTCGTCAAGAACAAGGTCGCGTCCCCGTTCCGCCAGGCCGAGTTCGACATCGAGTACGGGGTCGGCATCTCCCGCGAGGGTGGCCTGCTCGACTTCGGCATCGAGCAGGACCTGGTCCAGAAATCCGGCTCCTTCTTCTCCTACGGGGAGACGCGCCTCGGCCAGGGTCGCAACAACGCCAAACAGTTCCTGGTCGACAATCCGGAGCTGGCCCTGGAGATCGAAACCAAGGTGCGGAGGGCACTGGGCATCGACGGCGAGAAGCCGGCGGAGGCCGAGGCCCCCGAGGCTCCGGCTGAGGTACCGGCTCCAGAGGTGAAGGCGGCCTAGATCCGCCTTCCGCCTAACGGCGGGCGCAGCGCTCACTGGATAGGATCACCGCCGCGCATATGAGCAACGAAACCCTCTTCTTCATCTGCGGGATCGCGCTTGCGGTCTCGGCGGTGCTGGTCAGCATCGTCGGGCTGAAAGTAAAGGACTTCCCGGGGCGCGCCTTTCCGGCGGTCGTCCTCTGGTTCGCGATCCTGGTCGGCAGCGCGACGACTTTTGCCGTCCTGCACGCCAAGGACGAGCAAGAGGCGAAAGCCTCCGAGTTCAAGCCCGCCGGCAAGAAGTTCGAAGCAGAGGGAAACGACAACACGGCGGCCGCCGGCGGTGCGGGGAGGAAAGCGGCGGGAGCAAGCCCAAGCCCGAAGCGGTGGCGAAAGGCCCGGGCGGCACCCTGCAGCTGGCCGCCGAGCCGACCGAACTCGCCTTCGACAAAGCCAGCTTGAGCAGCAAACCGGGCAAGGTGACGATTGACTTCACGAATCCCGCCACGCTCGAACACGATGTCGCGATCGAAGGGGCCGAAGGCGAAGAAATCGCCACTTCGCAGTTGATCGGGAAAGGCAAGACCTCCGTCAGCGCCGACCTCGCTCCCGGGACCTACCACTTCTTCTGCACGGTCCCGGGGCACCGCGAAGCCGGTATGGAAGGGACTCTCGTCGTCAAGTAGGTGCTGGAAGGTCGGGTGCCCCTCCTCTGGAGGCCGTCGCGCAGCTGGATCGCTGCCGTGCTTCGAAGCGCTTGTCCTTGAGCCTCCAGAGGAGGGGCACCCGACCTTCCAGCTCGAACTTGGCTCCGCTCTGAAGATCTGCGAGGGCTCGGAGGGCTTTCGTGGGGAGGTGCTGTGGATCTATCCCGCGGAGGCTCAGGGACAGGCGCTCGAGCCCAGTAGGCAACCCAGCTGCGCGACGGCCTCCGCGGGATAGATCCACAGCACCTCCGCGCCAAACGTCACCGCGTTACCCTGCCGCTTGATGCCCCAGAGCTTCCACGTCACCACCTTCGGCTGCCAGATGAACGTGCACGACTCCGAGCGGATGCGGGGGATGCTGTCGTCGCTGGGCTACCACGAGGCCGCGAATCGTGCCGAGGCCGACCTGATCCTCTTCAACACCTGTTCGATCCGCGAGTCCGCCGACAGCCGCTTCATCGCCCATCTGGGCGAGGCCAAGCGGCTCAAGTCCGAGGACCCCGCACGGATCGTCGGCGTCGGTGGCTGCTGGGCGCAGTCGGTCAAGGACGAGGTCTTCCAGCGCTTCCCCTTCGTCGACGTCGCCTTCGGGCCCGGCCAGATCCACAAGCTGGCCGAGTTCCTCAACTCCGACTCGCTCAGCGCCCAGGGCTATTTCGAGTTCGAGGACTTCTCCGGGCACCTGCCGACCCGGCGCGAGCGCGAGTTCCAGGGCTGGCTGCAGATCTCGCAGGGCTGCAATTGCGTCTGCTCCTACTGCATCGTCCCCTCGACCCGGGGGCGTGAGGTCAGCCGCAATCCGGAAGAGCTGATCGCCGAGGCTACGGCGCTGGCAGCCGACGGCGTGCGCGAGGTGACGCTGCTTGGCCAGAACGTCAACAGCTACGGGCGTGAGCTGCCGGCGGACCAGCGGATCGGGTTCGCCGAGCTGCTGGCGCGGGTCGACGCCATCGAGGGCCTCGAGCGGATCCGTTACACCAGCCCTCACCCCAAGGACATGAAGGAGGACGTGATTCGCGCCCATGCCGACCTCCCATCGCTCTGCGAGCAGATCCACCTGCCGTTGCAGTCGGGCTCCAGCGCGGTTCTCAAGCGAATGCGCCGCACCTACGATCGCCGGCGCTACATGGATCGGGTGGCGCTGATCCGCGAGCACGTCCCCGACTGCGCGATCACGACCGACATCATCGTCGGCTTCCCGGGGGAGACCGAGGCCGACTTCGCCGAGACCCTGGAGGTGGCCGAGGAGGTCGCCTACGACGGCGCCTTTACCTTCGTCTTCTCGCCACGGCGGCAGACGGAGGCGGCGACGATGGGCGACCAGGTTCCGCATCCGGTCAAGGCGGAGCGAATGGAGCGGCTGCTCGAGGTCGTTCAGAGGCGGGCCAGGGAGCGGGCGCAGCGGTTCGTGGGGCGGACTCTCGATGTGCTCGTGGAAGGGACCAGCCGGACCGATGAGACGAAACTTCGGGGCAGGACTCGGCACGGGAAGGCGGTCAACTTCGAAGGGGTGGCGGAGCCTGGTCAGTTCGTCGACGTTGAGATAGAGGCTGCGACTTCGCAGACTCTGAGCGGGGTGTCGGCACTACCCCTCACTCAACTTTTTCGATGAGCGAGGGCGGCTGGCCGCCGGCCTGGGCGGCGAAAAAGTACAAGCCGTTCGGGGTAGTGCCGACACCCCGCTCGGGGCCGTGACGGTTCTGGCGATATTTGGGCCGACCGGGGTCGGGAAGACCGGAGTGGCCGTGGCGCTGGCGGAGGAGCTGCGGGGGCGTGGTCAGGAGCCAGTGGCGATCTCCTGCGACGCGTTGCAGGTCTATGAGGGGCTGGAGGTGCTGACGGGGGTGGCCACCGCCGACCAGCGACGACAGCTCGAGCACAGGTTGGTGGGGTTCGTGCCGGTGACCGAGACGTTCAATGCCGGGGACTACATGCGACTGGCGCATGTGGAGGTGGATCGGGCGTTGGGGGAAGGGAAGACGCCGATCGTGGTGGGGGGGACGGGGCTCTATCTGCGAGCGGCGATAGCCGAGCTGTCGTTGGTGAAGGCGCCGGCGGAATCCGAGGACTCGGAGCTGTGGTCGCCGGAGACTCGGCACCCGACGCAGATCTTCGGCTTGGACATGGGCCGGGCGCAGCTCTATGAGCGGATCGATGCTCGGACCGAGGCGATCGCCGCGGGTGGGGCCGTGGAGGAGGTGCGGCGGGCCGAAGCGCTGGGGCCCTCGCGGACGGCGCGCAAGGCGCTCGGCTTCGACGAGCTGCTCGCCGGCGACGTCGAGTCGATGAAGAAGCGCTCCCGCAACTACGCCCGCCGCCAACTCACCTGGATGCGCAAGATCCCCAACCTCCACTCGATCGACCGCACCACCCTGAGCGACGCGCAGGTCGCAAAACAGCTGGTCGATGGGCCGATAAGTCGCTCCTGACTCAACTTTTCGGCCCATCGACCGAGCAACTAGGCTGCGGCGATGCGATTTGAGAAGTGGCAGGCTCTCGGTAACGACTATTTGATCCTCGAGGCGCAGAATCTCCCCTGGGGTCTCACTCCGAAGCGGGTGGAGTGGCTCTGCGATCCGCATTTCGGGGTCGGCTCCGACGGGGTGCTGCTGCTCGCCCGCAGCGAGGACCCGGAGTTCGTCGCCGAGCTGCGGATCTTCAACCCGGACGGGTCGGAGGCGGAGCTCTCGGGGAACGGGGCGCGGGAGGCGATCCTCTACCTGCGCCGGCACGGGTGGACCGATCAGGACACCTTCGCGATCCGCACGGTGGCCGGGCCGATCGTGCCGACGATCACCGGCGAGCTGACCTGCTCGGTCGAGATGGGCAGGGCGTCGACGACCTCGAAGGACTTTCCCAGCGGCGGCGAGGACGGCAGGGGGAGGCTGAGTGCGGCCGGGCGCGACTGGGAGTTCCAGCACGTCTCGATCGGCAACCCGCAATGCGCGATCGTCGTCGGCGGGGAGCTGGACGAGCTGGACCTGGGCGAGATCGGCCCGCCGATCGAAGGCCACGAGCTGTTCCCCAACCGCACCAACGTCTCCTTCCTGGAGATCGACGGCAGCAGCGTCAAGGCGCGGATCTTCGAGCGCGGAGTGGGGGAGACGCTCTCCTCCGGCACCGGCGCCAGCGGTGCCGCGGTGACGGCCTCCCTGCTCGGTGCCCCCAGCCCGATCGTCGTCGAGCTGGAAGGCGGCGAGCTGGAGGTCGAGATCGGCGCGGACCTGGCAGTGCGGCTGACCGGGTGGGCCGAGCCCGTATATGCGGGAGAGCTCTCGCCCGAGTTGCTGGCCGCGCTCGCTGAGCTGGACGACTAGATTTCCGCGCCCATGTCCATCGCCGACCCGTCCGCGCGCCTGGAGGCGATGCCTCCGTACATGTTCCAGGAACTGGAGCGGCGGATCGCCGAGAAGCGGGCCGCGGGCATCGACGTGATCAGCCTCGGCATCGGCGACCCCGACGAGCCGACCTACCCCTACATCGTCAAGGCGATGCAGGAGGCGGTCGCCGACCCGGCCAACCACCAGTACCCGAGCAACCGCGGCCGGGCCGAGTTCCGCCAGGCCTTCGCCGACTTCTACGGGCGGCGCTTCGGGGTCGAGATCGACCCGGAGACCGAGGTGATCCCGGCGATCGGCGCCAAGGAGTGCATCTACAATCTCTGCTTCGCCTTTCTCGACCCCGGCGGCGTCGCCCTTGCCTCCGACCCCGGCTACCCGGTCTACACCGGCGGCCCGATCCTCGCCGGCGCGACGCCGGAGCTGCTACCGCTGCTGCCTGAGCTGGAATTCGCGCCGGACCTCAGCACGATTCCTGCCGACGTCGCCGCCAGGGCTCGGCTGATGTTCGTCAACTACCCGAACAACCCGACCGGCGCGACCGTCCCTGAGGGGTTCTTCGAGATGGTCGTCTCCTTTGCCCGCGAGCACGAGATCCTCGTCGTCCATGACAACGCCTACTCGGAGACGACCTACGACGGCTACGTGGCGCCCAGCTTCCTGGCTACGCCGGGCGCCAAGGAGGTCGGAGTCGAGGTCTTCTCGCTCTCTAAGGGCTTCAACATGACCGGCTGGCGCTGCGCCGCGATCCTCGGCAACGCCGAGGCGATCCAGACCTACTGGCGGCTGAAGACCAACGTCGACTCCGGCCTCTTCGAGGCGGTGCAGATGGCCGGCGTCGCCGCTCTGAGCGGCCCCAGCGGGCCGCTGGAGCGGATGAACCAGACCTACGCCCGCCGCCGCGACCTCGTCGTCAGCGCCCTGCGCGAGATCGGCGTCGAGGTGACAGCGCCGAGGGGAACGATCTACGTATGGGCCCCGGTGCCCGATGGCCACACCTCGACCTCCTTCTGCGAGAAAGTGCTGGAAGAGGCGGCCGTCGTCGTCTCACCGGGCTCGATGTACGGGCCCAGCGGCGAGGGTTTCTTCCGCATCTCCCTGACCACGCCAGACGAGCGCATCGTCGAGGCGGTTGAGCGGATGCGCCAGCATCTCGCGGCCTGAGGAGGCATCCGGGTAGGGCCTTCACTTAACTTTTTCCGGAGACAGCGCCCGACTGTCCGCCGGCCTCGCCGCGGAAAAAGTACAAGACGTTTCGGCCCTACCCGGATGCCTCCTCACGTTCGCTGTGCTTCTTCCAGTAGCGGTCTAGGCCGCGCCATTGATAGGCGGTGGGGACCGCCTGGAGAAGCTCCTCGATGGTGTTCTCGTCCAAGCGTTCGGTGGTCATCTGCTTGCGGATGCGGTGTTGGAGGTCGCGCTCGTAGAGGCCCTCGGGTAGCTCCTTGGCGAGTGACGCCTCTTCGCGCAGGCGGGCGCGCGCCGTCTCAAGGTAGGTGGGTACGTCCTCCTCGACCGGGCCGAAGTGGGTCAGGGCCAGCCGCCGGGGGTTCCAGGAGGCGACCAGGTCGAGCGATCGCTCCCAGGCCTCGACGTCGATGTCGGGCGGCGGGGTCGGCGGCATCACCAGCTTCGAAGGCGGGATCCGGCAGGCGGCGACGTCGCCGACGAAGGCGGTGCCGCTGTCCTGGTGCAGGTAGGAGACGTGGTGGGAGGCGTGGCCCGGGGTGTAGGCGACGCGCATCCCCAACACTGTCTCGCCGCCGGAGAGAACCGTGATGTTGGCCTCCGGCACCGGCACGATCTCTCCCCAGAGGCGCTGCATCCGGTCGCCGTAGAGGCGCTCGGCGCTGGCCAGCAGCTTGCGGGGGTCGATCAGGTGCGGGGCACCGCGCTCGTGCACGTAGACCTCGAGGTCGGGCCAGCGGCGCACCATCGCGCCGGTTGCGGCCGCGTGGTCGAGGTGGATGTGCGTCAGCAGCACGGCCCGCGGCTGCTCGTCACCGAGGGCATCGAGCAGGGTCGGCAGTGAGGACTCGGGGCCGGGGTCGACCAGGGCGCCGTCGACCTCCCAGCAGCCGATCACATGCGGCCGCCCAAGGTGCATGACATCGATGACGCGCACCCGCGGCAGCCTACGCGAGTCTGGGGAGGCTCGACGGAGCCTCCCCGCTGTCGCTCCGGCGAGCCCTCCCCCGACTCGCTCAGACGCCCGCAGGCGCAGGCAGTTTCCCTTCGGCTTCGAGCGTCGCCCGCAGGCCCTCTTCGATGCCGCGGGGTTCGTAGCCGAACTCGCGCCGGGCCTTCTCGTTGCTGGCCCAGAAGGTGACGCCGTCGGCGGCAGAGATCAGCTCGCGCAGATTGGGCGGCTGGCCCATCATCTTGCCGACCAGGGGGCCGATCGGGATCATCGCCTTCATCAGCGGGGTCGGGACCGCTCGCTTCGGGGCCTTGCGGCCGCTCACCTTAGCGATGGTCTCGACCGCTCCCCGGATCGTCGTCGCCGGCCCGCTGAGGAAGTAGGACTCGCCGGGCCTGCCCTTGTCGAGGGCAAGCAGGATGCCGCCGGCAGTGTCCTCGACATGAGCGAAGCAGAGGCCGGTGTCGGGGAAGGGGATCAGCGGCATTTTCCCGGCCAGGAACTGGTCGATCATCTGGCCCAGCGCGGAGGTGTCGCCGGGGCCGTAGACGCCACCGGGCTGGACGATCGTGCAGGGAAGCCCCTCGTCGATCAGCTTCTTCGCAACCTGATGCGCCTGCCACTTCGTTTCCTCATAGCAGGAGGTAAAGGGCCCATCGGGTGCCTCGTAGGACTCGTCGATCGTCTCGCCGTGGGTCTGGCCGATGCCGACCGTGGAGACGTAGATGACCTGGGGAACCCTTGCCTCCAGGGCGGCGCCAAGGATGTTCTCGGTGCCGGCGACGTTGGCCTCGCGCATTGGCTGTCGCTGCGAGGCGGGGATCCCGACCTCGTACATCGCTGCCGCGTGGATCGCGGCATCGCAGCCTGCTATGCCGGCGCGGATCGCCTTCTTGTCGCTGAGGTCGCCGGCGGCGAGCTCGCAGCCGAGCGCTTCAACCGCTTTCGCTTTCGCCGGGTTGCGGACCAGGCAGACGACGTCGTCGCCGCGGGCGCGCAGCTGGCGGACGACCTCCCCGCCGATGAACCCCGTTCCTCCGGTGACGAAGACCTTCACAGCGGCTAACCCTATCCGGCCCGGCCCTGCACCTACAATTCGCCCGAGTGCAACGTTCGAGAAATGGCCGCAACACGCAGACGCGCTACAGCGCCGACGGCGATAACGGCGCCGGGGTCTCGAACCCGCGGGCGCGACAGCGGGCGATGGCGATCGGCATCGTCGACGGCCGCGAGCACGGCGACCCGCTCGCGGAGCTGAAGGAGCTGCTGCGCACGGCCGGCGTCGCCACCGCCGGCGAGGCAACCCAGCAGCGCCCGAGGCCCGACCCCGACCGCTACTTCGGCCGCGGCCGGCTGGATGAGCTGCGGGAGGAGATCGTCGCCGCGGACGCCAACCTCGTCGCCTGCGACCAGGAGCTGGCGCCACGCCAGGAGCGCAACCTCGAGGCGGCGCTGGGCGTGCCGGTGATCGATCGCACCGCGGTGATCCTCGACATCTTCGCCGACCACGCCAACTCGGCCGAGGGCAAGCTGCAGGTCGAGCTGGCCCAGCTCCAGTACAACCTGGCGCGGATGAGGGGACTGTGGACGCACCTCGAGCGGCTCGGCGGCGGCATCGGCACCAGGGGCCCGGGAGAGAGCCAGATCGAGACCGACCGGCGCCTCGCCCGCGATCGCATCTCCGCGCTGCGGCGGCGGCTGGGCCAGACCGAACGCAACCGCGGCGTGATGCGGGCCCAGCGCCAGCGCTCCTCGCTGCCGCGGGTTGCCCTCGCCGGCTATACCAACGCCGGCAAGTCAACTCTGCTGAACGCGCTCACCGGGGCTGAGGTCGGAGTGGGGGACAGGCTCTTCCAGACGCTCGACCCGACCACCCGCAGCCTCCAGCTCTGCGGCCGCGACTACCTGCTGACCGACACCGTCGGCTTCATCGAGAAGCTGCCGCACCAGCTGGTCGAGGCCTTCAAGGCGACGCTCGAGGAGACGGTGCTCGCCGACCTGATCGTGCACGTCGTCGACGCCTCGGCGCCCGAGGAGCGCCGGCTCGTCGACATCGGGGCCGTCGACGAGGTGCTGGAGGAGATCGGTGCCGGCCAGAAGCCGCGGCTGCTGGTGCTGAACAAGGCCGACCTGCTCGGCGAGCAGGAGCGGCACGAGGTGCAGCTGAGCCATCGCGGCGCGGTGCTCGTCTCGGCGATCGACGGCGAGGGCTTGGACGAGCTGCGCGAGCGGGTCGAGAGGGCCTTCGAGGAGACGCTGGCCGAGGTCGAGCTGCTGATTCCCTACGCGGAGGGCGGCCGCCTGCACGAGCTGCACGAGGTCGCCGGCGACCTCCAGCGAACCGAGCGCGAGGACGGGGTCCTCGTCCACGCCAAGCTGCCCGTCGCCGAGCTGCACCGGTTCGACGATCTCGCCGTCGTCTAGGCTGCGGCCGTGGAACTCCCGGTCGCCAGGCTGAAAGACGGAGCAGTGCTGCCGACCCGGGCGCACGACGGGGATGCCGGCTTGGATCTGTATGCCTGCGAGGCGGCGCACATCGGCCCGGGGGAGCGATGGGGCGTCGGGACCGGCGTCGCGGTCGAGATCCCGTCCGGGCACGCCGGACTGGTTCTGCCGCGCTCGGGGCTGGCCCGTGAGCACGGGATCGCCCTGGTCAACAGTCCCGGCCTGATCGACAGCGGCTACCGCGGCGAAGTGCGGGTGCTGCTGCTCAACACGGACCCAGCGGAGACCTTCAGGATCGGCGTCGGCGACCGCATCGCCCAGCTCGTCCTCACCCCGATCGTCCTCGCCCGGCCGGTCGAGGCAGCCGCTCTCGCCGATTCCGCCCGCGGCGACGGCGGCTTCGGCTCCAGCGGCCGCTGAGCGCAGCGCTGGGCCGGCTCAGACTTCGGCGTCGGCGAGGTTGCGGAGCAGGACGATCACCCGCTCGACGGTGGCCCGGTCCTCGGGCGGGAGGTCTTCGATGCGCTTGACCAACAGCTTGCGGCTGTTCGGGCAGGTGCGGGCGTTGGCGTGGATCTTCATCCGGGTTCTCCTTGTCGGTGGGTGGCTTCAGCACCCCCAGCCTTCAAGGAGGCCCGGATGAACAACGTTGTTAGAACTACACCTAGCTCAGTCGAGAGGCACCTTTTGAGATCGAGGAGTGTATTTCCCTGCCTATGGGCGGTAAATACACTCCTCGCCGCTAGCCAGCGCCGGCAGCTGCCCGTGCGCTGGCGTGGGCGGCGGCCTCGAAGGCGTCGTCGAGTGGCTCCAGCTCCGGTCGGCTGCCGTAGCGGCGCTCCAGCGCCAGCGCGATCAGGTGATCGGCAAGCCAGGCGTTCTTCGGCAACAAAGGACCGTGGAGGTAGGTGCCGATCAGGTTGTGACGGCGTACACCCTCCAAGCCATCTCTGCCGTTGTTGCCGAGCCCCTCGACGACGCGGCCGAGCGGCTGGACGCCGGGGCCGAGGTAGGTGCGCCCGCCGTGGTTCTCGAAGCCGGCCAGCAGCCGTGGGCCGGGGCCGAGGTCGACCTCGATCGCGACGTTGCCGATCAGCCGCGGGCCGGGCTCTCGCACGGTCTTCAGGTCGGCGAGGCCGAGCCCCGGCAGCGTCTCCTCGTCCAGCTGGTAGCTGTGGCCGAGCAGTTGATAGCCGCCGCAGACGGCGAGCAGCGCCGCGCCGCTCTCCACCGCCGCGGCCAGATCAGCGCGCTTGGACCTGACCATGTCGGCGGCGACCATGCGTTGGTCGCGGTCTTGGCCGCCGCCGATGTAGAAGAGGTCGTGGGCGGTCGGGTCGACCGGATCGCCGGGCCCCGCCCCGGCATGGGCGAAACCGATGCCCCGCCACTCGCAGCGGCGCTGCAGGAAGACGATGTTGCCGCGGTCGGCGTAGATGTTCATCTGCTCCGGGTAGAGGCTGAGCACGCGCAGCTCCATCAGCCCTCCTTGCCCAGCACGACGACGGTGGAACCGACGTGGAGATCGGTGGGGGGGATGTCTTGGCGGGATACCGCCGTCAGGCCGGCGCGGCCTGCCTCCGCCTCCAGCTGCCCGGCCGAGAAGGTGTGGATGCGGACCTCGTTGCGCTCCTCGCTGAGCTCCCCGGTCGGGGAGACGGTCTGGCGCAGCCTGCGGACGACGATCTCCCCGGCGCCGATGGCGGCCTCGATCGGCAGGCTGGAGTAGACCCAGCCATCGACGTCGCGGACGTCCGGAAGCGGGGCCGGGGTGCCGTCGGGCTCGGGCATCCGCTCGACGATCGCCGCGGCGAGCCGGCCCCCCGGCAGCAGCTGCTCGGCGACACGGCTCAGGCAGGCCCCGCGCGCGGCGGCGTCGGGGAGCAGCTGCAGCATCTGCATTGGGGCCAGGGCGAGCGCGACGCCGCGCTCGAGCTGGAAATCGCGCGCATCGGCGGCGATCGCCTGGACGGGGACGGGCAGGCTCTCGGCCCGCGCCGCAAGCACCGCGACCAGCTCGGGGTCGAGGTCCACTCCCACCACCGCGTGCCCGCGCCGGGCCAGGTGCAGGGCGACCCGGCCGGTTCCGCAACCGAGCTCGAGCACCGGGCCGCCGACCTCGCCCGCCATCTCCTCCCAGAGCGCCAGGTCGGCGCTGTAGGCGCCGCACTCGACGTCGTGCCAGATCGCGGTGGCGCTCATCGCCAGAACTCCCTCGCCAGGCCGCGGTCGGCCAGCAGCTTGCGCAACTCCAGCAGAGCGGTGTAGGTGGGCAGCGCGAAGAGGCGCCCCCGGGCGCCGGCCACGGCACGATCGAGCGAGGCCTCGACCGCCGGCACGACCTCGATCGAGTCGGTCGGCCAGCCGGCGTACTTCAGCCGCAGCGCCATCTCCGGCGCTCGCGTGCCGGCGCAGACGACCCGCCTCACCTTGCCGGTCAGGAGCTCGAAGTCGGCGTCCCAGACCCAGGAGACGTCACGCCCGTCGGCGGTCCGGTCGTTGAGGGCGATCCAGAGGTCGACCTGCTCGCCGCCCGCCTCCAGCCGCAACGTCCGCAGCACCTCGTTGGCGCCGGCCGGGTTCTTGATCAGCAGGATCGAGACCGGCTTGCCCGCCACCTCGATCGTCTCCACCCGGCCGAAGGCGGCCCGCATCTCACCCAGGGCAGCGGCGATCCGCTCCGGCGCGACCCCCAGTCCCAGCCCCGCCGCGACCGCCGCCAGGGCGTTGTAGACGTTGTAGAGCCCCGGCAGCGGCAGCTCCAGCCCAAACTCGCCGTCGGGGTGGCGGATCGTCGACCGGGAGCCGTCCATCCCCCGCAGCTCGATCTCGGTCGCCGCCACGTCCGGGCGGGGGCGCCCGGCGCCGCAGTTGGGGCACGAGTAGTGGCCGAGGTGGCCGACGAAGGCGCGCTCGTAGGCGTAGGGGTGTCCGCAGCGGCGGCAGTGCTTGGCGTCGAAGGCGTGCTGCAGCTCCGGCAGCGCCTGGGCGGCGTCCTCGATCCCGAAGTAGACGACCCCGTCGCGCCGGCGCTCCGCGGAGTCGCGGCCGAGGTCGGCGATCAACGGGTCGTCGGCGTTGAGGAGGAGGGCGGTGCGGCCGGCCCGCATCGCAACCGTCTTCGCCCACTCCTCCGCCAGCGCCTCCATCTCCCCGTAGCGGTCGAGCTGGTCGCGGAAGAGGTTGCCGAGCACGATCGTCGTCGGGCCGAGCTGCTCCACCACCTGCGGCAGCCAGGCCTCGTCGACCTCGAACAGGCCCTCGCGGCCGTGCTGCTCCAGCAGCGCCGTCGCCACCCCCCAGGTCATGTTCGAGCCGGCGCGGTTGTGAACCGGGCGGCGGCCGTCCGCCGCGAGCACGGCGGCGATCATCCCGGCGGTCGTCGTCTTGCCGTTGGTGGCGCTGACGATCGTGGTGCCACCGTCGAGGTCGGCCCCCAGCCGGGCGATCGCGTCCGGCGCCAGGCGGAGCAGGACCCGGCCCGGCAGCGTCGTGCCACCGCCACGGCCGCTCGCCCGGCTGGCGGCGCCGATCGCCCGCGACGCCGCGACCTTGGCGCCGAACAGCGCTCCGCGGCGGCTCACCTCGCGGGGGCTCAAGTCCCGGCTGGCGCCGGCGCCAGCACGCTGAGGGCGTGCGGGATCACCCGCAGCGAGGCCGGCAGGTCGGTGAGATGCTCGCCGTCGGCGTAGACGGGGAAGGGCTTACTGGCGCTCAACTCGAGGTGGGGGGCGCGGAAGACGCGCACCTCGTCATCGTCCACGTGGGTCCCCTTGAACACCTTCGGCAGGTTAGCCAGGAAGCGCAGCTTGCTCACCTCGCCGATCGCGACGATGTCGAAGAGCCCGTCTTCCAGATCGGCGCCGGGAGCGATCCGCATGCCACCGCCGAAAGTGCTGCTGTTGGCGACCGAGACCGAGTATCCGGTCAGGCGGGTGCGTTCTTCGTCCACCCGGATCGTGAAACGGGCCGGCTTCCAGCCCACCAGGGTGCGAAACAGCGAGTAGACGTAGACGAGGTTGCTGCGGATGAGCTTGACTTCGTTCGCGCGCCGGTTGCATTCGGAGTCGAAGCCGACGCTGACGATGCCGAGGAAGCGCCTGCCGTTCGCCTCGCCGACGTCGATCCGACGGCTGTGGCCGGCGAACAGCGTCGCCACCGCCTGCTCGGGGTCACTGGGGATGCCGAGCACCCGGGCGAGGTCGTTGCCGCGCCCACCGGGGACGATCCCCAGCGGGGTCTCGGAGCCGGCCATGGCGCCGCCGACCGCGCCGACCAGCCCGTCGCCGCTCATCACGACCGGAATCTCGCCCGCTTCGATCGCCAGCAGCGCCTGCTCGGCGCCGTGCTCGAGGTCCTTGGTGCGCTGAACGCGGAAGTCGACCCGCCGCGCGTCGAGCGCCTGCTCCACGCGCGGCAGCAGCTTCAGCGTCTTCCCCCCGGCCGAGGACGGATTGACCAGCAGGGCCAGTGGCATTCCCTCGATGTCCATCTGCTCGCAGCCTAGTCGGAGCGCGTCGCCCGATCGGAGCCGCGCAGCCGCCCGACAGAGAAGCTGCCGTCGCCAGCCGCGGCGGACTCGACGGGCTCGATTCCGTGGCGCGACAGCCTCCACCGCAGCAACCTGGCCGCGGGGCCCCGCGGGGCCCCGGAGCGCAGCGAGTGAGCCAGGATCAGGTGGCCGCCGGGGCGCATCACCCGGACGATCTCCGCCACCGCCGGCCTGGCGTCCAACAGGGCGACGAGATCGAAGAGGCTGTCGGGGAACGGCAGCCGACCCTGTCCGCCGACCTTGAAGGCGATCCGTCCCTCGGGGTCGAGGCCGACCTTGGAGGCTGCCCGCCGGATCGCCCGCTCCGAGCCGTCGACACCGCGAACGCGAGCACGCGGGAACTCGCGGGCGAGGAAGAGGGCGCCATCGCCCTCGCCACACTCGACCTGCAGGACGCGCTCCGGCTCGCCGACATGCAGCGCGGCGGCGGCAAGCGGGGTCAGCTGGGGAGCCGGCATCCTGCCCGATCGTATGACTGCGCCCCTTTGAGCGCCGCAACGTGTCCCGCACCCATGCATTAGGCTTTTCGACCAATGGGGGAGCGGGTAGATCAACGCTGGATCATCCTTGCCGTCTTCGCGCTGGTTGCGATCGGCGTGGTCGCGGCGATCCTGATCTCCCGCGGCGGCGACAGCAGCGACTCGACCACGACGGCGGCCGGCGCCGCCGGCTGCAAGCAGGTGGAAGCTCCGCCGCCCAAGCACGTTTCCCTGCAGGCGCCGAAGCAGACCGTCAAGCCCGGCGAAGAGCTGACCGCTGTGGTGCAGACGAGCTGCGGGACCTTTGACATCGCCCTCGACACCAAGCGCGCCCCGAAGACGACCAACTCCTTCGCCTACCTCGCCGAACAGGGTTTCTACGACGACCTCAGCTTCCACCGGATAGTCCCGGAATTCGTCATCCAGGGCGGCGATCCGCTTGGCACCGGCAGCGGCGGCCCCGGCTACACCGTGGTCGAGAAGCCGCCCGCCAACCTCGCCTACACCAAAGGCACGGTGGCGATGGCAAAGAGCTCGGCGGAGCCGCCCGGCAGCTCGGGCAGCCAGTTCTACGTGGTCACCGGCGCCGACGCCGGCCTGCCGCCCGAATACGCGCTGGTCGGCAAGGTCAGCAAGGGCCTCGACGTCGTCGAGCGCATCGGCAAGATGGGAACGGCGGCGGAAAAACCGAAACAGACGATCCTGATCGAAAAGATGACGATCGAAAAGGGCTAGCCCCAGCGGCTAAGCTGGCTCAGTGGCCAAGGTAAACGTAGGAGACCCGGCACCGGACTTCGAGCTCCCCGGCACCGGGGACAAGACCTACCGGCTGTCCGATTACCGGGGCCGCAAGGTGGTCCTCGCCTTCTACCCCGGCGATTTCACCGCGGTCTGCACCAAACAGTTCTGCTCCTATCGCGACCAGGAGGACAAGCTCGACGGCCTCGGTGCCGAGGTACTGGGAATCTCGCCGCAGTCGGTCGAGTCCCACGAGCGTTTCACCGAGGAGAAGCGCCTCAACGTGCCGTTGCTGGCCGATGAGGACAAGGGAGTCGCCCGGGCTTACGGCGTGCTGGCCGGACCGATGGTGCGACGGGCGATCTTCGTCGTCGACGAGCAGGGCGTCGTCCGCCACCGCAAGGTGACCCTCGCCGGCCTCACCTACGAGTCGGTCGACGACCTCCAGCGCGCCGTCGCCTCGCTGGGCTGATGCCGGGCGCCGAGGCGGCGTCCTTCGCGCTCAGCGGGGAAGCGACGATTCGCGGCGAAAGCAGCGGCGAGGGGCCCCCAATCGTCCTCTGTCACGGCATCACCGCAACTCGCCGTTACGTCGTCCACGGCTCGCGAGCGCTGCAGCGCGCCGGTCACCGGGTCGTCTCCTACGACGCTCGGGGGCACGGCGAGTCCGACCCAGCCCCGCCGGGCGAGGGCTATGGATACCAGTGGCTTGTCGGCGACCTCGAACGGGTCGTGGCTGCGCGGGTGGGGGAGGGGCGCTTCGTCATCGCCGGCCACTCGATGGGCGCCCACACCGCCGTCGCCTACGCGCTCCGCAACCCCGGGCGCCTCGCCGGCCTGGTCGCGATCGGACCGGTCTACGCGGGCTCGATCCCGCCGGCCTCGCTGCAGTACTGGGACGGCCTGGCCCTGGCACTGGAGCGGGGCGGGGTGGATGGCTTCGTCGACTACATCGACCGCAACCAGAGCACCGACCCCGCCTGGCGCAAGTCGGTGCTCGGCTTCACCCGTGCCCGGATGCTCGGGCACCGCCATCCCGAGGCCGTGGTCGAGGCCCTGCGCGAGGTTCCGCGAGCGCGTCCCTTCGAGTCGATCGAGGAGCTCGAGCGGATCGAGATCCCGGCGCTGGTGGTCGCCAGTCACGACGCCGCCGATCCCGGTCATCCCCACGAAGTCGCGGTTTCCTACGCGGATCGGCTGCCCCAGGCCCGCCTCGTCAGCGAGCGGCAGGGCGAGTCGCCGCTGGCCTGGCAGGGCGGCAAGCTCTCCCGCGAGTTAGCCGCCTTTTACACCGAGGCTTTATCTTCATCGCTATGAAGTTTCCGACCGAAGCGACGCTGCGCCGGGTGATCGCCTTCGTGGCGGCCCTGGGAATCGGTGTCGCCACCTACATCACGATTGCCGACTCGGGCGGCGGGGCGCCGACCTGCCTGGCCGGCGGCGGCGGTTGCGAGACCGTGGCAAACAGCTCCTACTCGCACATCGCCGGGGTCAACGTCGCCGTCTTCGGGATCGTCGGCTACATCGCCTTGCTGCTGACGGCCTTCTTCGCCAACGACCTGGCCCGCTTCGGCGGTTTTGCCGTCGCCCTCGGCGGCTTCGGCTTCAGCGTCTACCTCACCTATCTGGAGCTGTTCAAGATCGAAGCGATCTGCCAATGGTGCGTGGCAAGCGCCGTGCTGATGACGATCCAATTCCTCCTCAACGCGACGCGCCTGATCGGCTACGCCGGAACCACTACCGCCGCGCTGCCCGAACAGGGCTGAACGGCACTAGACAGGAAGGACCGATGAGCAACAAGCGGGAGCGGGAGAAACGTCGCGAAGAGCGGCTGCAGGAAGAAACGAAGGTCGACGCCGGCGAGCGGCGCACGCGACTGCTCCAGTTCGGGGCCGGGGCGATCTTCCTGGCCATCGTCGCGGTCGTGGTGCTGATCGTTGCCAGCTCGGGCGGCAGCAGCGGCGGCGATGCCACGAACCTGAAGGAAGTCAGCGCGGTCGACTCGCTGGTCGGCGGCTCTCCCCAGAGCGGCCTGGTGCTCGGTCACCCCAAGGCCAAGGTCCAGCTCTTCGAGTACGGGGACCTGCAGTGCCCGGTCTGCAAAGCCTATTCGGAAGAAGTCCTCCCGCAGGTGATCGAAAACCAGGTCGACAAAGGCGTCGCGACGATCGACTTCCGCAACTTCACGATCATCGGGCCGCAGTCTCTACCGGCCGGCGCCGCGGCCTTGGCGGCCGGCGCCCAGGGACGCGGCTGGAACTACCTCGAGCTCTTCTACCGCAACCAGGGCGAGGAGAACTCCGGCTACGCGACCGACGAATTCCTCACCGCCATCGCCAAGGGCGCCGGCATCAAGGACATCTCCAAATGGAACCAGGAACGCCAGGCCAAGAAGTTCACCACCGAGGTCACGACGACCACCGAACAGGCGCAGAATTTCGGCTTCACCGGGACGCCGTCGTTTGCGATCAAAGGTCCGAACAGCAACGGCACCGAACTGCTCGGCACGCCCAGCACTCCTGAGGAAATCGAAGAAGCGATCAAAAAGGCCAGCTGAGCCGATCGCTCGGCGGGGCGGCAGGGCTATCGTGGCGGCCTGTCGCCCTCCTTTATGGGCCTTTTTCGCTCCGAGTTCACATAACCACCATTATCGTGCGTTGAGGCTGAGGCTCGGGGGTCGTCCCGAGGTGCGCCGGCGACCCCGATGACCTCGCCCCCGCGACCGCCAGCAGGGCCAGCTCGTTGTCACCCGAGACGGTGGTGGCGAACGCGACGCCGGTCAACAATGCCGCGACGCCGATCCCGAGCAGGCGGCGCGCGGCGCGGCGCAGCAGCCCGAACCAGGCGGCTCCGAGGGCGGCCAGGACGCAGGCCAGGACGATCAGGCCGCGCGGGAAGTCGGAGATGAAGACGTATACGGCCAGGGCCACGGCGGCGCCGGCGCCGAGCAGGGCGACGAGGGCTCCGGGGCGGCGGCTCATAACATCCTCGAATGGGGAACTGGCTCACCGAGGCGAAGGTCGTCGATGCCGCCGTCTACGCCGCCGTCGCCGGCACCGAAACCCCCGGCCTCGACGCGGCGATGCGCCGGCTTTCCGGCGCTGCCGACCAGAGCAAGCTCTGGTTCGCGGCGGCAGCGGCGATGGCACTTCTCGGCGGCCCAGGCGGTCGCCGGGCCGCGGCGCGGGGTCTCGTCTCGCTGGGCATCGCCTCCGGAGCCGCCAATCTGATCGCCAAGCCGCTGACGGTGCGGGGCCGGCCCGATCGCGAGGAGCTCGAGGTCCTCGCCGCCCGCCACGTGCCGATGCCCAGATCCAGCTCATTCCCCTCCGGCCACACCGCCTCTGCCTTCGCCTTCGCGACCGGCAGCGGCGCCGTCGCGCCCTCGCTCTCGGCGCCGCTCCGGGCGTTGGCCGCCCTGGTCGGGTATTCCCGGGTCCATACCGGCGTCCACTATCCCGCAGATGTCCTCGCTGGGGCCCTCATCGGGGTCAGTGCGGCCGAGCTGGCCGGGCGGCTGCTCGACGCTCGCTAAACCGCGCCTCAGGCCGTCGCCCCAGGCCGTCGCCTCAGGCCATCGCCTCAGGCCGTCGCGCTGCCCCGGACAAGTGGCCTGACGATCGGGACGGCCTTGGGCAGGCGGCCCCGCTCGACCGTGCCGAGCGTCAGCGGTGAGGCGTCGATCGTCGCGACGGTATCGCGGTTGCAGTGGCAGCCGTCGCCGAGGAAGCGCCAGGGCGTCTCAAGCCGATCCTGCCAGCGCGCCAGGCCGGGATCGCGCGAGCGTACGTGCTCGATGAAGAGCAGACGCCCGCCCGGCTTCAGAACTCGCGCCACCTCGGCGAGCGCCGCGGCCGGATCGGGAATCGTGCAGAGAACCAAGCTGGCCACCGCGGTGTCGAAGCTGGAGTCCTCGAAGGGCAGGCGTTCGGCGGGCGCTTCGATCAGAGCGCCCGTCCGCCCGGACCCCGCCAACCTCGTCCGCAGACGCTTCGCCATGTGCGGGTCGGGCTCGACCAGGGCGAGATCCTCGACCCCCTTGGGATAGAGATCGAGGTTCACCCCCGTGCCGGCGCCGATCTCGACCACCCTCCCCCCTGCCCCGGCCAGGACTTCCCGGCGCATCTCCCCCAGCCCGGCCTCCTCGGTGGCCTGCAGGGCGCGGTCGTAGGCCGCTGCGAAAAAGCGCCCCCAGGTCTCCTCGTAGATCCTTCCCATCTCAGGGCCGACGCTTGGTCACTTGAGCGGCCTATATCGCGACCAAGTGACCAAGCGCGTCAGGCGGCGTCGTGCTGGGCGGGCTCGGGGGTCTCTGAGCCGGCATCGCTGCTCGGCTCGCTGGCCGCGGCGCGCTCCTCGTAAGCGCGGCGGGCGCCGTGGTCGACCTCGAACATCAGCTTGTCGGCCTTCATCAGCCTGGCGACGGCCTCGCCGGCCCGCCGTGGCAGCAGCACGCTGAAGCGGGTCATGACCGCGTTGGCGCGGGGTACGAAGACGTCGAAGCGGCCGACTTCGAGCGCCTCGACGATCTCGTTGGCGACGTCCTCGGCGTCCACCGCTTTGATCAGCTTCTGCCCGAGCCCGGCCGTCAGCTCGGTGTTGACCAGGGTCGGCATCACGTTGTGGACTTCAACCCCGCTGCCGCGCAGCTCGGCCCGCACCGCCTCGTTGATGCCGACCACCGCGTGCTTGGTGCCGGAATAGGTGGCGATGCCGGGCAGCGCCGTCTTGCCGGCCTGCGAGGCGATGTTGACGATGTGGCCGGTTCCGCGCGGGCGCAGCCGCTCGATCGCCAGCTGGGTTCCGACAATCACCCCGTAGACGTTGATGTCGAGCTGGCGGCGGATCGAGTCGTCGGACTCCTCGACGAGCGCCGTCACCGGCATGATCCCGGCGTTGTTGATCACCACGTCCAGCGGGCCGAGCTGGCGCTCGGTCTCGTCGAGGAAGCCGGCGAAGGAGGAGCGATCGGTGACGTCGAGCGCGAGCGCGATCGTGCCGCCCCCGAGGCCGGCCGCGGTCTGCTCGGCCAGGGCCAGGTCGAGGTCGCCGATCGCGACGCGGCAGCCCTTCCGCACCAGCGCCGTCGCCGTCGCCTTGCCGATTCCCCGCGCGCCGCCGGTAATCGCCACGACCTTGCCGTTCAGTGAACGCCGCTGCTTCGCCATCGTGCCCTCCTGGTAGGTGCGGTGGGCCTCAGCCCACCGGCTTGTAGACGGTGACCACGGCTGCGCCGCCGAGGCCGATGTTGTGCTGGAGCGCGACCTTCGCGCCCTCGACCTGCCGCTTGTCGGCCTGGCCGCGCAGCTGCCAGGTCAGTTCGGAGCACTGCGCCAGGCCGGTCGCGCCCAGTGGGTGACCCTTGGAGATAAGCCCGCCGGACGGGTTGACGACGACCTGGCCGCCGAAGGTGGTGGCTTCCTCGTCGACCAGCTTGTGCGCCTCGCCCTCGGCCGCAAAGCCGAGCGCTTCGTAGGTGATCAGCTCGTTGGCGCTGAAGCAGTCGTGCAGCTCGCAGACGTCGACCTCGTGGGGGCTGACCTCGGCCTCCTCGTAGGCGCCGTCGGCGGCCAGCTTCGACATGTCGGCGCCGACGATCGTCATGCAGTTGGCGCCCTCGTCGAAGGTCGAGCTGAGGTCGGTGACCATCGACTGGCCGGCGATCTCGATCGCCCGGTCCCAGAGGTCGTGCTCATCGACGTAGCGCTCGGAGGCGACGATCGCGCAGGCGGAGCCGTCGGAGGTCGGCGAGCACTGCAGCTTGGTCAGCGGGTCGTGGATCATCTTCGCGTCCTTGATGTCCTGTAGCGAGTACTCGTCCTGGAACTGGGCGTAGGGGTTGTTGACCGAGTGCTTGTGGTTCTTCCAGCCGATCCAGGCGTAGTGGTCGGGGGTCGAGCCGTACTTCTGCATGTGGTCGCGGCCGGCGTTGCCGAACATCTGCGGGGCCGGCGGCGAGGCCTCGGCGTCGCGGATCTCGAACATCCGCATCGCGTGCTTGTCGAGGGCGTTGGTGCGGTCGGTGTACTTGACGCCGAGGCTGCCTGGCTCCATCTTCTCGAAGCCGAGCGCCAGGGCGCAATCGACGAGGCCGCCCTTGACCGCCTGGCGGGCGAGGAACAGCGCCGAGGAGCCGGTCGAGCAGTTGTTGTTGACGTTGACGACGGGAATCCCGGTCAGGCCGAGCTGGTAGAGCGCCCGCTGGCCGTAGGTCGAGTCGCCGTAGCAGTAGCCGGCGTAGGCCTGCTCGACGTCGGTGTAGGGAATGCCGGCGTCGGCGAGTGCCTTCTCCCCCGCCTCCTTGGCCCAGTCGGGGTAGTCGCCCTGCTTGGTGCCGGGCTTCTCGAACTTGGTCATCCCGACCCCGACTACGAACGTGCGGTTGCTCAAAGTCTGCTCCTGTGGTCTGCCGCGCCCGGCGCGGCGTTTGGCTGCCTGGCCAGGAATCTACCGGGCTGCCGCCTCGGGTGAGCTGGGGCCCGGCTCCGGCGGGTCGATCCGGCCGTGCATCCCTTCCCCCGGATTCGGCCAGAGCAGGAAGGCGACGAAGGCGATCAGGATGCCGAGGGCGGTGCCGCTGGCGCGCTGCCCGGCGGCGTCGAGGGCCGGCTCGCCGAGCGTGTCGGTGAGCAGGACCACGTAGGTGGTGATCGCCGCCGTGAAGAGCGCGTACTGGACCGTGAGCAGGCCGAAGGAGAGCGCCGCGGAGACGGTCAGCACGGCGACCACCACGACGTCGCTGCCGCCGAAGGCCTCGGCCACGGCGGTGGCGACGAGGAGGCCGAGCACGGTGCCGAGCGCCCGCAGGACCAGGCGGTGGTGGGTCTCGTCGCGCTCGGGGCGCATCACGAAGAGGATCGTCAGCGGGATCCAGAAACCGTGCTCGCGCATGCCGAGCAGCCGGTACGCGGCGACCCCGGTGGCGAGGGCGACGCCGAAGCGGATCGCGTGGCGGGCGCTGCTCGAGCGCAGGGTCAGGTTCGACACCAGCGCCGCCGCCGCGGCGCGGCTGTTCCAGCCGCCGGCTCCCTCATCGCCGGCGCGGTCGGCGAGAAGCCAGACGAGGAACGACCAGGCCGCCTGCGCCAGCCCGCCTGCGGTGACGTAGACCAGCGCCGGACAGGCGTCGCCGGGGGCGAGGAAGAAGCCCTGGGCGACCACCATCGCCAGCGCGACCGAGAGGCCGGCGATCGCCAGGCGCAGGGAGACCGAGAAGCAGTACCCGGCGGCGGCGCCCAGCAGGCCCATCGCCAGGACAGCGGTCGGAGCCGACTGGCTGCTGAGCACGCCGAGCGCGGCGGCGATGCCGATCAGCGGTGCCGTCGCGGCCTGCCAGGCGGACCGCGGCCCCGCCGGCGCGTCGAGCCCCGGGAAGCCCGCCAGCAGGGCGCCGGTGGCGATCGCGCCCTTGGTGGGCGCCCCGAGGCCCAGCTCGACGATCAGCGCCAGGCCGATCGGCACCGCGATCAGGGCGCCGCGGCGGAGCGCCGGCGCGGGTGCGGCGGGGCCGATCGCGAACAGCGGCGAGGCCTGCAGCCGCCGCGCCAGGCCCGAGGCGTTGAACAGCCGCGAGGAGCTCCGACCGGCTGAAGCGTGGCTGGGACTATTCTCAGGGGTCTTGGTCAACGCGGTTCTCAGCTCCGATCCTGCCGCAGGAGTGGGCATCTTCGCCGCCCTCGCGGCGGGAGTCGTCTCCTTCCTCTCCCCCTGCGTGCTGCCGCTCGTCCCCGGCTACCTCTCCGCCGTCACCGGCGTCTCCGCGGCGGAGCTCGACGACGCCGACTGGCGCCGCGTCCTCGGCCCCAGCCTGCTCTTCGTCGCCAGCTTCTCGGCGATCTTCATCCTGCTCGGCCTCACCGCCACCGGCCTCGGCTCGTTCCTGCAGGACAACAAGGAACTGCTGACCAAGATCTCCGCGGCGCTGATCGTCGCGATGGGCGTCCTCTTCGTCGCCTCGCTCTTCGTCACCAGGCTCAACCGCGAGTGGCACGTCGACTCGCTGCTCGAGCGCGCCGGCAAGGGCGGGCCGATCGTCGCCGGCGCCGCCTTCGCGATCGCCTGGACCCCCTGCATCGGCCCCACCCTGGGCGCGATCCTCTCCGCCGCCGCGCTCTCCGGCTCAGCCGCCCGCGGCGCCCTGCTGCTCGCCGTCTACTCGGCGGGCCTGGCGATCCCCTTCCTGATCACCGCCCTCGCCTTCTCCCGCATGGCCACCGCCTTCACCGTGGTCAAGCGCCACTACCAGGCGATCGTCGCCGTCGGCGGCGTGATCCTGATCGCGATGGGCGTGCTGATCTGGACCGGCGGCTTCACCCAGCTCAACATCGAAGCCCAGAACTGGCTCTCAGGGCTGGGCCTCGACTTCTGGAACCAAGTCTGAAGAGGCGCCTGACCGGCGCATCTCGGCGTCCTCGGTCGCTCGTGTGCAGAGCGCACTTCGCTTCCTGCGTCCTTGACCTGCTCGGCCCCGCGCCCCTTCGGGGCGTCAGTTATTGACCGGGGACGCGGTCTGCAGCTCCTGGCCGATCGCCTCGACCTCTTCGAGCTTCTCGCCCTCGAGATCACGCGAGCAGACGATGCGGAAGCGGCCGGTGCCGATCTCACCGTCGGGGACGACCGGCAGGCCGCGGATCTGCTCCCAGCCCAGCCGCTGGACCTCGAACGGGTTCATCCGCACCTCGGCCGCCGGGAACGGACAGCTCGAGTTGTGCTGGTCGATCGCCCTGGAGATCGCCTCCAGGTTCTTCGCCTGCGGGGAAGCCACGAGATAAGTCTAGGCGGGATGCGCCGACAGGAGCCGGTGCCGGTGCGCCGAACTGGTTGGGATGAACACGAACAGGGTCGAGGCCTTCTCCGACGGGGTCTTCGCGATCGCGATCACGCTGCTGGTGCTGGAGATCCACGTTCCCGAACCCGGCTCCGAAGCGGGCCTCGCCCGCGAGCTCGCCGCCCAGTGGCCAAGCTATGCCGCCTACGCGATCTCCTTCATGACGATCGGGATCATCTGGATCAACCACCACGTGATGATCCGCCGGCTCAGGGTCGTCGACCACGGGATCCTGATCTGGAACCTCCTGCTGCTGATGACCGTCGGCGCCCTGCCGTTCACGACGGCGCTGATGGCCGCCTACCTCAAGCAGAGCGATGGCGAGAGCCTCGCCGCCGCCGTCTACGGCAGCTCCTTCCTGGTCATGACCCTGGTCTTCGCGGCGACCAACCACCACATCCTCTTCCGCAAGGCGGCGCTGCTCGGCGACGAGGTGGACGAGGAGACCCGGCGCCTCACCCTCAAACGCGGCATCTCCGGGGTCTTCCCCTACCTGGTCGCGACCGGGCTGGCCTTCGTCGCGCCCTACCTGACCTTCGCGATCTGCGCCGCCGTCGCCATCTTCTACGCGCTTCCCTTCGCCACGGCCAGCGAGTCGCCCGCCGGCGCCGACGTCTGAGCGGTCGCGTCCCGCCTCCCTCTTACCATCGGTTGGTGGCCGGTTCGCGGACAATCGCGCATCTCGATATGGACGCCTTCTACGCGTCGGTCGAGCTGCGCAGGCGGCCGGAGCTGAGGGGGAGGCCGGTCGTCGTCTGCGGCTCGGGACCGCGGGCGGTGGTGACGACGGCGAGCTATGAGGCGCGCAAGCTGGCCGGGATCCACTCGGCGATGCCGGCCGCGGTGGCACGCCGCAGGCTTCCCGACGCCGTCTACCTCCGTCCCGACTTCCCGGCCTACCGGGAGGCCTCGGCGCAGGTGATGGAGGTGCTGCGCCGCAACGTCGAGATCGTCGAGGTGGTCGGGCTCGACGAGGCCTACCTCGACCTGACTGGGCTCTTCTCCCCGAAGGCGACGATGCGCCGGGTTGCCGCCGAGATCCGCGCCGACACCGGGCTGACCTGCTCGGTCGGGATCTCCGAGAGCCGGATGCTGGCGAAGATCACCAGCGAGCTGGGCAAGCCGGCGGGACTGGTGGTGCTCTCGCGCGAAGAGGCGCTGGCGCGTTTCGGCGACGAGTCGCCGGGCCTGGTGCCGGGGATCGGGCCGAAGACGGTGGTGAAGCTGCAGGGGATGGGGATCCGCACCCTGGCGGAGCTGCGCGAGCGTGAGTCGGCGGAGCTGGAGGCTGCCTTCGGGCCGCGCTCCGGGGCCTGGCTGCACGCCCGCGGCCGGCTCTGGGACGAGACGCCGATCAGCGTCACCCGCGAGACCAAGTCGCAGTCGGCGGAGACGACCTTCGACGTCGACGTCCGCCACCGCGGCGAGCTGGAGTCCCACCTCGCCGAGCTGTCCGCGGAGCTCTGCCGGCGGCTGCGCAAGCGCGAGCTGGAGGGACGCACGATCGGGATCAAGGTGCGGCTCGACGACTGGACCAACGTCAGCCGCTCCCACACGGTGGAGCAACCGACCAACGACCCGGCGATCGTCGCGCCGATCGCCCTCGACCTGCTGCGCGCCTATGACCCGCAGCGGCCGGTGCGGCTGCTCGGCGTCCGCATCGCCGGCTTTGAGAGCGACGACGCGCCCCCGGAGGCGAACGAGCCCAGCGACGGCCAGCTCCAGCTCGGCCTCGGCGTCGGCATCGCCTGACCCGTGGTTCCTTTGTTACGCATTGCGTCCCAAAGGAACCACGGGCTGGTTTGGGAGCGCCGCTAGCGGTTCGCCAAGACCATGCCGACGCCGGGGAAGCCGAGCCGGTCCCGGGTCGCCTCGGTGAGGTCGTAGTCGCGACCGGCGACGTAGGGGCCGCGGTCGATCACCGGCACGGTGATCGACCGGCCGTGGTAGCGCAGTTTCACCTTGGTGCCACAGGGCAGCGTCTTGTTCGCCACCCCCAGCGTGCCCGGCATCAGGGTGCCGCCACAGGCGACGCCGTTGCCGTACAGCCCTGGGCCGTAGTAGGAGGCGCCAGCCGGGTGGTAGGCCGTCAGCCGGCGGGCCACGCTGGCCGAGCCGCGGATCTGCCCGTCGTGGACGCCGAAGGCCCGCACCGCGTAGTTGCCGATCCGGTCCGGGGACCAGCGCAACGCAAAGACGCCGTTGGCCCTGGTGGTCGTACCGAGCGCCCTGGCATTCGGGCCGTCGAAGACGACCTTGATCCGGCGATGCCCGGCGGGACGCACCTTGCCGCGCACGGCGATCCCGTTGCCACTGAGGACGGTGTGACCCGAGAGGTGCAATGAGACATGGGAATCGACCCGGCGGGGCCTCTGATCATGGTGCGGTCGGATCTGCGCCGCGGCTGGCGCGACGGCGGTCGTCAGCGCGCTGACAGCCACCACTGTGGGCAGGAGATATCGCATCGTGTGTCGCTCGCTTTCTGCTGCCTGCGGGGTTAGCTGACGGGCTCGCGGGGGCCGGCACGGTGCCTGGCGCTCGCTACGGGCGGCTCGCCGCCCGATTCGCCCCGGCCACGGACTGATCGCCGTGACATTTGGGTCCCCCGCTCCCGCTCGCGGGTGCGAGGGGACTCGGCAGATGGGTTCGCTCGTCTGTGAGCAAACACCGTAGAACCGCTTACAGGGCGCTTACGTGATCGCCCTCACACCCGCGCGATCCGGCAATTAAGCATACAAATGGCTCCAGAGAGCCAAATATCACGCTCTATCGTGCCTGGGCGCCGTGTGCAAAGATGAACCATGGCGGAAAGATTGACCGGGCTGGATACGTCGTTCCTTCACATGGAGCGCGCCGGCGCCCATATGCACGTCGCCTCGGTGAGCATCTTCACGGGCCCGGCGCCGTCGCACCGGGAGTTCCGCGACCACATCGCCTCGCGCCTGCACCTGGTGCCGCGTTTCCGCCAGAAGCTGCGCTTCGTCCCCTTCGACCAGGGCCGCCCGGTCTGGGTTGACGACCCCCATCTGAACCTCGATTACCACGTGCGCCAGAGCGCCCTGCCGGCACCCGGCTCCGAGGAGCAGCTGCGCAACCTCGCGGCGCGCGTCTTCTCCCAGCAGCTCGACCGCAGCAAGCCGCTCTGGGAGCTGTGGCTGGTCGAGGGTCTGCGCGACGAACGCTTCGCGATCATCGGCAAGAGCCACCACGCCCTGGTCGACGGCGTCTCCGGCGTCGACATCACCACCGTCCTCTTCGACCTCGACGCCGAGCCGCAGGGCCCGCCCAGCTCAGCGCCGCCGTGGCTCGCCCGCCCGGAACCGACCGACCTGAAGCTGCTCGGCGACGCGGTCAAGGAGCGCCTGACCAGTCCCAGGGAGATCGTCCGCGGCGTCCGCGCGGCCCTGCGCGGCCCGCGCCAGGTCGCCCGCGGCATCGGCGCCACCTCGAAGGTGATCGGCGCCGGCATGGCCGCCCCGAGCACCGTCTTCAACGTCGAGATCGGCCCTCACCGCCGCTTCGCGATCACCCAGGCCGACCTCGCCGAGCTGAAGCGGGTTAAAGACAAGCACGGCGGCACCGTCAACGACGTCATCCTCTCGATCGTCGCCGGCGGGATCGGCAAATACCTCCGCGCTCGCGGCCACAGCACCGAGGGGCTGGAGATGCGGGCCCTGGTCCCGGTCAGCGTCCGCGCCGAGGAGGAGCACGGAGCGCTCGGCAACCGGATCTCGGCGATGATGGCGCCGCTCCCGGTCTGGTCCGAGGACCCGGTCGAGCGGCTGCAGATCCTGACCGGCGAGATGGGCGACCTGAAGGCCTCCGGACAGGCCGTCGGCGCCGAGATCCTCACCAAACTCACCGACTTCGCCCCCGCCACGATCGCTTCCCAGGCGGCCCGGCTGCAACCGGCACAGCGATTCTTCAACCTCGTCGTCACCAACGTGCCGGGCCCGCAGCTCCCGCTCTACGTGCTCGGGAGCAAGATGGAGTCGATCTTCCCGATGGTGCCGCTGGCCCGCCGGCAGGCGCTCTGCGTCGGGATCATGTCCTACAACGGGCAGGTCAACTTCGGGCTGGTCGGCGACTACGACGCGATGGCCGACCTCGACAGCTTCGCCCTCGACCTCGAGGCGGCGACCGCCGAGGTCGTGGCGAGCGCGCCGGCGCCGAGGCGGCGCACCAAGGCGGGCAAGGCCGCGGCGAACGGCGCCGGCGCGCTCGCCTCCGAGTCCCGCTCCTAGCGACCCGCGACTAGCGAACCGGGTTGGCGCGGATCTCGAACGGGACCTGGTCGGTCAGGTAGCGCCAGTCAAGCCGGCGGGCGCTGAAGCCGCCGGCGCTGGCGTCGGCGTTGACGACGACGGCGGTGATGCGGCTGAACCGCCGCGGGTCGCCGAGGCGCGCGGTCATCCTGCCGCCGCCACGCCGGAAGGCCAGTCGCGAGATCGTCTCTCCGTGGCGTTCGCTGCCGATGCGTCCGACCAGCGCCAGGCCGGCCGCGACCCCGCGCGGGGCGACGACGTGGACGGCGACGCCACGCCCGCCGCTAGCCCGGACCCGCAGTAGCTCGAAGGTGGTGTGGTTGAGCAACCGGGTCAGCGGCGCCCCATCCAGCGACAGATGGCCCTGGCGCGGCATGTCCGGGTACAGCCCGCTCTCCCGGAACCCCTTCCCCGTGCGCCACTCGGCGACGGCGGCTGCGAAGCGGGTGAAGTCGTGGCCGAGGTCAGAGGGCCCGGCGGCGCGGATCGCCGATTCGTAGGCGGCGACGGAGAACCCCCCGGGGCGGGTGTGGATCGCCCGGGCCCAGGCTTTGCGCACGATCGAGAGCCCGTAGCGATGCGCCAGCCACTCGTTCCAGACCGCCGAGCCGTACTCCTTGATCGAGCTGGTGGTGAGCGGCGTCTTGTCGCGACGCACCCAGCGACGAACGTAGCGCAGGTAGTCGTTGATGCCGTTGTAGACCTGGTCCTCCATCCAGGTCGCACTCGACTCGGCGAACCAGGGGTCCTGGAAGGCGTCGTAGCCGAACTGGAGGATGTGGTTGTACTCGTGGGCGAGCGTCACCTCGAGGTCGTGGATCGGCGTCGTGCCGGGAAACTCGAAGGCGCTGTAGTCGTTGTCGAGGACCAGGTAGCCGTGCAACCGGCGCGGTATCCGGTGCTGCTTGGACGCCTGGCCGCGATCGGGCGCCGCGTATCCAAACAGTTCGCCGCCAATCTGCGAGAGGTAGATGTCGGTCTTGCCGCGGCCGCCGCCGAGCCGGCCGTCGCTCATCGGCTCGCGCCAGCCGAGCCTGTCGTTCTCGACGGCGTGGACGTGTTCGGCGACTCCGAGGACCTGCTGGACGAAGTTGGGGATGCCGTTGCCGTCGGAGTCGGCGAGGTCGGGTGCGTCGATGCCCTGCGCCACCCAGTGAACGCAGAAGTTGTGACCGCAGAAAGGCGAACGCGGCGCCTGGGGGACCGTGTAGGCGTTGCGGTTGGGGTCGGGGTCGTCGGTCGGCCGCGAGCGGTCTTCGGTCGGGCGGGGCTGCGGGGCGATGAAGGGCTTCTGGCTGGGTGAGGCGAGGCTGGGCGTCGCTACGGCGAGCCCGGTCGACGCCGAGGCGAGGGCGGGCGCGGCAGCGAGGGAGAGGAGGGCCGCCACCGAGAAACCGACCAGGTGGCGACGGCGGTCCCGCATCGAGGTCACCCTAGCGGGCGCCTCGGCCCGCTCCGGCGGGCGCGACGGCGATACTTCGACGGTGATCTCCGGAGAGCCCCGATGCGCATAGCCCTCGCCCAGATCGACCCCACGGTCGGCGACATCGACGGCAACGCCGCCAAGATCGCCGCCTGGATCGTCCGCGCCCGCTCGGAGGGCGCCGAGCTGACGATCTTCCCGGAGCTGAGCCTGCCCGGCTACCCGGCCGAGGACCTCTACCTGAAGCGCCACTTCCTCGACGCCAACCGGCGGGCCGTCGAGGAGCTGGCCCGGGGGGTGTCCGGGATGACCGTGCTGGTCGGCTTTGCCGAGCCGGTCGGCGGCGGCGATTCCCCCTACGCCCACAACTCCCTGGCCGTTCTCGCCGACAGTGCGGTGCAGAGCGTCTACCGCAAGAACAGGCTGCCCAACTACGCCGTCTTCGACGAGCAGCGTTACTTCGTGCCGGGCCAGGATCCGCTCACGATCGACGTCGGCGGCCAGAGGATCGGCCTGACGATCTGCGAGGACTGCTGGGTAACCGGGCCGCCGGCGCAGACCGAGGTCGAGCAGGGGGCCAAGCTGATCGCCAACCCCTCGGGCTCGCCGTACCATCGCGGCAAGGGACGCGAGCGCGAGGCGATGTTCGCCGAGCGCTCCCGTGCCTACGGGGCCTACTTCGCCTTCTGCAACCTGGTCGGCGGCCAGGACGAGCTGGTCTTCGACGGGCAGAGCCTCGTCACCGACCCCCGTGGCAACTTGATCGCCCGCGCCTCCCAGTTCGAGGAGGAGCTGCTGGTCTGCGAGGTTCCCGCCGCCGTGCCGGGGCCGCTCGCCGAGCCGCTCGCCGACCTCGACGAGGTCTACGCGGCGCTGGTGCTCGGCCTGCGCGACTACGTCGCCAAGAACGGCTTCGGCCACGTCGGCGTCGCCCTCTCCGGCGGGATCGACTCTGCCCTGGTGGCGATGCTCGCGGCCGACGCGGTCGGGCCGCAGCGGCTCAGCTGCGTGGTGATGCCGTCCCCTCATTCCAGCCCTGAAACCCAGGACGACGCCCGGACTATCGCCGCCAACCTCGGCTGCGAGCTGATCGAGATCCCGATCGAGCCGATGATGTCCGGCTACGAGCGGGCCCTGGCCCGGCACCTCAACCCCGGCGAGACGCCGGTGGAGGGCGAGGAGACGCCGCCGCGGGACCCGGCCCGCCCCTCCGAGCCCGACCTGGCGGCGGAGAACATCCAGGCGCGGATCCGCGGCAACCTGATGATGGCCCTCTCCAACCGGCACGGCTGGCTGGTGCTGACGACCGGCAACAAGAGCGAGATGTCGGTCGGCTACGCGACCCTGTACGGCGACATGGCGGGCGGCTTCGCGGTGATCAAGGACGTGCCGAAGACGCTGGTCTACGGGCTGGTGCGCCGTCGCAACGAGCGTTCCGACGGCGAGCTGGTACCCGTCTCGGTGATCGATCGCGCCCCCTCGGCCGAGCTGCGCCCCGACCAGCTCGACAGCGACTCGCTCCCCCCCTACGACCTGCTGGACCGGGTCCTCGAGGCCTACGTCGAGCGCGACCTGGGCCGCGAGGAGATGATCGCCGCCGGGATGCCCGCGGCGACGGTCGACGACGTGATCGCCCTCGTCGACCACTCTGAGTACAAGCGCCGCCAGGCAGCCCCGGGCATCCGCATCACCCCCAGAGCATTCGGCAAGGACCGCAGGCTGCCGATCACCAACCGCTTCGGCGGTTGAGAGCGGCGGCCGAGAGTCGATCCCGGTAGGGGTGGAACGTCTTGTACTTTTTCGCCGCCCGCCATCGTCGGCAGTCACTGGCGCAGCTCGAAAAAGTTAAGTGAAACCCCTACCGGGATCGACTCTCAGTCAGCTTTCGGCAGCGGCCTGACGGCGATCGTCATCTGCGCCAGGGCGCAGAGCTTGCCGTCGTCGTTGAGAACCTCGGCGTCCCAGACCCAGGTGGTGCGGCCGCGGTGGCGGGCCCTGGCCTGGACTTCGACGCCACCCGCGGTGATCGGGCGGACGAAGCTGACGCCGATCGACTGGCCCATCGCCACCATCCCGCCATCCATCACCGCCAGCGCCGTCGCCCGCGAGCAAATGCTCTCGACCAGGGTCGAGATCACGCCGCCGTGGAGCGGCCCGACCGGCTGGCGAAGATCATCTCGAAGCCCCACCCGGACCCGGGCGTGGTCGGGATCGTCGTCGAGCCACTCGCTGCCGACCAGCGCGTCGAAATGGGAACGCGGGCCGCGCCGGTCGTCCGTCATCGCCGGGCAACCCTACCGAGGGCGAGATTAAGCTTTCGAGACCCGTGGCCGGCGCCGGCCACCTCGTCGGGCGCTCCCCATAGGGTTTGCGATCGATGGCGCTCAGCGACGACCAGAAGGCGATGCTGCGGCTGCTCGCCCAGCGTGAGCAGGGCTATGAGGACATCGCGGCCCTGATGGGCCTCAGCGTCGAGGAGATCCGCGCCAAGGTCAAGGACGCGCTGGCCCAGCTTGAGGACGAAGGCGTGGCGCCGCCGCCATTGCCGCACGATCCGCCCAGCGTTGCGGAGCCGAGGCCAGAGGCCGCCGAGGAGCCTGCACCGGCCGAGAAGGTCGAGCCGGAGCCGCCGCCGCAGCCCCCTCGTGAGGAAAAATCCGAGCCGAACCCGTCGCAGCCCCCACGCCGGCCTGCCAAACGCCCCCCCTCCCCGCGCCCGAGGGTTTCCCTTCCCAAGAGCGGCGGCGCCCGTGCCGCAATCGCCGCAGGCGTCGCTGTGGTCGTGGCGCTGATCGTCGTCCTCGCCGTCAGCGGCGGCGGTGGCGACGACGGTGGCGCGACGACGGCCGCCGCGGCGGCCGGGACCGAAGCAGCCCCCAGCGCCACCCCGGCGGCCAACTCCCAGCTGACGCAGGCGGTCCTCAGCCCGGTCAACGGCGGCGGCGGCAGCGGCGTCGCGATCTTCGGGCGGATCAAGAAGAACGTGGTGCTGCAGGTCGAAGCCAAAGGGCTGGACCCCTCGCCATCGGGATCCTCCTACACGGTCTGGCTCTACAAGTCCCCGAAGCTGGCGCTGCGCATCGGCTCGGTAAACGTGCCCAAATCGGGGGGGATCGCGGCCCAGTTCCCGCTGCCGACTGAACTGCTCTCCTACGTCGCCAGCGGCGCCTTCGACCAGATCGACGTCTCGCTCACCTCCAACAGCGCCTACGAAGCCGAGATCGCCAAGGCGAAAAAGGAAAAGCGACTCCCCGCCTACACCGGCGAAGACGTGCTCCGCGGTCCGATCACCGGCAAGGCGATCGAAGCCGCCACCAAGAAGTGACCGCGTAGTCCCTAGGCTGCCGGGAACAGCTTGCCGGGGTTCATGATCCCGGCGGGATCGAGCCGATCCTTGACCGCGCGCAGCACCTCGAGCCCGGTCCTCCCCACCTCCGCCTCCATGTAGGGGGCATGGTCGCGACCGACCGCGTGGTGGTGGGTGATCGTTCCCCCGGTCGCGACGATCGCCTCGGAGGCGGCGCGCTTGACCCGGCGCCACTGCTCGAGCTCGGCGCCCTGACGGGAGCGGGCGATGAAGGTGAAGTAGAGCGAGGCGCCGTCGGCGTAGGCATGCGAGAGGTGGCAGAAGACGAGGCCCGGCGTTCCCTGGCCGGCGAGCGAGTCGTGGATCGCGGCGGCGACCGCGGCGTGCAGCTCGCCGAGGCGGGACCAGGTGTGCGAGGTCTCCAGCGTCTCGACGATCGCCCCCATCCCCATCAAGGTGTCGCGAAGGTACGGCCCCTGGTAGCGACCGTGCTCCCAGGAGCGCCCCGCGGCCTGGCCGAGGTAGACGGCGCCGCCCGAGCGCAGCGCTCGCACGACCAGCGCCCGCCGCCGTGCCACCGACTCCTCCTCCCCCTCGAGGCCGACGATCATCAGGCAGCCGTCGCGACGCTTGCGCAGGCCCAGGTAACGGCCGAGGACGGCGGCGGTGGGGCCGCGCGGCCCGGAGAGGGCGAGCGAGCCCTGCGTCTCCTCCTCGTCGGAGAGGCGGACGACGTCCGGCAGGCCGGACCCCTGGGCCATGGCGCGGACGATCTCCGCCCCGGCCGCAAAGCTCGCGGCGATCCAGGCCTCGTAGCGGCGCACCTGCGGTTGCGGCCGCACCCGAACGGTCACCTCGGGGATGACCCCGAGCACGCCCTCGGAGCCGACGATCAGCTCTCGCAGCGCCGGGCCGGCGGCCGTGTGCGGGGTTTCGAGCGTGTGCAGATCGCCGGCCGGAGCGAGGAGGCGAACCGAGCTGACCAGGGAATCGAAGCGGCCGTAGCCACTCGAGGCCTGGCCGGCCGAGCGGGTCGCGGCGAAGCCGCCGATCGTGGCGTACTCGAAGGACTGGGGGAAGTGGCCGAGGGTGAGGCCCTCGCGCGCGAGGGCTGCCTCGGCCTCGGGCCCACGCAGGCCCGCACCGAGACGGGCGGTCAGCGAGCGGCGATCGACCGCGACGTCGCACAGGGCCCGGAGGTCGAGGCTGATCAGCCTCGAGTGCGCTCCCCGCAGCGGCTCGACCCCGCCGACGACGCTGGTGCCGCCGCCGAACGGGACCACGGCGATTCCCTCGCTCGCGCAGACGTCCAGCACTCGCCGCAGGGCGGCCGCGTCGGCGGGCACGACCACGGCGTCCGGCGCGGCATCGAGGCCGCCGACGCGCAGCCGCGCCAGGTCGATGTAGCCGCGCCCGCCGGAGTGCCGCAGCCGGTCCTCGTCGGACCGGAAGACGCTCGACTCCCCGACCGCCTCGCTCAGCGCCGCCGGCAGCGATGCGGGCTCGGGCAGCGCGAAGGCCTCCAGCCCGCGGGCCAGCGGCCAGGGCTGCAACTCGCCGATCCGTTCTTCCAGCACGCTCAGCGCCGGCACGTCCAGCTGCGGCGCGATCGCCGGGTCCCCCCAGCCCCACCAGCTCGAGTCCCGCCGTGGCTCGCTCACACGAGCGCCCGCTCGATGCCGTCCAGCGCTTCCTCGAGGATCGCGCCCTGGCCGCGGCGCATCATCGGCGAGCCCAGGCGCGACATCCCCTTCAAGGACTGGACCGAGGTGAGGTTGATCCGGGTGCCGTCCTCACCGTGGCGCAGGCCGATCTCGATCCGCGAGCTGCGCAGGTGGCGGGCGAAGGGCGTTCCTTCCAGCTGCTGCTCCCACACGTAGCGCTCGTTCTCGGCCGAGCTGAGGCAGCGGTAGTCGGCCCGCACGCCTCTCCCCTCTGAGGTCTCCAGCACCTTGGTCCACTGGCTGCGGCGCCCGGCGCTCTTGTGCTCGACGTTCTCGACGCGGCCGGTGCGCGGCCACCAGCGCGGCAGGTTGTAGGGGTCTGAGATCAGCTTCCAGACCTCCTCGACAGGGGCCGCGATCGTGCGGCGGCGGCTTACCCGAGGCATCGTGGCGCGCGCCCGCTGGCGCTAGTCCCCCGCCAGGCGGCGGAGGTCCCGAACCAGCAGCAGGTGCTTGAGGTGGCTGACCGTCGCCGCCAGGCTTTCCAGGCTCTGCAGGGCCTCTTTGCGCCGCTCTGGGTTGCGCGAGCGCAGCGACGGGCCCAGCAGCGCTTCCAGCAGGTTCGCCTCGCGGTCGGCGGAGGATCGGAAGACGCGCAGGTTGCGGGCGGCGACGCCGACCCGCGACAGCTCGTTGGCGGCGCGGACGATCTCGCGGTCGGTCTCGTCGTAGACGGTCCTGCCCTCGCGCCGCTCCGGCTGCACGATGCCGAAATTCTCCAGCTCGGCGATCAGCTCCTCGCGGGCGCCGGTCTCCTCGATCACCTCCTCGAGGGTCAGGTAGGCACGGGAGGTGTCGACCAGGATCGCCCTCCGCACGGCGCCGCCGGCGGTGCGCTTGTCGCCATCGGCGATGCTGATGTCGCCGCCGGCGGCCAGCTCCTGGCGAATCACCCGCAGCGGCAGGAACTCGTCGCGCTGCAGACGGAGGATCGTCCGCAGCCGCTCGACGTCGCTCTGGCTGTAGAGGCGGTAACCGCCGGAGGTGCGGCGGGGGTTGAGCAGCTTCTGGTCCTCGAGATAGCGGATCTTCGAGATCGAGACGTCGTCGAACTCGCCCTGGAGGATCTTGCAGACGGCGCCGATCGTCAGCGCCTTGCGCGGGCGACTGGGCGAATCCGGCGGCCGCGCCGGCTGCTCGGAGACGGGCATGTCAGCGCTCCAGGTAACTGAGCTTGTACTTGCCGACCTGGATCTCGTCGCCGTCGGCGAGCCGGTGGGACTCGATCCGGCGCCGGTTGACGTAGGTCCCGTTGAGCGAGCCGAGGTCGTCGATGTAGAGGCCGTCGCGGCGGCGCACCAGCAGCGCGTGGTTGCGGGAGACGGTGACGTCGTCGAGGAAGACGCCGGCGTCGGGGCTGCGGCCGATGCTGATCCGCTCCTCGTCGATGCTGAAGCTCTCGCCGGCGCGGCCGCCGCCGGCGCGGATGACCAGCGCCGCGCCCGCCTCCTCGACCACCTCGTCGATGTCGACCGGCTGCATGTCGCCGGTGTCGTCGACGGTGTAGGTCATCGTCGTCGGGTCCTCGCCGGCCTCGGCCGGCCCGCCCAGATAGGCACCGCACTTCTGGCAGTAGTTGGCGCCCTCGGGGTTGGCGAACCCGCACTCGGGGCAGTGGACGGCCATGCTGGCTGGGCTCCCGGCGCTAGGCGGCGGGCTCGTCCCCGGTCGGAGGCTGAGCTTTGCCGGCGAGGATCTCGGTCAACTGCTGGACGTCGTCGCCGGAGAACATCGAGTCGCCGCGCTCGTGCTTGCTTCGCAGGCGGTTGACCAGCTCCGCACGGAGGATGTCGATCTTCCCGTGCAGGGTGCGCCGCTTGTAGGAGATCTCGTTCTCCTCCTCCGTCAGCTTGTCGATCAGCTCCCTCAGTTCCTTGTCGCTGAGTGAGCCCAGATCGGGAAAGGTGTCCTCCATCGTGCTCCTTGGTCGAAGGGGGCGTGGGCGCCCCATTTGCGCGGGCGACGATTATAGATCGAGACTGCCCAAAGGTTCAACTGAAGGTTGAAGGTTCAGGCATTTCTGGACCTCAGCTTGCAGTGCCGGCGCGGCGCACGGCGAGCATTCCGGTACGGGCATAGAGGACCGTGGCGAGGATCGCCAGCCCCAGGCCGACGATCAGGAGGGCCGAGGGCACCCAGCCGGCGAAGACCATCGCGAAGAAGATCCCGCCCATGATCGGGAAGACCGAGAGGCGGCCCGGCCAGTTGACTTCGACGTCCACCCCGTGCCTGAGGCCGTACTCGGCGAGGCCGAGCATCGCCAGCTCGCGCAGCGCCAGCAGCGCCAGGGCCCAGCGCGGCAACAGCTCGAAATGCCAGCAGACGACGGCGCCGGAGAGGATCGTCAGGCGGTCGACCAGCGGGTCGAGCAGCGCCCCCATGCGGCTGTACTGCCCGGTCACCCGGGCCAGGAAGCCGTCGAGGTAGTCGCCGGCGGCGATCAGCCAGAAGACGGTCGCGGCGGCGGCGCTGCGCCCGTCGCCGGATTCGAAGGCCAGATAGAGAAAGAGCGGCAGCGCGGCGAGGCGGACGTAGCCGACCAGGTTGGGGATCGTCCACGGGTGCAGCGGCTCGCCGCGGCGGGTCGAGCGCGGCCTGGGCCCGCTGCGGTCAAGTCCGAAGAGGCGGCGCACGCGGCCGCGGCCGAAGGGAGCTCTACTCGGCATCGGGGCCCTGCAGGAGCGCCAGCGCTCCTGCAGCGGCGTCCTCCACGGGCAGCTTGTGCTCGGCACCGGAGGCTCGCTCGCTGGCCTCGACGACGCCGTCGGCGAGGCCGCGGCGCCCGACCACGATCCGCAGCGGGCAGCCGAGCAGCTCGGCGTCGGTCAGCTTCTCCCCCGCGCCGGCGTCGCGCTCGTCGTAGAGGACCTCGACCCCGGCGCCGCGCAGCTCGCCGTAGAGCCGGTCGGCCGCCTCGCGCTCGGGCTCGCCGGACTTGGCGAGGGAGACGAGCTGGATCTGCCAGGGCGCGATCGCCGCGGGCCAGACGATGCCGCGCTCGTCGGCGCCCTGCTCGATCGCGGCGGCGAGGATCCGGGCCGGCCCGATTCCGTAGCTGCCCATCACGATCGGTCGCTGCACCCCGTTCTCATCGAGGTACGTGGCGCCGAGGGGGTCGGAGTAGCGGGTGCCGAGCTTGAAGATGTTGCCGACCTCGATCGCCGGCTCGATCTCGATCGTGCCGCCGCCCGGGGCGGTGTCGCCGGCCTCGACCGTGCGCACGTCGAGCTCCTCGAACTCGAAGTCGCGGCCCGGCTGGACGCCGCGCAGGTGGGCGTCGGGCTCGTTGGCGCCGCAGACGAAGGAGTCGCCGGCGATCGCGCTGTCCTTGACCACCGGGATCCCGGCGCCGACCGGGCCGATGAAGCCGACCGGCCCCAGCTCGGCGGCGATCTCCTCCGCGCTCGCCTGGCGGAAGTCGGCGCCGAGGGCGGTGCGCAGCTTGATCTCGTTCAGTCGGTGGTCGCCGCGAAGCAGGACAAGCACCATGCCGCGGCCCTCGACGATCACCGGCAGCGCCTTGATCAGGGCCCCCGCGGGGACCTCGAGCGCCTTCGAGACGTCCTCGATCGTGGTCAGGTCCGGCGTCGAGACGCGCTCGGGTGCAGGGGTCGGCGCCGGCAGCTCGACCGGCTGTGCCTCGGCCGAGGCGACCTCGACGTTGGCGGCGTAGCCGGGCGCCAGCGCGACCTCGTTCTCGCCCGCCGGGCAGGGCGCCATGTACTCGTCGGCGCCGGAGCCGCCCATCATCCCGACGTCGGACTCGACCTTGTACCAGCGCAGGCCACAGCGGTCGAGGATGCGCTCGTAGGCGCCGGCCTGCAGCTCGTAGGAGCGGGCCAAACCCTCCTCGTCGCGGTCGAAGGAGTAGGCGTCCTTCATCGTGAACTCACGGGTGCGCAGGACGCCGGCCCGCGGCCGCTGCTCGTCGCGCTCCTTGGTCTGGATCTGGAACACCATCAAGGGCAGGTCGCGGTAGGAGCGGACCTCGCGCGCCACGTGGTAGGTCACCGCCTCCTCGTGCGTCATCGCCAGCACCATCGACGACCCCTTGCGGTCTTCGAGCTTGAACAGCTCCTCGATCGAGTACCTGCCCGTCTTCTGCCAAGCCTCCGCCGGTTGCAGGACCGGCATCAGCATCTCCTGACACCCGATCCCCTCCATCTCCTCGCGAATGACTGCCTCCACCTTCCGCTCCACCCGCCAGCCTGCGGGCAGGTACGTCCACAACCCAGCCCCCAGCTGGCGAATGAGGCCAGCCCTGACCATCAGCTTGTGAGAGAGGGCCTCCGCATCCGCAGGCGCGTCCTTGAGCGTGGGAATAAACGCGTGAGAGAACCGGGTCACGCCTGAAACCTATCCGCTGCGCGCTCGGTGACACGGGGAGAGGTGCCGAGAACGAATACCTCGCCCGCAGGCACCTGTGCCCGTGTCACTCCACCCGCGCCTCGCCCGCAGGCACCTGTGCCCGCGGCGCCCACCCGCCAGAGCGCTTTAGGCCCGGGTGAACCGCCTCCCGGCCGTCGGCGAGGCCTCCTCGTCGAGCAGCACCTTGTCCGACTCCCCCCGCTCGACCGCTTCCTTCTCCATCAAGGCAATCTTCTCCGGCGTCAGCTCGCCCGCGTTTTCCGCCTCGATCCTGGCCAGCCAGGCGGCCCCCTCCTGGGCCTCCGTCTCGTCGACCTCGATCTTGCCGCGGTCCATCGACTTGTCGATCTCGGCGAAGAGGGCGTCGACCAGGGTTGCCTGCGGGACCTTCCGCAGCGGCTTGCCGTGGGCGAAGATCAGGCCCTCGTCCTTGGCGCCGGCAATGCCGAAGTCGGCGTGGCTGGCCTCGCCGATCCCATTGACCGCACAGCCGAGCACCGCCACCTCGACCGGCTCGGCGTAGCCTTCCAGCCGCTGCTCGATTTCGGCGACGACCGAGTCCATGTCGAACTGCAGGCGCCCGCAGGTCGGGCAGGCGATCAGCACCGGGCCGCGCTCGCGCAGCTGCAGTGCCTTGAGGATCTCCCAGGCGACCTTGACCTCCTCCTCTGCATGGAAGGTCGAGAGGCTGATCCGGATCGTGTCGCCGACCCCGTCGGCGAGCAGCGCGCCCAGCCCAACCGCGGATTTGAGCGAGCCCGCCCATCTGGTCCCCGCCTCGGTGATGCCGAGGTGGAGCGGATACGGGACCTTCTCGGCGAGCAGGCGGTTGGCGGCGATCGTGTTGGGCACGTTGGTCGACTTGATCGAGATCTTGAAGTTGGTGAAGTCGAGGCCCTCCATCAGCTCGGTGAACTCGACCGCGGCGGCGACCAGCGCCTCGACCGGCGCCTCGCGCTCGAGCTCGTGCAGGTGTTTGGGCAGCGAGCCGGAGTTGACGCCGATCCGCATCGGCACCCCGGCGGCGTTGGCCTTGGCCGCGACCTCGGCGACTTTGTCGCGACCGCCGATGTTGCCCGGGTTGAGGCGGATGCAGTGGGCACCCGCGTCGATCGCTTTAAGCGCCAGGGTGTGGTTGAAGTGGATGTCGGCGATGATCGGGATCGGCGAGTCCCTGACGATCGTCTTCAGCGCCTCGGCGTCCTTCTCGCGCGGCACCGCACAGCGGACGATGTCGGCGCCGGCGTCGGCGACCTTGCGGATCTGCTCCATCGTCGCCGCCAGGTTGGCGGTCTCGGTCTTGGTCATCGTCTGCACGGCGACCGGGGCACCACCGCCGATCGGCACCCCACCGACGAATATCTGACGCTTTGAAGCCATAAGGAAAGGGTATCCGGGTGGCTCGGCGGCCGGGTTAGCGGACCCTGAACCCTTCGCCGGTGATGCGGCCAATGTCGTTGCCGAGGCCGATCACGAACATCATCGCGACCAGGGCGAAGCCGATGATGCTGGCGCGCTCCATCACCCGCAGCGAAACCGGCTCTCCCCGCAGTTTCTCGACCAGGCTCCAGAAGATGTGGCCGCCGTCGAGCGGCAGGAAGGGAAAGAGGTTGATCAGGCCGAGCGAGAGGCTGATCAGGGCCAGGAAGGTGAGCGCGGCGGCGGCACCCAACCCGACCGTCTGGTGACCGACGTCGCTGACACCGACTATGCCTGAGAGTTGCTTGCGTTCCTGGGAGTTGAAGATCTTCGCGAACCGGGTCAGCGTTTCGTGGGTGACGAACCAGGCGAACCCGGTCGAGCGGTCGACGGCTTCCCCGGCGCTGATGTCGATCGGCGTGCCCTTGAAGCCGAACCCAATCAGGGCCTGGCCAGCGGAGGCACGGTATTCGGGCCGCACCGAGATCGTCCGAGTACGGCCTTCGCGTTCGATCGTGACCTTAACGGGGGTCTTGGCGCGGCAGCCCTCACGCTGCTGGCCGGCGCATTCGTGCGCGGCGATGTCTTCGCGGAACCGGGTGACTCGACCTTCGGCGTCCAGGCCCGGATAGCCGTTGCCATCGACGGCGATGATCTGGTCCCCCTTCTGCAGGACTCCGGCAGCGGGGGTCTTCGGGATGACTTCGCCGACGGTCTGCGTCGTCGCGGTGGCGCTGGTCAGGGCGACGACGAAGAGGATCGCCAGCGCCAAGGCGATGTTCACCGCCGGTCCCGCCCCGATCACCACAATCCGCTTCCACACCGGCTGCCGGTAATAGGCACGGTGCTCGACCTCCGGAGGGATGTCCTCCTCCGGATTCATGCCGGTGATCCTCACGTAGCCCCCGAGCGGGATCGTTTTGACCCCGTACTCGGTCTCGCCGCGTTTGAACGAGAAGATCGTCGGCCCGAAGAAGAGGAAGAAGCGCTCGACCCGCATCCCCGTCGCCTTGGCGGCGACGAAGTGACCGGCCTCGTGGAGGACGATCAGGAAGCAGAGTCCCGCGAAGACGAAGAGCCAGCTCATGCTGGAGTCAACCCCCGAACCTGGTCTTCGCTGCGCCGCCGAGCCTCGACGTCGGTCGCGAAGAGGTCATCGAAGTGAGTTATCGACTGTGCCGGCATCTCCTCCAGCACCCGCTCGATCACGGCGGCGATGCCGGTGAAGGGAATGCGCCTGTCGAGGAAGGCGTGGACCCCCACCTCGTTGGCGGCATTCAGCACGCACGGCGCAGTGCCTCCGACCATCGCCGCCTCGCGGGCCAGTCGCAGCGCCGGAAACGTGTCGAGGTCGACCGGCTCGAAGGTCAGCTCGCCGACGGCGAGGAGATCGACCGGCTCCAGCGGCAGGTCGAGGCTCTGGCCCCCATGCAGGGCATAGGAGATCGCCACCCGCATGTCGCGCGGGCCGATGTGGGCAAGCATCGCCCCGTCCGGCAGTTGGACGAGCCCGTGGACCAGGGACTGCGGATGCACGACGACGTCGATCCGCTCGTACGGGGTACCGAACAGGTGGTGTGCCTCCATCAGCTCCAGGCCCTTGTTCATCAGGGTCGCCGAGTCGATCGTGATCTTGCCGCCCATCGCCCAGGTGGGGTGTGCGAGCGCATCCTCGACCGTGACGTCCGCCAGATCGGCGCGGCTCCTGCCCCGGAACGGGCCGCCGCTGGCGGTGATCGTCAGGCGCTCGACCCCGCCGGGCGGCAGGCCGGCGATCAGCTGGTGCAAAGCGGTGTGCTCGGAGTCGACCGGGAGCAGGCGGGCGCCGGTCGCCTCGGCCAGCGCCATCACCAACTCGCCGCCGACCACCAAGCTCTCCTTGTTGGCGAGGGCGACGTCGATCCCCGCGGTCAGGGCGACCACGGTCGAAGCGAGCCCGGCGGCGCCGACGATCCCGTTCAGGACCAGGTCGGCCCCGCAGGAGGCGATCAGCTCCCGTACCCCCTCCTCACCGCTCAGCACCCGTCCGCTCCAGGCGGCACGAGCGCGCTCCGCCGCGCCCTCGTCGGCGAGCGCGATCGCCGGCACCCCGTGCTCACGTGCCTGCTCGACCGTCAGCTCCCAGCCGCCGCCGGCAGCCAGCCCGACCGCCTGCAGCTCGCCGGAGCGCCCGACGACGTCGAGCGCCTGGGTGCCGATCGACCCCGTCGAGCCGAGTATCAAGACCTTCTTCATGCCTGCTCAGAGGATAGGGAGGCCGCGAGTCTGCTCTGGTATCCGCGTACCGGACACAAATGCAGACTTGCGTCAGTAGACAAGCGCCACGGCCAGGTAGTAGCCGACGACGACGGTGAAGAAGACGGCGTCGAGGCGGTCGAGGATGCCGCCGTGGGGGCCGAACAGGGTGCCGGTGTCCTTTTTGCCCAGGTCGCGCTTCAGCATCGACTCGAAGAGATCGCCGACGGGGGCGACGGCGGCGACGGCGGCGCCGATGATCAACGCGTCCACCCCCGTCAGCCAGTCCTGGTACAGCCCGGCGAACCAGAAGCCCATGGTGCCGATCAGGAAGCCGCCGACGAGGCCCTCGATGGTCTTGTTGGGCGAGATGCTGGGGGCGATCTTGTGGCTGCCGAACATGCGCCCGGTGGCGTAGGCGGCGGTGTCGGCGACGAAGGTGCCGACGAGGACGTCGACCAGCAGGCCGGCGCCGTGGTTGGGCAGGTCGCGGAGCGCCACCGCGTGGACCAGCGGGATGCCGATCCAGAAGATCCCCATCAGGGTGACGCCGATCGAGACCGTGGCCCCGTCGCGGTGGCGGGCGTCGGCGCTGAAGGCGAACAGCAGCGGCAAGGAGGCGGCGAGGATCAGCAGGACGTTGAAGGCGGTGCCGAAATGGGCGGCGACGATCAGGGCGGCGACGGCCACGTAGGCGGGGATAGGCAGGGGCCGGGCCTCCTCGGTCATCGCCAGGTACTCGCTCAGGCAGACGGCGCCGATCGCGATCATCGCCGCCGCGAAGATCAGTCCCCCGGCCACGGTGATCGCGATCGCGAAGACGATCCACGGCAGGGCCACCAGGATCCGCCTTGCCGTCTCGCCGCTGAGGCCGCGCCGGCGCCTTGGCTCGCGCGGTGGCTTGGCGGGCGGCGGCGGCTCGTCCTCGAACATCTCGTCGTCGAAGAGGTCGACGGTCATCGGCGCGCCCCGAAGCGGCGCCGGCGCGTCTCGTACTCGCGCATGGAACCCTCCAACGCCTCGCGGTCGAAGTCAGGCCAGAGCTCGTCGCGGAAGACCAGCTCCGAGTAGGCGCACTGCCAGAGCAGGTAGTTGGAGATGCGCTGCTCGCCGCTGGTTCGTATCAGGAGATCGGGATCGTGCATCTCTGGCGCGTAGAGGTGGCGTCGGAACTCATCCTCGGAGCCGCCCCTGAAGCTTCGTGCCGCGTCGACGATCTCCGCCCTGCCGCCGTAGTTGAAGGCGACGAAGAGGACGATGCGATCGTTCGCGGCGGTGGCCTCTTCCGCCCACCGCATCCTCTCGACGAGCTCCGGGTCGACGCCCTCGCGGCGGCCGACAAAGCGCATCCGCACACCTTCCTCGTTCAGCTCGGGGGTTTCGGAGGCGATCCGCTCCCCGAACATCCGCATCAGGCCCTCGACCTCCTCGCTGGGCCGGCTCCAGTTCTCGGTTGAGAAGGAGAAGACCGTCAGCTCCTCGATCCCCAGCTCGACCGCATCGCGCAGCCGCGCCTTGACCACGTCGGCGCCGGCCTGGTGCCCCGCGGCGACCGGCAGGCCGCGCTGCTGTGCCCAGCGGCCGTTGCCGTCAGTGATGATCGCTACGTATCTGGGCGCGGTCACGCTGCCGTGGACCGCCTCAAACCTCGAGGATTTCCTCTTCCTTGCCTTTCAGCAGCCCGTCGATCTCGGCGATCGAGTCGTCGGTCTGCTTCTGCAGCGCGGCCTCGGCCCGGCGCTCGTCGTCCTCGCCGGCTTCGCCCTCTTTCTTCAGCTCGCGCAGATCGTGCATCACGTCGCGGCGCACGTTGCGGATCGCCACCCGCCCCTCCTCGGCCACGCCGTGGACGACCTTGACCATCTCCCGCCGACGCTCCTCGGTCAACTCCGGGATCTGCAGGCGGATGACGTTGCCGTCGTTGCTCGGCGTCAGGCCGACGTCGGACTCCTGGATCGCTTTCTCGATGCCGCCGAGGGCGCCCTTGTCGAAGGGGGTGACGGTGAGCAGCCGGGCGTCGGTGGTGGCGACGTTGGCCAGCTGCTTGAGCGCCGTCGGGCTGCCGTAGTAGTCGACGACGATGCGGTCGAGCAGGTGCGGGGAGGCGCGGCCGGTGCGCACCGTCGCCAGCTCGCCACGGCTGGATTCGACCGACTTGGCCATCCGCCCCTTGGCGTCATCGAGCAGTTCGTCGATCAGATCCACCGGTTCCCGTCCTCACTCACTTGGCGGGGCACTGGCGACCAGCGTGCCCACTCTCTCACCGGAGACGATCCTATCTATGTTCAGCTCGTCGCCCATGTTGAAGACGTAGATCGGCAGGTCGTTGTCCATGCAGAGCGAGAGCGCCGTCGAGTCCATCACCTTCAAGCCCCGCTCGATCGCTTCGCGGTGGGTGATAACAGGGATGAACTCGGCCTCCGGATGGGTCGCCGGGTCGGCGTCGAAGACCCCCTCCACCCCGTTCTTGGCCATCAGGATCGCCTCGGCGTGGATCTCCAGGGCGCGCAGGGCGGCGGCGGTGTCGGTGGTGAAGAACGGGTTGCCGGTGCCGGCGGCGAAGATCACCACCCTCCCCTTCTCGAGATGGCGCATCGCGCGGCGGCGGATGTAGGGCTCGGCCACCTCCTTGACGTCGATCGCCGACATCACCCGGGTGTGCTGGCCCAGGCCCTCGAGGGCATCCTGCAGGGTGAGTGCGTTGAGCACCGTGGCCAGCATGCCCATGTAGTCGCCGGTGGCACGGTCCATGCCCTTGGCGGCGGCCGCCAGCCCGCGGTAGATGTTGCCGGCGCCGACCACGATCGCCATCTCGACGCCGCGGTCGCGCACGGCAGAGACCTGCTTGGCGATGCGCTCGACCTCGGCGCCGTCGGTGCCGTATTCGAGGCTGCCCATCAGGGCCTCGCCGGAAAGCTTCAGCAGGATGCGCCCGAAGCGCGGCTCGGGAGAAGAGGTCACGTGCGGGTGAAGCCTAGCCTTCGCCGACGCGGAAGCAGGCGAAGCGGGCGATGCGCACGTTCTCGCCGGTCTTGGCGGCGAGCTCCTGGCGCAACTCCTCGATCGTCTTCGAGTCGTGCTTCTCGGCGTTGACGTGGGACTGGTCGAGCAGCGCCACCTCGCTGGCCCACTTCGAGAGCTGGCCGGAGACGATTTTCTCGACCACGTCGTCGGGCTTGCCTTCCTCGCGCGCCTTCTCCTCGAAGACCCGCTTCTCGGCCTCGCGCTCGGACTCCGGGATCTGCTCGGAAGAGACGTAGCGAGGCGCCGTCGCGGCCACGTGCAGCGCCACCTGGTAGGCGAAGGCCTTGAAGTCCTCGTTGCGGGCGACGAAATCGGTCTCGCACTGGACTTCGACCATCGCCCCGACCCTGTCGTTGGCGTGGATGTAGGAGGAGACGACACCCTCGTCGGTGCCACGCCCTTCCCGCTTGGCGGCGGACGCCTGGCCCTTCACCCGCAGCAGCTCGATCGCCCGCTCGGTGTCGCCCTCGGCCTCGGCCAGAGCGGCTTTGCAGTCCATCATCGCCGCCCCGGTGCGATCTCGGAGCGCCTTTACGTCGGCAGCGGTGATCTCGCTCATTTCGCCTCTCCCTCTTTCTCGGCCTCTCCCTCTTTCTCGGTGGGGGCTGGGGCGCTCGGCTGTGCCTCCGGCTCAGCGTTTTGCACCGGCGCCGGCGCCGGCGCCGCAGCGGGCTTTGGAGCCTCGGCTGCCGGTTTCGCGGCCGGCGGGGCGGGTTTGGCGACGTCCGGCGTTGCCGGAGGTGCCGGTGGCGCCGATGGAGTCGCCTGCGCAGCCGCCTGTGCCTGGGCGGTCGCCTTTGCCTGTGCCTCGGCCTCCGCCGCCGCCTTGGCCGCAGCCTCGGCCTCGAGCCGGACTTTCTCTTCCTCCTCGCGTTTCTTGCGCTCTTCCTCGTCCTTTTTGCGCCGCGCCATTTCCTCGGCGATGCGCTTCTCCTCCTGGACGCGCCAGCCGCTGGCGCCCTCGTCGACGGCGCCGCCGATCGTGCCGATCACCAGCCCGCAGGAGCGGATCGCGTCGTCGTTGCCGGGGATCACGAAATCGACCGGGGTCGGGTCGCAGTTGGTGTCGACCAGGCCGATGATCGGAATTCGCAGGCGGGCCGCCTCGTGGACCGCGATCTCCTCGGTTTTGAGGTCGGTGACGAAGACCGCGTCGGGCAGCCGGTCCATGTCGCGGACGCCGCCGAGGTTGAACTCGAGCTTGGCGAGTTCGGCCTCCATGCCCATCCGCTCCTTGGTCGGCAGCAGAGCGAGTTTGCCGTCCTCTTTCCAGCCGTTGAGCTCGTGCAGGCGGGCGATCCGGGTCGACATCGTGTTGAAGTTGGTCAGCAGCCCGCCCAGCCAGCGCTTGTTGACGTAGGGCATCTTGCAGCGGTCGGCCCATTCCTGGACCGTGTCGCGGGCCTGCTTCTTGGTGCCGACGAAGAGCACCGTGCCACCGCCGCTGGCGAGCTCGCCGGCGAAGCGCCGGGCGTTCTCCAGCAGCGCCTCGGTCTGCAGCAGGTCGATGATGTGGATCCCGTCCAGCTCGCCGAAGATGAAGCGGCGCATGTTGGGGTTCCAGCGGCGCGTCTGGTGGCCGAAGTGCACTCCGGCCTGGAGCAGCTCGGTGAGGCCTGCCTCTGGCATTACTTCTCCTTGCTCTGTCGGTGAAGCTCTCCCGCTCCGCTTGCCGGACCTGGCGCCGCGCGCCAGGCAGGATCCGGTTCGCCGTCGAACGGGGATCGGTTTCTGAACCGCGGATTGTAGAGGGGCGGGGTTAGGGAACGCGAGACGCCTCCAGCGCACCCGCCAGGTCGTCCGGGAGAGTCGACTCGAAGGCCAGGCGCTCGCCGCTGACCGGGTGATCGAAGCCGAGCCGGTGGGCGTGCAGGAACTGGCGCTCGAGACCGTAGCGCCGGGCGCCCCCGTAGGTGACGTCGCCGGTCAGCGGATGGCCGATGGCGGCGAAATGGGCGCGGATCTGGTGGGTGCGACCGGTTTCCAGCTTCGCCTCGAGGTAGGTCTCTAGCGCCAGCAGCTCGAGAACGGCGAAGTGGGTTCGGGCCTGCCGCGAGGCGGCGCCGGAAACCGCCATCCGGTGGCGCTGGCGCTGGGCGCGGCCGATCGGGGCGTCGATCGTGCCGGTCCGGGAGCCGAGCCGCCCGCCCGCCAGGGCGAGATAGATGCGCTCCACGGCGCGACTCTGGACTTGGGCCTGCAGGGCGGCATGGGCCTGATCCGTGCGGGCGACGACCAGCAGGCCGCTGGTCCCCTTGTCGAGGCGGTGGACGATCCCCGGCCGCTCCGGGTCGCCACCGCCGCCGAGGATGTCGCCGAGCTCGTCGACCAGCGTCGGCCCGCGGTGCGACGGGGCCGGGTGCACGACCAGACCCGCCGGCTTGTCGACCACGGCGAACGCGTCGTCGAGGTGGACGACGCGCAGCTCCGGCTCAGCCATCGCCGGACTCCGACTCGGCATCGCGCAGGTAGAGGAAGACCAGCAGGAGGACGCCCGCGGTGATCGCCATGTCGGCGAGGTTGAAGGGCGGCCAGGGCGGCAGGTCGACGAAGTCGGTGACGGCGTCGCCGCGGATCCGGTCGGCGAGGTTGCCGAGGGCGCCGCCGGCGAGCAGCCCGGTCGCGACCCAGATGCCGGGGCGGGTCGGATTGCGGGCGAAGAGATAGGCGACGACGCCCAGGGCCGCCAGGGTGATCAGCACCAGCGATATGCCGGCGCCCCCGGCGAGGCCGAAGGCGACGCCGCTGTTGTGCGACAGGGTCAGGCCCAGGGGCCCGAGCACCCCCACGTCCTGCCCGGGCACGAGGTGCGCCTCGATCGCCGCCTTGGCGGCCTGGTCGACCGCGACGACGATCCCGCAGAGGGCCCCGGCCAGGCACCAGGCGCGGCTGGCGGCGCTCACCCTGCGAGCAGCCCGACGACGACGGCCTGCGCCACGAAGAGAAGGATGATCCCGATTATCGGGCTGAGGTCGAGGGCGAAGCCGGCCCCGCCGATCGGCGGCAGGAAGCGCCGGAAGAGGTTGAGGTAGGGGTTGGTGGTCTCGGTGACGAAGTCGAGCACCGCCCGCAGCGGCGGGCTGTAGGGCACCCGCGGGATGTAGGAGATGAGGATGTTGGCGAAGATCAAGACGATGTAGACGGTGAAGAGCGCGCTGACGTAGTCGGCGGCGTCGCCGCGACTGAGCGCCAGCGGGATCACCGCCGCATCCTCTCCAGGGAGGCGCGCACGGCCGCCTGGAAGGCCTCTCGGCCCCCCTCTCTGTCCAGCGCTTCCAGCCCAGCCTCGGTACTGCCCCCAGGCGAGGCGACGGCTTTGCACAGCTCAGCCGGAGTGCGAGTCCGCAGCAGCCCGGCCGTGCCGGCAGCCGTCTCGACCACCAGCTCTCGGGCCAGCTTCGCGTCGAGGCCGTCCGCCGCCCCGGCAGCGGCGATCGCCTCGACCGCCAGCGCCAGATAGGCGGGCGCACAGCCCATCACCGCCGTCGCCGCATCGAAGTCCCGATCGGGGATCTCGACGACGTGCCCAAGCACCTCGAGCCCCGCCCTCACCTCCGCCGAGGCCTCCCCGGCGACACAGAGCACCCCCTCGCGCACCTCCACCCCCACGTTCGGCATCATCCGCAGAACCTCAGCCTCAGGAAACGCCTCCCGCAGCCGCTCCAGCGGCACTGCAGCAAGAACCGAGATCACCCTTCGCGCCGCCTGCAGCTGCGGCGCCACCTCATCCAGCGCCGCCGGCTTCACCGCCACCACCACAAAGTCCGCCCCCGCCGCAATCTCCGCATTGGAAGCGACCTGCCCCCCCAGCTCCTCGGCCAACGCCTCCGCCCGTCCAGACCCACTATCGGAGAACAACATCCCCTCGACCTCCCCAGCCCACCCCCGAGCCATCGCGCCCGCCATGCTCCCCGACCCAATAAACCCAACGATCATCCCGCCAGACTAGTCAGGATGGACGCCAAGAAGGGCTGGCCCTCGGCGTTCGCATAGGTCGCGGGTTAGCGTCGCGGTTGACAATGACCGCAGCGGCCAGTGCCGCATACGAAGGAGGACCAGCCCATGCCAGACGTTAGCTCCGCCGCCCCCGTCAATGTCAAGCAGTGGATCGTCTTCGACGTCCACAAGAACTCGCTCGTGGCCGGGGTGTTGCCGGCCACCGGCGGCACCCCCGAGGTGAGCCGCCTGGAGAACACCGAGCGGGCGATCCGCCGCTTCATCGGGCGGGCAGGCGATCCGAGCACGCTGGCGGTCGCCTATGAGGCCGGGCCCTGCGGCTATGAGATCTACCGGTTCTTGAGCACGATGGGCGTGGCCTGCGACGTGATCGCGCCCTCGCTGACCCCGATCCGAGCCGGGGACCGGGTCAAGACCGACCGCCGCGACGCCAAGAAGCTGGTGCGGCTCTACCGCGCCGGTGAGCTCGGCTTCGTCTCTCCCCCATCGCCCGAACAGGAAGGGCTGCGCGACCTGGTGCGCTGCCGAGACGATCTGCGCTGCGCCCGCACCGCCGCCCGCCACCGCGTCGTCAAGGCGCTGCTGCGCCACGGCCACGTCTACCGCGAGGGCAAACATGCCTGGACGATCCGCCACCGCGAGTGGCTCGATCGCCAGCGCCTGAAGGACCCGCTTGCCCAGCTGGCCCTCGAGCAGATGCGCGCCCACCTCGACGGGCTCGACGCCCAGCTCAGTGCCCTCGACCGCGAGCTGGCGCTGATCGCTGATCGCGAGCCCTGGGCGGACCCGGTCGCCTGGCTTTGCTCCTTCCGCGGCATCGCCACCCAGACCGCCTTGGGCCTGCTCGCCGAGATCGGCGACTTCCGCCGCTTCTCTCACCCGCGCGAGCTGATGAGCTACCTCGGGCTGGTGCCGAGCGAGTACTCCTCCGGCGACCAGCAACACCGCGGCCACATCACCAAGACCGGCAACCGCCACGCCCGGCGCCTGCTGGTCGAGGCGGCCTGGCACTACCAGCACCCCGCCCGGCTCTCCAAGCGGCTCGCCGCCAGCCGCGAGCACGTCCCGCCTCAGGTCTTCGCCCGCGCCTGGCGGGCGCAGGTGCGCCTGCACCATCGCCATCGCACCCTGGTCTCCCATGGCAAGCGCCCGACCGTTGCCAACGTCGCCGTCGCCCGTGAGCTCTGCGGCTTCATCTGGGCGGCGATGACGAAGCAGCCGCTGCGAGAGGAGGCGAGCGCTGCCTGAAAAGCTGACATTGCTGGGGTGGGGCGGCCGGCGTCGACCCACCGGAGGATCCTCGACGGCTTCTATGCGATTACGACTCGCGATGCTAGTGCGAGGCAGCTCACGACCGGACACTGTCCTGCGGTTCCGACCCGCGCATCTCAGAGTGACCAGTTGTCGTTGTCGTCGCGCCGGCCGCCCCACCCCAGCAAGAGGATCGCCGTATTGAGCGTCAACCGACTAAGAAACCAACCGCTCCTTGACACGGGCGTCCATCTCAGTAGTAGCGAGAGCGCTCCGAGAGGAAGGACGGGTGCCCCTCCAAACGGCTTGTACTTCTCGGCTGACGCCACCTCGGACGACCGCCAGCGATCCACCCGAGCAAGTTGAGTGCGGAGGGGTACCCGTCCTTCCTCTCCCTACCGCCCCAACTACGACTGGTTGAAGAACCCCTTGTCGATCAACCTCGCCCGTTCCTCCGCCGAGACCTCGACGTTGCGCGGCGTCAGCAGGAACATCTTCTCGGCGATCCGCTGCATCCCCCCGTCGAGCGCGTAGGTGAGCCCGGAGCAGAAGTCGATCATCCGCTTCGAGAGCTCGTGGTCGGCGGTCTGCAGGTTGAGGATCACCGGCACCGACCGTTTGAACTGGTCGGCGACCTGCTGGGCGTCGTTGAAGTTGCGGGGGATGACCAGGTGGACCTGGATGTCGGAGCCGCCGTTGTCGACCGGGCGCAGCGTGCGCGTCCGCGAAGCGGCGATCGGCTCGTCGTCGGCGAAGATGTCGTCGATCTCGTCGCGGCGGGGGCGGCGCGAGGTCGGCAGGCGCCGGACCGAGCCCTGGTCGCGCTCGCGGCGGGCCTCGAAGACTTCCTCCGACCCGGTCTCCGGCTCGAAGTCCTCTTCGTACTCGGGACCGTAGTCGTGATCCTCGGCCAGGCCGAAGTAGACGAGCGCTCTATGCCAGGTGTCGCGAAGGGCCATCGGTATCGGTGTTTCGGCCTGGATCGGCCGACTCCTTTACGGATTATGCCGAGGTTAGCGACGTTTCACACGAACAGCGCGGTGCCGAGGCGAATCACCGTCGCCCCCTCCTCGACGGCGATCCGCCAGTCCTGGGAGGTGCCCATCGAAAGCCGCTCCAACCCGTTGGCACCGGCCAGCTCCGCGAGGCGGGCGAAGTGAGGTCGGGACGCCTCGGGATCCTGGCTGAACGGAGGCATCGTCATCAGCCCCCCGACCCTGACCGGGCAGCGCTCGATGAAGGCGGGTAGGGCCTGCGGGGCGACGCCGCCCTTGCCCTCCTCGCCGGCGACGTTGACCTCGACCAGCACCTCCGTCTCCGATCCGCCGTGGCGGCCCAGCTGCGCCAGCACCGAATCGGTGGCGACCGAGTGGATCAGGCGGCAGAGCGGCAGCACCTGCTTGACCTTGCGGCTCTGCAGGTTGCCGATGAAGTCCCACTCGAAAACGCCGCCCCAGCGATCGTGCTTGGCGAGCAGGTCCTGCTGGCGGTTCTCGCCGAGCAGGCGGACGCCGGCCTCGGCCAGTGCCCCCAGCTCCTCGATCGGGACGTACTTCGCCGCGACCAGGATCTCAACCCGGTCCCCCGCTGTCTCGCGGACCCGCTCGAGGTTGGCCGCGACCCTGGCCGGGTCGATGCCGTGGATCAGCTCCGCCATCTCAGGCCTGCCCCGGCTCGATCCAAGCGACCCCCGCCTGGCGGCCGGTGCGGCCGTGGTCGCGGCGGTGGGAGAAGAACAGCTCCGCCTCGCAGCTGGTGCAGAGCCCGGCCGCCTCAATCCGTTCGGCCCCGGCCGCGACGAGCAGCCGCCTCGTCACCTCAACCAGGTCCAACCGCCGGTGGGCCGATAAGTTGTCCCCAGCGCGACTTTTCGGCCCACCGGCGACGGCGATGCCCTCGCCAAGGGCTGCGAAGGCCCGGAGGACCTCGGGGCCGACCTCGTAGCAGCAGGGGCCGATGCCGGGGCCGATCGCTGCGTCGGTCGCGCTGACCGCCGCGGCTCCCGCGGCAACGATTCCCGCCGCGAGCCCGCGCCAGCCGCAATGCAGCATCGCCACGCCCCCGGGGCCCGACAGCGCCACCGGCAGGCAGTCGGCGGCGAAGACCAGCGGCGCCAGGCCCGGCTCGGCGACGACGTGGCCGTCGACCTCGGGGATCTCGCTGCCGGGCTGGGCAAACGGGCTCGGCTCCTGCGGCCCGGCGTGGCAGGCCAGCTCGGCGCCGTGCACCTGGAGTCCGATCGGGACTCGCACCGGGTCGAGGCCGAGGGCCGAGGCGAGGCGGCGCCGATTCTCGAGGACCGCCTCGACCGTGTCATCGCTCAGCACCCCGAGGTTGAGACCGTCGAAGGGCGCCTTGCTGACGCCGCCCATTCGGGTGGTGAAGGCGGCACGGGCTGGGCCCAAGTCGGCCTGCAGCCAACGCAGCCCCTCGCTCTGGTGCCACTCCATATCCCTAACTAAGCAGATGCCGCCCGCAGTGCGGCGGCAAGCTCCTGCTCGCGCCCATCCGCCTCGCCGTCGAGCTTGGCTCGCAGGGCTGCCTGCAGGCCTCTCCCAAGCGCTGGGCCCTGCGGCACTCCGGCAGCGATCAGGTCGGCGCCGTCGATCTCGAGCTCGACCGCGCGCCAGCTCTCCAGATAGTCGTCGAGCCAGGCGGCGCCGAGCGCCCGGGCCAGCACCAACTCGACCGGCCCACTCCCCCTGGCCAGCTCGACCGCCTGGGACGGTCGCTCCGGAGTGGCTGCCGCAAGGTCGGCCTCGGCGCCGGGCGGGTCAAGGGCCGCGGCCAGCACGACCTCGCCTGGCCCCGCCTGGCCGGTCCAGAGGGGCATCTCGAGAACGCCGAGAGCCTTGGCGGCCAGCGCGACTCCGGCCGCCCGCGTCTCGATCAAACCCCAGCCGGCGAGCAGCTCCAGCCCACGCGGAGCCGTCGGTTCCGCCGCCAGCCGCAGCAGCTCCGCCCGGCGGCGGTCGGCCGAGACCGCCCCGAGGTCGGCGGACCGCACCAGCTCCACCGTCCCTCGCTCGAGCGCGAAGCCGAAGCGGGCGGCGTAGCGGGCGGCGCGGATCGCCCGGGTCGGGTCGTCGGCGAAGGAATCGCCGTGGAGGATCCGCAGCAGCCCCGCTTCGAGGTCCGCCAGGCCGGCGTGGGGGTCGATCAGGAGTGGCTCCCCGCGCAGGGGGATCGCCATCGCGTTGATCGTGAAGTCGCGGCGGCCGAGGTCCGCCTCGATGCCGGCCGCGGCAACGACCTCCGGCAGGGCCCCCGGCTGCGCATAGGTCTCCGAGCGGGCGGCGGCGATGTCGAGGAGATGGCCGTCCATCCCCAGCTTGGCCGTCGCGAAGCGCTCGTGCTCGGCGAGGGTCTCGGCACCCAGCTCCGCGGCGAGCTCGCCCACGCCTCCCACGGTGACGAGGTCGATGTCGGCCCGGGCCCGTCCCAGCAGCAGGTCGCGGACCGCGCCGCCGACGAGATAGACGGGCGCGCCGGCAGCCCGGCGCAGGGGGTCCAGCTCCGGATAGGCGCCGTGCAGCGCTGCGGCGAGGCTCTCGATCGGCGTTCCCGGGCTCGGCATGGTCCCCTTCCCTACCATGATCGGCTGCACGGATGGCCAACGGGCATACAGAGGAGCCCGACGGGCGAGACGCGCGAAGAGAGGCGCTCCTCGCCCGTCGCGAGGAACGCCGCCGCCAGATCAGGCGCCGGCGCCTGATCGCCGCCGGTGCGCTGATGGGCGCGATCGTCGCCGCGGTCGCCGTCCTCGCCCTGACCGACGGCAACTCCGGCTCGAGCGCCACGAAGCCCTCGCTGGCCGCCCCGGGGGAGGGAAGCAGCAGGAGTGTGGAGACGGCACGCGCAGCCTCGGGACTGGTCCGCAACGCGACGCCCCAGCCGGGCTGGGTGCCGCACACCGGCCCGGTGCCGATCCTCGAGTACCACGTGCTCGGCGCGGCGCCGGCCGACGCGCCCTACCCGGAGCTCTACGTGAGCCGCCCCGACTTCCGGCGCCAGATGGACTGGCTCGACCGGCACGGCTTCCAGGCGGTCACCCTCGAACAGGTCGAGGCGGCCTGGTACAACGGCGCGACGCTGCCTCCGAAGCCGGTCGTGCTCTCCTTCGACGATGGTTACCGTCCCCAGTTCACCTTCGCCCTGCCGGAGCTGCGCAGGCACGGCTGGGCGGGCCTGCTGAACCTCAAGGCGGAAGGCTCCGACCTCTACGAAAGCAACGTCAGGGCGATGATCGCCGCCGGCTGGGAGCTCGCCGCGCACACCATCCACCACCTCGACCTGACCGAGCTCGACGCCGAGCAGCTGCGGGAAGAAGTCGCCGGCTCGCGGGCAATCCTGCGTCGCGAGTACGGCGTCCCGGTAAAGAGCTTCTGCTACCCGGCCGGCCGCTTCGACGCCACCGTGATCGCCGCCGTCAAGGCCGCCGGCTACACCGCCGCCACGACCGAGATGCCCGGCTCCGCCAACCGCGACGCGCCCTACGAACTGGCCCGCTTCGAGATCCTCGGCTCCAGCGGCGTCTCCGGCCTGGCCGAAGACCTGGGCTCGGGCCCCTGAGATCGAGAACGCATTTGTCCCCGCATACCGGGGAGAAGTGCGTTCTCGTGCCTACAGGCGGACCGGTATGCCGTCGGCGGCGAGGCGCTCCTTGGCCTCGCGGACGCGATGCCGGCCGTAGTGGAAGATCGAGGCGCAGAGCACGGCGTCGGCCCCGCCCGCGACGATCGCCTCGCTGAGGTGGGCCAGCTCACCGGCACCGCCGGAGGCGATCACCGGCACCGAGACCGCGTCGGCCACCGCCCGGGTCAGCTCGATGTCGTAGCCGTCGGTGGTGCCGTCGCGATCCATGCTGGTCAGCAGCACCTCCCCCGCCCCGCGCTCGACCGCCTCCTCGGCCCATGAGACGGCGCCCCGGCCCTCGACCCTCTTGCGGCCACCGTTGACGTACACGCCCCAGCCATCGCCAAACCACCCGCTGGGCGCCTCGCAGGTCGGCGATGCGTTCGCGGGCTTCTCCTCCCGCTTGGCGTCGATCGCGATCACCACGCACTGGGCGCCGAAGTGGTCGGCCAGCTCGGTCAACAGCTGCGGGCGCGCCAGCGCCGCCGAGTTGACCGAGACCTTGTCGGCGCCGGCGTCGAGCACCGCCTGGGCGTCCTCGACCGAGCGAATGCCGCCGCCGATCGTGAAGGGGATGAAGACGTTGTCAGCCGTGCGGCGGGCCAGTTCGACGATCGTCTCGCGCTTCTCGTGCGAGGCGGTGATGTCGAGGAAGACCAACTCGTCGGCGCCCTCGGCGTCGTAGCGCTCGGCCAGCTCGACCGGGTCGCCGGCGTCGCGCAGGCCGACGAAGTTCGTGCCCTTGACGACGCGGCCGGCGTCGACGTCGAGGCAGGGGATGACGCGCTTGAGGACCATTCGGCAAGCGTAGACAGGGACGGGCCCGGGCGCCTGGCTGGGCCGTTAGAGGTTAAGCGCGGCGATGGCTTCAGTGACGGTGAACTTGCGCTCGTAGAGGGCGCGGCCGACGATTGCGCCCTCCAGGTTGCTGGACGTTTCCCCTGCCAGAGCGATCGCCTGAAGGTCGGAAAGATCGCCGACGCCGCCGGATGCGATCACCGGAGCGTCTGCGGTAGCGGCGATCCGCTTGAGCTCATCGAGCGCCGGCCCCTTCATCGTGCCGTCGACGTCGATCTCGGTGCAGAGAAAGCGAGGGACCCCGCGTTCGCTCAGTTCCAGCACGGTCTCGGCCACGTCCCTGCCCGTGGCCTCGGTCCAACCGGAGAGCGAAACCTTGCCACCCCGGGCATCCACGGAGACGACGATGCGGTCACCGTGCTCGGCCAGCACCGCGTCGAGAAACTCCGGGTCGCCCAGCGCCGCCGTGCCGATCACGACACGCTCCACCCCGGCTGCCAGCACGGCGTCCACCGAGGCCGCGTCGCGGAGGCCGCCGCCGACCTGGATCGGGCACTCGACCGCGGCGGCAATCTGCCGCACCGTCTCGAGGTTGCGCGGTGCGCCCGCTTTAGCGCCATCGAGATCGACCACGTGCAGGTACTCCGCCCCCTCGCCGGCCCAACGCCTCGCCGCGTCGACCGGGTCGGCGTCGTAGGCGGTCTCGCGCTCGTAGTCGCCCTGCAGCAGGCGCACCGCCTGGCCGCCGCGGATGTCGATAGCCGGATAGAGGATCACGCCGGCTAGCCGGCCGAGGCGGGGACGGCGGCGCAAACCCCGGCGAAGTTGGCGAGCAGCCGCAGCCCGGCGGCGCTCGACTTCTCGGGGTGGAACTGGACGCCGAAGACGTTGTCGCGCTCGGCGGCACAGGCAAAGCGGGCGCCATAGGCGGCGCTGCCGAGCAACTCTGCCGCCGCCGGGCGGGGCGCGAAGGAGTGGACGAAGTAGAAGGGCGTCTCTGACTCGATCCCCTCGGCGAGGCGCGAGGTGCGCTCCCAGCGGACCGGCGACCAGCCGATGTGCGGGACCTTGAGGCCGTCCGCCTCGAGATCGCCGACGTCGCCGCGCAGCAGCGCCAGCCCGGCCGCACCGCCGAGCTCGGTCGTCGAGTCGAACAGCAGCTGCAGGCCGAGGCAGATGCCGAGGATCGGCACCCCGGCGTCGCGCCGCTCGGCGATCAGCTCGTCGAGCCCGAGCTCCCGGATCCGCTCCATCGCCCGCGGGAAGGCGCCGACGCCGGGCAGGATCAGCCCGTCCGCAGCACGCGCCTCGGCAGCGTCGCTGGTGATCGTCGCGGTGACGCCGACATGCTCCAGGGCCTTCTCGACCGAGCGCAGGTTGCCCATCCCGTAGTTGAGGATCGCGATCCGGGCGCTCACTCGCTCAACGTCCCCTTGGTCGAGGGCACGCCGCTCTCGGCCGGGTCGATCGAGACGGCCACGCGCAGGGCGCGGGCGAAGGCCTTGAAGCAGGCCTCGATCATGTGGTGGGCGTTGGTCCCGTAGCGGACGGAGACGTGCAGGGTCAGCTTGGCGCTGTTGGCGACGGCGCGGAAGAACTCCTCGGCGAGCTCGGTGTCGAAACCGGCGATCGAGGTCGTCGGCAACTCGGCGTCGAAGACGCAGAGGGGGCGGCCGGAGATGTCGATCGCGCACTCGGCCAGCGACTCGTCCATCGGCACCACAGCAGAGCCGTAGCGGCGGATCCCGGCCCGGTCCCCGAGCGCTTCGTCGAGCGCCTGACCGAGCACGATGCCGACGTCCTCCACCGTGTGGTGGGCGCCGGTCTGCAGATCTCCGTTCGCCGTCACCCGCAGGCCCAGCCGCCCGTGGCGGGCCAGCAGGTCCAGCATGTGGTCGAGGAAGCCGACGCCGGTCTCGGCGCTCGCCTCCCCCCCGTCAAGGTCCAGCGAGAGCTGAATCTGGGTCTCGGCCGTCTGGCGCTCTCTGCTCGCGGTTCTGTTCATCGCCTGATCATCGCTGACTCGCCGTGGACGGGGAAGCCCTCCGCGCGGGCGAGGGCGTCGACGTGCGGCGCCAGGTCCCTGGCGGCGCCGTCGCCGATCTCCACCTCGGCGATCCTGCGCATGAAGGTTCCCGGGCCGAGCGGACCGGAGAACCGACCGGCACCGCCGGTCGGCAGGACGTGGTTGGAGCCGGCGGCGTAGTCGCCGAAGGCGGTGGCGGCACGACGGCCGGCAAAGACGCAGCCCGCCGTCCTCACCCGATCGGCCAGCAGCGCGGCGTCCTCCTCGAGCAGCTCCAGATGCTCGGGGGCGAAGGCATTGGCGAGGTCGATGGCATTGCTGAGGTCGGGCACCTGAACCAGCGCCAGCGACGCGTTCGCAACGCTCGGCTGCCGCGCGGCGGACTCGGTCGCCGCCTCGATCGCGTCCAGCACCGCCTCCTCGACGGCGACCGCGACCAGAGGGCTGTCGGGCCCGTGCTCCGCCTGGGCGCAGAGATCGAGCGCCGCCCACTCGGGGTCGGTGTCGTGGCCGGCGACCAGCATCAGCTCCGAAGGCCCCGCCAGCGAGTCGATCCCGACCCTGCCGGCCACCGCTCGCTTCGCCTCCCGCACCCAGGCGTTGCCGGGGCCTGCGACGACGTCGACGGCGGCGATCGTCTCGGTGCCGTCGGCGAGTGCGAAGATCGCCTGGGCGCCACCCATCGCGTAGATCTCGCCGATCCCGCAGAGCGCCGCCGCAGCGAGGACCAACGGGTGCAGCTGCCCGTCGCGCCCAGGCGGGGAGGCGAGCGAGATCCGCTCCACGCCAGCGACCTGGGCCGGGATCGCGCACATCAGCACGCTGGAGGGATAGGCGGCGCGGCCCGCCGGCGCGTAGAGGCCGGCTGCTCTGACCGGGACTTCGCGGACGGTCACGACCTGTCCCTGGCGAAGCTCGACCCGGGCCGGCTCGGCAAGCTGCGCCTCGGCGACGGCACGGATGTTGGCGGCGGCGATCTCCATCGCCCTCCGCAGCAGGGGATCCAACCCGGCCAGGGCAGCCTCCGCCGTGGCCGGCTCGACCCGCAACGACTCCGGCGGCCGCTCGGTGGCGTCGAATTCCGCGGTCAGGCGAAGCACCGCGGCATTGCCTTCGGCATTCACTTCGCGCTCGATCGCGGCGACGTCCACCACCTCGGCGAAGTCCTCGAACCGCTCGCGAAGCGAGCCCGCGGTCTTCGCTGCTCCCTCCCACTCGAAGCGGCGCACTCTCATCGGCCGGTCGCTTCCCTCAACTTCGCCGTCAGCGCGTCGACCTCGGCCGAGCGAAGCTTGTGGGCCACCCGGTTGGCGACGAAGCGCGCCGTGCACTCGAGGATCTCCTCGCGCACCTCGAGGTCGTTCTCCTCCAGCGTGCGCCCGGTGGCGACCAGGTCGACGATGCCGTCGCCGAGGCCGATCAGGGGGGCCAGCTCGACCGAGCCCTTGACTTCGATCACCTCGACCTGACGGCCCGTGGACTCGAAGTGGCGCTCGGCGATGCGGGGATACTTGGTGGCGATCCGCATCATTCCCAGGCGCCGCTGGGCCTCGCCGAGGCGCTCGTCGCCCCTGCGCCCGGCCAGGACCATCCGGCAGCGGCCGAAGCCCAGGTCGAGCAGCTCGTAGACGACGCGGTCGGACTGCTCCAGCAGCACGTCCTTGCCGGTGATGCCGACGTCGGCGGCGCCCGCCTCGACGTAGGTGGGCACGTCGGAGGGCCGCATCGTCACCAGCGTCATCCCGTCGGTCTCGAAGATCAGCGAGCGCGAGTCGCCGCGCAGGGGCGCAGTGTCCACTCCCGCCGCATCGAGAATATCGAGGGTCTCGCCGAAGAGAGCCCCCCGCGGCACCGCCAGCTTCAGCGGCCCGTCGGCCTTCGCGTGGCCCAGCCCGGCGACCTCGAAACTCATCGCGGGTCCCCCCCAAGCCGCGACTCCTCCTCCATCTGGGCAACGTGCACCCGCTCCAGATAGAGGGCGAAGCCGGCCGCCGGCAGATCGACGCCAAAGCGCTTGAGCAGCTTGTCGTAGCGTCCGCCGCCGCCGAGCACGTGCCCGAGCGCGGGGTCGTAGACCTCGAGGATGGCGCCGCTGTAGTAGCCGAGGTCGCGCAGGAGGCCGAAGTCGATCTGGACACGGTCGGCAACCCCACGCTCCTCCAGGGCCTCGTAGGTTTGCTGGAGACGGGCGATCGCCCGTCCCACCGCGGCGCCGCCAAGGCCGCGGGCCTGCTCCAGCACCTCGCTGCCACCGCGCAGCTGCGCGAGGGCGACACAGGTGGCGCACTGCTCCGCCCCGATCCCCTCCAGCTCGGCAAGCTCTGCCTCGAGGCCGACCATGTCGTGCGTGGCCAGGCGGGTGATGATCGAGTCGCGCGCTTCGCCCTCGACGCCGAACTCGGTCAACAGCTGGCGATAGAGGTCGGCGTCGCCGAGGCCGATCACGGCCCGGTTAAGCCCGGCGGCGTCGAGAGCCGCCTCCAGCACCTCGACCACCTCGGCGGTGCCCGCGGGCGCCGGCGCCCCGATCAGCTCGACCCCGGCCTGGACGAACTCGCGCATCTGACCGCGCTGTGGCCGCACGGCCCGGTAGGCGCTGGCCAGATAGCAGAGGCGCAGCGGCGGTGCGGCCGTGGCGTAGCGGCTCGCCACCAGGCGGGCAATCGGGACGGTCATGTCCGAGCGCAGCGCCAGCAGGTCGCCGCTCTCGTCGAAGAAGCGGTAGGCGCTGTCGGCGGTGCGGCCACTGCCGCGGGCGAGCACCTCGTCGTACTCGATCGCCGGCGTCGCGACCTCGCCGTAGCCGCAGTTCTCGAAGACCTCGATCAGGGACCTGCTCAACCGCCGCAGCTCCCGCATCTCGTCGGGGAGCACGTCGCGCGTTCCGGGTGGGATCGGGTGAATCACTCCGCTGACCTTACGAGAGGGGGAGCAAAAGCCCTGCTAGGCAGGGACCTCGGCAGAGACCCGTTCAATCTGGGCGCCGAGCGCGCGCAGCCGCTCGTCGATCTGCTCGTAGCCGCGATCGATCTGGCGGATGTTGCCGATGTGCGAGGTGCCGTCGGCAGCCAGGGCGGCGATGAGGATCGCCATCCCGGCGCGAATGTCAGGGCTCTCGACCCGCTCGCCGTGAAGCCGGCTCGGACCGCTGACGATCGCCCGGTGGGGATCGCACAGCGTTATCCGAGCCCCCATCGCGACCAGCTTGTCGACGAAGAAGAGGCGGTTCTCGAACATCTTCTCGAAGATCAGGATCTCGCCGTTGGCCTGGGTCGCCAGCGCCAGGGCGATCGAGGTCAGGTCCGCCGGGAAGGCCGGCCAGGGACCGTCCTCGATCTTCGGGATCGCGTCGCCGAGGTCGGACTCGATTTGCAGCTGCTGCCCGGGCGGCACGAGCACGTCGGTGCCCTCGATCTCCGAGCGCAGGCCGAGGCGCCGGAACTGGCGCCGGACCATGACCAGGTCGGCCGGCTCGACGTCGCGGATTCGCAGCTCGCCGCCCGTCGCCGCGGCGAGCGCCATGAAGCTGCCGACCTCGATGTGGTCGGGGGAGATCGCGTGCTCGGCGCCGCCGAGGCGGTCGCGGCCGTTGACCGTCATCACGTTGGAGCCGATGCCGTCGACGCGAGCGCCCATCTTGGTCAGGAGCCGGGCGAGGTCCTGGACGTGAGGCTCGGAGGCGGCGTTGGAGATCGTCGTCGCCCCGGCGGTCAGGGCGGCCGCCATCAGCGCGTTCTCGGTCCCCATAACCGAGGGCTCGTCCATGAAAATTTCGCAGGCGCGCAGCCCGCCGGGCGCGGTCAGCTCGATCCAGCGGTCCCCGTCCACCCTGGCGCCGAGATCCTTGAAGGCGTCGAGGTGGGCGTCGAGGCGGCGGCGGCCGATGAAGTCGCCCCCCGGCGGCGGCATGCTGGCCTCGCCGAAGCGCGCCAGCAGGGGGCCGGCGAGCAGGAACGAGGCACGGATCCGGCTCGAGAGCTCCTCGTCGACGCCGGCGCCGGAGACGCCGCGGGCGCAGAGGCGAACGCTGTTGTCGGCCACCCAGGCGACCTCGACCCCAAGCCGCTCCAGAAGCGCGATCTGGGCCTCGGTGTCGCGGATCCTCGGCACCCGGTGCAGCAGCAGCTCCTCGTCGGTCAGCAAGCAGGCGGCGAGGATCGGCAGCGCCGCGTTCTTGTTGCCGGCGACGGTCAGCTCTCCGGAGAGCGGGGCGCCCCCCTGGATGACGAATTTCTCCATGGTCTGGGCTAGGGTAACGACCGCCATGGGGAGAGGCTGGAAGATCGGCATCGGGGCCGTGACGGCGGCGATTCTGCTGCTCGTGATCAACGCCTTGCTGGTCGACGGCGAAACCAAGCCGGCCGAGGTGACGGTACCCGGGGGAAAGATCCTCGATCTCCCCGGCGGCAAGCTGCAGGTACTGGAACGCGGGCCCCGCAACGCCAGCCCGATCGTCCTGATCCACTGCTACACCTGCGCGATCGACTGGTGGGATGGGATGCTGCCGATGCTCGAGCGTCGCCACCGGGTCGTCGCCGTCGACCTGCTGGGGTTCGGCGGCTCCGAAAAACCGGGCTCCGGGTACTCGATCGAGAACGAGGCGAGGGTCGTTGCGCAGGCATTTGCCCGACTTCACGTCAGCGACGCCACGGTCGTCGGTCACTCCCTGGGAGGGACTGTGGCGACGGCTCTCGCCGAAGCGGATCCCGCCCTGGTCCGCCACCTCGTGATCGTCGACCAGGCGCCCGACAGAAGCTATGAGTCCGGGGGGCTGCCGTTCACCGCCACGCTCACCTTCATTCCGGTGGTCGGCGAGGGTCTGTGGCGGGTGACGCCGGACTTCGCGATCAAGGACGGCCTCGGCGTCGCCTTCGCACCCGGCTACGACGTCCCCGACCGCTTCGTCGCCGACTTCCGCCGCACGACCTACGACTCCTACAGCGAGCTGCCCTCAGCAGAGAACGACTACAGCGGCGCGGTTCCGCTCAACCGGCGCATCGCCAGGGCCGGAGTGCCGCTGCTGGCGATCTTCGGCGCCGAAGATCAAATCTACGACGCCAAGAGGGCGCTGGCCGCATACGCAAGGGTCCCCGGAGCCAGGACCGTGCTGATTGCCGGCGCCGGCCACTCGCCGGACGTCGAGAAGCCGGCCGAGACCGCCCGGCTCGTCCTCGCCTTCGCCGGATCCGCGGCCAATCGGTAGCGCCGCGGCGCCGCCAGAGAGCCGTCCCCAGGCACGAAATGCAATCCCGTTTGCAGCCCGCGGCTTCCGTCCGGGACCCGTCGTAGCTTACGAACCTATGTTCGACTCAAAGACAACGCTGACCGGACGGCTGACCGACGCCGTCGACCTGCTGATCGACTTCGCCACGCTCGGCGAGTACGGGCTGGAGCCCGTTGGGAGAGCTCCCGAGCCCTGCGAAGTCGATCGCAGGACCCAGATCGAAGATCTTCGATACAGAGCCCTTCAAACAAAGACCCTCCGAGGCCCGGGCCGCGCGGAGGCGCGAGTCCGGGGCCTTCGAGCAGCAAGCGGGAAGCCGACGGCACCTGGCGCCGCGTGGCAGCGCCACGCAAGCCACGGGCCGGTGGCTTAGCCGCGCAGCTCATCCGAACGCAACCGGGCCGCGACTCAGCGCGGCCCGGACCTCCAAAAAGAACCGGCGGCGACCTACTCTCCCAGGGGGTTGCCCCCCAAGTACCATCGGCGCTGAGTGGCTTAACTGCTCTGTTCGGAATGGGAAGAGGTGTCTCCCACTCGCTATGCGCCACCGGAATTTTGCGAGACAGCCCCGGTGGAGCTTGAAAACTGCACAAGGCTTCAAAGTAAGTAATTGAAATATCCGTCAAGCCCTCGACCCATTAGTACCGGTCGGCTGAGCGCATTACTGCGCTTACACCGCCGGCCTATCAACCTGGTGGTCTACCAGGGGTCTTACTCCCTCAAGGGGATGGGAGAGCTCATCTCGAGGACGGCTTCCCGCTTAGATGCTTTCAGCGGTTATCCGTTCCGTGCGTAGCTAACCTGCGATGCCCTTGGCAGGACAACAGATACACCAGCGGCACGTTCATCCCGGTCCTCTCGTACTAGGGATGACTCCTCTCAACTCTCCAACGCCCACAGCAGATAGGGACCGAACTGTCTCACGACGTTCTGAACCCAGCTCGCGTACCGCTTTAATGGGCGAACAGCCCAACCCTTGGGACCTACTCCAGCCCCAGGATGCGACGAGCCGACATCGAGGTGCCAAACCGGTTCGTCGATGTGGACTCTTGGAACCGATAAGCCTGTTATCCCCGGAGTACCTTTTATCCGTTGAGCGACGGCGCTTCCACTTGCTACCGCCGGATCACTAAGCCCAACTTTCGTTCCTGCTCGACCCGTCGGTCTCGCAGTCAAGCTCCCTTGTTGCCTTTACACTCTACGCACGATTTCCAACCGTGCTGAGGGAACCTTTGGGCGCCTCCGTTACTCTTTAGGAGGCGACCGCCCCAGTCAAACTGCCCACCTGACACTGTTCACCACCCGGATCACGGCGTGGTGTTAGAAGCCCAGACTACCAAGGGTGGTATCTCAAGGGTGACTCCCCAGCGGCCAAAGCCACTGGTTCACTGTCTCCCACCTATCCTGAGCGAGATACCCCAGACTCCAATATCAAGTTGCAGTAAAGGTTCACGGGGTCTTTCCGTCTAGCTGCGGGTACTCGGCATCTTCACCGAGACTTTAATTTCACCGAGCCTCTCGTTGAGACAGCGTCCAAGTCGTTACGCCATTCGTGCAGGTCGGAACTTACCCGACAAGGAATTTCGCTACCTTAGGACCGTTATAGTTACGGCCGCCGTTTACCGGGGCTTAGCTTCGCTGCTTCGCGCCGAAGCGCTAACAAGTCCGCGTAACCTTCCGGCACCGGGCAGGCGTCAGCCCCTATACGTCGTCTTACGACTTAGCAGAGGCCTGTGTTTTTGGTAAACAGTCGGTTGGACCAATTCACTGCGGCCCCCTCGGGCTCCCTCCGTATGGAGTTCACCCTAACGGGGCGTCCCTTCTCCCGAAGTTACGGGACGATTTTGCCGAGTTCCTTAACGAGAGTTAGCTCGCTCACCTCAGTATGTTCTACTTGTCCACCTGTGTCGGTTATCGGTACGGGCACGCGAATCCTGCCTAGAGGCTTTTCTTGGAGGCATGGGATCGGGGACTGGCCGGCGGTCAAGCCAGCTGGCATCGCACCTCGCGTCAAAACGCCGCTGCGGATTTCCCTACAGCGACTAGCTACGTGCTTGCCCCAGGACGACCATCGCCTGGGTTCCCTTACCCTTCCCCGTCCCCCCATCGGTCATAACGGAATCGACGTGGTACAGGAATATCAACCTGTTGGCCATCGGCTACGCCTTTCGGCCTCGCCTTAGGTCCCGACTAACCCTGAGCAGACGAACTTTACTCAGGAAACCTTGGACAATCGGTGGAGGGGAGTCTCACCCCTCTTTCGTTACTCATGCCGGCATTCTCACTTCCAGCCGCTCCACGGAGCCTTACGACGCCGCTTCACGCAATTGGAACGCTCTCCTACCGCGTACAGAGCCCGCAGGCCTGCACACCCATAGCTTCGGAGACTAGCTTGAGCCCCGTTGAATTATCCGCGCCCGAACACTTGACCAGTGAGCTGTTACGCACTCTTTCAAGGGTGGCTGCTTCTAAGCCAACCTCTTGGTTGTCTCTGCATTCGGACATCGTTTGCCACTTAGCTAGCACTTAGGGTCCTTAGCTGATGGTCTGGGTTGTTTCCCTCTCGCGTACGAAGTTTATCCCCCGCACACTGACTCCCGAGCTAACCGTAACGGTCTTCGGAGTTTGCCTGAAGTCGGTAACCTGGTAGGGCCCCTAGTCCAAACAGTGCTCTACGGCCGCAACGCAATCACTCGACGCTATACCTAAATATATTTCGGAGAGAACCAGATATCTCTGAGCTTGATTAGCCTTTCACTCCGATCCACAGGTCATCCGCCCAGTTTTCAACCTAGGTCGGTTCGGCCCTCCACGAGGTCTTACCCCCGCTTCAGCCTGCCCATGGATAGCTCGCTCAGTTTCGGGTCTACCGCCAGTGACTGTGTCGCCCTATTCAGACTCGCTTTCGCTACGGCTCCGCTCATCGCTTAACCTTGCCACTGACGAGTAACTCGCCGGCTCGTGATGCAAAAAGCACGCCGTCACACCCGAAGGTGCTCCGACCACTTGTAAGTTTACGGTTTCAGGTACTATTTCACTCCCCTTCAGGGGTGCTTTTCACCTTTCCCTCACGGTACTAGTTCACTATCGGTCACCAGGTAGTACTTAGCCTTGGAGGGTGGTCCCCCCAGGTTCAGACCACGTTTCACGGGTGCGGTCTTACTCAGGAACATCAATCAACAGATCAGTGCGCTTTCACCTACGGGACGATTGCCCTCTGTGGTGCGAGGTTCCACTCGCTTCGGCTAACACCTGATTTTGTAACTGTTGCCGAGCCAGGCACGGCTCGGGCATGACGTCCTACAACCCCCGACAGGCAACGCGTGCCCGCTTACATCTGTCAGGTTTGGGCTGATCCCCTTTCGCTCGCCACTACTAAGGGAGTCTCGGTTGATTTCTTTTCCTCGGGCTACTTAGATGTTTCAGTTCGCCCGGTTCCCTTCCAGCGACTATGTATTCACCACTGGATGACGCCGCATTACCGGCGCCGGGTTTTCCCATTCGGAGATCCGCGGGTCAAAGGCTGTTCAGCGCCTCACCGCGGCTTATCGCAGCCGTCCACGTCCTTCATCGACTCCTGGTGCCAAGGCATCCACCGTAAACTCTTACTATCTTGACGGTGAACGACCCGCACACCGAAGTGTACGGGTCGAAATTAAATACCCCAAAATCCGCGGATGCGGATTCTGATTTTTGGCCTTGTGCAGTTTTCAAGGTCCACCGAGGCGCACCACGGAGTTCTTCCGTGGTGGTCTCTCAAAACTGAGCAGCGTTCCCACCGACACGAAGTGCCAGTGAGGAGCCCGGTCGACGTTCTAGAGAAATCTCCCTAGAAAGGAGGTGATCCAGCCGCAGCTTCCGCTACGGCTACCTTGTTACGACTTCACCCCAATCACGGGTCCCACCTTCGACGGCTCCCTCCTTGCGGTTAGGCCACCGGCTTCGGGTGTTACTCGCTTTCGTGGTGTGACGGGCGGTGTGTACAAGGCCCGGGAACGTATTCACCGCGGCATTGCTGATCCGCGATTACTAGCAACTCCACCTTCATGGAGGCGAGTTTCAGCCTCCAATCCGAACCGAGACGCACTTTATGGGATTTGCTCCACCTCGCGGTATTGCTGCCCTTTGTATGCGCCAATGTAGCACGTGTGTAGCCCTGGACATAAGGGGCATGATGACTTGACGTCATCCCCACCTTCCTCCGGTTTGTCACCGGCAGTCTCCCATGAGTCCCCAACTGAATGCTGGCAACATGGAACGGGGGTTGCGCTCGTTGCGGGACTTAACCCAACATCTCACGACACGAGCTGACGACAGCCATGCACCACCTGTGATGGTGTCCCGAAGGAAAACCGTGTTTCCACGGCGGTCACCAACATGTCAAGCCCAGGTAAGGTTCTTCGCGTTGCGTCGAATTAAACCACATGCTCCGCTGCTTGTGCGGGCCCCCGTCAATTCCTTTGAGTTTTAGCCTTGCGGCCGTACTCCCCAGGCGGGGCACTTAGTGCGTTAGCGACGGCACGGGAGGAGTCGACACCTCCCACACCTAGTGCCCATCGTTTACGGCGTGGACTACCAGGGTATCTAATCCTGTTCGCTCCCCACGCTTTCGCGCCTTAGCGTCAGTACCGTCCCAGCGAGCTGCCTTCGCTATTGGTGTTCCTCCTGATATCTGCGCATTCCACCGCTACACCAGGAATTCCACTCGCCTCTTCCGGACTCTAGCTCTACAGTATCCATCGGCTTTCAAAGGTTGAGCCTTTGACTTTCACAACGGACTTACAGAGCCACCTACGCGCGCTTTACGCCCAATGATTCCGGACAACGCTTGCTCCCTACGTATTACCGCGGCTGCTGGCACGTAGTTAGCCGGAGCTTCTTCTGGAGGTACCGTCAATCCACACGGCTATTCACCGGTGAACCTTCGTCCCTCCTGAAAGGGGTTTACAACCCGAAGGCCGTCTTCCCCCACGCGGCGTTGCTGCGTCACGCTTTCGCGCATTGCGCAAGATTCCCCACTGCTGCCTCCCGTAGGAGTCTGGGCCGTGTCTCAGTCCCAGTGTGGCTGATCGTCCTCTCAGACCAGCTACCCATCGTTGCCTTGGTAGGCCGTTACCCCACCAACAAGCTAATGGGCCGCGAGCTCCTCCCAATGCGGAGGCCGAAGCTTCCTTTAGTACACAGGCTTATACCTGTGCACCACATCCGGTATTAGCCCGAGTTTCCTCGGGTTGTCCCGGTCATCGGGGCAGATTACTCACGTGTTACTCACCCGTTCGCGGCTTTGCCCCAGGGCAAGCCCTGGTTCGTCGCACCACTTGCATGTGTTAAGCACGCCGCCAGCGTTCGTCCTGAGCCAGGATCAAACTCTCCGTGAAAGGTACTTCTACAAAGAGCTGTCATGCCTGGCGGGCCACCGGGTACACAAACTCGGCGACCGGCATGACGGGTAAATCAGACCACTCGGCACGCTGGCGGACCGAGTGGATCGGGCTCAAACATCCACAGACCTGTTGATGGTCCACGGAGTGCACGCTGCTCAGTTTTCAAAGACCGCTGCGCCTCTGCGGCGGGACTCGCCGCTCTTCACGCATGGGGCCGCACGAGGCAGCCCCAGAAGGACGCGGGGAGTATAGCGCTCGCGGCGGCGGTTTGCCTAGTGCCGCGCTCGGCGCGAAGCCGGCGAGAAGCGCCGCTTGCCGACCTGCAGCACCCGGCCGTCGAGGCTGCTCGCGCGGCAGGTCGAGGGTATCGGCCGGCGACCGGCTCGCCGTCGAGCTTGACGCCGCCCTGCTTGATCAGGCGCCGCGCCTCGCTGGAGCTGATCTCGAAGGCGGCGGCGATCAGCCGCGGCAGGTGGACGTGCGCCGGTGCCGTCGCCGAGGAAGGGCGCCGAGGTCGACCTCCTCGATCTCCTCCGGCGCGCCGCGGTCGACGAAGAGGCGGTTGAAGTGCTCCTCCGCCGCTGCCCCGGCCCCCTCGCCGTGGAAGCGGTCGACGATCCGCCGCGCCAGCTCGCGCTTGGCCTCGTTGGGCGGCGCGCCCGGGCGGCTCGGCGCCGAGCAGCAGCCGGTAGTACTCGGCCATCGCCTCGTCGGGGATGCTCATCAGCTTGCCGAACATCTCCTCCGGCGCGTCGGTGACGCCGACGTAGTTGCCGAGCGACTTGCTCATCTTCTGGACGCCGTCGGTGCCGACCAGGATCGGCATCGTCAGGATCGACTGCGGCTTCTGGCCGTAGGCGGCCTGGATGTCGCGGCCGAAGAGCAGGTTGAACTTCTGGTCGGTCCCCCCCAGCTCGACGTCGGCCTCGACCGCGACCGAGTCGTAGCCCTGCAGCAGCGGGTAGAGCAGCTCCAGCGCCGCGATCGGCGCGCCGGCGGCGAGCCGCTTCTGGAAGTCGTCGCGCTCGAGCAGCCGGGCGACGGTCGTCTGCGCCAGCAGGCCGAGCAGCGCCTCCGGCTCCATCCGCAGCCACTCGCTGTTGAAGCGGACCTCGGTGCGCTCGCGGTCGAGCAGCTTGAAGGCCTGCTCCTGGTAGGTGGCGGCGTTGGCCTCGATCTCCTCCGGCGAGGGCAGCGGCCGGGTGCTCGAGCGGCCGCTCGGGTCGCCGACCCGGGCGGTGAAGTCGCCGATGATCAGGACGACCGTGTGGCCGGCGTGCTGGAACTCGCGCAGCTTCTCGAGCACGACCGTGTGGCCGAGGTGGATGTCGGCCGTGGTCGGGTCGATCCCGAGCTTCACGCGCAGCGGCCGGCCGCCGGCGAGCTGCTCGGCGAGCCTCCCCTCGGGCAGCACGTCGACCGCGTTACGCGTCAGGTCCGCCATCGGCGCAATGCTAGACTGCCGCCTCCGCTCGGCGGGCCTTCCGGTCCGCCGAGCCGCTTCTTACTCCTCGATGGCCGCCCTCGGACTAAAGCGCCGGCAGACGGCGGCGGCGAAGCTCCGCCCGCGCCGCCGGCCCCCCCCGCCAAGCGCACGAAGCCGCGGCTGAAGAAGCTGCGCGTCCTCTTCGTCCTGCTCGGGCTCGGCGTCCTCGGCGCTCGTCTCGATGGTCTTCGGGATGATGGCCGCGGTCTCCCAGGACCTGCCGGCGATCTACAACTTCGCCCAGTACAAGGCCTCGAAGAACAGCGAGGTCTTCGACGCCACCGGCGAACCGATCGGCACGCTGACCAGCGACCAGAACAAGATCCTGCTCAGCTCCGGCGCAGATCTCCCCCAACATCAAGAACGCGGTGGTCTCGATCGAGGACTCGCGCTTCTACGAACACAACGGCGTCGACTTCCAGGGCATCGGCCGCGCCCTGGTCAAGGACATCCTCAGCCAGAGCGCCGCGCAGGGCGCCTCGACGATCACCGAGCAGTTCGTCAAGAACGCGCTCGAAGCCGAAGGCAGCCGCACGATCTTCGAGAAGTTCCGCGAGGCGGCGCTCGCCTACCGGCTCGAGCGCCACTGGAGCAAGGACAAGATCCTCACCGAGTACCTGAACACGATCTACTTCGGCGAGGGCGCCTACGGGATCGAGGCCGCCGCGCGCACCTACTTCGGCGACGCCCACCCCGGCTGCGGCACCCCGACCGAGCCCTGCGCCTCGGTGCTCGAGCCCTGGGAGGCGGCGACGCTGGCGGCGATCATCGCCTCGCCCTCCGCCTACGACCCCAAGGTCTATCCCGAAAACAGCCTCGGCCGCCGCAACCTGGTGCTCGAAAAGATGTACGAACAGGGCTACATCACCCACGAGCAGTACGAGGAAGGGATCAAGCAGGCGCTGCCCTCGCCGAGCGACATCGAGCCGCCCACGCTCGACTCGAAGGCCCCCTACTTCACCGCCTGCCTGCGCCAGCAGCTGGTCGAACGCTACGGCGCCTCGAAGGCCTTCTTCGGCGGCCTCAAAGTCAAGTCGACGCTCGACCTGCGGCTGCAGGAAGCGGCCGAAGAAGCGGTCAACTCCTACCTCGGCTACTCGCCGGCGACCGCCTCGGTGGTCGTGATCGACAACCACAACGCCGGCATCAAGGCGATGGTCGGCGGCCCCGACTTCGAAACCAAGCCCTTCAACCTGGCGACCCAGGGCCACCGCCAGCCCGGCTCCTCGATCAAGCCGTTCACGCTGCTCACCGCGCTCGAAGAGGGGATCTCGCCGGAAACGGTCTACGAATCGGCGCCGCAGGACTTCCACTTCGGCAAGAACGGCCAGGAAATCTTCGACGTCAACAACGACGAGGACTCCTACCTCGGCTCCTGCTCGATCATCTGCGCGACGACCTACTCGGACAACTCGATCTACGCCCAGCTCGGCGCTCGAAGGCCTGAAGGGCAAGACGATCGAGGACCGCACCCGCTCGATCGCCAGCGACGATCCACAAGATGGGCTACGACGACCCGATCTCGACCAACCCGGCGATGGTGCTCGGCGGCCTCAAGGAGGGCGTCACCCCGCTCGGCTGGACCTACGCCTACAGGACGATCGGCAACAACGGCGACCGCGTCAGCGGCACCCTGGCGCCGCGGCCCGGCGACAGCCCCGTCGCCTACACCCAGGTCACCGACAAGGACGGCCACACGATCAAGGGCGGCGACAACGACTCGACCCACGACCAGGTGATCTCCGAGGGCACCGCCGAAGAGGCGAAGAGCATCCTCGAAACGGTCGTCTCCAGCGGCACCGGCACCAACGCCCAGATCGGCGCCGAAGGCCAGTGGGGCAAGACCGGGACGACCGAGAACAACGGCGACGCCTGGTTCTGCGGCGGCGTCAGCCGACGAAGTCACCGCCTGCGTCTGGGTCGGCTACGCCGACTCGACGACGCCGATGACCACCCTCTACAACGGCGGCCCGGTGATGGGCGGCACCTTCCCGGCCCTGATCTGGGCCAGCGTGATCTCCGCCTGGGAGGAGATCAAGGCCGAACGCGCGGCCGAGAAGAAGGCGCAAGAAGGAAGGCCACGAAGCGAGCGAAGGCGGCGAAGCCGAAACCTACGCACCGTCGGAATCCTCGGCGGAAACCGAAGCCGGCGCCGGAAGCCGAAGAAGTCGAACCGGCGCCGGAAGCGGAAGCCGCCCCCGAAGTCGAAGCGGCTCCCGAAGGCGCGCCCGAAGCGGCCCCGGAAGCCGCGCCCGAACCGGGCGGCGGTGGCGGCGGCGGCGTCACCGCGGGCTAGGGCCGCGGGCGCGAGACGAAGCGGCTGCCGGCGGCGCAGAAGCGCCAGGGGCGCTCGACCGCTTTGGTGATCCCGATCCGCGGCCCGGCGACGACCTCGGGCGGCGCGCGCCTGCCGGCGCCAGCAGCAGGAAGGGGTCGCGGCCGAGGTCGGCGCCGTTGTGCTCGAGGCCGATGCCGAGCGCCTCGGTCAGCTTGCCGGGGCCCGAGCAGAGCTCGCGCGTCGGGCCGGTCGCCGCGGCGCGCGCGCATCGCCTCCAGCCCGGCGGTCGGCTCCAGCGCCCGGATCAGCACCGCCGCCGCCTCGCCCTCCGGTTCGGCGACGAAGTTGAGCAGGCTGTGGATGCCGTAGGAGAGGTAGACGTAGGCGCGGCCCGGGCGGGCCGAAGAGGACCTCGGTGCGGTCGGTCAGGCCGACGTAGGCGTGGCAGGCGGGGTCGTCGCGCTCGTAGCTCTCGGTCTCGACGATGGTGCCGCCGCAGCCGTCGAAGAAGAGCCGGCAGCCGATCAGGTCGCGGGCGACCTCGTGGACCGAGCGGTCGAAGAAGGCCGCTCGAGCCGATGGGCCTCAGACGTCCGGCTGGACTTGAGGCCATCGGCGAGCTGCCGCTCGAGCTCAGGAGCGCTCTTCGAGCACCCGCGCCTTGACCGCGGCCAGGGTCTCGCGGGCCTCGTCGATCTGGGCCGCGAGCGGGGCCGAGCCGGTGCCGCCGGCGATCCGCTTCGACTCCAGCCAGCTGCTGCGCCGCAGCACCTCGTAGTAGGACTCGTCGAGGTGCTCGGAGTGCGCGCTGGAGCTCCTCCGGCGTGAGCTCGGAGAGCGAGCTCGCCGCGCTCGACCGCGTCGCGGACCAGGCCGCCGACGATGCCGTGCGCCTCGCGGAAGGGCACGCCGCGGCGGACCAGCAGGTCGGCGACCTCGGTCGCGGCCAGCATCTCGTCGCCGGAGGCGTCCTCCAGCCGCTCGCGGTCGAACTCGATCCCGGCCAGCATCCCCGCGGTCGCGTCGAGGCAGAGCTCGATCGTGTCGATCGCGTCGAAGAGCGGCTCCTTGTCCTCCTGCATGTCCTTGCCGTAGGTCAGCGGCAGCGCGTGCATGACGCCCGAGCAGGGTCGCGTAGCTGGCGGCGACGCGCGGGCTCTTGGCGCGCAGCAGCTCGGCCGAGTCGGGGTTCATCTTCTGCGGCATGATCGAGGAGCCCGAGGAGAAGGACTCGTCGAGCTCGCAGAAGCCGAACTCGGTGCTCGACCAGATGACGATTTCCGAGCCGAGCCGCGAGAGGTGCATCGAGCAGGTCGAGGCGGCGGCCAGGTAGTCGAGGACGAAGTCGCGGTTGGAGGCGCCGTCGATCGAGTTGTGGCTGACGTGCTCGAAGCCGAGGTCGGCGGCGACCGCGTCGCGGTCGATCTCCCAGTTGACCCCGGCCAGGGCGCCGGAGCCGAGCGGCATCACGCTGGCGCTGTCGAGCGCGAACTGGAAGCGCAGCACGTCGCGGGCGAGCATCCAGAAGTAGGCGAGCAGGTGGTGGCCGAGGTAGACCGGCTGGGCTCGCTGCAGGTGGGTGTAGCCGGGCATCGGCCAGTCGCGGTGCGCCTCGGCCAGCGCCGAGCAGCCGCTCCATCGCCGCCCCGCAGAGCTCGATCGCCCGCAGCGAGTGGGCCTGGACGACCATCGCCACGTCGGTGGCGACCTGGTCGTTGCGCGAGCGGCCGGTGTGGAGCTTGCCGGCGAGCGGGCCGATCTCCTCGCCGAGCAGGCGCTCGATCGCCATGTGGATGTCCTCGTCGGCCTCCTCGAACTCGAAGCCGTGCTCGGCCATGCGGGCCCGGACCCGCTCCAGGCCGGCGTCGATCTGCTCCAGCTCCTCCTCGTCGAGGACGCCGATCTCGAGCAGGCCGCGGGCGTGGGCCTGCGACTGGTCGATGTCGTAGGGCGCCAGCCGCCAGTCGAACTCGATCGAGCGGTTGAGCGCCCAGAAGCGCGGGTCCGGGTCTTTGCGGAAGCGGGACATCGGCGGCGATTATCCCGTCCGGGTCGGCCGGCCGAGGGCCGCCGCCAGCTCCTGGCAGACGCGTTCCACCTGGCCCTCGCTCATCGCCGGGAAGAAGGGCAGCGCCAGCGAGTGGGCCGAGGCGGCTTCGGCGACCGGGAACTGGCCCTCGCGGTAGCCGAGCTCGCGCAGGTGCGGGAAGAGGTGGATGCAGGGCAGGTAGGCCTTGCTGGCGATGCCGCGCTCGGCCAGGCGGGCGATCGTCGCGTCGCGGTCGACCTCGTCGGCGAGGCGGACCACGTAGACGAACCAGCTGCGCCGCTCCTCGCCGCGGCCGGCGATCGGGGCCTCGACGCCCTCGACGCCGGCCAGCCGCTGCCGCGTAGAGCGCGGCGACCGCGTCGCGGCGCTCGAGCAGCGAGTCGAGCTTCTCGACCTGGGCGACGCCGAGCGCGGCGGCGAGGTCGGAGAGGCGGTAGTTGAAGCCGAGGCCGCCGTGGTCGAGCCAGCCCATGTCGGCGGCGCGGCCCTGGTTGCGCTCGCTGCGCAGGCGCGCGGCCAGCTCGGCGCCCGGCGGGGACGATCATCCCCCCCTCCCCCGTGGTCATCTGCTTGTTGGCGTAGAAGGCGAAGGTGGCGAGGTTGCCGCGGGCGCCGACCGCGCGGCCCTCGGAGTCGACCGCGCCGAGCGCCTCGCAGGCGTCCTCGAGGATGCCCGAGGCCGTGCCGGGCGGCGAGCGCCTCCAGCTCCGGCATCGCCGCCGGGTAGCCGAAGATGTGGATCGGCAGGATGCCGGCGGTGCGCTCGCCGACCGCCGCGCGCGGCGGCCGCCGGGTCGAGGTTGAGGGTCACCGGGTCGACGTCGCAGAAGACCGGCCGGGCGCCCTCGTAGAGCAGGCAGTTGGCGGAGGCGACGAAGCTGAAGGGGCTGGTCAGGACCTCGTCGCCGGGCCCCCAGCCGAGCGCCCGCACGCCGAGGTGCAGGGCGGTGGTGCCGCTGGAGACGGCGACCGCGTCCTCGACCCCGAGCCAGGCGGCGAACTCGCGCTCGAAGCGCTCGCCCATCGGGCCCAGCGAGAGCCGCCCCGAGCGCAGCACCTCCAGCACCAGCTCCTCCTCGCGGGCGCCGATCTCCGGCCGGGCCAGCGGGATCTCGGGTCGACGGGCCGATATGTCGCGCTGGGCTCAACTTTTCGTCCCGTCGGCCGCGCGGGCTCATTGGAAGGCGTACTCCAGCGAGTCGACCAGCGCCTCCCAGGAGGCCTCGATGATGTTCTCCGAGACGCCGATCGTCCCCCACTCGCCGCTGCCGTCGGCGGAGTCGAGCAGGACCCGGGTGACGGCGCCGGTGCCGTGGGCCTCGTCGAGGATGCGGACCTTGTAGTTGGTCAGCTCGATCTCGGCGAGGTGCGGGTAGCGGTCGGCGATCGCCCCGCGCAGGGCCCGGTCGAGGGCGTTGACCGGGCCGTTGCCCTCGGCGACCCGCACGTAGCGCTCGCCGTCGACCTCGACCTTGATCGTCGCCTCGGTCTCGACCTCGCCGCCGGCGCGCTTCTCGGTGACGACGCGGAAGCTCTCCAGCTTGAACAGCGGCTTGTAGCTGCCCGCCTCGCGGCGCAGCAGCAGCTCGAAGGAGGCCGGCGCCGCCTCGTAGTGGTAGCCGTGGTGCTCGCGCTCCTTGAGCCGCTCGACCGCTCGCGCCGCCGCCTCGTCGTCGAGCTCGAGGCCCGCCTGCTCGGCCTGGTCGCGGATCGTCGCCTTGCCGGAAAGCTCGGAGGGCAGGATGTCGCGCTCGTTGCCGACCGCGGCGGGATCGAGGTGCTCGAAGGTGCGGGCGTCGGCCTCGACGCCGGCGACGTGCATGCCGCCCTTGTGGGCGAAGGCGTTGCGGCCGACGTAGGGCGCGTCGGGGTTCGGGGTCAGGTTGCAGAGCTCGTCGACGAAGTGGACGGTCGCCGCCAGCGAGGCGAGCTGCTCGTCCCTGACCACCTCGAAGCCCATCTTCAGCTGCAGGGCCGGCAGGATCGAGGTCAGGTTGGCGTTGCCGCAGCGCTCGCCGTAGCCGTTGACGGTGCCCTGCACGAGGCGCGCGCCCTGGCGGACCGCGGCGAGCGAGTTGGCGACCCCGCACTCGGCGTCGTCGTGGACGTGGATCCCGAGCTCGACCCTCTCCCCCAGCTGGGCCAGCGACGGCCGCCGGTCGCCGCGGCGACCTGGTCGGGCAGGCTGCAGCCGTTGGTGTCGCAGAGGGAGACGTTCTCGGCGCCGGCCTCGACCGCGGCGCGCCAGGCACTCGAGCGCGTAGCCGGGGTCGTCGCGGTAGCCGTCGAAGAAGTGCTCGGCGTCGTAGACGACGCGCTTGCCGCGCTCGCGGCAGAAGGCGACCGAGTCGGCGATCATCGCCAGGTTCTCCTCGCGGGAGACCTTGGTCACCTTCTCCAGGTGCAGCCCCCAGGTCTTGCCGACCAGGGTCACGACCGGGGCGAAGCTGCCGACCAGGGTCAGCAGGGCCGGGTCGTCCTCGGGCGCGGTACCGCGACGCCGGGTCATCCCGAAGGCGCAGATCGTCGCCTGCTCCAGCTCCAGCTCGGCGAGCTGCTCGAACAGCTCCACCTCCTTCGGGTTGGAGCTGGGGAAGCCGGCCTCGATCATCTGCACGCCGAGCGCGTCGAGCGCCAGCACGACGCGCGCCTTCTCGGATGCCGAGAGCGACATTCCCTCGCCCTGCATGCCGTCGCGCAAGGTGGTGTCGTAGAGCTTCACCTGTTCCATCTGATGCCTTTCGAGTCGGAAGATCGGGGGGAGTGGTGCGCCAAGGCCCGCCCACACCCAGCGTGGCCGCGCCAGCCGCTAGGCGGCTGCGGTAATTCGCCCGATTGACTCGATGAGACGACGCATCAGGAACTGACCTTACTCGGGGCGTCAACCTCGGCCGGGACCTCGACGAAGTCGAGCCACTCCAGGTACTCCTCGGCGCGCCCGTAGAGCGCGTCTTCGAATTTGGCCTGGACGTGGGCGGTGATCTCGCCCGGCTTGCCCTCGCCGAGCGGGTGGTCGTCGATCTCCCGCACCGGCACCAGCTCGGCCGCGGTCCCGGTCAGGAAGACCTCCTCGGCCAGGTAGAGCTCGGCGCGGGCGATGTCGCGCTCGACCACGGTGTAGCCGAGGTCGCGGGCGATCTGGATCACCGACTTGCGGTTGATCCCGTCGAGGATCGAGGCGACGTGCGGCGGCGTCACGATCTCACCGTCGCGGACCACGAAGATGTTCTCGCCCGAGCCCTCGCAGACGAAGCCGCGCTCGTCGAGCAGGATCGCCTCGTCGTAGCCGGCGTTGTGCGACTCGGTCTTGGCGAGGATCGAGTTCAGGTAGGAGCCCGAGGCCTTCGCGTGCGGGATCGAGCCGGCCGGGCTGATCCGCCGCCAGCTCGAGACCTTGGCGCGGATGCCGGCGCCCTTGCTCTCCTCGCCCAGGTAGACGCCCCAGGGCCAGGCGGCGACGATCACGTCGATCGGGGCGCTTTTGGCGTAGAGGCCCATCTCACCGTAGCCGCGGAAGGCGAGCGGGCGGATGTAGCCCGACTTGAGGCCGTTGCGGCGCAGCAGCTCGTGGGTGGCAGTGCGCAGCTCCTCGGCGGAGTAGGGCAGCTCAAGGTAGTAGAGGCTCGCCGACTTCTCGAGCCGGGCGAGGTGGTCGCGATGGCGGAAGATCGCCGGGCCGCGCTCGGTCTCATAGCAGCGAATCCCCTCGAACACGCCCGTCCCGTAGTGCAGCGCGTGGCTGAGCACGTGGACCTGGGCGTCCTCCCAGCGCACGAACTCGCCGTTCTGCCAAATCAAATCCACCTGGTCCATGTTGGGGGGAAGTATGCCCGATCAAACGAAGGTCTTCACCCCCGGAGCCGCGAATGACGGCTGAAAGCGAAATAAGGAGGCATCAGTCCATGAGTTCAAGACTTCGCCCTAAGCTCAACTACTCGAACGTGATCGCGACGATCGCGCTCTTCGTCGCCCTCGGCGGCGCCGCCGTCGCGGCGGGCCTGCCCAAGCACAGCGTCGGCCCCAAGCAGCTGAAGAAGGGCGCGGTCACCGCGGCTGCCCTCAGGAAGGGCGCCGTCACCAGTGGCAAGCTCGCCCCGAAGTCGGTCGTCTCCGGCAAGCTCGGCCCCAACGCGGTCACCCCCGGCAACCTCGGCAACGGGGTCGTGACCAGCGCCAAGATCGCCGCCGGAGCGGTGCTCGCCAGCTCGATCAAGAACGGCGTCATCACCAATCCCAAACTCGCGAACGCCGTCGTCAACACCGCAAAACTGGCCAACAACGCGGTGACCAACCCGATCCTCGCCAACGGCTCGGTGACGCCGAACAAACTCAGCGACGAATTCGGGCCGTTGCTGGGCAACCTGAAGAATGGTCAGACGCTGCGCGGCGTTTTCGACGTCGGCGGATCCAACGTCGCAAACGTGAACGCGGCCAGCTTTCGCGCCTCGCAGACGTTCCAGTTCCCGCTGCTGAACGCGCCGACGCCGAACGTGGTCCCGACCGGCACCACCAGCCCAGCCTGCCCAGGACTCGGGGGAGGCAATGTGACGCCCCAGGCGACTGCCGGCCAGCTCTGCATCTACATCACCGCAGCGACGCCCGAAGCCGAACTCAGCGTCGACACCGGCAGCAACAGCCGGCTCGGCTTCGGCTTGCTGGCCAAATTCAAAAAAGCCGAAACGGACAACTTCGTCCAAGGCGTCTGGGCGGTGACCGCTCCTTAAACGGGGAGCGCTTCGAGGACCGCGGTGGTCATCTCCGCGGTTCCCACCTCGACCTCGGGCGGGATGTCTGGCATCGGCGGCGGTGCCGGCGTCCCGCTCGCCAGGTCGGGAGTTCGCAGACCGCGCTCGAGGACGGCGTCGACGGCAGTCTCGATCCGGCCGGCGTCGTCGGGGCGGCCGAGGCCGTGGCGCAGCATCATCGCCGCGGAGAGAAAGGTCGCAAGCGGGTTGGCGATGCCCTTGCCGGCAATGTCGGGAGCGGAGCCGTGGACCGGCTCGAACAGGCCCGGGGCACCGTCGACGCCAAGGCTGGCCGAGGGAAGCATCCCCAGCGAGCCGGTCAGCATCGCCGACTCGTCGCTGAGGATGTCGCCGAAGAGGTTCTCGGTGACGATCACGTCGAAGTCGGCCGGGTGGGAAACCAGCTGCATCGCCGCGTTGTCGACCAGCAGGTGGTCGAGCGCGACGTCGGCGTAGTCGGAGGCGATATCGGTCACCACCTGGCGCCAGAGGCGTGAGGTCTCCAGCACGTTGGCCTTGTCGACGGAGGTGACGCGAGGATCGCGGCCAGAGCTCTCGGCGCGCTGGCGCGCCGCCTCGAAGGCGGTGCGCGCGATCCGGTCGATTTCCTCGACGCTGTACTCGCAGGTGTCGTGGGCGACGTCGCCGTCACGGCCGGAGTCCCCGAAGTAGATGCCGCCGGTCAGCTCGCGGACGACGAGCAGGTCGGTGCCGGCGATGCGCTCCTCGCGCAGGGGACTGGCGCCGACCAGGGCCGGGCTCGGGCGGACGGGGCGAAGGTTCGCGTAGAGGCCCATCCCCTTGCGCAGGCCGAGCAGCCCCTGCTCCGGGCGCGGCGCGTCGGGGTCGGTCGTGTCCCATCTGGGGCCGCCGACCGCGCCGAGCAGGACCGCGTCGGAGCCGCGGCAGGCCTCCAGCACCTCGCCGGTGAGGGCGATGCCGTGGGCGTCGATCGAGCAGCCGCCCAGCAGCCGCTCGTCGAACTCGAACTCGCCCAGGGACTCCAGGAGCTGCCGCGTCGCCGCGACGATCTCCGGGCCGATGCCGTCACCGGGCAGGACGACTATGCACGGGGCGTCGCTCACGCGGCGGAACTCTACGCGTTAGCCGGCGACGGCCTCGATATTGAGCCGCACGTAGTCCAGTACCAGTGGCTTCTCGGACTGCTCGAGGACCGCTTCCGCGAACGGGCGCCGAAGCCGCTGAGGAAGCTGCGCGAGGAGGGGCCCCAGGGTGACGGCCGAGGTGAACTCGAGCGGCCGCTCCGGCTGCACGGGCCTCGGTTCCAGCCAGCAGCGGGTCGCGGAGAACCCGGCCTCGCGCAGCCGGCGCTCGGTCTCCTCGGGGGAGGCGAAGTTCCAGATCCCCGTCGTCTCGCCAAATTGGCCGGCAAACTCGGGGCGGGCCGCGACCGTCGCGATCACCCTCGCGTGCTCGGCCACGTTGCCCTCGCCACCGCACTGGGCGACCAGGCGCCCGCCTGGCTTCAATGCCGCGCGCAGGCGTCCAAAGAGCCGATCGTGATCGAGGATCCAGTGCAGAGTCGCGGTCGAGAAGACCAGATCAACCGGTTCCTCGAGCTCGAGCTCGGAGAGATCCGCGACGAGGTAGGAGGCACTGTCGCCAAGCCGGTCCCGCGCCTTGGCGATCATCGCCTCGGAGCCGTCGACCGCTATCAAGCGCCCCTTGGGAAGGCGCTTGGCGAGCTCGGCGGTGACCCGGCCCGAGCCGCAGCCGGCGTCGAGCGCGACCTCTTCGCCGTTCAACTCGAGGCGCTCGAGCACCTCCATCCCCCAGCTGAACTGGGGATCGGATACAGCGTCGTAGGTGTCGGCGTCCCACTCGCGCGGGCCGCTGTTCATCGCTGCGGTTGGGTCCGTGGCACTCACAGCGACGTCGTCACCGGAGCGTGCGGTGCCGCCGCAGAGCCCTCGAAGGCATCGATTGCCGCCCCGTTCTCGAGCGTGATCGCGATGTCGTCGAGCCCGTTCAGCAGCCGGTGCTTGACGTCCGGCTCGACCGCGAACTCGAAGACGCCGGCGGCGCAGGTGATCGTCTCGTCGTCGACGTCGATCCGGGCCTCGCCGGCCGCGGCGACGGCACGGCAGTGCTCCTCGTCGAGGATCGCCGGCAGCAGGCCGATCTTGGTGCAGTTGACGTAGAAGATGTCGGCGAAGGAGGGCGCCACGATCGCCTCGAAGCCGAAGTCCTCCAGCGCCCAGGGAGCGTGCTCGCGGGAGGAGCCGCAGCCGAAGTTGCGCCCGGCGACCAGGATCGGGTTCGGCTCGAGCTCGATCTCGCCGTCGCGGATCCAGTCGTAGAAGAGGAACTCGCCGAAGCCGGTCCGCTCGACCCGCTTCAGGAACTGCTTGGGAATGATCTGGTCGGTGTCCACGTCGTGGCGGTCCAGCACCGACACCTTGCCCTCGATCAGGTCGATCGGCCTCATCTTCAGCTCCAATCCCGGATGTCTACGAAACGTCCCTCGATCGCAGCCGCGGCCGCCATCTTCGGGCTGACCAGGTGGGTCCTCCCACCCTTGCCCTGCCGCCCCTCGAAGTTGCGGTTCGAGGTCGAGGCGCAGCGCTCGCCCTCGGCGAGCGTGTCGGGGTTCATCCCCAGGCACATCGAACAGCCGGCCTCGCGCCATTCGAAGCCAGCGCCGCGGAAGACCTCGTGCAGGCCCTCGGCTTCGGCTGCGGCTTTGACCTGCTGGGAGCCGGGGACGACCATCGCCCGCACCGTGGCGGCGACCCGCCGCCCGTCGACGACCGCGGCCGCCTCGCGCAGATCCTCGATCCGCGAGTTGGTGCAGGAGCCGATGAAGACCCGGTCGGGAGCGACCTCGGTCATCGGCGTGCCGGGCTCCAGGCCCATGTAGGTGAGCGCCCGCTCGGCCGTTTCGCGGTCGGCCGGGGAGTCCATCGCGGCCGGGTCCGGGACCCTGTCGGTGACCTCGACAACCATGCCCGGGTTGGTGCCCCAGGTGACCATCGGCGAGATCGCCGAGGCGTCGATCTCGACCTCGCTGTCGAAGGTCGCGCCGGGGTCGGTCGGCAGCTGGCGCCAGGCCGCGACCGCGGCGTCGAAGTCCTCGGGGGCGGCGGTACGACCGCGAACCCAGTCGAAGGTGGTCTGGTCGGGAGCGATCATCCCGGCCCGGCCGCCGCCCTCGATCGTCATGTTGCAGATCGTCATCCGGCCCGGCATCCCCAACGCCTCGATCGCGGGGCCCGCGTACTCGACCGCGTGGCCGGTCATGCCGCCGGTGCCGAGCCGGCCGATCGTCGCCAGGATCAGGTCCTTGGGCGTGACGCCGGCACCGAGGTCGCCGCCGTAGGAGATCCGCATCGCCTTCGGCTGCTTCTGGACCAGGCACTGGGTCGCCAGGACGTGCTCGACCTCGGAGGTGCCGATGCCGAAGGCCAGCGATCCGAAGGCGCCGTGGGTGGAGGTGTGGCTGTCGCCGCAGACGATCGTCATGCCGGGCTGGGTCACGCCCAGCTCAGGCCCGATCACGTGGACGATCCCCTGGCGGTCGGAGCCCAGCGAGTAGAGCGGGATGCCGAACTCCTCGCAGTTGCGCTCCAGCGTTTCGACCTGAACCCGGGAGAGCTGGTCGGCAATCAGGCGGGCCGCCATGGTGCCGTCGGTCGGCGTGTTGTGGTCGGCGGTGGCAAGGGTACGGTCGGCGCGGCGCACCGGGCGCCCCGCCAGCCGCAGCCCGTCGAAGGCCTGCGGCGAGGTGACCTCGTGGACCAGGTGCAGGTCGATGTAGATCAACCCCCCGGAGACCTCGTGGGCCGCCCAGATCTTTTCGAACATGTTTTTGGACATTGCGCTAGCTCCTCCTCAGCCCGGCGGCGATTACGGCGAGGAAGCGGGTCGGCTCCTCGCCTTCGTTCTCGAAGTGGTGCGGCAGATCGGCGTCGAAGGTGACGCTGTCCCCGGCACGCAGCTCGTGGCGCGTGCCGTCGACCACCAGCGCCAGGCTGCCGGTCAGGACGACGGCGGTCTCGCGACTGCCGGGCTCATGCATCGGCGGGTCCTCGCGACCGCCGGTCGCGGCGGCGGGAGCGAGGACGTGCAGGGAGACGTCGGCGCGCTGCCCCGGCAGGGGCGGCGTCAGCTCCTCGAAGCGGTGGCCCCCACGCTCGAAGCGGCGCCGCTCGCCGGCGCGGCTGACGGCGACGTGCTGGCCCTCGTCGAGGCGCAGCAGCTGCGACAGCGTCAGCTCCAGGCCGGCGGCGATCTTCTCGGCGATCGCCAGGGTCGGGCTGGTCTCCCCCCGCTCGACCTGGGACAGCATCGGGGCGCTTACACCCGATCGCTCGGCCAGGTCACGCAGCGAGAGTCCCATCGCGTCCCGCAGAGCCTTGATTCGCGGCCCGACGCTGCTCGACGGGGCACCCGCCCTGCCTGCTGCATCGTTTGAAGTCTTGGCCACCATGGCGCTCACGTGGCGTACGCTATCACGGACGTCTGTATTTAGCAGCCTCGCTTGGTACTCGGCCAGCCTCCCTGAGCAAGGCCCTGAGGTCGGCGGCGACCGCCTCAGGTTCATCTTCCAGCTGCTCAGGAGCGATTCGCGTCACTCCATAGCCGGCGACCCGCAGCCTTCGATCCCGAGCCCGGTCTTCGCGGAAGGCGACCCGGGTGCCGTGAGCGGCGAAGCCATCGAGTTCGACGACGACCTTGGTGCCAGGCCAGAGGCAGTCGGGTGTCGAGCTAGGGGCCTGGGGTGCGCTCGATCAGGGCCCCGGCCGTCGCCGCCTCGGCCTCGCGCGTGGCGGCACCTTCCAACCCGTTGGAAAGCGCCCTCACGTAGGCCCGCGCCGAGGCCTCGAGGATGTCGGTGGCGACGCCCAGGCCGGTGGCCAGGCGTCCTGCGACCCGCAGCATCACCGTCACCTCGCCAAGGGCGTCCTCCCCCCCGGTCACCGCCTCGACGGTGTACTGGCGCAGCTCTCCCTCGCTGCCGGTGGCCCGCTGGATCGCTCGGAAGATCGCGTCGATCGGGCCGTCGCCGCTCGACTCGCCGACCGCCTCCTCGCCGGAGGGCAGGGTCACGGCGACCTTCGCCAGCGGCTCGCGGCGGGAGCCCGCCTCGACCTCGAACCAGGCCAGCTCGTGGGCGTCAGAGCGCTCGCGCATCTCGTCGGAGACGATCGCCTCGAGGTCCAGCGCGGTCACCTGCTTCTTGCGGTCGGCGACCTCCTTGAAGGCCTTGAAGGCGGCGTTGAGGGCGTTGCCCTCGACCGTGAAGCCCAACTGCTCCAGGGCGTCGCGGAGAGCGTGGCGCCCGGAGTGCTTGCCGAGCACGATCGAGTTCGACTCCAGACCGACCTCGGTCGCGTCCATGATCTCGTAGGTGCTGCGCTCCTTCAGCACGCCGTCCTGGTGGATGCCGGACTCGTGGGCGAAGGCATTGCGACCGACGATCGCCTTGTTGGGCTGGATCGCGTAGCCGGTCAGGCGCGAGACCATGCGGCTGCTGCGGGCCAGCTCGCGGGTGTTGAGCCCGGTGCTGAATCCGTGGACGTCCTCACGGACCTTGATCAGCATCGCGATCTCCTCCAGCGAGCAGTTGCCGGCCCGCTCGCCAATCCCGTTGACGGCGCACTCGACCTGCCGGGCTCCCGCCTGGACGCCGGCGTAGGAGTTGGCGACCGCCAGCCCCAGGTCGTCGTGGCAGTGGACGGACATCTCGACCCCGCGCAGGGCCGGGACCAGCTCGTAGAGGCGGCGGAAGTAGTCCGCGTACTCCTCCGGCGTGGTGTAGCCGACGGTGTCGGGGATGTTGACCACGGTGGCGCCCTCCTCGACCGCGATCGCGCAGACCTCGGCGGTGAACTCGAGGTCGGCGCGGGTGGCGTCCATCGGCGAGAACTCGACGTCCTCGCAGTAGGACCTCGCCATCGAGACGGCGGCCCGCGCCTGCCCCTTGACGTCCTCGCGATCGGTCTGCAACTGGTGCTCGATGTGGATGTCGGAGGTGGAGATGAAGGTGTGGATGCGCGGGCGCTGGGCATCCCGCACCGCCCCCCAGGCGGCATCGATGTCGGCCTTGTGGGTGCGGGCCAGGCCACAGACGACCGGGCCCTCGACCTTGCGAGATATCTCCCGCACCGCCTCGAAGTCCCCGGGTGAGGTGATCGGGAAGCCGGCCTCGATCACGTCGACCCCCAGGCGCGAGAGCTGCAGGGCGATCTCCACCTTCTCGGCGGTGTTCAGCGAGATTCCCGGCGATTGCTCGCCGTCCCTCAGGGTGGTGTCGAAAATGTGGACGCGGTTGGCGTCAGATGCGGGTCCCATCGGACCTCCTCCTTCTCTACTTCGCTCGAATGGCCTCTGTCTCTCGCGGCTATCGCGCCGCCCAGCGCTATTCCCCCCGAGGGGGGAGGAGAAGGAGAAGCGCGGTGTCGAAGCGATGACCCATCCGGCCTCCGAGCTTAGCGTAGGCTCTCGCGATCGCCAAGCCCGAACGCACCAACTGGCTGGCGCTCTTCGCCATGGGGATGGCCGTGGTGGTGATCGCCAACGACTTCTCCGCGGTCAACGTCGCCCTGCCGACGATGGAGAAGGACTTCGGCACCAACATCAACACGATCCAGTGGGTGGTCAACGCCTATGCCCTGACCTTCGGGGTGCTGATCGTCACCGGCGGGCGGCTGGCGGACATGTTCGGGCGCCGCAACGCCTTCTTCCTCGGCACCGCGATCTTCGCTTCGATGTCGGCGCTCGGCGGGGCCGCGCAGACGGAGACCTGGCTGATCGTCACCCGCACCCTGATGGGGATCGGCGGGGCGCTGATGTGGCCGGCGATCCTCGGCATGACCTTCGCGATCCTCCCTGAGCAGAAAGCGGGCCTGGCAGGCGGGATCATCCTCGGCGCCGCCGGCCTCGGCAACGCGATCGGACCGCTGATCGGCGGTGTCCTCACCGACGCCCTCAGCTGGCGCTGGATCTTCTTCCTCAACGTCCCGATCTCGATCTTCGCCGTCCTCGTCACCTACTTCCTGGTCCACGTCAAGGAGCCGGAGACGAGCGATCACAGGATCGACTACGCCGGCGTCTCGGTGCTCTCGATCGGACTGGTCTCGCTGCTGGTCGCGCTCGATCAGATCGACGACTGGGGCGCGAGCGACCCCAAAGTCATCGCCCTGCTGGTGCTGGCGGCGATCCTGATCGCCGCCTTCGTGCCGATCGAGCGGCGGGCGGGCAGGCATGCCCTGGTGCCCCGCGAGATCATGCGCAACCGCAGCTTCACCGCCTCCTGCGTGGCGATCCTCTTCATGTCGGCGACGTTCTTCGCCTCGCTGCTCTACCTGCCGCAGTTCATGGAGAAGCAGTTCGGCTACTCGCCGCTGGAAGCCGGGATCGGGATACTGCCCTTCCTCGGTGTCTTCGCCGTCGTCTCCTTCGTCGCCGGGCCGCTCTACAACCGCCTCGGCGCGAAGCCGCTCGCCGTCTTCGGCGCCGCCTGCATCACCGTGGCGCCGTTTCTCTTCTCCCAGGTCGACGGGGGCTCCAGCTACGGGTCGCTGCTGCCCGGCATGGTCGTGCTCGGGCTTGGGATCGGCAGCTTCTACCCGACCGCGACGACCGCCGGCGTCACCTCGGTCGACGAGTCCCAGACCAGCCTCGCCGGCGGCATCGTCTACATGTTCCAGATCGCCGGCGGCTCGATCGGGCTGGCCCTGACGACGACCGTCTTCTCGGCCGCAATCCCGCCCTTCGTCGACGGAATCCAGGCTGGCTTTCGGCTCGACGCGGCACTCTCGCTGGTCGGCTTCCTGATCGCTCTGCTGTTCGTCGGCGGCACCCTGACGCGTGCCGGCGTCGCCATGCGGCGTACGCGGTCGTCTGAATAGCGCTGCCCTCGGACTTCCTGCGTCCCTGCCCGCCTCAGCCGCGTGTCAGGGAAAGATCTGGTTGCTGCCCGAGCCGCCCAAGAGAATGTCTTCGCCGCCGCCTCCGTGCAGCGAGTCGTTGCCGCCACAGCCGGCGAGGCGGTCGTCGCCGGAGCCACCGAAGAGGGAGTCGTCGCCGCCGCGCCCGGTCAGGTCGTCATCGCCGCTGCCCCCGATCAGTTTGTCGGGACCGGCGCCGCCGGTCAGCTTGTCGTCGCCGGGCCCGCCGCGCAGGGTGGTCGGGGTCGGCACGTCGGGGGCGACGCTGACCGCGTCTTCCCCGCCGCCGGCGTTGACTTCGAAGCCGGCGATCGGCGCCGCTTCGCAGATCAGCTCGGTTTCGTTCCCTTCCGGGTGAGCACAGACACTCCCCCCAACTTCAAGCGGCACGATCGAGTCGATCGTGTAACTGCGGCCGTCGGGGCTGAGCTTGATACGGATCACGTTTGCTTCCGGGCCCCCCGCGAGCAGCACGTTGAGCGAGGGTTCGGCGGCATGGGCAACCGTGGCCGCCTGGGCCACCAGAACCGCGGTCGCAATCAGAATCGCCCTCTTCATCGCAGAATCGCCTCAGCCTCGAACCGCCGGCCAGGGGCCGGCCCCTGCTATGGGAACAACACGACCTTGCCGACGTTGCGGCGCTGGGCGATAAACTCGTGCGCCTCGCCGGCCCGGTCGAACGGAAACGCCTCGGCGACGAGGGGGTCGATGCGGCCCGACTCGAGATCGGCCAGCAGCGGCTCCGTAACCCGATCGAGGTTGCCCTCGCGATCCCACCAGCTCAGCATGTTGAGGCCGAAGACGCCTTTGTTCTCGTTCATCATCGTCAGGCTCTTCCACCAGGGCATCGTCGCCAGCGGCATCTTCAGCAGGCTCTTGAGGGTGGCGGGAAGGTCGCGGGCACCGGCGCTGGTGCTCTCCGACAGCCCGTACATCACCATCCGCCCGCCCGAGCGCAGCAGCCGGTAGTCCTTGCGGAACGAGGTCGGGCCGATCGCGTCGATGATCACGTCGACGCCCTCGCCGCCGGTGATCCGCATCACCTCGGCCTCGAAGTCCTGGCTGCGGTAGTCGATCGCGTGCTGGACGCCCTGGGCGCGGATCGCCTCGTGCTTGCCGGACGAGGCGGTGCCGAAGACCTCGGCGCCGGCGTTGCGGGCGAGCTGCGTGGCCGCGATACCCACGCCGCCGCCGGCGGCGTGGATGAGGACGCGGTCGCCCTCCCGCATCCCGCCCATCACGGTCAGGGCGGCGTAGGCCGTGCCGTAGTTGACCGGGAACGCGGCGCCCTGCTCGAAGCTGAGCCGGTCGGGCAACGGCAGTGCCTGCTCGGCCGGAACCGTGGCCAGCTCCGCCTGGCCACCGAAGCGGGTGCCGGCGATGACGCGGTCGCCGACCTTGTGCCCACTGACCCCCTCCCCCACCGTCTCGATCTCGCCGGCGACCTCGTAGCCGAGCACACAGGGAGTCTTCGGAGCATCGGGGTAGAGGCCGACCCGGGCCATCGTGTCGGCGAAGTTGATCCCGGCGGCACGGACGGCGATTCGGACCTCGCCTGGGTCGACCTCAGGATCAGGCCGCTCCTGAACCTGGAGGACCTCGGGACCCCCGGTGCCGGTTAAGACGACAGCTCGCATGAGTCCACCCTACCCGTGTCAGAGGCTCTCCGACCAAACAGAGCAAGGACGCAGGAAGCGAAGTGTGCTCCGCACACGAGCGACCGAGGACGCAGCTATGCGCCGGTCGGAGAGCCTCTGACTAGAGGTCGACGGAGCGGCCGACCGAAAAGCCCTCGACGCCGAGGATCTTCTCGATCGTCTCGGCCCGCACCGGGGCGTCGGTCGTCAGCGCCATCACGGCGCTCTCGCCCTCGTGCTCGGCGCCGACGGCGGCGGAGACGATGTTGACCCCCTCCTCGCCGAACATCGTCCCTACCCGGCCGATCATCCCCGGCCGGTCGGCGTAACGGAAGACGGAGATGTGCTCGGCGAAGGGCAGGTAGAAGCCCTCTCCCCAGGCCGAAACCAGGTAGGGCTCGTTGCGCGGGCCGACGCTGGTGCCCGCGACCTCGACCTCGCCGTCGCCGGAGTGGACCCGGATCGTGACCAGCTCGGTGAAGTCCTCGGCGCTGGCGTCCTTGGTCTCGACCAGCTCGATGCCGCGCTCCTCCGCCATCTGCGGCGCGTTGACGAGGTTGACCGGCTCCTCGGTGTGACCGGAGAGGATGCCGACCAGGACCGCGATGCCGAGCAGGCGGGTGTCGTGGGAGGCGATGCGGCCGCGGAACTCGGCGGTGACACGATCCACCGACCCGTCGCCGAGCCCCTGGGCGAGACGGCCGAGCTTTTCGCAGAGCGGCACGAACGGCGCCAGCGCCTCCATCGCCTCGGGGCGGACGGCGGCGATGTTGACCGCGTTGGTGACGACGCCGCCGCCGAGCGCCGCGGTCACCTGCTCGGCGGTGACTACACCGGCACGATCCTGGGCCTCCGCGGTCGAGGCTCCCAGGTGGGGCGTGAGGACCACGTCGTCGCGGGCGAAGATCGGGTGCTCGGTGAAGGGCTCGGAGGGGAAGACGTCCAGCGCCGCTCCGCCCAGCTTGCCCGACTCCAGCCCGGCCAGCAGCGCATCGAGGTCGACCAGCTCGCCGCGGGCGCAGTTGACGATCCGCGCCCCGTCCTTCATCGCCGCGATCGTCCCGGCGTCGATCAGGTCGATCGTCTCCGGCGTCTTCGGCACGTGCAGGGTGAGGAGATCGGCGCGCCCCAACACCTCCTCGAGGTTCTCTACCCCCTCGACGCCGAGCTCGCGGAAGCGCTCGGCGGAGACGAACTTGTCGAAGGCGACGACGTCCATCTCGAAGCTCTGGGCGCGTTTGGCGACGAGCTGGCCGATGCGGCCGAAGCCGATCACCCCGAGCGTCTTGCCGTAGAGCTCGGCGCCCTTGAACTTGGCCCGGTCCCAGCGACCGGCGACGAGCGATTCGTGGGCCTGCGGGACGTTGCGGAAGAGGGCCAGGGCCAGGGCCATGGTGTGCTCGGCGGCGGCAACCGAGTTCGACTCCGGCGCGTTGGCGACGATGATGCCGCGGCGGGTCGCGGCGGGGATGTCGACGTTGTCGACGCCGGTGCCGGCGCGGCCGATCACCTTCAGGTTGGTCGCCAGCTCGATCAGCTCCGGCGTCATCTTGGTCGCCGAGCGGATCAAGATCGCGTCGTAGGCGCCAATCTTCTCGCGCAGCTCCGCGTCGGACATCTCGAGCCCGAGGTCGACGTCGAAGTTGGCCCGCAGCAGCTCGACGCCGGTCTCGGCGATCTTCTCCTTGACCAGGACCTTCACCCGGCCACCCCGTCGACGTTCTCGACCACCCAGTCGATGCAGGCGGTCAGCGCCTCGACGTCGGCCGGCTCGACCGCGGGGAACATCCCCACCCGCAGCTGGTTGCGGCCGAGCTTGCGGTAGGGCTCGACGTCGACGATGCCGTTGGCGCGCAGCGTCGCAGCCAGGGCGGCGGCGTCGACCGAGTCGTCGAAGTCGATCGTGCCGACGACCAGCGAGCGTTTCGCCGGAGCGGCGACGAAGGGCTTCGCGAACTCGCTGCGCTCGGCCCAGCCGTAGAGACGGCCCGAGGAGTCCGAGGTCCGCCGCACGCACCAGTCGAGCCCCCCGTTGCCGAGCATCCACTCGATCTGGTCGCCGAGCAGGATCAGGGTCGCCAGCGCCGGCGTGTTGTACGTCTGCTCCTTGCGCGAGTTCTCCAGCGCCGTCTGCAGCGAGAGGAAGGCCGGCTGCCAGCGGTCCTCGGCACCGTCGAGCTGCTCGATCCGGGCGATCGCCGCCGGGCTGAGCAGCGCCAGCCAGAGGCCGCCATCGGCGCCGAAGGCCTTCTGCGGGGCGAAGTAGTAGGCGTCGGCCTGGGAGACGTCGACGGGCAGACCGCCGGCGCCCGAGGTGGCGTCGACCAGGACCAGCGCCTCGCCGGCGCCCCGCGGTCGCCGCACCTCGACCATCACCCCGGTCGAGGTCTCGTTATGGGCCCAGGCAAGCACGTCGGCCGCGGGGTCGGCGATCGGCTCGGGGGCATCGCCGGGGTCCGCCTCGACCACGATCGGGTCGGCCAGGAACGGCGCCGCCGCGGTCGCCTTGGCGAACTTCTGCGAGAACTCGCCGTAGCTCAGGTGGAGGGCGCGGGCGCGAACCATCCAGGCGGCGGCCGCCTCCCAGAACGCGGTCGTGCCGCCGTTGCCGAGGACAACCTCGTAGCCGTCGGGCGGAGCAAAGAGGTTGCCGAGGCCGGCGCGTATGCCACCCACCAGGTCCCGCACCGGCGCCTGGCGGTGGGAGGTCCCCAGCAGGGCGCCACGCTCGGCAAGCGCCGCCAGCGCCTCCGGGCGCACCTTCGAGGGCCCGCAGCCGAAGCGACCGTCCGCCGGCTTCAGCCCGGCGGGGATCTGGGTGTCGGTGGTCTGGGGCGTCATCGGGCCGACAGGTTATTGACCGTCGCGGGTGGACTCCCGCCGAGGCCGGGGTTAGGCTGGCGGCGCAGTCTGGGCAGGCCGTCAAACGAAGGGGAGCCGATGTACCCGATCAGCTACGAAGCCGATTTCAACCCGACGCCGAACCGGGGGACGACGTTCTTCCGGATCATCCTGGCGATCCCCTGGATCATCGTCCTCTACGTCTACCTGATCCTCGTCGCCTTCACCCACCTCTTCGCCTGGGTAGCCGTGGTCATCCTCGGGCGCTACCCGCAATGGCTGTACAACTTCAACGGAGGCGTCGTCCGCTACTCGGTCCGCTTCTACGCCTGGGCCTACCTGCAGACGGACGTCTGGCCCCCGTTCGGGATCGCCGACGACCCCTCCTACCCGATCCGGGTCAACATCGCCCCCCGGCCCGAGCGGCAGAGCCGGCTCAAGGCCTTCTTCCGGATCATCCTCGTGCTGCCGATGCTGATCGTCTCCTACGCGGTCAACTATCTCCACCTCGGCGCCGCGATCGTCGCCTGGCTGACGATCGTCTTCCGCGGCTACCAGCCGGAAGGCATCAACTCCGCCCTCACTTTCGTCAACAGCTTCTACGCCCGCGTCTTCGGCTACTACGCGCTGCTGACCGACGACTACCCGCCGATCGGGATCGAGGCCGCCGTCTCCTCCACCGCCCCCGTCCCTCCCCCCGCGCCCCCGGCCCCGCCGGCGGCCCCCGCGGTCTAGGGCTCCGACAATGAGCGATACGACCAGCGAAGCCGTCTCCAAAGGCGAGGGGTACGCGGTAGCCAACCTCGCCGACCTCGGCGACGGTCCCGGCTTCCGCAAGGTCCGCAAGGAGCTCGGGGTCACCGCCTTCGGCGTCAACGCGATCGTCCTGCCCCCCTCCTACTCCACCGGCAGCCATTTCCACGACGAGCAGGAGGAGCTCTACTTCCTCCACAGCGGCGAAGTCGAGTTCAGCTTCGGCGATGGCTCGACCCAGCGGCTCCGCCCCGGCGGCCTGGCCTGGGTCGACGCCCCCACCGAGCGCAGGGTGCGCAACCTCAGCGACTCCGAGGAGGCGGTCTACCTGGTCGTCGGGGGCAAGGGCGGGTACGTGGGGCGGGACGGGAACCTGGCTGAGGGCGAGACGCACCGGTAGACCGGCACCCTGGAGAGGTCCGGGTACCCCTTCGCCGCAGGCCGTCGCGCAGCTGGGTCGAGCCCCGCGGGCTCAAACGCGGTTCCTTGAGCCTGCGGCGAAGGGGTACCCGGACCTCTCCGCGCGAGCGGGCTTCCGTTGCGGCCCCGAGGTACGGAACCTCACAACGAACCGAGGGCTCAAGACCTCTATGCGAGAGAAGCTGCGCGACCTCCAGCCAACAATTCGCACGAGCTCACTGATCGGAGTAGAGCTTGCGACGGAGGGTTGGATACCCCTCTCCCGGAGGCTCAAGGAACCGCGTCTGAGCCCGCGGGGCTCGACCCAGCTGCGCGACGGCCTGCGGGAGAGGGGTATCCAACCCTCCTCCCCACCACCCCTACTTCGTGTCCTTAAACCCCTGATCGATCCAGGGCATCGTGTCCCGCAAGTCCCTGCCGACCTCCTCCACCTCGTGCCCCGCCGCCTCTTTGCGCATCCGGTCGAAGCTCTCGCCGCCGGCCTTGTTCTCGGCGATCCACTCGCGGGCGAACTCCCCCGACTGGATCTCGCCGAGGATCTGCTTCATCGCCGCTCGCGACTCCTGGCCGATGACCCGTTTGCCGCGGGTCATGTCGCCGTACTCGGCGGTGTTGGAGATCGAGTGGCGCATTCCCTGAATGCCCTTTTCGTACATCAGGTCGGCGATCAGCTTCAGCTCGTGCAGGCACTCGAAGTAGGCGAGGCGCGGGTCGTAGCCGGCCTCGACCAGGGTCTCGTAACCGGCGCGGACCAGCTCCGAGGCGCCGCCGCAGAGGACCGCCTGCTCGCCGAAGAGGTCGGTCTCGCACTCGTCCTTGAAGGTCGTCTCGATGATCGCCGCGCGGCCGCCGCCGATCCCGGATGCGTAGGCGAGGACGAGGTCGTGGGCGTTGCCGGTGGCGTCCTGGTGGACGGCCATCAGGCAGGGAACGCCGTTGCCTTCCTCGTACTGGCGGCGGACCAGGTGGCCCGGGCCCTTGGGGGCGACCATGCCGATGTCGACGCCGGCCGGCGGCTCGATCTCGCCGAAGTGAATCGCAAAGCCGTGGGCGAAGAGCAGCAGGTTGCCGGGAGCGATTCCGTCGGCGATCTCGCGACTGCCAGAGCTCGCCCTGTTTCTCGTCAGGGAGAAGGATCATCACCAGGTCGCCGCGACTGGCGGCTTCGGCGATGTCGAGCACCTCGAGCCCGGCCGCCTCGGCCTTGGCGCGACTGGAGGAGTCGGGGCGCAGGCCGACCACCACGTCGACTCCGGAGTCCTTGAGGTTGAGGGCGTGCGCGTGCCCCTGGGAGCCGTACCCGAGGATCGCCACGGTCTTGCCGTCGAGCTTGCCGAGGTCGGCGTCCTTGTCGTAGAAGATGTCGTCGGTTCGCATGGGCGGGCAGGCTATCGGAGCGCCCTGCGCATCAGCTTGCCGGAGGGGGTGCGCGGCAGCGCCGCCGCCAGCTCGACCCGCTTCGGCACCTTGAACCCGGCCAGCGATTCGGCGCAGTGGCGGCGCAGGTCCTCGGGGGTCACGGCGGAGCCGCTTTCCAGCACGACCACGGCGGTCACCGCCTGTTGCCACTCCGGGTCCTCGCGACCGACGACGGCGGCGTCGGCGACCTCTGGGTGGCGCAGCAGCACCTCCTCGACCTCGGCCGGGATCACGTTCTCGCCGCCGCTGACGATCATGTCGTCGATCCGGTCCTTGACGTAGAGGAAGCCCTCCTCGTCGATGCGGCCGAGGTCGCCGGTGTGCAGCCAGCCGTCGGCGTCGGCGCGGCCGGGGGCGACGGTCGGGCCCTGGACGAGGATCTCGCCGTCGCGGATCCGCAGGTGGGTGGTCAGCAGCGGCCGCCCGGCGGAGCCGAGCTTGCGCCGGGCGTCGGCGGGCGCCAGCGTCGTCACCTGCGAGCAGGTCTCGGTCAGGCCGTAGGTCTGGACGACGGTCGCGCCCCTGGCGATCGCCTCTTCCAGCGGCCCCGCGGGCACCGGCCCGCCGCCGACCAGGATCGCGCGGGGACCGGAGAGGTCGGCGCCCGCCTCGAGCAGCCGCATCAGCATCGTCGCGACCACCGAGACGACGGTGATCCCGTCGTCCTCCAGCGCCGCCGCGACGCGATCGACGTCGAAGCCGTCGTGGATGACCGCGGTGGTGCCGTAGATCACCGAGCGCATGACGATGCTGAGGCCGGAGACGTGGCTGAGCGGAACGCAGCAGAGCCAGCGGTCCTCGGGCTCGATGCCGATGTTGAAGGCGGAGCCGACCGCGCTCCAGAGGAAGTTGCCGTAGGTGAGCCCGACCGGGTGCGGGGCGCCGGTGCTGCCGCTGGTCAGGACCCGGGCGCAGACCTCGTCCATGTCGTGCTCGCCGAGCAGCGGCAGGTCGGCCTCGGTCTGGGTCAGCTCGCCGGCGTCGTCGAGGTCGACGATCGGCTCCTCGGCGCCGACGATCGCCGTCGCGCTCCTCGCGCGGTGAGGCGCGGGCTCAGCGGCAGCAGCTTGGCGCCGACCTTCATCAGTGCGTGGGCGAGCACGACCTGCTCGCGGCGCGGGTGCATCGTCAGGGCCGCGGTCGAGCCGCGCCGAACGCCCTGGGCGGCGAGACGACGGGCGACCCAGGTCGCCTCCGCCTCCAGCTCGGCATAGGTCATCTCGGCGCCGTCGGCCACCAGCGCGATGCGGTCGGGGCAGCTCTGCGATCTCTGGGCCAGCCAGTTATCGAGCTTCATCGTGCCGGGCAGTATCGTGCCCGATCATGCCCCAAACGCCACAAGGACGCCCCGCCCGAGCAGGACCTCTACGCGCCGATCGAGTGGCGCAACGCCACCGAGTACGGCGACATCCGCTACGAGAAGGCCGGCGGGATCGCCAAGATCACGATCGACCGGCCCGAGGTCCGCAACGCCTTCCGCCCGCAGACCCTGGCCGAGCTGCGCGACGCCTTCGGCCGGGCGCGCGACGACCTCGAGGTCGGGGCGATCGTCTTCACCGGCGCCGGCGACGACGCCTTCTGCTCCGGCGGCGACCAGCGGATCCGCGGCGACGACGGCTACATCGGCGATGACGACGTCGCCCAGCAGGGGAGTCGGGCGGCTCGACGTCGGCGACCTGCACGTGCAGATCCGCCGCCTGCCCAAGCCGGTGGTGGCGATGGTCGCCGGCTACGCGGTCGGCGGCGGGCACATCCTCCACCTGGTCTGCGACATGACGATCGCCGCCGACAACGCCCGCTTCGGGCAGACCGGCCCGCGGGTCGGCAGCTTCGACGGCGGCTTCGGCGCCAGCCTGCTGGCCCGCAACATCGGCATCAAGAAGGCCAAGGAGTTCTGGTTCCTCTGCCGCCTCTACGGGGCCGAGGAGGCGCTGGAGATGGGGCTCGTCAACGCGGTGGTGCCGCTGGCCGACCTGGAGCGCGAGACCGTCGCCTGGTGCCGCGAGATGCTGCACCTCTCGCCGCTCTCGCTGCGGCTGCTGAAGTCGAGCTTCAACGCCGAAGAGGACGGGCTGACCGGCCTGCAGCAGCTCTCCCACGACGCGACGCTGCTCTTCTACATGTCCGAGGAGGGTCAGGAGGGCCGCAACGCCTACCAGGAGGGGCGCAAGCCGGACTTCGACAAGTTCCCGAAGCGGCCATGACTTTGCAGGGCGCCGTGGGCGGCGAGGCACGGTCATGTTCGGCGGGAGTCTCGCGATGAGGATCTGGGTGATGGCCGCCGGCCGAGGACGCTGCCGGCTGCGATAGCGCCGGTGCTGGTCGGCACCGCGGCGGCGGTGCAGTGGGTTGGTCACCTGCCCCGCTGGGGCGCCTTCGCGCGGCGCTGGTCGGCTCGATCTTCATCCAGATCGGCACCAACCTCGCCAACGACTACTCCGACGCCAAGCGCGGCGCCGACACCGCCGACCGGCTCGGGCCGGTGCGGGTCACCTCCGCCGGGCTGGTGACGCCGCAGCGGGTCCGATGCGGGCAACCTGGGTGGCTTTCGCCGTCGCCGTCGCCTGCGGCATCTACCTGGCCACCGTGGCCGGGGTCGTGATCCTGCTGATCGGCGCCGTCTCGATCGCCGCCGGCGTCCTCTACACCGGTGGGCCGCGGCCCTACGGCTACTCCGGTCTCGGCGAGGTTTTCGTCTTCCTCTTCTTCGGCCTGGTCGCCGTCAACGGCTCCTACTACGTGCAGGTCGAGCGGCTCGACGCGCTGCCGCTGGGCCTCTCGATCGCGATCGGCTTCCTCGCCACCGCGATCCTCGTCGTCAACAACGTCCGCGACCTGGAGACCGACCGGCGGGCGGCCAAGATGACCCTGGCGGTGCGGATGGGCCGCGCCAACGCCGTCTCGCTCTATCGGCTGCTGGTGCTCGGCGCCTTCGTGCTGCTGCCGATCGCGCTGGCGGCGGGAGAAGCGAGCGCCCTGCCGCTGATCGGGCTGCTGGCGCTGCCGCTGGCGGTCGGCCCGATGCGGGCGATGAGCAACCGCACCGACGGGCCGGCGCTGAACGGCGCCCTGGCCGCCACCGGCGCCCTGCTCGCCGCCTACAGCCTGCTGGTCTCCGCCGGGCTGCTGATCTCCAGCTGAGCGGCGCCCCGGCCGCGGCCCCGGGTGAGAAGCTGTCGACGTGCGACTCGCCTGCGTCGAAGTCATCCCCTACGCGCTGCCCTTCCGCGCGCCCTACGTGACCGCGCGGGGCCGGCTCGAGCGGCGCGAGCTGGTGCTGTTGCGGCTGCGCTCCGACGACGGACTGACCGGCCTGGGGGAAGCGGTGCCGATGTCGCTGCGCGGTGGGGTGAGCCTGGCCCATGTCGTGAGCGAGCTGGAGCTGCTGTCCGAGCTCTCGGAGCTGGACGAGGCGAGCCTCAGCGGCGGTATCGCCAACCTCTCGGCGCCCGCCCGCTGCGCCGCACTGACCGCGCTGATGGACCTGCGGGACCGTCGCGCCGTCGCCGCAGGCCACCCCAGCGCTGCGCGGTCGTCTTTTCAGCCGCTATCCGGAGGAAATGACGACCGCGGCGACGAGACCGTCGTTTCGCGGCCGGTCCGCTGCAACGCGACGCTGATTGCGGGCGAGCCGGGGGCGGTCGCCGACGACGCCTTGCGCTGGGCCGCCGAGGGCTTCTCCACCTTCAAGCTCAAGCTCGGGACCGGCGACGACGCCGGTCAGGTGCGAGCGGTGCGCGAGGCGGTCGGCCCGGAGGCCCGCATCCGCGTCGACGCCAATGCCGCCTGGGAGGTGGACGACGCCAAGCGGACGCTGCGGGAGCTGGAGGAGCTCAACGTCGAGCTGGCCGAGCAGCCGGTGGCGACGCTGGAGGAGGCGGCCGTGGTGGCGGCTTCGACCTCGATCCCGATCGCCGCCGACGAGAGCGTCGAGAGCCGCGCCGACGCCGAACGGGCGGTCAGGCTCGGTGCCTGCGACCTGGCGGGAGTGAAGCTCGCCAAGGTCGGTGGGCCGGAGCAGGCGATCGCGATCGCCGAGGTGCTGCCGTCCTACCTCTCCAGCGCCCTCGACGGTCCGGTCGGGATCGCGGCGGCGGCGCAGGTGGCGCAGGCCCTGGGCGCGGGGGCGCCGGCGGGCGGCCTCGATCTCGCCCACGGGCTGGCGACGCAACGCCTCTTCTCCTCGACCGTCGCCTCAGTGGAGTGCGAGCTGCACGAGGGGATGCTGCACCCGCCACCGGGCCCCGGCCTCGGCGTCGAGATCGACGAGCGCGCGCTCGACCACCACCGCCTTTAGCCTGGCGGGGCGCTTTTGCAACCCCACAGGTGACAAAGTCGCCCCGACCGCGTGGACCCGACCAACGCCAACACCGCCCTCGCCTCCTCCTTTGTGGAGGAGCTTGCCCGGGGCGGCCTCCGTCACGCCGTCGTCTCACCCGGCTCTCGCTCCACCCCGCTCGCGGTAGCGCTCTGGCGAGAGCCGCAGATCGAAGTGACGGTGATCGTCGACGAGCGCTCGGCGGCCTTCTTCGCGCTCGGCGCGGCACAGGCGAGCGGCGACCCGGTGGCATTGCTCTGCACCTCGGGCACTGCCGTCGCGAACTACCACCCGGCGGTCGGCGAGGCCGACGAATCGGCGCTGCCGCTGGTAATCCTGAGCGCCGACCGACCAGCGGAGCTGCGCGGGATCGGCGCCGGCCAGACGATCGACCAGATCAAGGCCTTCGGATCCTCGGTGCGCTGGTTCTGCGAAGTCGGCACCCACCAGGCCGACGACGACGGGCTCCTTCACTACCGCTCGGTTGCCTGCCGGGCGCTGGCGGCGGCGCGGGGCGAGACTCGCCCGGGCCCCGTCCACCTCAATCTCCCCTGGCGCGAGCCGCTGGCGCCGGTCCCGGTCGAGAACGCGGTGACGGCCACCGACCCGCTGGCGCTGGCAGGTCGCGACGGACGGCCGCTGACCGCGGTGACGCGGATCGACCTCGAGCCCTCCGCCTTCCTGCTCGACGAGGTGGCCGGCCACATCGGCGACGCGATCGCGGGAATCATCGTCGCCGGCCGCCAGCTCGATCCCGAGCTGCGCGAGCCGCTCGCCCACCTGGCCCGCGTCTCCGGCTTCCCGATCCTTGCCGAGCCGACCTCGCAGCTGCGCTGCGGGCCCCACGACCGCTCCCATGTTGTCGCGACCTACGACCTGCTCCTGCGCGACGAGCATTTCGCCAGGTCCGTGGTTCCCGATCTCGTCCTGCGCTTCGGGGAGATGCCGACCAGCAAGCCGCTGCGGACGTGGCTGGGGGCGAGCGGCGCCGACCAGATCGTCATCGATCCCTACGGCGGCTGGAACGAGCCGAGCCGGCGGGCGGCAGCGCTGCTGCGCGCCGATCCGACCGAGCTGGCCTCCGGCTGGGCAGCCCGGCTGGAAGGCGAAGAGCGGTCCGCCCCCGCCGCCTGGATCCTCGCCGAGCAGGCCGCCCGCGCAGTCCTCGACACCGAGCTGGACCGCCCGGGGCCGATCGCGGAGCCCGCCCTGCACCGGGCGCTCGGCCGCGCCCACAGCGACGGCGACCTCGTCTACACCGCCTCGAGCATGCCGATCCGCGACCAGGAGGCGTTCCTGGGCGCTGGGGAAACGGACGCCCTCTTCCTCTGCAACCGCGGCGCCAACGGCATCGACGGCCTGCTCTCCTCAGGGATCGGCGCCGCCCACGCCAGCGGCCGCCCGACGACGATCCTCAGCGGCGACCTCGGCCTCCTCCACGACATCGGCGGCCTCGCCGCCCTGCGCGACGTCTCCACCCCGGTCCGCATCGTCGTCATCGACAACGACGGCGGCGGCATCTTCCACTTCCTGCCGCAGGAGCAGGCGCTGGCCGGCGAGGAGTTCGAGGCCCTGCTCGGCACCCCCCGCGGCGTCGACACCGCCAAGGCCGCCGCCCTCTTCGACCTCCCCCACCAGCGCCTCGAGTCCCTCGCCGACCTCCCAGCGGCCCTCGCCGCCGGCACCGGCCTGATCGAGGTCAAGACCGACCGCACCACCAACGTCGCATCCCACCGCCACCTCACCCAGCGCGTCCACGCCGCCCTAGCCGATCTACCGGGGTAGCGCCCCGGGACAGGGAGCCCCTCTCCCGGAGACTCAAGCGCCAGCGCCTGAACCCTCCTGGCACGCCCCAGCTGCGCGACGGTCTCCGGGAGAGGGGCTCCCTGTCCCGGGACCTACTCAGCCAGCAACGGCAGCAGCGCCTGCAACTTGACCTCCGTCTCGGCCAGCTCGGCAGCGGGATCAGAGCCCGCAACGACGCCGACGCCGGCGAAGAGGTGAGCCTCGCGGTCGCGGAGCAGGGCGCTGCGGAGGGCAACGCAGAACTCGCCGTCCTCGGTCGCGTCCATCCAGCCGACCGGGCCCGCGTACCAGCCGCGGTCCATGCCCTCCAGGTCGCCGATCGCGGTCGAGGACTGCGGCCAGGGCTCGCCGCCGACGGCCGGGGTCGGGTGCAGCATCCCGGCCAGCTCGATCGCCGAGTGCGGCTCCGCCAGCTGGGCGATCACCGGCGTCGCCAGGTGCTGGATGTTGGCCACCCTGACGATCCCGGGCTCGGCTGCCGCCTCGACCCAGACCGCGTGCGGGCGCAGGGCGCGGACGATCCGCTTGGCGACGATCCGCTGCTCGCGCCGGTCCTTGTCGCTGCGCAGCAGTTGCTCGCCGAGGTGGTCGTCGACGGCCGGATCGGAGCTGCGCCGGGTCGAGCCGGCGAGGGCGACGGTGGAGACGCTGGCGCCGGAGCGGCGCACCAGCAACTCCGGGCTGGCGCCGATGAAAGCTGCCTCCGGGGTGCCACAGCAGAAGCAGAAGCAGGCCGGGAACTGCTCGCGCATGGCACCGAAGAGGGCGGCCGGGTTGTGGGCGGCGCCGGCGCTGACGACCACCTCCCGGGCGAGCACGACCTTACTCATCTCCCCCGCGCCGATCCGGGCTGTGGCGGCGGTGACGGCGGCTTCGAAGTCCCCCGGCGGACGAACGCTGTGGATCGCCGCGTGGGAGGTGGGATGCGGGTCGAGCAGCGGCAGCGGCGCCTCGCCACGCAGGCCGGCGAGCCTGGCGCCGAGGGCGGCGCTCCTCTGCCCCGCCTCGTCCCCAGGCTGAACGACCGCGTTGACGGTGAGGAAGGAACGGTCGCCGTTGCGGCAGATCGATAACTCCGGGAGCACCAGCGAGCCCGGCGAGAGCGAGGACCAGGTCGAGGACGCGCCACCGTCGGCGTCGAAGGCGAAGCCGCCGAGCCAGGCCGGACCGGCGCCCGCCGGCAGCCCAGGCGGCTGGTCGAGCACGGCGTCCCGGCCTGTTCGCAGGCACTCCTCGGCGACGTCGGCGAACCGCCCCTCGCCTCGCGACGCCGCCTCATGGGCGATGCCGAGGCCGGCCAGCGCGAAGCCGCGATCGGGCTGCTCCCAGCAGAACCAGCGGTCGGAGGCCAGTCGCGAAGCGAACACGGCGGCACACGGATCGGCGACGTCGACCTCGACGGTGACACTGACCAAGGTCCGGCGTCCGCGATCAATCGCCTGGCAAACGCGAGACTCGATGTCGACGGGCCGAATTGTCGACCCAGGATCAACTTTTCGGCCCATCGGCCGGTGGGTTACTCGGAGCCCCGCGCTATTGCGATCTCGCCCGTGCGGACCATTTCGACGAGCCCATGCGGGCGGATCATGCGCTCGAAGGCCTCGATCTTGTCGGCGGAGCCGGTCACCTCGATCGTCATCGTGCGGCGGGCGACGTCGACGATCTTGGCCCGGAAGATCTCCGCGAACTGGATGATCTCGGCCCGGTTCTCGACCGCCGAGGAGACTTTGAACAGCGCCATCTCCCGGGCCACCGTCTCTTCCGGCCCCATGTCGCGGATCTTCAGCACGTTGACGAGCTTGTGCAGCTGCTTGGTCACCTGGTCGATCGGGTGCACCGCGCCGTCGAGGGTCAGGGTCACTCGCGAGACGCTGGGGTCGTCGGTCGGCCCGACGGCGAGGGTGTCGATGTTGAAGCCGCGCCGCGAGAAGAGGCCGGCGATCCGGGCCAGCACGCCCGGCTTGTTCTCGACCTGGATCGAGAGTATGTGCTTGCGCCCGCTCAGCTGCCCCGGCAGGTGCAGGTCCTCAAGTTTGACCGCCTGCGGAGTACCCGCCTCCATCATGAGGCCCCCGACCAAGCAGACCTAGGACGCAGGGAGCGCCGTGTGCTCTGCAAACAAGCGACCGAGGACGCCGGTATGCGCCGCGTCAGGGGCCTCATGGGCGCACCGCCCTCGGCGCCTCGACCATGTCGCGGGCCGCCTGCCCCGGCGGGATCATCGGGTAGCAGTTCTCCTCCTGGGCGACGCGGACGTCGAGCAGGACCGGGCCCTCGGTCTCCAGAGCTTTGACCATCGTCGCCTCGAGGTCGGCGGAGCTCTCGCAGCGCATGCCGGTGGCGCCAAACGCCTCGGCCAGCTTCACCCAGTCGGGGCTGGCGCCCATCTCGACCGAGCTGTAGCGGTGATCCCAGAACAGCTCCTGCCACTGCCGGACCATGCCCATGTAGCCGTTGTTCATCAGGAAGACCTTGACGGGGATCTCTTCCGTGACGCAGGTGGCCAGCTCCTGGACGTTCATGATCAGGCTGCCGTCGCCGGCGAGGCAGACCACGTTCTCGTCGGGGCAGGCGACCTTCGCGCCGACCGCCGAGGGCAGGCCGAAGCCCATCGTGCCGAGGCCGCCGGAGTTGATCCAGCGCCGCGGTCTGTCGAAGCCGTAGTACTGCGCCGCCCACATCTGGTGCTGACCGACGTCGGAGGTGACGATTGCGTCCCCCTGGGTCGCCCTGTGCATCGCCTCGATCATGAACTGGGGCTTGATCTCGCCGTCCTTGCCGGGCTCGTAGTACAGCGGGTGCTCCTCCTGCCAGCCGCGGATCTGGCCCCACCAGGGGTCAAGCCGGGAGGAGTCGGTCTGCAGCGCCCGGTACTCGCGGGTCAGTTTCGGCAGCACCAGCTTGACGTCGCCGACGATCGGGATGTGGGCGCCGACGTTCTTGGATATCTCCGCCGGATCGATGTCGATGTGGATCACCTTGGCGTGGGGGGCGAACTCGTCGAGTTTGCCGGTGATGCGGTCGTCGAAACGAGCGCCGATGGCGACGATCAGGTCGGCTTTGTCCATCGCGAAGTTGGCGGTGACGGTGCCGTGCATGCCGAGCATGCCGAGCCAGTTCTCGCCCGAGGCGGGATAGGCGCCGAGGCCCATCAGGGTCGAGGTGATCGGGAAGCGATCGGAGGCGGCCAGCTCGCGCAGCTCCTCGGCGGCGTTGGCGTTGATGACGCCGCCGCCGCTGTAGAAGATCGGGCGGCGAGCGTTGGCCAGAGCCTTGGCGGCGATGCGGATCTGTTTGATGTTGCCCTCGCTCGAGGGCTTGTAGCCCGGCAGCTCGACCGGCTCAGTGCGCGGCTGGTAGTCGATGTCGGCCCGCGAGAGGTCCTGGGGGATGTCGAGCAGAACCGGCCCGGGCCGGCCGGTCGAGGCGACGTGGAAGGCCTCGTGGACGTACTCGGGAATCTGCCGCGCGTCGGTGACCTGGAAGGAGTGCTTGACGAAGGGCAGCGTGGCGCCGAGGATGTCGGCCTCCTGGAAGCCGTCGGTGCCGATCAGGTCGGTGCGCACCTGGCCGGTGATGAAGACGGTCGGGACCGAGTCCAGCATCGCGTCGGCGATCGCGGTGACGAGGTTGGTGGCGCCGGGGCCGGAGGTGGCGAAGGCGACCCCGACCCGCCCGGAGGCCTTGGCATAGCCCTCGGCGGCGTGGCCGCCGCCCTGCTCATGGCGGACCTGGACATGGCGGAAGTCGGCGTCGACGAGCGCGTCGTAGGTCGGCAGGTTGGCCCCACCGGGGATCCCGAAGACGTCCTTGACGCCCTCGGCCTTCAGCGATTCCATCAACGTGTCCGCGGCTCTCATCGGACTGGCGATCCTACCAGCGGGCCCGCGCCCTCCCGGTCATCGGACTGGCGATCCTACCGGCGGGCCCGCGCCCTCTCGGGGGCAGGAGCTACGCCTGGCCGGCGGGAGATCGCACCGGGTTCCAGCGGGTGCGCGGGTCGATCGAGGCCTCGATCGCGTTTCCCTTGTAGCGCTCGATCGTGTGGATCATCGACTCGACCAGCTCCTCGCCCAGCAGGGTGGGCTCGAGGCCGAGGTCGAGCAGCTTGGTGTGGACCGCGTTGTAGTAGTGCTCTTCCTTCTCGACGCGGGGGTTGTCGCAGTGCTGGACCTCGACCGCGTAGCCGAGGTGCTCGGCGGCGCCTTTGACCAGCTCCGCCAGCCCCCCCACCGAGAACTGCTCGGTGAACTGGTTGAAGACGCGGAAGTCGCCACGATCGGCCGGGTTGGCCACCGCCAGCTCGACGCAGGCCAGGGTGTCGCGGATGTTGAGGAAGCCCCTGGTTTGCCTGCCGGCACCGTAGACGGTGAGCGGGTGGCCGATCACGGCCTGCAGGCAGAAGCGGTTGAGCACGGTGCCGAACAGCTCGTCGTAGTCGAAGCGGGTGATCAGCCGCTCATCGCGCCCGGTCTCTGCGGTCTCGATGCCATAGACGACCCCCTGGTTGAGGTCGGTCGCACGCAGGCCCCAGGTGCGGCAGGCGAAGTGGATGTTGGTCGAGTCGTGGACCTTGGAGCAGTGGTAGAGCGAGCCCGGCAGCTTCGGGAAGGGCAGCGTGTCGGTGCGGCCCTTGTGCTCGATCTCGATATAGCCCTCCTCGATGTCGATGTTGGGCTGGCCGTACTCGCCCATCGTCCCCAGCTTGACCAGGTGGCAATCGGGCACGTGGTCGCGCAGCGAGAAGAGCAGGTTGAGGGTGCCGATGACGTTGGTGTACTGGGTCTCCACGGCGCGCTCGCGCGAGATCATCGAGTAGGGCGCGGAGGGCTGCTCGCCGTAGTGGACGACCGCATCGGGGCGGATCTCGGCGATCACCCCGTCGAGGAAGTCGCCGTCCTCCACCGCGCCGACGTAGCTGCGGATCGCCTCACCGGAGAGCTCGTTCCAAGCCGCGATTCGCGCCTCGAGGTCGGCGATCGGCGTCAGTGATCCGGAGCCGTTCTCACGCAGCCAGCGGCGGCGCGAGAAGTTGTCGACGACGGCGACTTCGTGGCCGCGGGCCGAGAATCGGAGAGCCGTGGGCCAACCCAGGTAGCCGTCGCCCCCGAGGATGAGGATTCGCATAGGCGCGGCAGCGTAGCTGACGGAGGCGACGCCGGGCCGGCGAGGGACGCCGCCGTGGCGCCTTAGCATCCGGCCGATGGTGACTGGGCTGGCGGCGCGCAACGGGGGCAGGGCGGGCCTCGCGGCGCTGGTCGCGATCCTGCTGCTTGGCGTCGGGCTGCGCGCCGACTACGCTTGGAGCGGACGGGCGCCCGTCTACGACGCCGCCGCCTACGCGCGGATCGCCGCCAACCTCGACCAGGGTCGCGGCTTCACCGCCGGCAGCGCCGCCACCCAGCCCTCCAGCAACTACTCGCCCGGGCTGCCGCTGCTGAGCGCCGGGGTCTACGAGATCGCCGGCGGCGTCCACGAACGGCTCGCCCGCCTCGTCCTGGCCGCGATCGGCTCGCTGGCGGTCCTCTTCACCTACCTGATCGGCCGCCGCCTCGGCCGCTCGCTGCACTCGCCAGGCCAGGGTGGGAAAGATGCATCGAGCGTCGTCGCGGGGCTGGTCGGCGCCGCCGCGGTCGCGGTCTATCCGGCGCTCCTCGAGTACCAGGGGATGCTGATGAGCGAGCCCCTGGCTGCCACCCTGCTGGCCGGCGCCGTCCTCGCGATGCTCTGGGCATCTGACGCAAGGCAGCCCCACCGCCAGCTCAGGTGGCTGTTGCCAGGTGCGTTGCTCGGGGCATTGGCGATGGTGCGGCCGGAGTACCTGGGCGTCGCCTTCGTGCTTGGGGTCCTCGTGCTCGCCAGGGGGTTCAGGGACGATTGGCGCGCCTCGCTGACCGCGGCTGCGGTCCTGCTCGCCGGCGTCGTCCTCCTCCTCGCGCCCTGGACGATCCGCAACGCCGACGCCCTCGGCCGCTTCGTGCCGATCTCAACCGGTGCCGGTCAGGTCCTCTTCGCCGGCACCTACCTTCCCTCCGACGGGAACCCCGAAAAGGTCGGTGCCGAGGTCGTCGCCCGCCACCCGGGGATCTTCGCCCCGGCCGACGCCCACAGACTGCGCCTCGAGCAGATCCTGGCGAGGCTGGCGGCCCACCGCTACCCGGGCCTGGAAAGCGACAAGGCACTTTCCCGCATGGGCAGGGAACAGCTCTGGGACGACGCCACCGAGCGGCCGCTCGAATACGCCGGCTTCCTCGCCGCCAAGATCGGCCGCATCTGGTCGCACGGCCCCCGCAGCGTCATGCGAGAGCCACTCTGGGAGGCCCTGCACTGGGCCCTCGTCGCCCTCGGCCTGCTCGGCCTGCTCGGCCTCGCCTGGCAGCGCCGCTGGGAGGCCCTCCTCCTGGCCACGATCTTGCTCTCGATCACCGCCCTCAGCACCCTCCTGGTCGCCTCCCCCCGCCGGGTGTTGGTCATGCTGCCCCTCGTCGCAGCGCTGGCCGGGGTCGGCAGCGCCTGGGCTTGGACCGCGACGCTGGAGCGGAGAGGGCGGTGACCTCTTCCCCGCCCCACCCCGGGATAGCCTGACCTCGCCTTGACCGCCGCCACCAACTGGATCCGCGCCCTCCCCCAGCGCCACGACAGGAAGACGCTGATCCTGCTGGCCCTGATCGCGGCGCTCGGGCTCGGCTTCCGCGCCTACGCCGTCGTCAAGCCGGTCGCCAACCCAGCCGACGACTCCCACGCCTACTACGCGCTTTCCAAGGCCCTCTACGAGGAAGGCAGCTACGGCGGTCCCAGCTTCCGGGACTCCAGCGACTGGTCCCCCGGAGCGCCGCTGCTCTATGCCGCCAGCTTCTACGCGACCGGCGGGCCCCGAGAAGGAACCGCCCGGATCGTCGAGGCGCTGCTCGGCGTCGTCGCGATCCTCGTCGTCTTCCTGCTCGGCGAGCGGCTCGGTGGCCGTCGGGTGGGCCTGCTCGCCGCCTTCGCGGTCGCCGTCTACCCGCCGTTCATCCACTCCACCGGCGAGCTGATGAGCGAGCCGCCGGCGATCCTGACCCTGCCGGCGGCGGTGCTTGCCTTTCTCTGGGCGGGCGAACGGGAGCGACTGCGGGCCTGGCTGGCGCCGGGACTGCTGTTCGGGTTGACGGCGATGTTCCGGCCCGAGTACCTGCTGGTCGGCGCCGCCTTCGTCGTCCTCGCCGCGCTCCGGGTCGGGATCGCGCGCGGCTGGAAGCCGGGACTGGCCGGGGCGGGGTTGCTCGTCGTCGCCCTGCTGCTGCCGATCGTGCCCTGGACGATCCGCAACGCCGACGTGCTTGGCCGCGTCGTGCCGATCTCGACCGGCGGTGGCAAGGCGCTCTATGTCGGCACCTACCTTCCGGCCGACGGCGAATACCAGCGGGTCAAGGCGCTGCTGGCCGCTCGCTACCTGCATCGCCACCTCGATCCGCAGTCCGAAGCGCTGAACCGGATCGACCCGACGCCGCTGTTCGACCGGGTTGCCGCCCGCTACCCGGACCTGCCGCGCGACTCCGCACTCGGCAAGATTGGCAAGCAGAACTTCTCCAGATACCTTGGCGAAGACCCGCTCGGCTACCTGGGCATGACGGTGCGCAAGGTCGGCCGCATCTGGAGCAGTGGCGTCGGCGCGGCGATGAGCGGTGGCCTCGGCCGCGCGATTCAGATTCTGCTCGTCGCGCTCGGGCTGGCCGGACTGGTCCTGCTGGCGCTGCGCCGGGCCTGGTGGGAGCTGGTCGCGCTGGCGACGCCGATCGTGCTCGTCACCGCCGTTGGCGCCGCCTCGCTGGCCGCCCCCCGCCGCAACGAGGTGCTGATGACGCTCGCGTTTCCTCTCGCCGCCCTGACCCTGTCGCGTTGCGCGGCGGCCATATCCTCTGGCGGCTCATGGCCATCCCCCAGGCAGGCATCTTCCCCTCCGAGCTGACCGCGCTGCGCAGCGCCGGGCTGCTGATCGGCGCCGCGATCGTCCTCTACGCGATTTTGCGCAGGCGAGCCTTGCGCAACGTGGACGTGCTGATCCTGCTCGTGGCCGGGGTCGGCCTGGTGCTCGTCTCGGGGACCGAAATCACCGACAGGCTGCTCTCGGCCTTCTCCTTCGAAAAGGGCAATGGCGGTCGCATCCTCGGGCTCGCCGTCTTCGCGATCTTCATCCTCTTCCTGCTGATCCTGAGGGCGCTCTCGCAGGCGGCGCGCAACTCGCGCCAGCTCGCGGCGGCGCTGGAGGGGCTGGCCTGGGAGGAGTTTCGCCAGGCGGACCTGCCCGACCGCTTCCGCGCCAAGATCGCGATCCTGGTTCCCGCCTACAACGAGGCCGAGAACATCGGCCACGTACTCGACCAGATGCCGGCGGAGGTCTGCGGGATCGCGACGGAGACGCTGGTCGTCGACGACGGCTCCCGCGACGGCACCGGCGACGTCGCCGCCGAGCACGGCGCCGTCGTCGCCCGCCATGTCACCAACCGCGGCGGCGGCGCTGCGCTGCGCACCGGCTACCGGCTGATGGTCGACTCCGGCGCCGAGATCGTCGTCACCCTCGATGCCGACGGCCAGCACCTCCCGTCGGAGATGGAGCGCCTGGTCAAGCCGGTGCTCGACGGCGAGGTCGAGATGGCCCACGGCTCGCGCGTGCTCGGCCGGGCCGACCGCAACCACTTCGCCCGCGAGCTCGGCATCGTCTTCTTCAACCGCCTCGTCTCGCTGATCACGCGTACCCACGTGACCGACTGCTCCAACGGCTACCGGGCCGTCCGCGCCACCGTCCTCCCCCAGCTGGTCCTGCGCCAGGAGCAGTTTCACACCTCCGAGTTCATGATCGAGGCGATCAAGCGCGGGATCCCCGCCAAGGAGATCCCGATCACCGTCGAACAGCGCCTGCACGGCCACTCCAAGAAGCCGGCGGTGGTTCGCTACGGGCTGGGGTTCGCCAACGCGATCGTCAGGACCTGGCTTCGCTGAGAGCGCGCGGGTGGGACTGGAAGTAGACCTCCTTGAGGCGGTCGCCCGAGAGGTGCGTGTACATCTGGGTGGTGGAGATGTCGGCGTGCCCGAGCATCTCCTGCACGGCGCGCAGGTCGCAACCGCCGGCGAGCAGGTGGGTGGCGAAGCTGTGGCGCAGCGTGTGCGGGCTCATCCGGCCGGAGAGGCCGGCGTCGCGGGCGTGGCGCTGGACGATCTTGTAGAGGCCCTGACGGGTCAGCGGCCCGCCGCGGAAGTTGACGAACAGCTTCGGCTCGTGGCGCTCGCCGATCAGCTTCGGCCGGCCGCTGCGCAGGTAGGCGGCGATCGCCGCGATCGCCTGGCGCCCCAGCGGCACCAGCCGCTCCTTCGAGCCCTTGCCGCGGGCGCGCAGGAAGCCCTCGCGCATCTCGATGTCACTCAGCTCGAGGCCGATCGTCTCTGAGGCGCGCAGCCCGCAGGCGTACATGACCTCGAGCAGCGCCCGGTCGCGCAGCGTCGTCGGCTCGCTGCCGCGCGGTGAGGCGAGCAGCTTCTGCACCTCAGCGTAGTTGAGGACCTGCGGCAGCTTCTTCGAGCGGCGCGGCGCGCTCAGCGCCGCGGTCGGGTCGTCGCCGATCAGCTCGTCGCGGCGCAGGTGCTTGTAGAAGGAGCGCAGGCAGGCGGCCTTGCGGTGGATGGTCGAGGCCGAGCAGGCGGGGCGGCCCTCGCCGGTCGCCAGCTCGGCGAGAAAGTCGGCGACGTCGGCGGCGCGAGCGTGCAGCGCGTCGCAGTCGTGGGCCGCGAGGTATTCGCCGTACTGGAAGAGGTCGGTGCGGTAGGCGTTGAGGGTGTTGCGGGAGAGGCCGCGCTCCAGCTCGAGGTAGGAGAGGAAGTCGAGGACGAGGCCCTCGAAGCGGGCGTCCGCGCCCGGGGGTGCGGGAGCGGCGGGTGCCGCGGGCTTGACTGCGATCGCCATGACGCGGGTTTCTCGGCGGCGGGGGTCATACCTTGTGCCGCAACAGGTGGCCCACGGGGGCGGGCGGCCGCCGCCATCGCGGGGACCGAGGCGCCTGCGGGCGAGGTTTACGTTCTCGGCACCTCGGTCCCCACGCTGACGGCGGCGGATCGTCTGCGGGGGGGACGCCGTTACTCGACGAGTAAGCGGCCCGCCGCGAGGGGGGCCGCGAAGAAGAGGGGATCCTCCTGGAGCGGTCGGCCCATGGTGGTGGTCGGGAGGCCCGAGGCGCTGTAGGCGTCCAGGTCGACGGGGGCAAAGCGGAGGCGATGGGTGCCGGGGGCTGCTTTGAGGGCGGTGGCAATCCCGTCCTCCCCCTCCGGGACGGCGACGTCGACGGGGGCGAGGAGGAGCTCGAGGACGGTGTAGGTGTGGTGGCTGATGTCGACGTGGCGCTTGCGCGGGTCGGAACTCGAGAGGCGCGGGGAGATCAGGGTCGGGAGGCGCAATGAGAGGGCGGCGTGGGCGTTGTCGAGGGCGGCCGTGCCGCCGTGGCCGAACTCGGTCTCCGAGCCGATGATGCCGGGGCCGGGGCCGACCAGGATCGCGTCCCAGCCGAGGCGGTTCGCGGCGGCGTCAAGGGCGCCGACGGTGCTGAGCGCCTCGTACTCGCCGCCGTAGGCGGGGCCGGCGGTGATGTGGCCACAGAGCAGGCTACGCTCGCGCAGCTCGACGACGTCGCGCGAGAGAGAGCCCGGCAGCGCGCCGCCGCCGGTCTGCACGTACCCGACCCGGATGCCCGGTGAGGCCTGCGCCGCCGCCCAGGCCGCCGGGGCCAGGTGGCCATGAAGCGGCAGGACCATCACCGAGACCGCCACCGGCGCCCCGGTCTCCGCCTCCCCGGGCGATCTCGCCCCCGCCACCGGCTCGCCCTCCCGTTCCGTGGTTCCTTTGTGACGCATATCGTCACTAAGGAACCGCGCAACCACGGTGGACTCGACCGGATCGACCGGGTGCTGGAGCGAGGTGTAGTTGAGCTTGATCACGTGCTCGTCGGCGACCCCTCCCCCGCTCTCGAGGCCACGGGTGAGGTTGACGTGGACGACGTCGAAGCCGCCGGAGCCGAGCTCGAGCTCGAGCGCGGCGACGTTGACGACGACCTCGTCGCCCTCCCGCATCTCCCCGAGCAGCACCGTGTCGGCCCAGGCCGGCCGCCGCCGGCCTTCGATCTCGACGCTCAGCGGCTCGGTGGAGACGACCACGCCGCGGCGCAGCTCGAGGCGACCGCTCACGCCCCGCCCGCGGCCGCTGCGGCCGTGACGATCCCCTCGCAGACCTCGAGCATCTTGTCGAGGCTGCGGGCCGGGACCATCTCGCCGGCGGTGTGGACGGCGTCGGTACCGTTGGAGAGCAGGACGCAGTCGAAGCCGCCGAGGCGCAGCGCGTTGGCGTCGCTGCCACCGCCGATCGAGACCCGCGCCGGCTCCAGCCCGGCGCCGCGCAGGCCGGCCTCGGCGAGAGCCAGCGCCGGCGAGGACGGCGGCAGCGCGTAGCCGCGAAACAGCTCCTCGATCCGCACGTCGACGTCGCAGCCGTGCTCACTCGCCCCCCAGGCGCAGGCGTCGGAGATCTGGCCCGCCAGCTCGGCCGCGCGCGCCGCGTCGAGGCTGCGCGCCTCGGCGTGGATGCTGCAGTGACCGGGGACGACGTTGCCGGAGGTGCCGCCGGCGATCAGGCCGACGTTGGCGGTCGTCCGCTCGTCGAGACGACCCAGCTCCATACGGGTGATCGCCGCCGCGGCGGCGGCGATCGCGCTGCTGCCGTCCTCCGGGCGGATCCCCGCGTGGGCCTCGACCCCGACGAAGTCGGCGAGGATCTTCTGCTGGGTCGGGGTGGTGACGATCACCTCCCCGACCGGGCCGGCGTGGTCGAGGACGAAGCCGGCCTTCGAACGCAGGGCCGAGGCGTCGAAGGCCTTCGCCCCGCGCAGCCCCTGCTCCTCGGCGACGGTAAGCACCAGCTCGATCCCGATCGGCGGCGGCGTCTCGGCGTGGCGGGCGACCAGCTCCATGAAGACCGCCACCGCGGCCTTGTTGTCGGCGCCGAGGATCGTCTCGCCGCGACTGCGGAAGACGCCGTCGTCGTCGATCACCTCGACCCGCCCCCGGTGCGGGACGGTGTCGATGTGGGCGCAGAACATCACCCACCCCTCGCCCTGCCCGGGCAGCCGCGCCAGCAGGTTTCCGGCACCGGCTTCAGCGGGACCGGCGGCGTCGTCCTCGCTCACCTCGAGCCCCAGCGCCCTCAGCTCCGCCGCGATCGTATCGGCGACCTCACGCTCCTCGCCGGTCGGGCTGCGGATCTCGCAGAGCCGGACGAAGGTCTCGTGCAACCTGGAGCTCACGCCGGACAGGCTAAAGCCAGCGGGGGGTCAAGCCGAGCGGCGGACGCCGACGTCGCTCTCCGCAGCGTCCTCGACCGGCTCCAGCAGGCCGTCGTCGACGGGCCTTTCACCGGCGTGGGTGGCGGCGGCGCCGACAAACTCGCGGAAGAGCGGCTCGGGGCGGTTGGGCCGGGAGTTGAACTCCGGGTGGTACTGGGAAGCGACGAAGAAGGGGTGATCGGGCAGCTCGATCATCTCGACCAGGCGCTCGTCCGGCGAGGTGCCGCCGCAGACCATGCCCTCGTCTTCGAGCCGGCGCCGCAGCTGGTTGTTGACCTCGAAGCGGTGCCGGTGGCGCTTGTAGATGACGGCCTCGCCGAAGATCTGCCGCGCTTTCGTGCCCTCATGCAGTTTCACCGGGTCGGCGCCGAGGCGCATCGTGCCGCCCATCTCGGAGACCTCCTTCTGCTCCGGCAACAGGTCGACGACCGGGAATGGCGTCTCCGGGTCGAACTCGGCTGAGTTGGCGCCCTCCATGCCGACCACGGTGCGGGCGAACTCGACGACGGCGATCTGCATCCCGAGACAGATCCCCAGGTAGGGAATGCCGCGCTCGCGGGCGATCCGCGCCGCCTGGATCTTGCCCTCGATGCCGCGCTCGCCGAAGCCGCCGGGAATGAGGATCCCGTCGCAGCCCTCGAGCAGCTCGGGGTCGAGGTTCTCGGAGTCGACGAGCTCGACGTCGACGCCGATCCCGTGGTGGAAGCCGCCGTGCTCGAGTGCCTCGATCACCGACTTGTAGGCGTCGGCCAGCTGCACGTACTTGCCGACGACGGCGATCTTGACCGTGCCCTCGGCGGAGTCGGCGCTGCGCACCATCGCCTCCCACTCGGCCAGGTCCGGCGACGGCGCCTCCATCCCGAAGTGGTCGAGGACGAGGTCGTCGACTCCCTCGGCGCGGAAGACCAGCGGCACCTTGTAGATGTTGTCGACATCGTGGGCGGAGATCACGGCGTCGACGGGAAGGCTGGCGAAGAGGGCGATCTTGGTGCGGATCTCACGGTCGAGGCGGCCTTCGGAGCGGCAGACCAGCGCGTGCGGCTGGATCCCGATCCGGCGCAGCTCGTTGACCGAGTGCTGGGTCGGCTTCGTCTTCAGCTCGCCCGCGTGTCCTACGTAGGGCACCAAAGTCAGGTGGACGAACATGCAGCGCTTCGGGCCGACGTCGGTGTACAGCTGACGGATCGACTCGAGGAACGGCAGCGACTCGATGTCGCCGACGGTGCCGCCGATCTCGGTAATCACGAAATCGACCGCCTGGGACTCGGCGACGATCAGGATCCGCTGCTTGATCTCGTTGGTGATGTGCGGGATCACCTGCACGGTGGCGCCGAGGTAGTCGCCGCGGCGCTCGCGGCGGATCACCGAGTTGTAGACAGCTCCGGCCGTCACGTTGGAGGCGCGCGAGGTGTTCTCGTCGGTGAAACGCTCGTAGTGACCGAGGTCGAGGTCGGTCTCGGCGCCGTCCTCGGTGACAAAGACCTCGCCGTGCTGGAACGGGCTCATCGTCCCCGGGTCGACGTTGATGTACGGGTCGAACTTCTGCAGCTGGACCCGGTAGCCGCGGGAGACGAGCAGGCGTCCGATCGAGGCCGCGGCGATCCCCTTCCCGAGTGCCGAAACCACCCCGCCGGTGACGAAAATGAACCTGGTGTCGCCTTTGTGGGAGGGATTCATGCTCTGCCGAGCGAGTCTAGCCAGCGCAGTGGCGGAACCGACTCGATCGTCGCCGAAATAGACCGCAACTCGCCGTAAATCGTCAGCGCCGCGACCGCCGCCAGGGCGACCAGCCGCGCCTCCGGGCCCAGAGTCGTCAAGAGCCAGACGCCGGCGACCGCGCCGATCAGGTTGGAGCCGGTGTCCCCCAGCATCGCCCGCTCGCGCAGGGTCAGCCAGGCGCCGACCAGGACCGGCCCGGCGAAGATCCCCAGCAGCTCGACCGGCGCCAGCGTCCAGGCGCCGAGGCAGAGGCCGGCGCCGAGCAGCGCCAGCCCCTTCTCCACCCGCCCCGGGCGCAGGTCGAGCAGGTTGCCGAGGTTGGTGGTGAGGATCAGCAGCGCCACGTCGGCGATGTAGCGCCAGGATTCGAGGCCGCGCCCGGAGACCACGTAGGCGGCCAGCGCCAGCGCCCCGATCGCCTTGATCGCGCCGGTCGAGAGGCTGCCTTCGCGCAGCGCCCGCCCGTGCCCGCGCCAACCGCGCGGCGCCAAGTGACCCGCTTCGCCCTGGCCGAGGGCGTCGTCGAGGAAGCCGAGGAAGGCGATCCCCAGCAGGTAGGGCAGCCAGCGCCGCAGCTCGGGATCGAGCAGATCGAGATCGGCACGGTCGTTGAGAAAGGCGAGCGGCGCCAACGTCACCAGCGCCGCCGTCGCCAGCACGGCGCCGAGCGGGAAGGCCAGCGGCACGCCGCGGTAGTTCCCGCGCACCAGTCCGGCGTCGCGCAGGCCGCGCGCGCCCGCCGGGACCAGCAGCAGCGACAGCGCGATCGCCAGCGGAAAGCCGACCCAGTACACGCTCAGCGGCCCTGGGTCAGCAGGTCCGGCAGCAGCCGGTCGGCGCTGCCCTTGACCCCGAAGCTGCCCTCGGCGCCGAGCATCCCGAAGACCAGCGCCAGCTTGCCGGCGATCATCTCGACGTCGTCGACGCTGGAGAGGTCGTTGCCCTGGAAGAAGGAGATCGAGGACGGTTCCGCGGTCGAGGTCTCGATCCCCACCGCCGGCGTCCGGGTCGCCGTGATCCCACTCATCAACCCCGATTCGAAGCCGCTGGCGGTCGCCTTCTGGACCGGGCCCAGGTCCTGTGGCTGGTTGCGGACGACGATCACCCCGTCGAGGGCGCCGAAGCTGCCGCTGGCGCGGGAGAAGAGGTGGCCGCGGACGACTTCGGGCAGGGTGCCGCCGCGAACCAGCTGCCGTCCCAGGCCGGTGCCCAACGCAGTCAGCGTCTCGGGATTTCGCTTCAGATCGGCGAAGCGGGTCTTCGCAAGGTCCCCGGCGAGCCCGTTGAGGTCTACCGGCTCGCGAACCACCCCGACCCCGACCAGCTTTGCTCCCGTCGGCCCCAGCGCGTCCTCGACCGCCGTCGTATCCTCGCTCGGCAGCCCGCCGAGAGCGACGATCGCGATCCGCTTGCCGGCCAGCCGTTCACGGGTCAGGACCGGGTAGACGCGTTCGGCGAATTCGTTTGAGCGCCCCAGCTGGCTGCCCAGTTCGTCGCTCTTGGAGCGGGCGTCCTGGAGGTTGCCGACGAGGCTGTGCTCGAGGTTCTTGCGGGTGTTGGTGAGGGCGTCGCCGCCGAACTCGGCGCCGATCAGGATCCCGATCGCCAGCGCCAGAAACACGGCAATCAGCGAAGTTGCGTGGTAGCGCCCGCTGTAACCCATCAGCGGGCGAAGGCTAGATGGTCGCTGCAGGGCTCGCTAGACGCCAAGCCAGATGCGAATCTTCAGCCAGACCAGTTCGAAGATGTCGTTGAGGGCCGGTGAGGTGATGATCAGGATCGTCAGCAGGATCAAAAAGGCGAGCGCGAAGAGCCCGACCGGGGCGAGCGTGGAGCTCGGGTTGTAGAGCCGGCTCACCCCCTTGGCGTCGACCAGCTTCTCGCCGATCCGCAGCCGGGTGAGGAAGGTCGAGGACATCCCGCCCCGCTTGCGGTCGAGGAACTCGATCAGGTTGAAGTGGGCGCCGACGCTGACGATCAGCGCCGCGCCCTTCTCGAAGGCCATCAGCATCGCCACGTCCTCGCTGGTGCCGGCGGCGGGGACGACGGTGTGCGGCAGCCCGGCCTCGAGGAGACGCTCGCAGCCGGGGGCGCGACCATCGGGGTAGGCGTGGACGACCAGCTCGGCGCCGCAAGCCAGCGCGGCGTCGCTGGCGGAGTCCATGTCGCCGAGGATCACATCCGGCTTCAGCCCCGCTTCCAGCACCCCGTCGGCGCCGCCGTCGACGGCGACGATCAGCGGCCGGACGTCGCGGATATAGGCGCGCAGCGCCTTCAGGTCGCGGCGGTGGCGGTCGCCGCGAACGACGATCAGGACGTGACGATCGCGGAAGGAGGCCTCGCTGTGCGGGAACTCGACGCTGCCGGTCAGCAGGTCGGTCTCTTCGCGGACGTGGGCGACGGTGTTCTCGGCGAACTCGGCCAGCGCCTCGTCGATCCGCTCGCGCTGCTCCTCCAGCTGAAGTTCCAGCTCGGGGGCGGCGAGGACGCGGCCGCGCAGGACCTCGCGGCCGCCGACAATCACGGTGCCGCCGTCGATCCTCAGCGTCTCGCCGTCTTTGAGCAGCTCGAAGAGACCGGCACCGGGAGCGTCGACGAGGCGGATCCCCTCTCGGGCCAGCATCAACGGGCCGGCGTTGGGGTACTTCCCGTCGGAGGATTCGGAGGCGTTCAGGACCGCGGCGACGCCGGCTTCGATCAGCTCCTCGGCGGCGATGCGGTCGATGTTGATGTGGTCGATCACGGCGACGTCGCCGGGCCGCAGGCGCTTGACCAGGTGCTTGGTTCGCCCTCCGAGACGGGCGGTGCCTTCGATCGGCGCGTCTGGCCGCCCCCCGTTACGACGCCCGAGCAGAGCGGGAAGGCGACGGCGACTGGTGGTGGCCACCCGCTCAGGTTAGGCCAAGCGGCGGCCGCCCGGCAAGGGCGATGTCGGGGTTTAGGCCTATCCCGGTAGGGGTTTCGCTTAACTTTTTCGTGGAGCGCCGGGGGCCGTCCGAAGATCGGAGCAGCGAAAAGCACAAGACGCTTCACCCCTACCGGGATAGGCCTAAGCGGCCGCCAGCAACTCGCGTGCGTGGCGGGTAGCGGCCTCGTCGGAGCGCTCGCCGCCGAGCATGCGGCGGATCTCCCCCACCACGCCCTCGCCATCGAGCCGCTCCACCGTCGCCAGGGCCTGGCCGTTGGCGACCTCCTTCTCGAGCCGGAAGTGGACGTCGGCGAGCGAGGCGACCTGGGGCAGGTGGGTGATGCAGAGGACCTGATGGTCCTCGCCAAGCGCCTTCAGCCGCTCGCCGACCACCCGGGCGGTATTGCCGCCGACGCCGGCGTCGATCTCGTCGAAGACCAGCGTGCCCGCGGCAGCGGCCTGGCCGAGCCCGCTCAACGCCAGCATCACCCGCGAGAGCTCGCCACCCGAGGCCGCGTCGCGCAGGGGCGCCGCCTCGATCCCGGGATTGGGAGCGACCCGCAGCTCGATCGTCTCGCGGCCGTTGGCGCCGTAGCCGTCGGGGTGGGACTCCAGCACGACCTTGAGCGTGGCGCCGGCCATCGAGAGCCGCTCGAGCTCGGCGGCGACCCGCTCTTCCAGCGGTGCCGCGGCGGCACTGCGACCGGCACTCAGCTGCCCGCCCAGCTGCTCGCGCCACCCCTCGGCCGCGACCAGCGCCGCCTCCGCCTCGGCGCCGCGGACCTCGGCCCCCTCCAGCCGCGCGATCTCCGCCCGGCAGCGATCGGCGTGAGCCAGCACCGACTCGACGCTGCCGCCGTGCTTGCGCTCCAGCTTGTCGATCGCTTCCAGCCGTTCCTCGATCCCCAGCAGGGCCGCGGGGTCGGCCTCGAGACCCTCGGCGTAGTCGCGCAGCTCCGAACCGACGTCGCCAAGCTCGACCGCCAGCGCGGTCACCCGCTCGGAGAGAGCGTCGAGGCCGCCGTCGAGCCCCGCCGCGCCCTGCAGCAGCGATTCGGCCTGGGCCAGCGCCGCTGCGGCGCCGCCGCCGTCCTCCTCGGCCCCGGCCAGCCCGGCGTGAGCCCCAGCCGCCGCGTCGCGCAATCCCTCGGCGTGACGCAACCGCTCGCGCTCCGCCGCGATCCCGGCCCGCTCCTCGGGATCGGGCCCGACCTCCTCGATCTCCGCAAGCTCGAAGCGGCAGAGGTCGAGATCGCGCTCCCGCGACCCCTCCGCCTCCCGCAGCTCGGCCAGCTCCGCGCCGAGCTGGCCGCACTCGCGATGCGCCTCGCGGTACAGCCGCCGCGTCTCCAGGTGCTCGGCCCCGGCAAACCCGTCCAGCACCTCCAGCTGAGCCGATGAGATCGTCAGCTTGCGGTGCTCGTGCTGGCCGAAGAAGGCGAGCAGCCTGCCGCCCAACAGCTTCAGGTCCGCCGCCGTCGCGGCCCGGCCGGCGACGAAAGCGCTGGTCCGCCCACCGGAGGACACGCGCCGTCCCAGCACCACTTCGTCCGCCCCCTCGGGCAGCCGCTCTGCCAGCTCGGCCATCTCCGGCTCGTCCAGCAGCCCCCCAGGCAGGTCGAAGACCCCCTCGACCCAGGCCTCCCCCGCCCCCGGCCGCACGATCTGCGCCTTCGCCTTTCCCCCCATCAAGAGGTCGAGCGAGTGCGCGAGGACGGTCTTGCCCGCCCCCGTCTCCCCCGTGATCGCGTTAAGCCCCGCCCCCAGGCGCAGCTCCGCCCGCTCGATCAGCAGCAGGTTCTCGATCCTCAGCTCGCGGAGCACGCACCCTGTGTAGCAACGCAGGCGGATCGACTAAGCCCGAATTTCCGCTACGTGCGGGCGCTCAGCCGGCGGCGGCTCGGGCGGCCCGGCCTGCTGCACGAAGTCCCTGGACCGGACCAGGGCAAAGCCGAGCGCGGCGCCGACGAAGGAGAGGGCAGCGGCGATCAGGATGATCTCGTTGAAGCCGCTGACGAAGGCGACGTCGGCGGCGTGAACGGCTTTGGCGTGGATCGCGGGGGGCAGTGGCAGGGCGGCTACGGCGCGAGAGCCGCCCGACGCGACCACTTCACCGAGCCCCGCGGGGGCATGCGGCAACAGTTCCGTGAGCTTCGAGTCGACGCGCGACTGGAAGACGGCGCCGAGGCCGGCGACGCCGGTGGCGATGCCGACCTGGCGGAAGGTGGTGTTGATCCCTGAGCCCATCCCGGATTTCTCGACCGGCACCACGGCGATCGCCGCCTGGCCGATGCCCGGGTTGGTGATGCCGATGCCGATGCCGGCGATGAGAAAGCCGGCCAGCAGCGCCGTCCACTCCGAGTCGGGCGAGACGCCGTGCATCAGCAGCAGGCCGACCCCGACCACGGCGAGCCCGGTGCCGAGCAGGACACGGATCGGGATCCTGTTCGAGAGCATTCCGGAGATCGGCGCGACGACGAAGCCGAGCACGGTCAGCGGCAGGAAGCGCAGGCCCGCCTCCAGCGGCGAGAAGTCGAGCACCCCCTGCATGTAGATGGTCAGGTAGAGGAACATCGCGAACATCCCCGCCGAAAGCCCGAAGGCGACGGCGGAGACGCCGTTGAAGGCCGGTTTGCGAAACAGCGAAAGGTCGAGCATCGGATGCTCGCTGCGGCGCTCGATCGCGATGAACGCCACCAGCAGCACCGCCGCGCCGACCAGACAGGCGAGGATCAGGCCGCTGCCCCAGCCCTCGGGGTTGCCGCGGATCAGGCCGAAGATCAAGAGGAACAGGGCGGTCGAGAAGGAGACGAGACCAGGCACGTCGATCGGCTCCGGGTTGTCGGCGAAGACGTTGACGATCTTGCGCTCGGTCAGGATCATCGCCGTTATCCCGATCGGGACGTTGAGGAAGAAGATCCACTCCCAGCCGAAGCTCTCGGTGACGACGCCGCCAACCAGCGGGCCGACCGCGACCGCGCCGCCGACGACCGCCCCCCAGACGCCGAACGCCATCGCCCGGTCTTTGCCGTGGAACTCCTGGCCGATCAGGGCCAGCGAGGTGGCGAACATCCCCGCCCCGCCGACACCCTGCAGCCCGCGAGCCAGGTTGAGCAGGGTCGGGTCGTTGGCGATGCCGCAGAGGAACGAGGCGAAGGTGAAGATTCCAAAGCCGATCGTGAAGACCCGCCGGCGCCCCAGCCGGTCGCCCAGCGAGCCGGCGGTGAGCAGGAAGGCGGCAAGGGTCAGCGAGTAGGCGTCGACGACCCACTGCAGGCTGGAGAGGCTGGCGTGGAGTTCACGCTGGATGTCCGGCAGGGCGACGTTGACGACCGTGACGTCGAGCAGCAGCATGAACGTCGCGATCGAGACGAGCAGAAGGGTCCACCATTTGCGTTCCATGGCGCGCAGCCTAGAGAAACGACCTCGCCGGCTGAGGGCGTCGGGCCAAGCAGATCAAGGACGAGAGAGGGAGTGTGCCTTGCACATGACCGACCGAGGACGCCGAGATGCGCCGGCCAGCCGCCCTCAGACGGCGAGGTGGCCGAACTTCTCGCGTATGCGCTGATAGAAACTGGTTCCGGGCAGCTGGGCGAGGCGGCCGACCGCATCGGCGAAGCGAATCTCCAGCGCCGCCCCGGCGTCGAGGTTGGTGAGGTACTCGCCGTCGACCGCGACTTCCACCGGCTCCCGACCGGCGGCGTTGCCGACGTGCAGCACGTCGCCCGGGGCAACGACCAGGGCGCGCGCGGTCAGCGAGTGCGGCGAGATGTAGCTGACCACGTATCCCTTCACCCCCCAGGCGAGGATCGGTCCCTGGTTGGCGAGGTTGTATCCGGTCGAGCCGGCCGGAGTGGCGGCGACGAGACCGTCGCAGCGGACGTGGCCGACCTCCTCGCCGGCGATCCGGTAGCTCAGCTCGGCCACCCGGTCGTGCGGGCGACGGGTCAGCGTCACGTCGTTGAGGCCGATCCCGGCGGCCCCCTCGAGCGTCACCTCGAGCCCGGGCAGCTCGACCGTCTCGACCTCACCGGCAAGGGCACGGCGGATTCCCTCCTCGGCCTCGCCGCGCTCGACCGCGGCGAGAAAGCCGACGGTGCCGAAATTGATGCCGAAGACCGGCACGCCGGTATGAGCGAAGCGGCGCAGGGCGTGCAGGATCGAGCCGTCGCCGCCGAGCACCAGGCAGATGTCGGGACGGGGCCGGTCGCTGGCGACTTCGACGCCCTTCGCCGCGTCGCCGTGCTTGGCGAGCTCATCGGCGGTGCCGACCAGGCGCCAGCCGGCCTCGCGAGCGACCGCGATGGCCACCGCGACCGCTTCGGTGGTGGCCGGCGGGTGCGAGTGGGTGACCAGTGCGGCGGTCTTCACCGATCCTCCTCCACCGCGGCGAGAATCGCGGCCTCGACGTCCTCGACGGGCGTGCCATCGCCGCCGCACCAAAGGAAGGTCTCGCGGTTGCCCTTGGGGCCGGGGAGGCCGGAGGAGGCGACGCCGCGCACCGGCAGGTTGAGGCGGTGGGCGGCGTCGGCGACGGCGAGGATCGCCTCGCGGCGGTCGTCCGCGTCACGGACGACGCCGCGCCCGACCCGCTCGCGGCTCAGCTCGAACTGCGGCTTGACCATCGCCAATGCCTCACCGCCGGGCGCCAGGCAACGCGCCACCGCCGGCAGCACCTTGGCCAGGGAGATGAAGGAGACGTCGACGGTCGCCAGGCTGGGCGCGAAGGGCAGGTCACCGGGCTCCATCGCACGGGCGTTGAGGCGCTCGATCACGGTCATCCGCGGATCCTCCCGCATGCGCAGGTCGATCTGGCCGTAGGCGACGTCGACCGCGGCCACCCGTGAGGCGCCGCGCTGCAGCAGGCAGTCGGAGAAGCCGCCGGTCGAGGCGCCGACATCGACGCAGTCGCGGCCGCTGACGTCGATCCCGAGCGCGTCCAGCGCGTTCTCGAGCTTGGTGCCGCCCCGCGAGACGTAGCGCGGGCCCGCGTCGACGATCAGCGTCGCCCCCGGCTCGACCAGCTGACTGGGCCGCAATGCGACCGGCCCGTCCTGACCGACCCTGACTTCTCCGGCCCGCACCGCACCGGCCGCGGCCGAGCGCGACTGAAACAGCCCCCGCTCCGCCAAAACCGCGTCTATCCGGGACTTCTTCACGCCAGGAACGCTACAGCGAGCCCCCGCAACGGCCCGTTTACCGCTCCCTTAGAGGGGTCTGCGACCTTGCAATGGCGCGCGAAAAAAGAGCGATCAGAGGTTCTGTGATCGCTCTCACACACAAATCGCACATACGTTCGTACGCTGTTCAAGGATTCAAGTGGAGATGCCGATGCAAAGCGAGATCAACGACAAACTTTTTGGCTGAGTCCCGCGTCGTAAATATGGCCCCCGTCGCTTCCCACGATGGGCGCCCACGACATCACAGGGCTCACCTACCTCCCACGGATCCACATATATAGAGATACATATCTCTCCTCCCTGTAGTAACCCCAGAAGCGCCCCGCCTCCCCGGTGGGGCGTTTTCTGTTGTGGAGGGCTTGGCAGAGCCAAATACGGGCTACCAGCAGGGCTATCGGGAAGGCGCCCGCATCGCTAAATCAGAAGCCGTGCCACAGTCGGTGCCACAGTGGGTTCGCCACGCGCCCGAAAGTGCCGCTGCTACCCCTCGCCGTCCGGCGGTTTCACAGCGCCATGAACCACCTCAAACTCGGCGAGGGTCGCGGGCTCATGCTCAAGCTCCTCGAAGATGTCCTGAGCAGACACGCCGATGCCCAGGCCTTCGAGCGCCTCAGTTCCGTCTTCCTTCTCCTCCGCCGCGCCGCTCCTGACTCGCTCCGCGGCGATGGCAGCGGCTTCCTCGTCAGCACGGTTCGAGTCGAAGGCGTCCTCGATCCCGTTTTGCTTGGGCGCCACTTGAGAAGCGGTCAGCGGCTGAGAACGCCAGCTGGCAGCAGAGACTCGAAGGTCTCGTCCGTCTCGAAATAACTGGAGTGGGTGCGCCTGACGGTCTCCAAGGAGTCGGCACCGACGAGAACGATGTCGAGGTCGTCACGCCCGCGCATCTCCCCCTCGATCTCGGCATAGGCCTCCATCGCGCCGTCGTAGTCCGTCCCGAAGTCGCGCACCTTCGCCTTGCCCGTCGGGATGTCAAAGACGATCAGGAAGTGCCGGATATCAGCATCGGTCATCTCAGCGGTCCCCTCTTGGTGGCATGCGTTGGAGCGTCTCGGCCACGTTCGCGTAGTTCTCATTGATAGCAGCGACCAGGTCCGGACTCAAATCTTCGTCGCGATCAAGTGCCGCGAATGCTTCGGACACGATTCGGTAATAGTCGTGTACATCCTCCCCGCCTCGGCCGAACTTGTAGCCGGTCGCCAGCCGGCGACTATCCTCCTCGACCTGATTGGCCCAGGCATCCTGCAGGACGGTTCGGAGTTGAACCTCGATCAGACGCCCGTCGCGCCGGACGATGTGATGGACAGCGCGGTAGCCAGAGGAACGCGGTTCTTTGATGTAGTCCTTCGTCCGCACGATCGTCCAGGTCTTCCGCAATCGCCGGCTGACCGCTTGGACGTGCCGCAGTGACGGAAGGCGGGCGCGGACTCCACCGATGTCCCACATCTGGGTCAGCTGCATGGTGGGCTCGCGCTCAAGCTTGTTGAAGATCGTCGGCCGTCGCTTGAGGCGCTGGGTGACGTCGACGCGATCCCCGACTGCAGCCTCCTCGGCCGCGGCGTGGTAACGCAGGTTCGCAGCTACGCGCGACAGCGGTCGCGCGTGCAGGCGCCACCACCACGTTACGGCGATCATGGCGTCGACCAGCTCGTCGACATCGAAACCCGCGAAGGCGTCCTCCCCCTCCTCAATGGGCGGCTGCGCGTAGAGCCGCCGCAGGAGTTGCCCAGCGCGATTGACTTGGCCGTTGGTGTAGACGGCGCCCTCGTCGGGCTTGAAAGGGTCAGGCTTGCCAGGCATCGAGCGTCATCGTACGGCGGCTAGCTTCGCCGATCGCTCGCCCTGGTCCTGCAGGACCAGGGCGAGGAGGGACGGGGGGAGGTGCCGGCACTACAAGCCGCGTGAAGCGGACTGACGAGCGGTTACACCACTTCCGCCTACTTGACTCGCCTCACAAGCGTAGGGGCCGGGCCTTCGGAAAATTCAAACACTCGTCGGCTCCATCCAAAGGGGGGAGGCGGATAGGTCGGCGGCAACCCAAACCGGACTCGTGCCACAGTCGTGCCACAGTCCGACACGATTCAACCGGCTACAACCGGATTCAGCCGAAATGATTTGGCTCTAGGGGCTGTTTTCCGCTCTAGCAAGCGGTGGGTCGGACCTCTCTCCTCCCTGTAGTAACCCCAGAAGCGCCCCGCCTCCCCGGTGGGGCGTTTTCTGTTGTGTGGGGGCTCTAGAGAGCCAAATTCGGCGAGCCCTGGCGCCGTTGTCCCACTCGGCTCAGCCCGCCCATGCCCTACGTATGCCCTACACTGCCCCCATGCGCAAGACCAGCATCTATCTCGACGAGAGTGGGGCCGAGCGACTGGCGCGGCTGGCGCGCGAAGAGAAGCGCCCCCAGGCCGAGATCGTCCGTGACGCGATCGCCGCCTATCGCCCCGAGTCTCACGGCGATCGCGATTTTGCCCTCGCCGGCGGCTTCGAGCGAATCGACGGCGATCCCCGAGCGATCGCTGAGATTCCCGAGGATGAGCTGATGCGCGGCTTCGGCGAGTGACGCTGATCCTCGACGCGGCACCACTGGTTGCGCTCGCCAACTCAAAAGAGCCACAAGGAGAGGTGCTGCTGGAGACGCTGCGAGCGGAGTCTGGCTCGTTGATCGTGCCGTCGCCGGTCACCGCGGAGGTCGATTACCTGCTCGGAGAGCGGTTCGGAAGCACCGCGAGGCGTGCATTTCTGAGTGACCTGGCGGCACGCCGATATGAGGCCGAGGGGCTCACGGCTGAGGATTACCGGCTGGCGCAGGAGATCGAGCTTCGCTATGCCGACCTCAATCTGGGCCTTGCAGACTGCTCAATCGTGATCCTGGCGGCCCGCCACGAGACGCGGCGCCTCTTCAGCTTCGACGAACGTCACTTCCGCACCGTCGCACCGCTGCAGGGCGGAACGTTCGAACTACTCACGGCTGACGCCTGAGGCCAGGGCCCAGCGCCGGAGCCGCCGCCCATCAAGCGGTCTGGTTGGCGCGGCGCTGAAACCAGGCTTGGAGATGTTGGAGTCTCAAGAGCAGGGGATCGGCGGGGCCGCCCTGCCTGGGCATCAAGCCCATCTGGCGGGCGACTTCGAGGTTGTCGTAGATCGTGCCCCAGTGGCTCAGTCGCTCACCGCGAAACCGCCACTGGGTGACGCCGCAGAAGTCGACGCCGGCTCCAGTCGGAGCGATGTCGAGCGGCTGCCAATGACCGCTCATGGTGCCGGTGAAGCGGTAGGGGAAGAGTGCGCCCACCCCGGCGCGGGAGGGGCAGGGCGGCTCCAATCCTTCCAGCCGGAGGTCGGGAAAGGTCTCGAAGGTGTCCAACGCAAAAGCGCGGATTCCAGGGTGCCCGTGGGTGGCCTCGGGAAGGGCCGGATCTTCGATCGTGATCTCCTCGCTGCACATCGCCACGATCGCCTCAATCTCCTGCGTGTTCCAAGCCGCGAGCCAGCGGCGGCTCCAGCCGTCGAGGAATTCGGGGTCGAGGATCGCCGCGGTCTCCCCGGCGGCAGGGCTCATCTCCCGGCCTCCTCGTGCCTCCGGCCGGAGTCGATCATCTCTACGACGGTCCGTTCGGCCTCGGCGCGCTCGAGCTTCATGTCCTGGCGCAGGAGCTTCCAGGCGAAGACGTCGGTGGCGACGACGATCGCCGCCAAGCGGCGCTCGCGCCCAGGGCGGCGCAGGCCCCGCAAGAGGGGCGCGAAGGTCTTCTCCACCCAGGCCCGATGGTAGGCGCGACCAGCCTCGGTCATATCCCCGACGGTGGGGATCCGGTCCTCCTGAGCGAGCATGCGCAGGACCGCGGGACCGTGGGCCTCGTAGTGATCGAAGGCGTTGGCAACCGCCTCCGGGACCCGCCCCACCGGCGCCTCCTCGCGACTGGATACCTGACGCAGGCCCCACCAGGCGAAGGCCGCCGTGAAGAGCTCCTCCTTCGAGCCGAAGCGCAGGTGCAGCGTCTGGACCGTCACCCCCGCCGCCGCGGCGACCTCCTGCAGGAGCACGTCGTCATAGGGCCGCGCGGCGAACTGCTCCCAGGCCGCGGCGAGCAGGCGCTCGCGGGTCGCGGCCGTGGCCTCGGCGCGGGCTGACATGCGGTAGGGGCGCTTGGCGGGCGGGCGCTTCGATTTCGAGGGAATCGTCATATTCATTTGATTCAGGCTAAAATCAAAATAGCATGCGAATCCTGCAGACGCTGATGGCGTTCAGCGGCAATGCGCCGCCGCAGCTGGCGATCACCCGCAAACTGCTCGAGCGGGGCCACGAGGTGCGGGTGCTGGCGCACCGGGCGGCGCGGCAGCGGGTCGAGGCGACGGGCGCGGAGTTCCTCGCGATCGAGCGGGCGGTTCCGGACTTCGACATCACTCGCCGGGAGACCGACACCTTGCGCGACTGGGAGGTGCGCAGCCGCTACGCCGCCGGAGTGCGGCTGCGCAGCCACGGACAGCTCGCCTTCCTGGAGGAGATCAGCGGCGAATGCGCCGACCTGCTGGACGCCCGGCCCGCCGACGCGGTTCTCTTCGACTGGATGCTGACCGGCGCCGGAGTGGCCGCCGAGCGCGCCGGGGTGCCCGCGGCGGCGCTGGTCCACTGCCCGTACCCGATGCCGGTTGCGGGGGCGCCGCCGCTGTTCAGCGGCGCCGGATGGATGGATGGCCCTCTCGGCGCTGCGCGGAACCGCGTTCTCAACCGCGTCTTCACCCGCTTCGCATCGGCAGGCCTGCCACGCTTGAACCGGGCCCGAGCAGCACAGGGGCTGGCGCCGCTGGCGAACTGGGAGGATCAGCTGCTCGGCGCCAACGCAATCTACGTCCTTACCGCCCCCCAGCTCGACTTCTCCAGTCGCGGCTCGCTCCCGGCCAACGTCCACTATGTGGGCCCGGCCTTCGAGCCTTTCCCCGGCGAGTGGCGCTCGCCCTGGCCGGGGGAGCAGGGCGAGCGGCTGGTGGTGGTCAGCTTCTCGACCAGCTATATGAACCAGCGCGATCTGGCCCAGCGCGTCCTCGACGCGGTGGGTGGGCTGGAAGTGCGGGTGCTGCTGACGGCGGGACCGGCGCTCGAGGTGAAACAGCTGCGGCTGCCGGCGAACGCGCGAACGGTCGCCTTCGTGCCCCACCGCACCGTCCTCCCCCACGCCGCGCTGATGGTGACCCACGCCGGTTGGCAGACGATCAACGCGGCGCTGGCCGACGGCGTACCACTCCTCTGCATCCCCGACGGTCGCGACCAGCCCGACAACGCGGCCCGGGTCCTTGCCGCCGGAGCGGGGGCACGGGCCGCCAAGCAGGCCTCGCCGCGAAAGCTGCGCCGGGCGATCGCGGCAGCGCTCGACGACCCGGCCCTGAAGGCGGGTGCGGAAGCGATGGCCGTAGCGCTGGGCGAGAGCGACGGGGCGCTGGCGGTCGCGGAGGGACTGGAGCGGATCGTCGATTGAACGCACGGCGGGGCGTTTTGTGGGCGCCCGGGTAGCTGTCCGCCGCCTCGCATTCTAGGGTCGCGAGCCTGCCATGCCTGAGATCCTGCCCGACATCCTCCCACCCGGCCTGCGGGTGGCCTTCTGCGGAACGGCCGCCGGCGCGGCCTCGGCCAAGGCCCGGGCCTATTACGCGGGTCCCGGAAACTCTTTTTGGGCGGCTCTTCACGCCACCGGCTTGACGCCGGTCCAGCTCTCGCCCTCGGAATTCGAACGGCTGCCCGAGCTCGGGATCGGCTTGACCGATATATGCAAGGTGCTCCATGGGTCCGACGAGGAAGTCGGGACCGTCGAGTTCGACGTTGCCGGGCTGCAGGCACGGATAGCCGCGGTGGAACCCACCTACCTCGCTTTCAACGGGAAGAACGCGGCCCGGGGGGCGCTCGAACGGGCGGTCCAGCTGGGGCCGCAGGAGGAGCAGATCGGGGGCGCGGCGGTCTGGGTGCTGCCATCGACGTCGGCAGCCGCACGGAGGTACTGGGATATCGGGCCGTGGCAGGAGCTGGCGGATGCCTGCGCGGAGAGCGTTTAGCCCGGCCCGGTCGGCCGCGGTTCGTCGCCTGTCCAGTCCCGGCCTAGTCGGCCGGCTCGTCGCCTGGCCAGGTGCCGGTTAAAGCGGCGAAGCTGGAGCGGGCGCCGCGGTCGGCGAAGCCTTTGGCGAGGCGGAAGATCGCTCCCTCCAGGGCCAGGGCACCGACAAGCTTCAGAACCGCGATGTCGCGGTTGTCGGGCTCGGGCGGGTCCTCGTCGTCGATCACGGCCCAGATGCGCTCGAAGGCCTTCTGGGCGGCGATGCCGGCGAGGAGGCCGGTGACGATGCCAATCGGTGCGAAGACGAACTTCATGCGGGCAGGCTACCCCCGGGCCGGGAGAGCAAACGCCGGGGTTATCTGCACGACCTGTTACGATATATCGCGTTAGTAAGAGATAGAAAGGCAAATCAGATGCACAACAGACACGAATCACGACATTCAGGACATCGCCATCGGCAGGAGTTCGCCCGCAGTCGCGGTCCTCGCTATGGGCGTGGGCGCGGCGGGCCACGGGCTCGCCGCGGTGACGTCAGGGCCGCGGTCCTGGCCTTGCTCGCCGAGCGGCCGATGCATGGCTACGAGATGATCAAAGAGGTCGAGGAGCGAACCCAGGGGGCTTGGACCCCGAGCGCCGGCTCGATCTACCCGATGCTGCAACTGCTCGAGGAGGAGGGGCTGATCCGGGGCGAGGAGAGCGACGGCAAGCGCCGCTTCTCCCTCACCGAGGCCGGCACCGCCGAGCAGGAGGCAAAGGCTGGAGAGGAGACGCCGTGGGATGCCGTCCGCGCCGGGGCCGCCCCGGAGCAGATCCACCTGCGGGACGCCGTCCACAAGCTGCAACCCGCGATCGGCCAGGTGCTCCACGCCGCCGACGAGGGGCAGCGGAAACGGGTCCGCGAGCTGCTCGACGAAACCCGTCGCAAGATCTACGCGATCCTCGCCGAGGAGAGCTAACTACCTCGCGAACCGGGCCGCACTCAGCGGCCGGCCGCGAGAAGCCCATTCCCCCAAACGGACCCCACACATATAGAGAGCCCCTCCTCCCTTGGCGATCCCCAGAAGCGAAGGCCGACGGCCGTTGCGACTTCTACCAGCGCCGGAGAGACTGGGGCAATCTATTCGATTGCGCCGATTGAATCAATCGTCAAAATTCGTTAGCTGAGAATCGGCTGTGCGGACGGCATGGCGGCAAGTACTCGCTCCGCCACCGACTCGCCGGTAAGGCCGGCCTCGGCCCGCAGCAGCGCCGGCTTGCCGTGGGTGACGTAGCGGTCCGGGAGGCCGACGCGGAGCATCCGCGCCCGCTCGCTGGGGCTCTCGGCGAAGGCGTCCTCGAGGTGCTCCAGCACCGCCGAGCCGAAGCCGCCGGGCAGCACGTTCTCCTCGATCGTCACCAGCAGGTCGTGCTCGCGGGCCAGGCGCGTTGCCAGCTCGCCGTCGATCGGCTTGGCGAAGCAGGCGTCGGCCACGGTCGGCCGGAGGCCGTGGCCGGCGAGGATCTCCGCTGCCTCCTGTGCCAAGGCCACCCCGTAGCCATAACCGAGCAGGGCCACCCGCTCGCCCTCGACGAGAATCTCGCCGCTGCCGATCGGGATCAGCTTCGGCTTCGCCGGCAGCTTCGCCCCCTCCCCCGCCCCGCGCGGGTAGCGCAGCGCCGCCGGCCCGTCGTGGGCGATGGCGGTGTGGAGCATGTGGACCAGCATCGCCTCGTCACGCGGCGCCATTACGACGACGTTGGGGATCGGCCGGAAGTAGGAGACGTCGAAGGCACCGTGATGGGTCGGGCCGTCGTCGCCGACCAGCCCGGCCCTGTCCATCGCGAAGGTCACGTCCAGCTCCTGGAGGCAGACGTCGTGGATGATCTGGTCGTAGGCGCGCTGGAGGAAGGTCGAGTAGATCGCGCAGACCGGCTTGGCACCCTGCAGGGCCAGCCCCGAGGCGAGCAGGACCGCGTTCTGCTCGGCGATGCCGACGTCGTAGTACTGGCCGGGGATATCGTCGGCGAGCTTCTGCAGGCCGGTCCCCCCTGCCATCGCCGCGGTGATCCCGATCACCCGCTCGTCCGCCTTGGCCTCAGCGACCATCGCCGCGGCGAAGACCTGCGTGTACTGCGGCGGCGCCCCCGCGGCCGGCGGCTTCTCCAGCATCTCCGGCGCAATCGCCCCAGGCGCATCCGTTTCCGTCACCGCCACCGGTCGATGGGCCGATAAGTTGCCTGGGGGTTGACTTTTCGGCCCATCGGCGGGCTTTGCGGGGGCGGGGACGCCGTTGACGATCGAGTTGGGCTTGGCGGCGTGCCATTGCTCCATCGACTCCAGGCCGCCCTCCTCGGCGGGGAGGAAGCCCTTGCCCTTGACGGTGTGGATGTGGACCACGACGGGGCGTTCGGCTTCGAAGGCCTCCTTCAGGGCCTCGCGCAGGGCGTGCACGTCATGGCCGTCGATGACACCCATGTAGGCGAGGTCGAGCTCCTCGAAGAAGAGGCCGGGCGCCCAGTAGGCCTTGATCGCCGACTTGATCTCCGGGCCGAGCCGCTCGATCCGCCGGCCGAGGCCGAGCGGCAGCTTGGTCAGCCTGTCCTCGACCCCCTCGCGGGCGTGGAAGAGGCGCGGGTTGAGGCGGATCCGGTTGAAGTAGCGCGAGAGGGCGCCGACGTTGGGCGAGATCGACATCCCGTTGTCGTTGAGGACGATCACCACCGGGGTCTGCAGGCCGCCGGCCGCGTGCAGGGCCTCGTAGGCGACGCCACCGGTCAGGGCTCCGTCGCCGATCACGGCGGCGACCTTGCCGTCCTCGCCGATCCCCTTGCGCATCGCCTCCTTCAAGCCGACCGCGTAGCCGATCGAGGTCGAGGCGTGGCCGGCTCCCATGATGTCGTGCTCGGACTCCTCGATCGAGCAGAACGGGGCCAGGCCCTCGTACTGGCGAATCGTCGGCAACCGGTCGCGGCGCCCGGTGAGGATCTTGTGCGGGTAGGACTGGTGGCCGACGTCCCAGAGGATCTTGTCGCGCGGCGAGTCGAGCAAGCTGTGCAGCGCCACGGCCAGCTCGCAGGTGCCGAGGTTGGCGCCGAAATGGCCGCCGATCTCGCCGATCGTGTCGATGATGTAGGTGCGCATCTCCTGCGCCACCTGCTGCAGCTGCTCGTCGTCGAGCTCGTGCAGGTCGGCCGGTCCGTCGATGGCGCCGAGCAGCGGCTCCGTTATGTCGCGTTGATGGCCCTGGGTGGGGGGCTTATCGCTCATTCGTTCCTCGTGAAGATGTAGTCGGCTACGCGTCTCAGATCGTCCGTCTCCCCGCTGGCCTCGGCCAGCGCCGCGGTTGCCCTGGCATGGGACTCGGCGGCCAGCTCGCGGGCGCGATCGAGGCCGAAGAGGCTGACGTAGGTGAGTTTGCCATGTCTCTCGTCGCTTCCATGTGGCTTGCCGAGCTGCTCGTCGCTCTCGGTCACGTCGAGGATGTCGTCGACGATCTGGAAGAGAACTCCCAGCTCAGCGGCGAAACGGCGAAACGGAATTGTCTCAGGTTCGCCGAGGCCCTCGAGAATCAGTACGACGCCGACGCTGGCGGCGATCAGCCGGCCGGTCTTCAGCGCGTGCCGCGCGTGCAGGCCGGCGGCATCGTCCTCCGCCCCGACCACGTCGACGTACTGGCCGCCGACCATGCCGTCGACGCCGGTGGCGCCGGCCAGCTCGCCCAGGGCTGCCAGCACCCGGGCCGGGTCGCCGGGCTGCTCGCAGAAGAGCCGGACCGCCTCGGCGAAGAGGCCGTCGCCGGCCAGGATCGCGACGTCCTCGCCGAACTTGACGTGGGAGGTCGGCAGGCCGCGGCGCAGCTCGTCGTCGTCCATCGCCGGCAGGTCGTCGTGGATCAGCGAGTAGGTGTGGATCAACTCGATCGCGCCCGCCACCGGGAGGAAGCGCCCGGGCTCGGCACCGAGGGCGCGAGCGGTGGCGAGGGCGAGCACCGGGCGGACTCGCTTGCCGCCGGCCAGCAGCGAGTAGCGCATCGCCTCCTCGAGCCCGGCGGTCGGCTCGGCAGCGGCAAAGCTGAGACGCTCGAGGCTGGCGTCGATCAAACAGCGCAGGTCCTCGGGATACATCGACGCCGCCGGGGCGCTCACTCGGCGCTCGCCGCTTCGCGCGCCTGGCGATTGGCCTCCTCGACCGCCTCGGCGGAGAGATCGGCGGCCTCGGCGGCCAGCTCGGCCGCGCGCTCGTCGCTCGCCCCCTCCCCATCCAACTCGGCGGAGATCTGGCGCAGCCGCTCGGAGATCTCCCGCAAGCGGCTCACTTGGCCGGCTCCCGCTCGCGGACGATCGCACCGAGGATGCCGTTGATGAACTTCGGGGCGTCGGCGCCGCAATACTCCTTGGCGATCTCGACCGCCTCGTCGATGGCGACCTCGAATGGCACCTCCCCCTCCTCGATCTCAAACAGCGCCACCCGCATCACGTTGAGGTCCAGCGGCGCGATCCGATCGACTGTCCAGCCCTTGGCGTAGCTGGCGATGGTCTCGTCGAGCTCTTCGCGATGGGTGTCGACGCCCTCGGCAAGCTCGCGGGTGAGCGGCTTGGCATCGGCGATCAGCTCCTCGAGCGGACGGCCGGTCACATCACGCTGGTAACTGACGAAGACGGCGTCGCGGCGTTGGTCGGACCTGCGCATCGGTTCATTCTCGCGCTTTTCAGGCAGCCGGGGCCTACGCGCGAGAGATGTACTCGCCGCTGCGCGTGTCGACCCGGATCGTTTCGCCCTCCTCGATAAAGAGCGGCACCTGGACGACCACGCCGGACTCCAGCGTCGCCGGCTTGGTGCCGCCGCCCGAGGCGGTGTCGCCCTTGAGGCCGGGGTCGGTCTGGGTCACCTTCATGTCTATCGCGCCGCCGACCTGGACATCGCTGGGCTGTTCGTCGACGAACAGCACCTCGACCTCGGAATTGGGCAGGACCCACTGCATCGCTTCGCCGAGGGCGTCGGTCGGAATCTCGATCTGGTCGAAGTCGCGACTGTCCATGAAGACCGCCGCCTCGCCGGAGTCGTATAGGTAGGTCATCTTGCGCGACTCGGTGTGGACCGGCCGGAACTTCTCCCCGGCGCGGAAGGTTTTGTCCTGCACCGTCCCGTCCTCCAGCTTGCGCAGCTTGGTTCGCACGAAGGCTCCGCCCTTGCCCGGCTTGACGTGCTGGAACTCGACGATCTTGAAGATCTTGCCGTCGATCTCGATGTGCGAGCCGTTCTTGAACTGGTTGGTTGAGATCACGGCGGTAAATCCTAGAGGGGACCGGGAGACGTGGGAGCCCACCGCGCCGAGACGGTGGTGAGGATCGCGAGCCTAGCCGGCTTTCGGGGCGGCCTGAAGCCGGATCGACTGGAAGATCGGCAGGGCGGCCCATTTGACCGTCACGGTGCCCAGCACGCCGGCGAGGAAAGCGGCCGCCAGATCTTCTGTCGAACCCCAGGTGTTGCCGTATTTGGTCAGCCCATAGGCGATCGAGGTCAGCAGCAGCGTCACCAGGGTCCAGCCGACGTCAACCCAGCCGAGGGCTCTGAACTCGGTGATGAGATTGGGCACGGCAAGCGACCGTGCCGAGGTCGCGGCGCGGCGGGCGAGCTGTCCATAGGACTGCGCGTCGAGCGTCGCCCAACCGGTGAAGAGGTTCGGGCTCGCCAACCACCGAACCGGCGTGATCCCGGCCGCTTCGCCCGGCTCGGCCGGCGTGGGTGGATCGCTGAGGCCGATTCCCAGGGAAGCCGCCGTGCCACGGACGAAAGCCAGGAGCTTCGCGTCGAGGACGTCCTGCTCTTCGGGTTTGCGGGTCTCCACGGTCGACGTGTCTGCCAGCAGAGCATCGATTTCCTTGAGCTTTGTCGTGAGTTCAAGGTCGCCCGAAGCGGAAACCGCGCTCCACACCTGAGCGAGGTGGTGATGCCACCGGGTCTGGGACAGCAGCCGGGCCAGGAGCGCGTCGGCGTCGGGCACCGTGACCGGCTCACGCTTCGCCGCCTCGATCAATGCCTTGGTGTCGCGCCAGGTCTTCGAGTCGACCCAGGCCAGACCTCCCAGGGCGGGCGGCGCGGGAACGCTGGCGACCATCGTCATCCGCCGGGCAGCGGGCTCCAGCCTGAGCCAGCGTTGGATGCGCGCGACGGTGTCCAGAACCCGGGCCGTGTCCTCGTCCAGATCCTTGCTGGATCGCGCGGTTTCGATGCTGGAGATCAAGCCGGGCACCCCCTGGAGCCGATTCTCGCCCCCTGCCGACGGCGGCTCGTTGAGGAGATCTTCGAGGCGCCAGGACCGGGTCGGCCCGGACTGGAGCACCTGCCGGTACGCGGCCATGCTCTGATCCAGCGCCTTGAGCAGCAGGCTCCGCCTCATCGCCAGGGTGACCAACTGAGTCAGCAGGCCGCCGAAGAGGACGCCGACCAGGACCAGGGCGACGAGACAGGCGAAGTCGCGATGGGAATGCAGTTCAACCGCAACCGCCGAGGCCCCCGGAGAGAGGCTCGAGAGCGGCACCTTTCCCGTGTACTTGCCGGCGGGGGGGTCGGCGTCGGTAAGTTCCACCGTCGCATCGGCGCGGTCCGGGCTTTCGCTGGCGGCAACCTTGCTGGCCGGGGGCAGCAGCACCTTGATGCCGGTGGTGTGCCCGGCTTCGTCGTGCAGGGTCGCGCTGGCGGCGACGGAGCCGGCGCTGCTCAAGAACCCGACCAGGCCGGCACCAGAGAGGGTCACGGTCGCGGTGTCGCGGTCGGAGTCCATGATCAAGCTCTCGGGTTCGACCGAGACGGCTCTGAAGCGGCGCAGCGCCCCGACCAGCTCGACGGCTTTCGCTTCGCCTTTGAGGCGGAGAACCAGAGTGCCGTCGGCCGCAGCGGGCCCCTGGCCAGGGGCCAGGTCGAAGTGGATCAGCAGGGGACGAACCTGCCTTTTACTCAACCGGAGCGGCCTCTGCGCCCTTCCCTTGGTCTCGAGAGTCACGCGACGCGAGTGCCCTGAAAGGCGAATCGTGTTGGCCTTTCCACGACGGACGAAACCAACCTTGAGCTTGGCGGGCTTCTGGCTCGCGTTCCGCACCAGAAGAGTCACCTGACCCTGGAGGCCACCACGGTTGTGACCGGGCGTCAGCTCGACCGTACGCGCTTCTTCGCCGCCGAGAATTTCGATCTTGCCCGCGCGGGCAGACTGCACCCACAGAAGCCCGAAGAAGACCACGACGAGGCCGAGGGCCAACCCCAGAAGAGTGCGCCGGTCGTAACCGTGTGAAATGTTTGAAGCCCTCCTTGCCCACATGCGAGGTGACACTAACCGGTAAAACTCAGGATAGTAATGAGGATATTAAGTAGTCAGGTGCCGCACGGTAGGATTTTTAGTTCTTTTCTCACACTCTCCCGCCCCCCACCGTTGAATGGACATGAGCCGCGAAGATCTGACGTTCCGCTCGGGAGATGACGTATGCGCCGCCTGGCTGTATCCAGCTCACCGCGATTCAACTGGCTGCCCAATCGTGGTCATGGCCCACGGGCTGTCGGGAACGCGCCGGGATGGGCTGGGACCGTTCGCCGAGCGGTTCGCGGCGGTCGGGATCGCGGCGCTGGTCTTCGACCACCGGGGCTTCGGAGACAGCGGCGGCGAGGCGGACCTCTTCGAGCCCGCTCGACAGCTCGAAGACTGGCGGGCGGCGATCGCGTTCGGCCGCTCGCTGCCCGGCGTCGACCCCGAGCGGGTGGCGACCTTCGGCTCCTCGATGGGCGGTGGAAATGCGCTCGCGGCAGCCGCGGCGGACTCTCGAATCGCCGCCGCCGTCAGCCAGGTCCCGTTCCTGGACATGTGGCGACAGGCGCACCGCTCGGCCCCGTGGGTCACCGTCCGGATGCTGATCGCCGCGGCCCGCGATAGCCACCTGCCGGCGATTGGACAGCCGCACGAGGCGGCGTTCATCAACGCGCCGGGAGGCGAGGCCGGCTGGCGACACGTCGTCGCGATCGGCGAGGACTCGCGCTGGCGCAACCGCATCTCCTCGCGCTGGCTGCTCGGCCGTCCCTACCGCCCCGGCCGGCTCGCCGCCGGCCTGCACTGCCCGTGGCTGCTCTGCGTCGGCGAGGCAGACCGGGTCGCCAAGCCCGGCCCGGCGATCGCGGCGGCGCGGCAGGCGCCCCGCGGCGAGCTGCGCACCTACCCTGGCGTCGACCACTTCGACATCTACGACGGCCCGGCTCACGAGGCCGTCGTCGCCGACGAGCTGGCCTTCCTCACTCGCCACCTGTCGCCGTAGCGCCGCCCTCGCGTGCCAGCGGCACGCGCGCTCCCAGGCTATCCGCGGTCGGTTTCGGCCGCGGTACTGGTGGTGAGGTTCGCCGCGGCGGCGCCGGTGAGGACGCGGCGGACCAGGCGGGGAGCGACGATGCGCAGGACGGCGGCAAGTGCGTAGGGGCGCGGAACGTAGCGCTCTGGCTTGCCGCCGGGGCCGGCCTCGACGATCGCCTCGGCGACCTTCTCGGGCTTGGAGACGATCCAGCGGGTGATCGCTCTCTGGCGCAACTCGGCCGCCGGGAAGCCCTCGGTGGCGACAAACCCCGGCAGGACCAGGCCGACGTGGACGCCGTGGGGCAGCTCCTCGGCGTAGAGGGCGTCGGTCCAGCCGATCAGGGCGAACTTGCTGGCCGAGTAGGCGCCGGTGCGAGCGCGTGAGACGCGCCCGGCGGTGCTGGCAACGTTGACGATCGAGCTCGGGGCCGCCCTGCGCAGCAGCGGCAGCAGCGCCTCGGTGAGGCGGACGACGGCGTCGAAGTTGAGCGCCATGTGGCGGTGGACGTTGGCGTAGCCGCTCTCGGCGAAACCGCCGCGCCAGGCAGCGCCGGCGTTATTGACAAGCAGGTCGAGGCCGTCATGATTGGCTTCGAGGTGGGCACGAACGCGCTCGGGCGCGTCGTCGGCGGTGAGGTCGACCGCGAGGTAGGTCGCCTTGCACGGCAGCGACTCCGCCAGCTCGCGCAGCAGCTCCTCGCGGCGGGCAACCAGCACCAACTCCATCCCCGGCTCGCGCGAGAGCCGCTTCGCCGTCGCCGCGCCGATTCCGGTCGAAGCTCCGCTCACCAGTGCCACGCTCATCGCCGCACCGTATTCGACCGCGCCCGATCCTCGCCGACGTGTCTGAGTTTGCCCGCCACACCCGGCGGCCAAACTCAGACCCCCCCGATCTTGAATTGCAAGGATGAGCGGGTGCCGGGCTCCTCCGCATCCCACACCTCGCGGCTCACCGCGGCCCGGCGCGAGGGCGAGCGGGTGACGCCGCTGGAGCTGTTCTTCGACCTCGTCTTCGTTCTCGCGATAACTGAGTGCACGGCGCTGATGTCCCACCATCCGACCTGGTCGGGCCTGGCCCAGGGACTGCTGGTGCTGGGGGTGCTCTGGTGGGCCTGGGTCGGCTATGCCTGGCTGACCAGTGTCATCGACCCCGAGGAGGGCGCCGTGCGGCTGGTCCTCTTCGCGGCGATGGCGGCGCTGCTGATCGCGGCGCTCTGCGTGCCCCATGCGTTCGGGAGCCTGGGCCTCGCCTTCGCCCTCGCGCTCGGGTTCTTCCGCGTCGCCCACATCGCCCTCTTCATGCTCGCCAGCCCCGACGACGACGCGCTGCGGCACTCCGTCCTCGGCCTCGCTGCCAGCACCGCGGTCGCGGTCGCCCTGCTGGCCGCCGCCTCGCTATTCGACGGCCTCGCCCAGGGGGCGCTGTGGGCGCTGGCGCTCTTCCTCGACATGGGCGCGCCCTATTTCTTTGGCACCGACGGCTGGAAACTGGTCCCCGGCCACTTCGCCGAGCGGCACGGGCTGATCGTGATCATCGCCCTCGGCGAGTCGATCGTCGCGATCGGCGTCGGTGCCTCCGGCGCGCTCGACTTCGGCATCGGCGCCGTCGCCGTGCTCGGAGTGGCCCTGGCGGCGGCGATGTGGTGGATCTACTTCGACGTCGTCGCCCTGATCTCGGCGCGGCGGCTGGGCGAAGCCGCGCTGGGCAGGGTCCAGAACGCCCTCGCCCGCGACTCCTACTCCTACATCCACCTGGCCCTGGTCGCCGGAATCGTCCTCGTCGCCTTCGGCCTGAAGACGGCGATCGCCCATACCGGCGACCACCTCGACAGTGTCCCCGCCTTCGCCCTGCTCGGCGGCGTCGCCTGCTACCTGCTGGGCCTGGTCGGCTTCCGCTACCGCCACGTTCAGACTGTCAACCGCCGGCGGCTGGGCCTGGCGATCGTGCTGCTGATCCTGGTCCCGGTGGCGACCGCGGTGCCAGCGGTGATCGGCCTGGCGGTCGTCGACGTACTGATCTGGACGATGATCGCCTTCGAGCACCACGGCTACGACGAGCGTCGCGACCAGCTCCGCCACGAAGCCGCGGTTTCGCATTCCTAGGCGTCGTGGCCTCGCGACGAACACACATTCGACTGCGGCATACTGCAAAACCTTGAGCACGACCCCGGCCCTTCTCGACAAGCTCCTCCGCGCTGGCGCTCCCTCCGGTTACGAGGGACCGGCCGCCGAGGTATGGCGCGACGCCGCCTCGTTCGCCGAGCTGTCGAGCGACGGCATCGGCTCCTCGATCGCGAAGGTCGGCGACGGAACCCCGCTGCTCGCCGTGGTCGGTCACATCGACGAGATCGGCCTGGTCGTCACCCACGTCGACGAGAAGGGCTTTCTCTGGTTCGCCTCGATCGGCGGCTGGGACCCGCAGGTCCTGGTCGGTCAGCGGGTCGAGGTTCGCGGCAGGGACGGGCTGGTGTTCGGCGTCGTCGGCCGCAAGCCGATCCACCTGCTCGAACCCGACCAGCGCAAGAAGGTGGTCGAGCTGAAGGGCATGCACATCGACATCGGCGCCGCCGACCGCGACGAGGCGGCGGGGCTGATCCGGGTCGGTGACCCGGTCGTGATCGCCGCCGAGCCGATGCCGGTAGCCGGCGAGCGGCTCGTCTCCCGGGCGATGGACAACCGGCTCGGCGCCTACGTGGCGCTGGAGAGCCTGCGCCGCTGCCACGAGCGCGGCGGCCCGAGCGGCTCGTTCGCGGCGATCGCCGCCGTTCAGGAGGAGATCGGCCTGTTCGGCTCCCGCACCGCGGCCTTCGAGGTGCGGCCCGACATCGCCGTCGCCGTCGACGTCACCCACGCAACCGACGCGCCCGGGGTTGACGAAAAAGAGATCGGCAGCCACCCGCTCGGCTCCGGTCCGGCGATCGGCCGTGGCTCCACCCTCTCCCCCAAGGTCTTCGAGCTGCTGGTCGAGACCGCCGAGGAGGAGGGCATCGAGCACTCGATCAGCGCCAGCGGCCGCGGCACCAGCACCGATGCCGACGTGCTGCAGATCTCGCGCTCGGGCATCCCTACCGGCCTCGTCTCGATCCCCCTCCGTTACATGCACTCGCCGGTCGAGATGGTCGATCTTCGCGACGTCGAGGCGACGGTCGAGCTGCTGGCGGCATTTGCGACCCGGCTCAGGGCCGATCTCGACCTGAGCCGTTAGCGCTTTCAGGAATCGACGAAAACCGTGTCGCGGCCACCCGCCTTGGCGGCGTAGAGCGCGGCGTCGGCACGGGCGATGAGGTCGTCGGTGTCTACGACGTCCGGCTCGGAGACGGCGACGCCGATGCTGACGGTCACCTGGACACCCACCGGCCGGCGCTCGCGGACCTCGGTCCGCAGCCGTTCGGAGATCTCCAGCGCGTCCTCGCGGCCGGCGCCGGGCAGGATCACCAGGATCTCCTCGCCGCCGACCCGGTAGATCGAGTCGCCCGCCTGCAGCGCCGCTCGCATCGTGTAGGCGACGTCCTGGAGGACGGCGTCGCCGGCGGCGTGGCCGAGCTGGTCGTTGACCCGCTTGAAGTGGTCGAGGTCACAGAGCAAAAGCGCGTGCGAGAGCCCCTCGGCAGGGTCGCAGGGCTGGCCGTTCAGCTCCGCCAGGCGCTGCTCCAGAGCATTGCGGTTGAAGAGGCCGGTCAAGGGGTCGAGCGTGGAGCGGCGGCGATGGGCGCGGTCGGACTCGACCAGGGCGCCGGAGAGGATCACGACGCTGACGATCAGCGCCGCGGCGGCGACCAGGGCCTGGCGGTGGTCAAGCGCCGCGCCGGGGTTCGGTACCACGGCGCAGAGGACGAACATCAGCAGGATGAAGGCGGTGCCGAGGACCATCCCGCGCGGCTCGAAGCGGAAGCCGAGCGTCACCGCGGGCAGCGCGAACCAGACCAGTACCGGGCTGGTGGCCTCGCCGGTGACGAGCACGGCGACGGCAAGTAGGACGGGGATCGCGGCCCAGGCGCCGGCCACCCAGACGGCCGGGTGGCTGCTGGTCCGCATGAAGCGATCGGCGACGGCGAATCCGGCGAATCCCGCGGCCATCGGCACGACCCACCACCAGCCGATCTCCGAAGAGCCGCCAAGGGCGATCGAGAGGGCGAGGATCGCGAAGCAGGCGGTGCGGTAGCGGCGCACCCGCGTCTCCATGTCGAGCAGTCGCTCGCGGCGTGCCTCCTCGTGGATCGAGACCAGCGTCTCGGGCGCCTGGCGCCGTCTCCCGCGAGCGCGTGTGGGGCCGGCCGGGGGACCGAGGGTCTGCGCGGTCGTGTTCACGCCCGGCCATCGACGCTTTGCCGAGGCGACTTGAGATCTGACCGCCCTCTGACGAGGTCCTGGCGCCGTCAGTCGACCAGCTGCAGGTCCTTCGACAGGGCGCTGAGATTGCGATGGCCGTCTTCGCTGACGACGACCAGGTCCTCAATCCTCACCCCGAGCCGGCCGGGCAGGTAGACCCCCGGCTCGACCGTGACGACTTCGCCCGGCTCGAGCACGTCGTCGGAGCGCAGCGAGAGCCGTGGCGCCTCGTGCACCTCAAGCCCGACCCCGTGGCCGAGCCCATGGCCGAAACGATCGCCGTGGCCGGCGGCCTCGATCACCTTGCGGGCGACCGCGTCGACCGCTTCGCCGTCGGCGCCGGCCCGGATCGCCCCGAGGGCAGCCTGCTGCGCCGCGCGGACAACCTCGTAGACCTCGCGGGCGCTCTCGCCCGGGTCGCCGGTGGCATAGGTGCGGGTGCCGTCGGAGCAGTAGCCGTCCAGCATCGCCCCCATGTCGAAGACGACCAGCTCGCCGCGGCCGATCTCGCGCTCGCCCGGCTCGGCGTGCGGCAGGGCGCCGTTGGGGCCGGCGGCGACGATCGCCGGGAAGGAGGGGTCGCCGCCCAGCTCGCGGATCCGCGCTTCGGCGGCGCGGGCCACCTCGCGCTCGCTGCGCCCCGCCAGACCCCGCTCGATGCTCCACAGCCAGACCTCGTCGGCCAGCTTCGAGGCGGCCTCGATCGCGGTCAGCTCGACCTCGTCCTTGACCCGCCGCAGCTTCTCGACCGAGCCGCCGGCGGCAACCGCCTCGACCCCGTCGGCGAGTTTCTCCTTCAATTTCGCCAGCACCCGCACAGCCATGTGGTCGTCCTCGAAACCGACCCTGCCCTCGAGGCGCTCGGCGATGCTGGCCAGCCAGTCGCCCTCGACCGTGATCGGCTCCCAGCCCTCGACCTCGGCGGCGGCGCGCTCGGTGTAGCGGAAGTCGGTGAAGAAGAGGCGCAGGCCGGGGCCACATACGCAAGCCCCGTTCGTGCCGGTGAAGCCGGTCAGGTAGCGGACGTTGACCAGGTCGGTGACCAGCAGCCGGTCCAGCTCGCGCTCGGCGAGCAGCTTCTCGAGCCGGTCGCCGCGCCCCCTCATCAGGCCTTGTCGGCGCCCAGCTCGTGGGCGAGCAGCTCCAGCGCCTCGCGGTAGCCGTCCGGGCCCTTGCCGGAGATCTTCGCCAGCACCAGGCCGTCGAAGACCGACAGTCGGCGCCAGGCGTCGCGGTTCTCGACGTCGGAGAGGTGGACCTCGACGGCGGGCAGGCGGGCGACGTCGAGCGCATCGGCGATCGCGCGGCTGTAGTGGGACCAGGCGCCGGCGTTGACCAGCGAGGCGTCGGCGACGTCGGGAAGCCGGTGCAGGTACTCGACGAACTCACCCTCGTGGTTGGTCTGGAAGAAGATCGGTTCGAGGCCCTCGAGGTGCGCCCAGTCGCCGATTTGCTGCTCCAGCTCGCTCAGCGAGAGGCCGCCGTAGACGGCGGGGTCGCGGCGGTCAAGGATGTCGAAGTTGACGCCGTGCAGGACGGCGACGCGATTGCGGGTGGCGGTCACGGGTACAACTCTTCCACAGCCCCCCGCACGTCACCGGGGTCGACCAGCTGCCCGACGCGGGGATTGCCCGGCTCGGAGAGGAGGACGAAGCCGACCCCGGCGGCGGTGCGCTTCTTGTCGCGCTGGAGGGCAGCGAGGATCGCGTCGGGGTCGATTTCGGGGTCGACCTTCACCGGCAGGCTGTGGCGAGTGAGGATCTCCTCGCTCTGCTCGCGCAGCCGCGGCGCCTCGGAGAGGCGCAGGGCCGCCAGCAGGCCCAGGCCGATCGCCTCGCCGTGGCGGTAGCGCCGGTAGCCGCTCGCCGCCTCAATCGCGTGGCCGACCGTGTGGCCGAGGTTGAGCGCGGCGCGGGGGCCGGCGTCGCGCTCGTCGGCGGCGACGACCGCGCACTTATGGCGGGCGCAGGCGAAGACGACGTCGTCGAGCTGCCCGGGGTCGAGCGTCTCGATCTTCCGAACCCGATCCCAGAGCCCGCCGCCGGCCAGCAGCCCGGTCTTCAGCGCCTCGACGAAGCCGGCGGCAAGCTCTGCTGCCGGCAGAGTCGCCAAAGCCGAGGTGTCGGCGATGACCGCCGCCGGCAGCTGGTACGCGCCGGCGTAGTTCTTGCCCTCGGGCAGGTCGACGCCGGTCTTGCCGCCATAGGCGGAGTCGACCTGGGCGACCAGGGTCGTGGGCACCTGGACCACCGGCACGCCGCGCTGGTAGAGGTGGGCGCAGAACCCGGCGAGGTCGCCGACGACGCCGCCGCCGAGCGCGGCGACGTGGTCCTCCCGAGTCATCCCGGCGCTTGCCAGCTCCCGCAGCACCCGCTCCGCCTCGGCCATCGTCTTCGCCCCCTCTCCCGGCTCGACCTCGACCGTCGCGGCCAGCGGCGCCAGGTGCCCGGCGTACAGCGGCGCCACGGCCCGATCGCTGACGCAGAAGCGCCGGCCCCCCAGCGGCCACCAGCCGGCCTCGAGCAGGGCGGGGCCGACCAGGACCGGGTACTCGGCGGAGGGACTCGTGGCCCACAACAGCTTGGTCCCGGCGGGCAGCTCGCGCAGGGCCAGGATCGAAGGCAGGGCACGCCCGGCGATCGCGCGGTCTCCCGCCGGCACCACCGCGTCGGCGAGCTCCTCGTAGAGCGGTTCGCGCACGGCCAGCAGCCGAGCGACGTCGGCGGCGGTGGTGGCAAGCGGGCGATCGCTGTGGGCGATCCGCCGCCAGGCCTCGTTGGCGCCGACCTGGAGCCAGACGACGATGTGTCGGCCGAGCGCGGCGCGGATCCGCGCCGCGAGGATGCTGCCGCCGCCGAGCGCGATGGCACCGCCGTCGGCGTCCTCCAGCAACGCCCCGACGAGCTCAGCCTCACGGGCCCGGAAGCCCTCCTCGCCGTCACGCTCGAAGGCCGCCGCGATCGGCATCCCCAGCTCCTGTTCCATCAGGGCGTCGATCTCGGTCGTCTCCAGGCCGCCTTCCCGGGCGGCCTGGAGCGCGGTGCTCTTTCCCGCCCCCATGAAGCCGATGAAGACGATCGCCGGCTTCATCGTCCGCTCACCCGCGCAGGTCGATGCGCTTCTCGTAGGCGGCGACCGCGGAGAGGACGTCGTCGATGTGGTCGCCGCCGAACTTCTCGCGATAGCAGCGGGCGAGGGTCAGCGCGACCATCGCCTCGGCGACCACGGCGGCGGCGGGGACGACGGTCGAGTCGGTGCGCTCGCGCAGCGCCTGGGCCGGCTGCTTGGTCTCGGTGTCGACCGAGCGCAGCGGCTTGGTCAGGGTCGAGATCGGCTTGATCGCGGCGCGGACCGAGAGCGGCTGCCCGTTGGTCATGCCGCCCTCGAGGCCGCCGGCGTGGTTGCTTTCGCGGAAGTAGCCGTCCTTCTCGGACCAGAAGATCTCGTCGTGGGCCTGCGAGCCCGGCCGCCCGGCGACGTCCCAGGCTTCGCCGATCGCGACCCCCTTGACCGACTGGATCGAGGCGACGGCGCCGGCGAGTCGGCCGTCGAGGCGGTCTTCCCAGGAGACGTAGGAGCCGAGCCCGGGGACGAGGCCGAAGACGCGCACCTCGAAGGTTCCCCCGAGGCTCTCGTTGGCCTTGCGGAGGCGGTTGATCTCCGCGACCATCGCCGCGCTCGCCTCGGGGTCGAGACAGCGGACCGGGTCGTCGTCGACCGCGGCGAAGTCCGCCGGTGTCAGGGCGTCGCGCTCGGCGGCCTTGACCGAGGCGATCTGGGTGACGTGGCTGTGGATCTCCACGCCGAGCGCGGCCAGGAAGCCACGCGCAATCGAGCCTGCGGCGACCCGGGCGGCGGTCTCGCGGGCGCTGGCTCGCTCGAGGACGTTGCGGATGTCGGTATGCCCGTATTTCTGGGCACCGACGAGGTCAGCGTGGCCGGGCCGCGGCAGGTGTACCTCGTCGGCCTCGAACCCCTCGACCGGCCAGGGATTCATCCGCTCCTCCCAGTTGGCGTAGTCGCGGTTGGCGACGAGGACCGCGATCGGGCTGCCGAGCGTGCGCCCGTGACGGACCCCGGAGCGGATCTCGACCGTGTCAGTCTCGATCCGCATCCGCCCGCCGCGACCGTGGCCGAGCTGGCGCCGGGCCATCTCGCCGTCGAGCGCCTCGCGATCGAGCTCGAGCCCGGCCGGCATGCCCTCGACGATGGCCACGAGCCCCGGCCCGTGCGACTCCCCCGCGGTGGTGAAACGGAACCTGGTCATCAGGGCGCCAAGGCTATCGGCGCGGCGAGTGGCGAGTTCACCCCCCTATAGCGGGGAGAATTCGACACTCGCCGGCTCAGGCTCGAGCGGCGGCGCGCATGACGTCGAGCGGCGGCTCGCGGTCGGTCCAGATGCGCAGCGAGAGGGCACCCTGCTGGACCAGGATCTCGATCCCGTCGACGACCGTCGCGCCCGCTGCCCCGGCGGCGCGCAAGAGCGTAGTCGGCTCTTTGCCATAGACCATGTCGACGACGACCTGTTCGTCGTCGAAACCTTCCCTGGCAAGCGGCAGGTGATCGAAGGAATCCTCGCCGCAAAGACCCACCGTGGTGGTATTGACGATCAGGCCGTAGGCATTCAGATGCGGCGATTCCACCGGCGCTCCGCCCAGTTCCGCGGTCACTTCTTCCACCCGCCCGGGGGTGCGATTCCAGACGTCGACCCCGAGCGGGTTCAACTCCGCGTCGACCACGGCACCGCTCCTGACTAGCGCCCAGATCGCCGCGCGGGCGGCACCGCCCGCCCCCAGCACCAGCGCCCGCCTGGCTCGCGGGGAGCCCGGCAATGCTGCGATCAAGCCGCCGGCGTCGGTGTTGTGCGCTGCGATCCGCCCGCCGGCGAAGACAAGCGTGTTGGCAGCACCGATCTCGCGCGCCATCTCGGTCGGCGTATCCGCCAGCGCCATTGCCGCCTCCTTGTGCGGGACGGTGACGTTGGCGCCCACATAGCCCTCCGCCGGCATCGCCCGCACACGTTCCTCGAAGTCCTCCGGCGTCACGTCGATCGCCTCGTAGCTCCACTCCTCCCCCAACCCGAGCGCAGCCAGCGCCGCCCTCTGCATCTGCGGTGAGCGTGAGTGGGCGACCGGGTGGCCGATCACCGCCAGGCGCCGCATCGCTATTCCCCGCAGCTGGACGGCTCGTTGCCGCCGTTGGCTTCGCGGGCCGAGTTGTACTTTTCGACGTTGCGCTCGAATTCGGCTTCGGTCCTGGCGAAGGCCAGCTCGTCGCAGGTCCCCGGCTTGTTGACATAGAAGAGGTAGTCGCTCTTGGCCGGGTGGGCGGCGGCCTCGATCGCGGCCAGGCCGGGGCTGTTGATCGGCCCCGGTGGCAGGCCGGCGTTGGTGCGCGTGTTGTAGGGCGAGTCGACCGCCAGCTGCGATTCGGTCAGCGGCTCTTCGTAGTTGCCGGTGGCGAAGCGGATCGTCGCGTCGATCCCCAGCGGCATCCCTTCATGCAGGCGGTTGTAGATGACCGAGGCGACCAGCTTGCGCTGACTGGCGACGCCCGCCTCGCGCTCGACCATCGAGGCGATCGTCAGCACGTCGAACACGGTCAGGTTCTTGGACTTGGCGTAGCTCATGTCGACGCCCTTGATCCGGCGCTGGAAGTCCTGCAGCTGCAGCTGCACCAGGTTGGCGACGGGCGAGCCGGGCTTCAGTTCGAAGGTGTCGGGAAAGAGAAAGCCCTCCAGGTCCCTGGCGCCCTTGCCGCCGTACTTGGCGGGGTTGAGGTACTTGGAGTGCACCGTCTCCTTCGTGTAGCTGCCCTTAAGCCCGTCTTCTTCGACCAGCGGCGCCGCCTGCGAGCGGGCGTAGCCCTCCGGGATCGTGACGGTGGTCGTCGTCGGCTTTTCCCGCGGAGTGGTGAGAGCGTCGATCGCGCCGGAGTAGCTCATCCCGTGCGCCAGCGTGTAGTGGCCGGGGAAGAGGTCGGAGCGCTTGCCGTCGATGGTGACCCGGACCTGGAACAGGGTCGAGCTGTCGATCACGCCCTTCTCGCCGAGCAGGTCGCCGACTTCGCTGACGCTGGCCCCCTTGGGGATCGTCACCGCGACCCTGCCAGAGCCGTCGCCGTGGAAGGGCTGGAAGAGGGCGAAGAGGAACCAGAGGACAAGGAGCGCCGCGATCGCGGCGACGATGCGGAACGGGTGACGGCCCAGGACGCCGAGCCGGCCACCGCCGGAGCCCCCGCCTTCACCCTTGCCGGCCCCGCGGGGGTCGGGGGTCTGCTCCGGTGGGAGGCCCTCGTCTGAGGTCTCCCAGGCCTGCTCGCGAGGCTCGTGCCAAGCAGCGGCGGCCGAGGAATCCGGCAGCGGTGCTTGGTCCTGGGGCAGCTCCTCGCCGGCGGGAGGATCTTCGTCCCAGAACTCCTGCTCGGGCGTGCGCAGCGGTCGCGGAGTCTCGGTTGCGGCCGACGGCTCGGGCAGAGGCGGCGGCGCAGCCGGCGAGGCGGACGCGGGCGGCGGTGGCGCGGGGAGAGACGGCGGTTCGACTGAAGGCGTCGGCCCGAGCGAGGACGGCGCCGCCGGGGACGGAGGCTCAGCCGCAGGCGGGGGCTCGGGCGCTGGCGCGGGAGCCTGCTTGGCGACGCCCTTCCTGCCTCGCTTCTCCTCGCGCTTGCGCCGCTTCTCCTCGCGCTCCAGCCGGCGCTGCTTGCGCTCGCGCGCTGCGGGGTCGTCCGGATTGGCGAAGGGGTCGCCGCCGAGCCAGCCGTCGTCGCTCATGACTCCCCCTCCCTTTCCTCGATCGCGGCCTGGCCGGCCAGGTAGGCCTGCAGCAGGTGGGCGGCCGCAATCGAGTCGCGCGAGGCGGTGGCGCCGCCACGCCGGGTGGCGTCGGCCATTCGCGTGGTCAGGCGCTCATCGTAGGTCTCCACGGCAATCGACAGCATCGCTTCCAGTTCGGCGCAGAAGCCGCGGGCCAGGCCCGCCTGGCTGCCCTCCTCGCCGCTGAGGTGCAGGGGCAGGCCGACCACGACCCGCTCGACCCCGTGCTCGGCGACCAGCTCGACGACCGCCCGCGCCTCGGGCGGTTCGATCGCCGGCAGCGGCGTCGCCAGCGTGCCGCTGGGATCGGAGAGCGCGCAGCCGATCCGCACGGTGCCGTGATCGAGAGCGAGGACGCGCATCGGGCTAGGCGAGCTCCCGCTCGATCGTGGCCCGCGCGGTCGCCAGCGCATCGTCGAGCTTCGCCGGGTCGCGGCCGCCGGCCTGGGCCATGTCCTCGCGGCCGCCGCCGCCGCCGCCGACCACCGCGGCCGCCTCGCGAACGAGCTTGGCGGCGGAGAGCCCGCGGCCAACCGCATCCTCTGAGACGAGCGAGACGAGCGAGACCTTGTCGCCGTCGCCGCCGCCGAGCAGCAGCGCCGAGGCGCCTCCCAGGGTCGACTGGACCCGGTTGGCGAGGTCGAGGAGCTCTTTCTGCCCGGGCAGCTCCGCCGCCGCGACCACGACCCTGACGCCGCCGACGTCCGTCGCCGCCGCGACCAGCCGCTTGGCCTCCTCGCCGAGCAGCTGCCGCTGCGCCTGCTCGGCGCCGGCGCCGGCCTCGCGCAGCTGCTCGGCCGCGCGGCGGGCGCCGCCGAGGGGATCCTGGGCGTTGCCGAGCAGCTCGCCAGCCTCGCGCAGCTGGTCGTCGCGCTCGCGGAACCAGTCGATCGCGGCCGGGCCGGTGACGGCCTCGATCCGGCGCACGTTGGCGGCGCTGGACCCCTCGGAGACGATCTTGAAGATGCCGACCTCGGCGGTGTTCGCCACGTGCGTGCCGCCGCAGAGCTCGCGGGAGACGCCGTCGACCTCGACCACCCGCACCCACTCGCCGTATTTCTCGCCGAACAGGGCCATCGCCCCGAGCGCCTCGGCGTCGGCCCGACCCATGTTCATCCACCGCACGGGAGCGCTGGCCTTGACCCAATCGTTGACGCGGTCCTCGACCTCGCGCAGCTCCTCGGGCCCGAGCCCCTGCCCGTGGGTGAAGTCGAAGCGCAGCTTGTCGGGGCGGACCGCGGAGCCTGCCTGGCGGACGTGGTCGCCGAGGCGCTCGCGCAGCGCCGCGTGCAGCAGGTGGGTGGCGGTGTGGTTGCGCATCGTCGCGTGGCGGGTCTCGCGGTCGACCACGGCTTCGACTGCAACGCCCGGCGGAATCAGTGCCTCCTCCGCCGCTCCCGCCCGGGCGGGCTCATCCTCAGCGGCGATCTCGCGCCCCTGCTCCCGCGTCCGCGGGCGGCGTGTCTCGATCTCCAGCGCCTGGTCTTCGCCGACCCGGTAGACGTCGAGGACCCTCGCCTCCCCGCCGACCCAACGCAGCACCCCGGAGTCCGCCACCTGGCCGCCGCCCTCGGCGTAGAAGGGGCTCTCCTCGAGCTTGACCAGGGCGCGGCCGTCGTCGCCCTGGACGGCGGCGAGGCCGGTGGTGGTGCGCAGCGTCTCGTAGCCGACGAAGTGGGTCGGCGCCGCAGCCGCGGCGAAGGCGATCACCCGCTCGTGGCGGTCCTCGGAGCCGTGCGCGTTGGCGGAGCCGGTGCGGGCACGCTGGCGCTGGTCCTCCATCAGCTCCTCGAAGCCGGAGTCGTCTACCGCGAGCCCCCGGTCGGCCAGCAGCTCCCTGGTCAGGTCGTAGGGGAAGCCGTAGGTGTCGTGCAATTTGAAGGCGTCGGCGGCGGCGATCCAGGAGGTCTCCGACTCCTTTGCCTCGACGACGAGCCGCTCCAGCAGCTCGGTGCCGCGCTCCAGGGTGCGCCCGAAGCTCCTCTCCTCGTCGCCGACCCAGCGGGCGATCGTCTGCCGCTCGGTGACCAGCTCCGGGTAGGCGTCCCCCATCAGCTCGATCGTGCGCTCGGCGAAGCGGCCCAGCCAGGGCCCCTCGAGGCCGAGCGTGTTGCCCTGCTGGATCGCCCGCCGCATGATCCGGCGCAGGATGTAGCCGCGGTCTTCGTTGGAGGGGACGACGCCGTCGGCGAGCAGGAAGGTGGCGCCGCGCGAGTGGTCGGCGACGATCCGCATCGCCCGGGTCACCGCGTCGCCCTCCTCGTAGCCGTGGCCGCTGAGCTCCTCGGCGAGGTCGATCAGCGGCCGCACGTGGTCGGTCTCGAAGACCGACGGCACGTCCTGGAGGATCGCCGCCATCCGGTCCAGGCCCATGCCGGTGTCGATGTTGCGCATCGGCAGCTCGGTCAGGCCGCCGTCCGCGGCAAGGTCGTAGCTCATGAAGACGTGGTTCCAGAACTCGAGGAAGCGGTCGGTGTCGTCGCCGGGGCGCTCCCCGTCGCCGCCGAACTCGAGGCCGCGGTCGAGGTAGAGCTCCGAGCACGGCCCGCAGGGCCCGCTCGGGCCGGCCTGCCAGAAGTTGTCCTCGCGGCCGAGCCGGACGATCCGTTCCTCGGGGACGCCAATCGCGCCCCAGAGTGCGATCGCCTCCTCGTCCGGCCCCAGCCCCAACTCCTCGTCGCCGCCGAAGACGGTTACCCAGATCCGCTCCGGGTCCATCCCGAAGCCCTGCGTCGAGAGCTCCCAGCCCCAGGGGATCGACTCCGCCTTGAAGTAGTCGCCGAAGCTCCAGTTGCCGAGCATCTCGAAGAAGGTCATGTGGCGGGCGGTGTTGCCGACCTCCTCGATGTCGGTGGTGCGGAAGCATTTCTGGACATCGGCGAGGCGCGGCGCCGGCGGCTTCTCGCGGCCGAGGAAGTAGGGCTTGAAGGGCTGCATGCCGGCGGTGGTCAACAGGACCGACGGGTCGTGCGAGGAGGGCACCAGGGAGGCTGAAGGCACCACCTTGTGGCCCCGCTCCGCGAAGAACGAGAGGTAGGTGCCACGGATCTCCTGGGCCTTCATATGAGGGAGCCTAAATATTTCGCAGACAGAAAGGGCTTGGGCTGCGGCGGTCTGGTGAAACTCGTCAGGCCGCGGTGGCGATCGTGCCGTGACCGACGATCGTCTCGCCTTCCAGCAGCACCGCCGTCTGGCCCGGGGAGGCGCCGAGGAAGTCCTCACCGAGGGCGATGTCGAGCGCCTCGTGGCGACCGGCGCCGGCGGCCCCGACGGAGGCCGGCAGGGCGCGCGAGTGGTAGCGCAACCGCACCGCGTCGACCCGCCCCCCGTCGCGGTGCAGGATCGCGTTGCGGATCTGGACGTTGCGGGTCTCGAGCTCCTCGCGGCTGCCGACCGTGACCGTGTTGGCGACCGCGTCGGTGGCGGTCACGTAGAGTGGCTCGGGAGCGGAGACGCCGATGCCGCGGCGCTGGCCGACCGTGAAGTTGTGGTGACCGCGGTGGCGGCCGACGACACGCCCGGCGCCGTCGAGTACGGCGCCCTCGTTGTCGGCGAGGCCGCCGTGACGACGCAGGAAGCCGCGCTTGCCCTGCCCGGCGAGGAAGCAGAGGTCCTGGCTCTCCGCCTTGCGAGCCACGGGCAGGCCATGCCGGGCGGCGATCTCACGCACCTCCGGCTTGGTCAGCTCGGTGAGCGGGAAGTCGAGCTGGCCGAGCAGCTGCGGCGACAGCGCCGCCAGCATGTAGCTCTGGTCCTTGGCCTCATCGGCGGCCGAGGCGAGCAACGGCCCCTCGGCGTCCTCGACGATCCGCGCGTAGTGCCCGGTGACGAGCCGGCTGGCGCCGAGCCGCTCGGCCAGGTCGACCATCGCCGCGATCCGCACCTCGCCATTGCAGAGCACGCACGGGTTGGGGGTCTTGCCGGCCGCGTACCCCTCGATGAAGCGCCCGACGACCCGGCGCCGGAATTCCTCCTCGAGGTCGAGCGTGAAGTGCGGGATGCCGAGTGAGTGCGCCAGCCCGCGGGCGCCGAGCACCGCCTCGGGCGAGCAACAGGCCTTGGCCCCGTCGGTGTCCGGATCGGCCCAGAGCTTGACCGTGATCGCGACCACGTCCGCCCCCCGCTCGCGCTCCAGGAGCGCCGCGACGGCGCTGTCGACGCCGCCTGACATGGCGACCGCGACCCGCTCGATGGGCGCAGCCGAGCGACTCCCGGAAAGGCTCGAAGCCGTAGCGTCCGCAGCAGAACTGACCGAGAAGGACGCCTCTGCGCGCTCGTCGTCAGCGGCCGGATTCGGCGCTTTGGGCGCGAAGATCGCCAGGCGCGCGGACGAGGCGGCGGCGCTTGCCAGACCCCTGTGCAGTGCATCGGCCGCCAGCTGCGCGGCGTGCCGCTTGGCCGGCGTCAATCCCCCGATCGCCGCGTCGACCGCGTCGATGTCGATCGCGGCCGCCGCCAGCACCGGGGCACCATCGACCATCTCCACGACCGCTGCGGTCGCGGCCTTGGTCGCCCCGCACCCCTCGGTCTCGAAGCTGACCGAGGCGATCCGCTCGTCCTCGACAAGAAACGAGATCCGCGACAGGTCCCCGCAGGCCGCACCACCGGCCGCGCCGGTGAAGGCGCCATCGACCACCGGACCACGCCGGCTCTCATCGCTCAGATAGTGCTCGAACAGCTCTCGCTCCATCCCTACAGGGTAAGAGGCCGGGAGCCGGCCCGCAGCAGCTCGCGCAGGTCGGCTGCAATCGCGGCTGGTTCGTCCCGCAGTTGCCGCCAGGTGATCCGGGTCGAACGCCAGCCCTCGACGAGCAGGATCCGGTCCCGCTGCCGGTCGCCCTCGAACGCCCGCTCGGTTCCATGAACCGCCCGCCCGTCGAGCTCGGCGATCAAGCGCCGCTCGCGCCACATGCAGTCGGGTTTGAGCAACCGGCCCCGAACCGGGAGCGTCCCGTTGAGCAGCGGTCGCGGTAGCCCGTGCGAGTCGAGGAATTCGACGAACAGCTCCTCGAACTCGTTTCGCGTAATCCCACCCGGCTCATTGCCGCCGAGCAGCGCCCGTAGCTTCCTCACCCCTCGCCGCCCCGGATGGCGTGCCAACAGATCCGGCACCGAAAGCCGGCCCGTCGGTCCCCGCACTTCCATCTCATTCCAAGCCCGCTCCAACTGCCGCATCTCGAGCACCGCCGCCATATCCAGCATCGTCCGCGGCACGGTGGTCACCGGAATCCCTTCGTCGATACACCGCTCGTCCGCAGGGATCGCCGAGCGGTGAACGACGATGCCCGGTCGGCCTTCCACGAAGCCTGGCCTGGTCACTTCCGGCGCGGATGCCATGGCGCGGAACGATCTGCCAAAGCTGCCCGGCGGACCGGTGACTGAGCACGGCAGCCGGCCCAAACGCGAGGACTGCGGCGAGCCAACGCGCGTCCCTTCCCTTGGAGCGATGCCCGACGGCGTAGACGCCTCGGTGTAGCCGGCGGAGGATGCCGCGAGCGATTCGGCCCTCGATCTCATTGCGCGTTATCCCCATCCCCTCGAGCTGCCACCGGGCCACCACCCCGTGCTGCCGCTCGGCAAGCTCGGCAATTGCCTGGCCCACCAACGCTCCGGCAGCCCTCCCACCCCGTCCTTCAAATCGAGGAGTGTCTTTCCCTTCCATGGGACGGGAAATCCACTCCTCGTTTGACATGCCCCGATGCTCGCCGACCGCGACTCACTTTTGGCGCGTGCTTCGCGCCAACTTGGCATCGCATCTGTGCCGACCTTTCACGCTCCTCAAATCCATGCCCAACGGACAACTGAGCCAGGCAGCGAAAAGAGGCCCCAGCCCGCCGTTGCCGCCTCTGGCTTTGATCCCTTCAAGTGAAGGTGGGTGCCTGCTCCAAACCCCAAGGGGCCCGAAGACTCCCGGCTCCCGCGCCGTTTGTGTTGGGTCAAACGGTGAGACGGCTCTCGTACGGGCTCGAGCCTCGGCTCAACCGTACCACCGCGGGCACTCGCGGAGGGGCCGTCTCAAATCCCTGCCGAACCGCAATCAGAACTCGTCCGTGTCCAGGTTGGAGAGGTGCATCTCCGCTTCGCTCCAGCTGTCGGCGGGAACCCGTAAGGCGATGTCGCCGTGGCCGAAGCGATCCAGCGGCCAGTCGGCGGTAAGTGCCGCCTCGATGCCCGCCTCGATCAGCGCCTGGTGCCAGGCCCGAGCCGTCCTCAGGTCGGCGAAATCGCGCACCACCTCCCAGCTGTCGAAGCTGGGGTCGTCGACGAAGACGGGAGTCTGGCCGGGGCCGGGGGCCGGGCGCCACCTGTGTGGAAGCCAGTCCCGGAGGCCCACCTCAGAGCCCCGCGGGCTTCTGCTTCTGCGGCGCGATCCCGAGGTCGCGCAGCTGGACGTCCTCGACCGGGGCTGGCGCGCCGGTGAGCAGGTCGAAGCCCGAGGCGGTCTTTGGGAAGGCGATCACGTCACGAATGGTCTCAGCCCCGGAGAGTCGCTGGACGATGCGGTCGACGCCGTAGGCGATGCCACCGTGTGGCGGCGCGCCGTAACGCAGCGCCTCGAGCAGGAAGCCGAACCGCGACTCTGCCGTCTCGGCATCGATCCCCAGGGCCGCGAACACGGCCTGCTGCTGGTCGGCGCGGTTGATGCGGACCGAGCCGCCGCCAAGCTCCTGGCCGTTCCAGACCACGTCGTAGGCCTGCGCCCGCGCGGCACCGGGATTCTCCGGGTCGAACTCTCCGGACGGCGCCGTGAACGGGTGGTGCAGCGAGTCCCAGCGTTGCTCGCCCGCGTTCCACTCCATCAGCGGCCAGTCAACGATCCAGACCAGGCGGTGCTCGTTCTCGTCGATCAGGCCGAAGCGCTCGGCCAGGTCGATCCGCATCTGGCCAAGCACGGCGTCGGTCGTCGAGCGCCGGTCGGCGACCAGCAGCAGCAGGTCGCCCTCCTCGGCGCCGAGGAGCCGGTTGAGGTCGGCCAGTTCCGCCTCGCTGAGGAACTTCGCCGTCGGCGAGCGCCAACCGTCGCCGTCGCGGAAGGCCCAGACCAGCCCCTTCCCGCCCAGCTCCTGGGCGCGGGAGATCAGTTTGTCGAGCTCCGAGCGTGGCATCTCCCGCTTGCCCGCGTTGATGCCGCGGATCGAGCCGCCGCCCTCGAGCACCGAGCGAAAGACCTTGAACTCGGTTTCGCCCAGGGCCTCGCCGAGGTCGACCAGCTCCAGGCCGAAGCGCAGGTCCGGGCGGTCGGAGCCGAAGCGGCCCATCGCCTCGTCGTAACACATGCGCTGCATTGGCAGCTCGATCTCTGGCCCACCCGCGCGCTCGAAGACGTGCGCTAGCAGCCGTTCGTTGACGGCGATGATGTCCTCGCCGTCGACGAAGGACATCTCGATGTCGAGCTGGGTGAACTCGGCCTGGCGGTCGGCCCGCGTCGACTCGTCGCGGAAGCAACGGGCCACCTGGTAGTAACGCTCGAAGCCGGCGACCATCAACAGCTGCTTGAACAGCTGCGGCGACTGCGGCAGCGCGTAGAAGGAACCCTGCTGCTGGCGGCTGGGGACGAGGAAGTCGCGGGCGCCCTCGGGGGTCGAGCGGGCGAGCATCGGCGTCTCGACGTCGACGAAGCCCTCGCCGTCGAGGAACTCCCGCATCGCCGCGGTCACCCGGTGGCGCAGCATCAGCGCCTCGCGCATCTGCTCGCGGCGCAGGTCGAGGTAGCGATAGCGCAGGCGCGCGTCCTCGCCGACCTCGCCGGAAAAGCCCTCGATCTGGAAGGGAGGGGTGTCAGATGCGGCAAGACGCTCGGCGCCCGTCACCCTGAGCTCCACCGCCCCGGTGGCCAGCTCCGCATTGACAGTGTCAGCGGAGCGGCGAACGACGACGCCGGCCGCGGTCAGCACGTCCTCGGCGCGCAGCTTGTGAGCCAGCGCGAACGCCTCGCCGGAGCTGTCGGGATGAAAGACGAGCTGGACGATGCCGGTCCGATCGCGCAGGTCGATGAAGATCAGGCCGCCGTGGTCGCGGCGGCGATGAACCCAGCCGGCGACCCGAACCTCCTGGTCCACAAGGTCCTCACGAACCTCCGCACACCAAGCGTTGCGGTAGCGAGCGTCCTGTAGCGACGGTCGGATTCCGCCGGGCCAGGCGCGGGAGTAGTCCCCGTACAGAATCTCCTCCGCCTCGCTCACGCCTCTCCTCCAGTCATCTCGTCGATCAAGTTCGCGGTGTCGGCCGGGCGCTGCTCGCCCCTGGCCATGTCGCGCAGCTGCGCGGTGCCGTCGGCCTCGAGGACGAGGACGCGGCGGGCGCCGATCCGGTCGGCGTGCTTGAGCTGGCCCTTGAGGCTGCGACCGGCGAGGTCGAGCTCGGCCGAGAGCCCGGCGTGGCGAAGCTCGGTCACCAGCGCCATCGCCCGCTGCCGCTGGCCGCCGTCGGCGATGGCGACGAAGGCATCGCGCCCGGCGGGCTCGTCCTCATCGTCCAACGCCAGCAGGATCCGCTCGATCCCGGCGGCCCAACCGACCGCCGGCGTCGCCGGCCCGCCGAGCTGCTCGATCAAGCCGTCGTAACGGCCGCCGCCGCCGATCTCAGACTGCGCCCCGAGCGCCTCGCAGACGAAGGAGAAGATCGTCCGCGTGTAGTAGTCGAGGCCGCGGACCAGGGTCGGGTCGACCGTGTAGGCGATGCCGCCGGCGTCGAGCAATGCCCGTACCTCGGCGAAGTGCTCGGCGTCCTCCCCCTCTAGCCCCGCGACAATCGTCGGCGCAGCCGCCATCACCCCCCGCGTCCCCTCGTCGTCGGAGTCGAAGGCGCGCAGGGGGTTGACGTCGATCCGCTCCCGTACGTCCTCGCTCAGCTCGCCCTCATGAGCGTGCAGGTGGGCCTTCAGCTCCTCCAGGTAGGTGCGCCGCGCCTCCAGGGAGCCGAGGCTTCCCAGCCGCAGCTCCACCCCGGGCACGCCGAGCTCTCCGAGCAGGTCGGAGAGCAGCATGATCGCCTCGGCGTCGGCCAGCGGGGAGTCGGTCCCGATCGCCTCGACCCCGAGCTGGTGGAACTGGCGGTAGCGACCCGCCTGCGGGCGCTCGTGGCGGAAGAACGGGCCGGCGTAGGAGAGCTTCACCGGCTGCGCCAGTTTGTGCATCCCGTGCTCGAGGTAGGCCCGGCAGATCGGCGCCGTGCCCTCCGGCCGCAGGGTCAGGCTGCGGCCGGCCTTGTCCTCGAAGCTGAACATCTCCTTGCGGACGATGTCGGTGGAGCGGCCGACGCCGCGCTCGAACAGCTCGGTGTCCTCGAAGGACGGGCGTCGCGATCGGCTCGTAGCCGGCGCGGGCGAAGATCCCCGCAGCGACACGCTCGATCCGCGCCCGCGAGCGGGCCTGCTCGGGCAGCACGTCGAAGGTCCCGCGGGGCGCCTGGTACTTGCTGGGCATGGCTGCGGCGACCTTATTCGACCGGGGTCGGTCGCCTACCGTGCCAGCGAGCCCAGGAACGGGTTGGAGGCGCGCTCGGCCCCCAGCGTCGTGATCCCCATGTGGCCGGGATGGACGACGGTCTCGCCGGAGTGGGAGTCGAGCAGGGTGCCGATCGACTCCAGCAGCGTCGGCCCGTCGCCTCCCGGCAGGTCGACGCGCCCGACCGACCCCTGGAAGAGGACGTCGCCGGAGAAGATCGCGTCCTCGCCGCGGACCGAGTAGGTGACGTGCCCGGGGCTGTGCCCCGGAGTGAAGATGACGTCCAGCTCGAGCCCGGCCAGCTCCAGCGCCTCGCCGCCGCTGACCGTCTCGTCGGCCTCGTAGCTCTCGAATGGCCCGAACCCCTCCCAGGGGACGAAGCGCATGATGTCGGCGAGGACCGGCACCTCCATCCGCGGGCAGTAGACCGGCGCCCCGGTCGCGGCGGCCACCGGGGCCACGGCGCCGATGTGGTCGAAGTGGCAGTGGGTGAGGAGGATCGCCTCGACCTTCGCCCCGCTCGCCTCGACCGCGGCGAGGATCCGCTCGGCCTCCTCGCCGGGATCGACGATCAGGACCCGATCGGAGCCCTCGCGCCGCAGCAGGAAGCAGTTCTCGGCGAGAGGCCCGACCGTGAGCATCTCGACGGCGAGGCTCACTAGTCCCCCGCTCGCGGATCCGCGCCCGCTCCCGCCGCCTCCACAGGGTCATGTCGATGAAGTAGCCGGCGGGGATGTAGAAGGCGAGCATGAAGCCGCCGAAAGCGAGCGCTACCCCCGCCGGGCGTTTGAAGATCAGGATCAGCAGCACGGCGAAGATGACGGCCGCGGCAATGCCACGGAGGGCCGAGTTGCGCCAGGTCGGCGGCAGGTCGGCCTTCGGCACCGATTTGCCGCGGCCGGAGCGAGCACGGGCTTTGGCCTCCTCGCGGCTGCGAGGGCGGGCGCGGGACTTGGTGTCGATGCGGCCACCCTGGGTTCCGCGGCGCTTGCGACGGCGCTTCTTCTTGGTTTGAGCCATGGCTTGAATTTAGTCGGTCAGGGCGGCGAGCCGCCGCTCGATCACGTGTCGTTCGGGGTCGAAGCCGCGCATCGGCACGTCCGCCGGGTATGCCGGCGAGTGCAGCCGCCGGAACGAGGCCGACCAGCTCGGCCTCCAGCGGCCGGGCGCCAAGCGGTGCCGCCAGCTCCCGCACCCGCTCCACCACGGCCGCCAGCGGCACCGCGAGCGGGTCATGGACGTTGGTCGACACCTGGGCGCGGCCGCTGGAGAGCAGCAGCCCGATCGCCCGCACCCCCGGCAGGCCGCCTCCCGACTCGCGTAGGCCGGCGGCTACCGAGCCGGCGACCTCGCGATCGCCGCTGTCCAGCTCAACGTTGAAGGCAGCGAGCGGCGGGCGGGCGGTGACCAAGGTCGCCCCGCCCCGCCGGTGCGGCAGGTCGGGCCCGAAGTCGGCGCGCAACTCCCCCGCCTCCATTCGCAGCCAGAGCTCGGCCAGGCCGCCGTTGCGGAAGTAGGCGCGCTCGGCTCGGCCCGGCTCGCGCGCCAGCTCCCCGTAGAGGAAGACCGGCACGCCGAGGCCGCCGATCTGGGCCGCGGCCGCGACTGCCTCGGTGCGGGCGGCGTCGCGGTCGGCAGGGTCGAGCCAGACGACGGGACAGACGTCGAGGGCGCCGATCGCCGGGTGGGCGCCCCCGTACCGGGACATGTCGATCGTCTCCAGGGCCTCCTCGGCTCCGGAGACGAGCGCATCCAGCAACGGGCCGGGCTGGGCGGCGAGGGTGAGGACGGTGCGCCCGTGGTCGCCGTCGGTGTGCCGGTCGAGCAGGGTCGCACCGCGGCCGAAGGCGGTTTCCAGGTGCGCCAGGGTGCCCGGCTCGCCCCCCTCCGACAGATTGGGGACGGCGAGCAGCGGCGACATGGCCTGGAGGCTAGCCCCTGAGCCGAGCTGCTCGAATCAGAGCAGCAGCTCGCCGCCGCTGACGATCGTCTCACCGTCGACTTCCAGGGTTGGTTCGAGCACGACGCAGTCGAGGTGAACCGGCACCTGGACGGTTCCGCCGATCGCAGCAGAAGCGCCGAAGGCGACGTGGCAGGTGCCGAGGATCTTCTCGTCCTCGAGGATGTTGCCGGTCAGGATCGCCTCTTCGTTGGTTCCGATCCCCAGCTCGGCGACGTTGGTGCCGTCGCGGCCGTGCGCGCTCAGCAGCTCCATCAGCGCAGCGCCGTCGGTGCCGGTGGTGTCGGTCAGGTGACCGCCGCGGATGGTCAGCGAGGTCGGGGTGTCCAGCAGGCCGACACCGGCGATCGATCCGTCGACCACCAGGGTGCCCTCCGCCGTCCCCTCGACCGGCGCGATGAATCCCTCGCCGCAGGGGAGGTTGCCGAAAGCGCCGCGGTTCCCGAGTTCGCCCGCGTCGACGATCGACAGCCGCCCCTCGAGGCCGAGGCGGAGGTCACTGCCGTGCCGGCAGGTGATCCGCGCCTCCGAGCCGCCGTTGAGCACTCCGCTGAGCGCCCAGCCACGACGGCGCACCTCGTTGAGATCGCTGGTCATCAACCGGGTCAGCATGTCTTCGGTGACGCCCGGGAGGGTGCCGATGCGGACGCCCGCTTCACTCGCCTTTCGGCGAGCCGCGGTGTGGGAGAGCGATTGGATCGTCGGGGCCAGCACCACGTCGGCCTCGGCCATCGCCGCGGCGACCACGTCCGGCGGCTCGGCGGCGGCAGAGTCGCGCTCGGACATCACGGCCAGGGTCGCGCTGGCGCCATCGCCCTGGGCCTCGATGCGCATCAGCGCGCCGATCTCTTCGGTCGCCGGATTGCAGACGACAAGCACCTCCTCGCCGGGCGAGACGCTCATGCACTCCCGAACCACCGTCCGCACCGCCCTGTCCAGTTCCGCACTCACCCCGCCCACCCTAGCCTTCGACCGGCGATCAACGCACCGTTTCCCCTGCAAGCGTCGCTCACGCCCGCTCAACTGAATAGAATTCACTCCACCATTCATGACGACTGAAGTCACCGATCATCGTGCCGGTGCCCGATTGCCCAAGCCTCGAACCAGACCAGGCCCAGCAGTAGCGAGCCGAAAGCGATGAACGGTGGCAGCCAACCGCGAGGATGGGCGATCGCCAGCGTCGCCACGACGAAGACGTCGGCGGCAAGCAGGAACGCAACGAGCACCGGCCGCATGGCCGCCCATCCCGACCCCGGCGTGCGACCCGAGCCGTCTGCCATGAGGCCAAGGATCGCAGGCCCCCGAAGCCCGACCATCTCCACCGCTACCATGCCCCGTCCCCGCCGGAGTAGCTCAGCTGGTTAGAGCAGCGGAATCATAATCCGCGTGTCGGGGGTTCGAGTCCCTCCTCCGGCATCGCTTGGCACCTGGATTTCGGCGTTTTTCCTTTGTCTTCGGACCCGTTTGTGTCCCAGATATGTCCCGAACTCCGCCGCGCGTCAGCGGATGCCCCCTCTGCCGCCCTCATTGCGCTGCTCGCTCATTTCGGGCGACCGGAAAGTGCCTATACGCCTGTCACCGGGAGTCCATTTGATCCCCTCAAGCAACTCGCTCGGCTCGACTTCGAGGCTCACGCAGAGTTTGACCAACGTGTCGATCCTGGGAATCCGCAGACCGCGCTCAAGCTGGCTGATCTCAGTGCGGTGAACCGAGGCCCGAACGCTCAACTCATCCTGGGAGATATCCGCGAGCTTGCGAGAGCGAACGAGGTTGTCGCCGAACTGTGCCGCGATATCCATCAGTCGTCTCCCAGCGCAGAGCCACGCGTGACGAACTTCCCACGCGGATCTTCACGCGACGGCCTGGGCGGAAGCCATGCCATCCCTTTGAGCAGATCGCCCGGAGCGATTTCTAGAGCACCAGCCAGTTTGACCACGGTGTCGATGCGTGCGAGCCGCACCCCACGCTCAAGGTTGCCGATCTCGGTCCGGTGCAGCCCGGCGAGAGCGGCAAGCTCTTCCTGAGAGAATCCCTCCCGCCTGCGGATGATGAAAAGGTTCTCAGCTAGGCAGCGTGCGAGTTCGGGGCTGTACTCGTCGTATCCCGCCATCAGCCAGCTTCCAGGGCAGCGAAATACAGAGCAGCCCGCGAAGGCGACAGGAAGCGGCCCTCGCGATGCATGAGGCCCGCGCCGACCAGTTCGCGAACGGCTCGCCCTGCGGCGTCCTCGGGATCGCCTCGCTCGGGATCGGCGTGCAAAACCAAGGTCAGCTCGTCCATCGTGAGCCGGGCCGGGTGTTCATCGAGGAGAAGCGCCAGGACGGCGCACTCCGTTTTCTTGTCCTCCCCTGCCGGGGAAGAAGGGTCGGGTGACGTGTGACGCGTAGGGTTCTCGTCAGCCATGAGGAGGCACCATCTCCTTGTGGTCAGGCTCCCGGTTGGCGTTAGCGCGCCGCCGGGAGCCGCTTTTCTAGGGATCGTCTTCGAGGGTAGCATCTTTGTCGGGCACCCCCCGACAAAGATGCGGCTATTTCTTACTAAGGACTTCGGCGACGCGAGACCGATGCAAGTTGGCTACCTCGCCGATCTCGCGGAGAGTCAGTCCGGCTTTTCGCGCCTGCTCAAAACTTTGGCGCCGAGCCTGGCGGGCCTCCTCATGCTTGTCGCCAGTGCGCTCGAACGTTGACTGTGCGCGCCTCACCTCGGTGCGGGCTTTCCGTTGCGCATCGTCCGTCATCCCAGCAGAGCCTATTCGGCAGAGAGGGATACGTTTCGCCTGATGACCGATCCATTCATTCGCCCACTTGCCGCCGACGCTCGCGTGCTGGTCGAGTTAGATGGTCGACCATTGGAGCACTATGCGGTCATGCTCCAACTGCGAATCGAAGGGCGCTGGCAGACCATTCGCCTACTCGACAATGCCCACGATCACCACGATATGCACCGCTACACTGGAGCCGAGAAGCAGCCCGCAGAGCGGTTCGCCGAGGGCACGGTCAGCGAAGTCGTGCCAATGGCAATCCGCTACCTGATCGACCGCTGGGAAGCAATCGCAGAATCATGGAAGAGCTAGAGCGCAGCAAGTTCACCGCAGCGGGCGAGATCGCTAACGAGCGATTGATTGAAGCTGCGACCGAACCTGATCGCTACCCCGAGGGGACCGCCTTCATCGCAGCAGATCAGGAGCACTTCGGCTCGGTCCTCGCAGAGGCCGTAGCGGAGCATCGCCCGCTTGCAATTGTCTATCCGGATGGGCGCGAGATAGTCGCTGCTCCCCGAGGTGGCGCCCTCGCGTTCTTTGAGCACCTACTGACCCGCCGCCGCGAGTCCAAACATCGTCAGCCCACGGTGCCGCTACCCGCCGACTATCAGGTCGAGATCAGGGACTGCCGGCCTCTCGCCGCCGCCTGAGAGCAAGCGCGGTGCGTTGACGCGCGCATGACACGTCGAGCCCATACCTAGACCTCCATGCTGGGCAGCGACAGGGCTGGACCTATCATTAGCTGTATGAAGTGAGCGGAGGGCGTGGGATTCGAACCCACAAATGCCGGTCCAGCATTCCCCGGTCCTAAGTCGGGGCGAGTTCACCAGATACTCAGGCCCTCCGATGGCGTGCCCGGGGCGGAGAGAGATCAACTCTCCGCCCCGGGGCTTCTGAGCCGGGGTGGATCGCGCGGTTTGGACCCGCCCGTCCCGGTCTCATTCCTTGGACCCCGGCGCGGTCTCCAACGCTGCCGCCAGTTCCGGGGAAAGCTTGTAAACGCCGCGGCCATCGCGCACGACCTGATTCAGGCGAACCATGTCCCCTGCCATGTCACTGACTCGCTTGGCTCCGTTGCCAGGTAACCAGCCCTTGCTATCGAGGGCTTGAGTCAAATCGGCCACGGTCCAACGGCGACCGGGCTGCTCTCGCATCACAACGACCATCGCCTGCCGAAGAGAGGGAGTTATGTCTTGGTCAAAGACGAAACCCTCCGGGAAAATCTCAGTCAGAATTTCCTTCGAAGTTTGACCATCAGGCTCGGCATCACCCCCAAACAGCCGCAGCCCCTCCTCCAACCAGGCCACTTCCGCGCTCGCCGCCTCGTAGCCCGCAAGCGCCTCAGCCTTCCGCCTTTTAGCGGCTCTCAGTCGGGTGGCGATGTTCTCTGGAGTCAGTTTCTCGCTCATAATGGAGAAAGCATATAGGACGGCTACCCCGGAAAAACTACGCCAGACCCTAGGACAGACCCTAGGAGAGATAGTGCGCCGCACGGACGCGATGACTCCGCCCGGACCTACCCGCAGAACTAGCGCCGCGCGAGCGGCAGTCAAGGGCGCTTGCGCCCGACCCCCGACAGGGGGTTGACGGCCGCTCTCGCGGTGCTTCAATCGCCGGTAGGCCGAGGCCCAATTCCACTGGGCGGCGTTGAGCCAAAGAGAAGCGTTGCCATGTCGTCGTCGGCAATCTCATCTTGCTTGAGGCTGCGGCGAGCCTCCTGCATCGCATCAATCAGAAGCGTCCGGCCATCCGACGTTACCGTCGTTGGGTTCTCCTGAAAGCGTTTAAACGCAGCCACGACCCGTGGAGATCCGTGCAGGGCGATACGGGCCAGTGCCGAGGCATAACGCGCCTGTGCGCCGGGAACATCGTTGGCAACGTCTGCAATGGCGCCGCCAACGTCGTTAAGTGCTTCGACAAGTAGCCGCTCGGTAGCCGCCTGCTTGTAGTTTCGTCGCGCGAGTGCCGCTCCAAGGGCGATCCCGCCTAGCCCCACTAAAACCGTGGCAACTAGCTCTTGCATCTAATCGGATTCGGACCTTGACGAATTGCTTTGCCCGATGAATCTGTCATCGCTGTCTGACCACCTTGTTTGGGGCGTCGCCGTCCACACTGGGAGCTTGGCGCACGAGCCGGTCAACATTTCATCGACCGATGCTTATCCCACGGCCGAGGTCACGCGCTCGCGCCGCGTGTTGGCCGAGGCCAAGAATTCGCTGAGTCTCTTTGAGTCGCCGTCGGGCCGACTCTTGGCGCGCACGCTCTGCCCCCCGCCTGGCCTCTTGACCAAACGCCTTGCCCAGATCCTTGACGCCGTGCTCCTGGCGATAGCGCTCGATCCCCTCGACGCCGCGATCCCATGCCTTCCGCTTGGCCGGATCGCTCGGGCGCTCCCCCAGCTCCTTGCTGATGTACGGGGGCGGGGACACGCGGGCGGCGGTGATCGTCAACTGCCGCCGCTGCCCGAGCACCTGATCGGCGACCGCCAGCTCTTGGCGCGCGGCCTGTCCAGGGGCGGGCATTTCCCGTGCCTCGGCTTCGAGGCGCGTAGTCGCCCTGAGAGAGGCCGTCTCGTAGGCGTCGATGCGGGACAGCTTGTCTTTGCGCTGGCGGCGGGGTAGACCCATTGCTGCTTGGCGCTGAGCCTCGAAGGCGTCGAGTCGTTCGCGAGCTTGGTTGATCCGCTCCTGCAAGGCAGACCGTCGCTCCTCCATCCGGGACTCGCGATCCGCAGCGGGCAGCAGATCAGATCGTCGGGCAACCAACTCCTCGGTGGGCAAGCCGGAGAACCGCGAGCGCAGCGCCTGGTCGTGGGCGGCAAGCTGTGCGCGGTCGCGCTCGGCGGCTTCGGCGATGTGTGGGATACCTTCGCGCAGATGCGGGGACTGTGGCGCGATCTCCTCGCGGTGGGTCTGGATCTCCGGCGTCGCGTAGATGAAGGTCTCCTCTCGACTACGGGAAGCGGCGACGTATAGCTCCTGCTTGTCCATCGAGGGATCGGCCATGACAAAGGCACGGTCGACGGTGGTCCCCTGCGCCGAGTAGGTCGTCACGGCATAGGCGTGTTCGAGCGCCGGGGCGTCTGAGTGCGGGTTGGTCCGCGTCAGGTAATCGGCTCCGACCTCGACCCGCCGGGCCTGGTCGATGCCGTCGAGGACGACGCGACGTTGGTCGGGATCAACTTCGGCGATGCGCCAGCGCTCGCGGTTGTAGATGCCGGCGGCGCGGTCGTTGACGCGGGTGATGACCTGATCGCCGGCGGCGAAGGCCGCGCCGCCGACTTCGATCTCGGCCACTCCGAGCTTGTCCGCCTGACGGCGGACCTCGCGCGCCATCGCATTCAACTTCTCGACCTCGGCGTTGCGCTTGGCGACCATCACCGCGTCCTCGCCGCGCTCGTAGGAGCGATGCCAGTCGCTGATCATCGCCTCGCGGCGGGCCTGCGCATCCGGCGCGACCGTGACCCGCTCCCCCGACTCGTAGAGGCCCAGCGCCTCCCGACCCTCACCCTTTCGTATTCGCCCCGCCGCAACGCGGTCAAGCTCGTGCTCATGGCGGATCACCTCGTCAAGGTGGATGGCGTCGCTGCGATCCGCGAGCGCCCGGAAGAGACCACCGGCCTCGATCTCGCCGAGCTGCTCGGGGTCGCCGACGAGGACGAGCTTCGCCTGGGCTCTCTCAGCGTGGGAGATCAGCCGCGCCAGCGTCGCCGAGTCGACCATTCCGGCCTCATCCACGAGCAGCACCGATCCCTGCGCCAATCCCTCGCTTCCCTCGTGCTCGGCCCGGTCAAGCTCGACAAGCAGGCTGGCGAGGCTGACGGCGGGCAGGCCCTCGGATCGCATTACGTTCGCCGCCCGCCAGGTCGGCGCTGCGGCGCGGAGGTCGATTCCCGCCTGCGCCCAGCCCTCGGCCGCCGCGACGATGGCGAAGGTCTTGCCGGTGCCGGCCTCTCCGATCACGACTGCGACTCCATCCGAGTCGACCAGAAGGCGACGGACCATCTCGCGCTGATCGGGCTTCAAGGTCGGGCGGGCACCGATCACGCGCGCCGCGATCAGCTCCCCGGCCGGGGGCGGTCCCTGCGCTCGCATCCGCTCCGCTGCCGCCAGCGCTTCACGCTCAAGCTCCCAGATTCGGCGGGTGGTGTAGCGAGGGCCTTTGGCGCTCTCTGCGATCTGGATCACCGAATCGGATGCGAGGAAGGCGTCGGCCATCCGCTCGACCTCCTCGCCCGGTGCTCCTTGGGGGAGTGCGTCGGCAACCGCCTGGATCGCATCGCGCCGGTCGAAGTGAGACGCCGCCGCCGTGACCGTGCGGTCTACCTGCCCGATGGAGACCGTGTGGGCCTCGGCGGCGCCTCCTGGCTCGCCGATCCTCAGCCCGGCCTCGGGGCCGAAGGTCCGCGCGATCGCCTTCCGATCGAGGCCGATCTCCTCGGCCCTGGATCGCCAGCGCGAAAGCAGCTCTCCGCGCGAGACATCGGCCTCCTTCGGCTTGCGGGTGGCTAGCGTCGCGATCTGGCGCGAGGCGGCCGAAGCATCGGCGCCGACGGCCTCGAGTATTTCCGCGCGACGGGTCGAGAAGGCGCGTAGGTGCTCGTCGGCGAAGCCCGCGATCTCGGCGATGCCCTTGCGGGTCGGTTGCCACTCAACCCCGAGGCGGCGGGTCAACTCATGGCGAAGGTGGGCCTCGTAGATGTAGCTGGCGGTGGTCGCGTGGTCATAGATCGCTGGGTGGTAAAGGCGGGTCCAGCGGCCGTCCGGCCCCTGGGTCGCGTTGGCGACGAGCACATGGGTATGCAGCTGGGGGTCGCCGTTGCGCGAGGAGCGGTGGCGGTAGGCGGCGGCGAGGTAGCCGTTGCCTTGAACGAACTCCGAGCCTCCGGCACCACGCCGGGTCCAACACGCCTCGCGCTGCATGTAGGAGAGGGCGGCCCCGACTGCTTCGCGGTGGGCTGCCTGGACTTCAAGGGCGGCGGTGGGGCCGCCGAGGCCCCAGAGCAGGGAGACCGACTTGGGGGCCGAGAAAGTGAGATCGAAGCCGGGGACCGCGCCTTTGCCGGGGACGCCTTGGCGGCCAAGCAGGGGCTCGCCGTCCACGGGGTTTCGGCCGGTCAGCATCGCCGTGAGCTGGTCGGGGCCGACCTCGCCTTCGAGGCCGAGGCGAGCGGCGGCGTCGCCGATCCATTCCCCGGCGGCCTCGCCCTCGCCGGAGTAGTAGTCCTCAGCGCCTTCGGCGACCTTGTCGAGGTAGTAGCGCTCCTGTCCTATGCCGAGCTTGCCTATCGAGAGCATCACTCCCTACGTCCATGCGGAGGGAGGTTTGCCCCGCTCTCTTAACAAAGTGATGAGGCGTGAGGGGTGGTGCTGTTGCTTTTGTTGCTGCGGCTGTTAGCTGGGCTCTGGCTGCCTTTCGCCTACTGGCTGCCTGGGTTCTCGACTCCTTGGTCTGGAGTTCTTGGCCTTTGCTTTGGTCTTGGTGCTCTTTGCTAATTGGTGATTTGGTGATGGACTTCGTGGGTGTTTTTCGCTGGCTTTCCGCCTGCAACCACGCCGCCTCCCGGCCGATTCGAAAACCGGGGGCGTTGGCCCCGTTCTTCGGACGTACCCGATGCAATGAGCGCTCGCGTCGGACAACAAGGACAGAGACCGATGGCCGATGCTCCTCTTCTCACCGAGCCCCTGATGACCGCCGACGAGGCCGCGAAGCTCCTGCACGTTCCGCGCAGCACGCTCTATGAGCTAGTCCGCTCGCGTGGCCTCCCGCACGTAAAAGTCGGACGGGCGCTGCGATTCACGCGAGCGGATCTCGGTGCCTGGATCACCCAGAACAGCTACGGCCAAGGTCTGCGGAGATAGTTCGCCGCTCAGGCGGCAAGTGCCTAGCCGCCGACGCGGTCGAAGCCGAACGCAGCGCCGCTGAAGAAGCAACGCGGCGGCTCAGAGAGTGACTAGTTCTCGCTCGGGCTGCTCGGCGGTCCCGTCCTCGAAGCCGAAGACTGCGCGAACGCCGAAGGCGTCGGCCAGCTTCTTGAGGGTCTGAGCGTTGGTGGCGTGCTGGCCGCTCTCGATCCGCGAAACGGCCGAGGCGGTCGTGCCCATGCGAGTCGCAAGCTCGGCCTGGGTCAAGTCAAGTGCAGCCCGCCGCATGATGACGATGCGAGCAAGCTCCTCATAGGGCGCGAGACGTTCGTACTCCGCCCGGAACTCGGGGTTCTTGAGGGAATCCTTGATGTGATCGGAGACTGCTGCTCCGATTGGACTGGATCGTTTGCTCATGGCTAACCCTTTGCCCTAATGCTCACTGACCTGGGTCAGCATGTTAGCAGCACTGCTAACTCTTAGGGAGACCTACGGCGCATCGTGCCCTGCCGCTCGCGGAGGCTTTCTAGGTCGCGCTTCCATCCGTCCCTTGAAGTCCTCCCAGCGTCCCTCGGCAATCTTGATCTCGCCCGGCGGCACCTTTCCTGTGGTCTTCGGAAAGGCGTGCAGAAGCACGATCAGGCGGTCCGACCGCCGATACAGAATCCGGTAGTGGTCTGAGCCCATGTGGCAGCGCAGCTCTCGCAGCTCTCCAGAGATCTGCGAGCTATAGGGATGTGGAAGATGGGGCACCGCGTCTGAGAGGCCGTTGAGTCGGTCGATCTGTCGCAACAACGCAGCGCGACGCTTGGGGTCGAGTCCGTCGATGAAATCGCGGACGGGCTGCGCGCCATCCTTGCCGCGGAAGTAGACCGCCTGAAAATTGCTCACGCTGCAACAGCCGATGCCGGCGCGGCGGTCGACGCATCGCGAAGGGCCGTCGAGAGCTTTTCTGCAGCGTCCACCTGGGGAACGTGGTGGACGTAGATCATCGTCGTCGCGATGTCGGCATGACCCATGTACGCCTTGACGTCCGTGAGAGGGAAGACCTGGACGGCGAGGGTGCCGAAGCTGTGGCGAAGGTCGTGGAAGCGGATGTGCTTGAGGCCCGTCGCCTCCAGCGCGGCGTAGAAGCGGCGGCGCAGGGCGCTGTCCTCAATGTGCACGCCGGCCGGGTTGACGAAAACGAGGTCTTCGTCCCCGGTCCAGTCCTTGCGGCGGCTCAGTTGGTCGAGCGCCGTGGCCACTTGGTCGATCATCGGGACACTTCTGACCCGGCCCGACTTCGGCGCATCCTCATGTCGCATCACGTAGGAGTGGCGGACGTGGATCAAGCGCTTGCTGAAGTCAAGGTCGCGCCAGCGCAAACTCCGCAGCTCCCCCAGGCGCAAGCCCGCGTAGGCCGCGGTGAGAAAGATCGCAGCGTCCTGCTGGTCTTGCTGGCGGAGCTTCGCTCTCCATTCCAAGCCGGTCGGGTGCTTGGGCGGCTTACGGTGGCGGCCCTCGCGAGCCGCTCGCGCCAAGGCCTCAACCTCCGCAGCCGAGAGCACGTCGAAGTCCCCGGACCGTCTCACGGGCTGGCGCTCGGCCCAAGCGGCGGCATTCGCTGACAGCCCATAAGTCCGCTGGGCTCGTTTGAGGATGCTGTGCATCACCCCGAGGTACTTGTTGATCGTCCGCGCCGACAGACCCTCGCCATCCGCGATCCCACCGGCCGCGACCAGCTCGACCCGCCAAGCGTCGATCCGCTGCGTCGTGATCGACTCAAGTGCCGCGCTGCCGAAGGCGGGCAACAGCCGCCGCTCCACGATCCAGCGGTAGTCGGTGATGGTCGAGGGTCGCCGCTTGCGGTCGTGCTCGACGTAGCGCAGCCACTCCCGCGCCGCCTCGGCAAAGGTGACGGTGCTCGACCGCCGCGGCCGGCTCGTCAGGTGGCTCCGCCGGGCATCGGCAAGGATCGCGTCAAGCTCGCGCTGGGCGCCCTGCTTCGTCAGATAGCCGTCCGCCGGCCTTCCTCGCTTCGTCCACGCTTTCCCGAGAACGATCTGGTGCTGGCCCTCGGCGTCGCGCCACTTCGCCATCCAGCGGTCGCCCGACTTCCGCTTCCTGCGGAGGACGTGGCCGCTGATCGGGGCTTCACGGAAATGCATCGAGGACGGAGCCATCAACCCGAGAGTAGGGCATCTCCGGGACCGAAAAATGTGTCCCGAAATGTGTCCCCAACTAGGCAAAAACGTACCCAACTGGACCGAACTAACTGGACGGAAATGCGCTTAAACAAGCGAAATTCTTAACAATTGACGCCGATCATAATCCGCGTGTCGGGGGTTCGAGTCCCTCCTCCGGCACTGGCCTTTCCGCTGCATAGAGCGATTTTGGCGGGCATTTGGCTGCGTACCCGGAGTCCGGGTAGGGCTCGATTCGAGGCTTGCGCCGCCTCACGGCATTAACTAGATTGACCTCATGAAGCCTTCCCGATGGCTGTATTCGAAATCGCTGCTGCTTGTCTCGATACTCGCGCTCACCACCCTCGGCACGACGCTCGCGTGGGCAAAGCCCAAGCCGTTCGTTCCTTCGCCCGGCTCTTATTCCGGCACCTCGACGACTCTGGGCCAGAGCTTCGAGACGCAGGGCGGGGTACACATCCACAAGGGAAACGTCAGCCTCAACGTCTCGATCCGCGCGCTATTGAGCTGCGCGGATGGCAGCACGGTGACCCTCGACCAAGGATTCACCGTTAAACCGATGGGCAAGACCTTTGGAATCAAAGCGAGCGGCGCCAATGAGGAGTCCTCCGGCTTCTACCACTACGACCTGGGCGGCAGGTTCACCAGCAAGAGCGCATTCAGCGGCACTCTCACCGTCAAAGGTGAATCCGACATGGCGGGGAGCTGCTCGGGCACGAGCCAATTCTCACTCCAGGAGGGTTAGGGCCGAGGCGTCCTTCGCGGGACGTCCGGGCGAGGTTCCGGCTCCTACAAGCGCCGGCATCGTGAGCTTCCAGACAGTGAGCCGTTTCAGGTCCTGATGCGGTGATGAAGGTGAACTACGCCGTTGCCGAAGCGGCGCTCGTCCAGCAGCTCGAGCTTCAGGCGGACGTCGTCGGGGAGGGACTGCTTGCCGCCGCCGACCACGATGGGCACGAGGAACAGGTGGCACTCGTCGACCAAGCCCGGCCCTGATCGCCTGGGCGGCGAGCTCGGGGCCGCCGACGGTGATGTCGCGCGCCGCCTGCGCCTTCATCTGCGCGGACCGCATCGGGGTCGAAGTCGCGCTCGATCCGGGTCCTGGCGCTGGACACCGCCTCCAGCGTCTTGGAGTAGACGATCTTGTCGGCCGCCTGCCAGATCTCCGCGAAGTCCCGCATGACGGGCGGCTGGTCGGCGGGTGTGCGCGGTCTCCCAGGCGACCATCACCTCGTACATCCGGCGCCCGTAGAGGTAGGTGCCGACCGGCCGCTCGAGGTCGTTGACGAAGGCGTGCACCTCTTCGTCCGGCGCGGCCCAGTCGAAGTTGCCGTCCTCGTCCGCCACGTAGCCGTCGAGCGACGCGATCGCCGAGTAGATCAGCTTGGCCACAGGCCGCTCCTCAGGCGTGCCGATTTCATCTCACGACCGGTCCAGCACAGGTGAGGTGACGTCGCATTCAGACCTCCACCATCAGCGTCACCGGGCCGTCGTTGATCAGCGCCACGCCCATGCAGGACCCGAATACGCCCTTCGCCGCCCCAAGCCTCTCGCAGAAGCGGTCGTACAGCGGCTCCGCGACTTCGGGTCGCGCGGCCTGCGCGTAGCTGGGGCGACTCCCCTTCCGGGCGTCGCCGTAGAGGGTGAACTGGCTGACGCAGAGGATCTCGCGGTCACCCACGGGCTCGCTCATCCTGCCGTCGACGTCGTCGAAGATCCGCAGCGCCCGGACCTTCTCCGCAAGCCGGTCCGCCTCTTCCTCCCCGTCTGCCAAGCCGATGCCCAGTAGAACCAGCATCCCCGGGCCGATCTGGGCAACGCGGTCGCCGTCGACGTCGACCGCCGCCTGGCTGACCCGCTGGACGAGCGCCCTCAAGGAGCTCCTCCCAGCGCCAGCTGCCATCTTGGCGGGAGCCGTGGCGGCGTTTCAGCATCAAGCAGCCCCGGTGCCGCTCTCAAGCGCCTCGACCAGCGATGAGGCGTCGTAGGCCCCGAAGAGACGAGTGCCGTTGACGAAGAAGGTCGGGGTGCCGGTGGCGCCGCTCGCCGCCGCCGAGTCGACATCGCGGACGATTCTCCCCCTGTAGGCCTCGGCGTCGATCTCGGTTGCCATACGGTCGGCGTCGAGGCCGAGCTCGCGGCCGACTTCGAGCATCGTCTCGCGAGAGAGTTTCGGCTGGGCCTGGAAGAGGGCGTCGTGGTAATCCCAGAAGTCTGCCCTGGGCCGCGGCCGCCTCGCTGGCCTCGGCCGCAAGGGGAGCCAGCGGGTGGCGCTCGGGGATCGGCAGGTGACGAAAGGCGAAGACGAGACGGTCGCCAAGCCGCTCGCGGACCCGGCGCAGGACCGACTGGGCGCCGAGGCAGAAGGGGCACTGGAAGTCCCCGAACATGACCAGCTCAAGCGGAGCCGCGCGCTCGCCGCGGACGTGATCGGCATCCTCCAGCGGCGGTGACAGTCGTTCGTCCACGGAACCCGATATTACGGGCACGCCGAGTCTTCTGCGTCAGCGAATGGCATTCCAGAGCGCTTTCGGGGCTATTCAACCGGCCCGTGCGCCGGTGGTGCGCCGGTGAGCGTCAAGCCGCCGATGTAAATCGTCTTGTGGTCGCGATGCTCGTCGGGCGGATCCACCAGGACCACTCGCCCGTCCACTTCCTGCTGGCCGAGCGCCGCCAAGCATCGAAGACCGGCGGCCTCCATCGCCTCTCCCACCTCGGCGCCGGTGTGGTGACGCTCGCGATGGACGTGGGGCTCGACGCCGGGGCCGGAGACCCTGGCCTCGAAGACACCGCCCGGATACACGTCCTTGGAGACGCCAACCCAGCGCCACTCCCCAACGCTCATCGCTCGATCGTCTCCGGAGGCGAAGCTCGAGCGAAACAGGTTGAGGGTGTTGGCGTCGAAGACGACCAGCCCGCCTGTCGCAAGGTTCGCCCGCATCCCCGCCAGGGCCCGCCGCAGATCCCCATCGTCGATCAGGTAGTTGACGACGTCGTTGAGGGCGAGCACGAGGTCGAACTCGCCAAAGGTCGGCAGCTCCCGCAGATCGGCTACGTCGACCGGGACCGCATCGCCAAATTTTTTACGGGCCTGATCCAGCATCGCCGTCGAGAGGTCACAGCCGCGAACCTGCCAGCCGCGACGGAGCAGGGGCTCGAAGGCCCGTCCGGTTCCGCAGCCCACATCCAGCGCTCGGCCCTTTCGCAGCCCATGCTTTTCAAGCTCGGGGAGCAGGGAGCCTCCAAGCCACATCTCGTAGTCGTTGGTGTGGTTGAAGTCGTCGTAGATCGGCGCGAACGCCTCGTAGGCGGCGCGGGCTGGGTCTTCGGTCACAGCCGTCCTCCTCTCCCGAGTGAGTCAGCCTATCCCGCCGCTCCTGCGTGCAGGTCTGCGGTGCGCCGCATCACAACGCGGCGCGGCTCAGATCCCGATGTTATGTGGTCGTGCACAACGTCGAGTCCGTGCTGATCCTGCTGCTGGCGGCGGCGCTGCTGGTCCGCCTCGCCGACTTCGGCAATATCCCGGCGCCGATCGTGCTGGTGCTGGGCGGGCTTGGAATCGCGCTGATCCCGGGGTTGCCGGAAGTCGAACTCGACCCCGACGTGGTCTTCCTGGTCTTCCTGCCGCCGCTCGTCTACGCGGCCGGCTGGCGCACCTCGCCGCTGGAGCTGCGGGCGCTGATGCGGCCGCTGGCGCTGCTCTCGGTGGGCCTCGTCTTCGTCACTGCCGCCGCCGTCGCCGTCGTCGCCCACGCCCTGGTGCCGGAACTGGGCTGGGCCGAGGCGGCGGTCCTCGGCGCCATCCTCGCCCCCACCGACGCCGTCTCCTCGACCTCGATCTTCCGCCGGCTTGGCGCGCCCGAGCGGGTGCGCCTGCTGGTCGAAGGCGAGTCGATGATCAACGACGGCACCGCCCTGGTCCTCTACCGGATCGCGATCGGCGTCGCCACCGGCAGCGCCTTCAGCTTCGGCGGCGGCGCGCTCGAGTTCGTCGGCATCTCGCTGGGCGGCCTCGCGGTCGGCCTCGCGGTCGGCGCCCTCTCCAACCTCGTCGTCCGCCGCCAGACCGACGGCGGGCTCTCGATCTTCCTCTCCGTCCTCACCGCCTACGGCGCCTACGTCGGCGCCGAGCAGCTGCACGTCTCCGGCGTCCTGGCGGCGGTGGTCGCCGGCGTCTACGGCGGCTACCAGTCGCCGCGCTCGCTCGACGCCGACATCCGCCTCAGCGCGGTCGCTTTCTGGGGCGTCCTCGCTTCGGGCTGGAGATCACCCTCTTCGTGTTGCTCGGGCTGCAGCTGCCCGACGTCGTCGACACGCTCAACCAGACCTCATCCGGCGTCAGCGACCTGCTGTTGCCGGTGGCGGCGATCGCCGCGGTCTCGATCTCGGTCCGCCTCGCCTTCGTCTTCGCGATCGGCTCCGACGCCGGCGAGACGGCCGGCCAGCGCTTCGCCGTCGGCTGGAGTGGGATGCGCGGCGCCGTCTCCCTCGCCGCCGCCCTGGCGGTGCCACTCAACGTCGGCGCCCGCCCCCAGATCGTCTTCCTCAGTTTCGCCCTGATCCTCGTCACCCTGGTCGGGCAGGGCCTCTCGCTGCCGTTCATCGTCCGCGCCCTGAAGCTGGAGGAGCCACGGCGCTGGAGCGACGAGGAGGCGGTGGCGCGAATGGAGGCGGCACAGTCGGCGCTGGACCGGCTCGACGAGATCGAGGACGAGGAGCGAGCCTCGGAGTCGCAGCTGAAGCGTCTGCGCGACCTCTACCGGGGCCGCTTCCGGATGTGCGAGGCGGTGCTCGGCGGCGAGGATCCCGACACCGCCGCGCGCGAGCAGCGCATCGCCGACTACGGCGAGCTGCGTCGCGAGCTGATCGGGATCGAGCGCGAGGAACTGCTCAGCCTGCGCGGCGCCGGCCGCCTGCGCAGCAGACTATGCGTCAGATCGAGCGCGACCTCGATCTCGACGAGGCACGGATCCGCTCCTAGCAATCTCCTTGGCGACGCGCGGCAACCGGCTGCGCGCCGGGCGCGCCGGTCACCCGCCCCCTCGCCGCCAGCGCAGCGCGGCCGCGGCCGCCTGGCGGAAGTTGGGGAGCATCTCGCCCATCGTGTCGACATCGCAGGCGACCATTTCCGGCCAGGTCTTGTCGGGATGCTCCTAGCAGCGTCTTCAGGCCGTTGCCGCTGATCACCGCGACGACGGTGTCGTCGGGCGCCGATCTTGCCCTCCGCGGCGAGCTTCGCGGTCGAGGCGATCGTGGTGCCGCCGGCCGGCTCGGTGAGGATGCCCTCGGTCGCGCCGAGCAGGTCGATCGCGGCGAAGATCTCGGCGTCGGAGGCAGTCGCCGCCGAGCCGCCGCGGGAGCGCACCGCCTCGACCACGAGGCCGCCGTCGCCCGGAGCGCCGATCGCCAGGGAGTGAGCGGCGGTTTCGGGCGTCTGGGGCTCGATCTCGCCGCCGTCGAGGATCGCGCCCGACGATCGGGCCGCAGCCGCTGGGCTGGGCGATGTTGATCTTGGTGCCGCCGGTCTCCGCCAGGCCGACGATCTCCAGCTCGTTCAGCCCCTTGTGGACGCGCGAGGAGAGGGTGCCGCCGGCGGCGGGGATCACGAAGTGGTCGGGCGCCATCCAGCCGAGCTCCTCGACGACCTCGAAAGCCATCGTCTTCGCCCCCTCGGCGTAGAACGGGCGCAGGGTGATGTTGGCGAACTGCATGCCGCTGGTCAGCGACAGCTCGCGGCAGGCGCGGTTGGCCTGGTCGTAGTTGCCGTCGAGCTGGCAGACCTGGGCGCCGAGCGCGCGACAGGCCTTCGCCTTGCCCTTCTCCATGTTGCCCGGGATAGAAGATGTAGGCGGCGGCACCGGCCTTCGCCGCCAGCGCCGCCACCGCGGTGCCGACGTTGCCGGTCGAGACGCAGCCGATCTCGTTCTTGCCCAGCTCCAGCATCCGCGCGATCGCCATGCCGACGACGCGGTCCTTGTAGGAGAGCGTCGGCCGGTTGGTCGAGTCGTCCTTCAGGTAGAGCTTCTTGAGACCGAGCTCGGCGCCGAGGCGGTCGGCATGGATCAGCGGCGTCTGGCCGGAGAACTGGCCGACCCTCTCCTGGGCGCTGCTGCGAGAGGATCGGCAGCAGCTCCTCGAAGCGCCAGATGTTGCTGCGGGCGCTCCGCGAGCCGTCGCGCTCGGCGATCCGCGACGTCGCCAGCTCGTAGTCGTAGTCGATGTCGAGGCCCTCGCCGCAGGCCGGGCACTTGAAGGCGGTATCGAGCAGGGGAGTGCGATAGCCGCAGTCGCGGCAGACGAGTTCGGTGGCACACGACCTGGTTCGCGACCCGTACGGCCCTCCAGATGCGGCTCAACCGCCTCGCTCATAACTCCTCCTTTGCCGCCCGGAGAGGGCTGCGGGCCCATCCCCCTCCGCTGGCGCTCTGTCCATTGGTCGGACGGGTATAACACATACGGTGGCAGCGCTCAACGCTTTCTGCGTAAATATTCGGTGATCGGCACGCCTGGAAGCGTCCGCTCGACTGCAGGACGGTAGCGGAATCGTCGACCCGGCACACAGTCGAGGAAATGTTCTGTCTGTAGAGTTCCTGTCGTCAGCCCCAAAGAATCGTCCCGCGATGACACCTCAGGAGCGCTTCGCCGCCAACCTCCGCAAGGCCCGTACAAAAGTCGGTATCTCCCAAGAGGAGCTCGGCTACCGCTGCGAGCTGCATCGGACCGAGATCTCTCTGCTCGAGCGGGCCGGCCGCGAGCCGCGCCTCGCCACCATCGTCAAGCTCGCCGGCGCCCTGGACACGACCCCGAGCGAGCTCTGCACCGGCATCGCCTGGCTGCCGGCGAAACGGCGCTTCGAGGTCAAGCAGGCGCCCCGCCCCAAAGGCTGAGTGCTGCGCGGTGAAGTGAGGCGGGGCCGCGCCGGCCGTGCCGGCGTCACCAGGGTCCGCCTCGGCGGTCCTGGCTCATGACTGGTCCTCCTTTGCCACCCCAAGGCGGTTTCCCTGTCCTGAGAGCCCCGCCTCCTTCACCGGTAATCGCCCGGCGCGACCATTAGTAACACACTCCCGCGTAACAATCAAGCTGGTTTGCTTAATAGAACGGACTTTTGTTTGATACCGACTAGGGTGCTGGCGTCGGAGCTGCGGAAGCCACCGGAATCGCCGCCGCCGAGGGCCAGCGGCCGATCGAATCCGAGCCATCTCCCCTCGGCGAGGCGATCAGTAGCTCCTCGGCGGCATGCGGCGCGAAGGGGGCCAGGGCTTGTGCAAGGAGGATCAGGGCGGCGACCTGGGCCTCGGCGTCGACGCGGTCGAGCTGGCCGCGCCGCTTGACCACCCGCTTCTCGAAATCCTGAATCCGCTCGAGGAGGCGGGTGACGTTGCGAACCGCCTTGTGCATCTGCAGCTGCTCGACGTCGGCGGTGATCCGCTCCAGGCCGTTGTCGCACCATTTGCGCAGGCGATCCCGCATGAACTCGGTGTCGGCGGCTGCCTCCTCGTCATGGGCAGCGTCCTCCAGCGCCGCGAAGCGATCCTGGGAGTAGGTCCAGAGATTGCGCAGGAAACGGTTGGCAAAACGCAACGAGCCGTCGCTCCAGTTGAGGGTCTTGGCCGGCCCGGCGGCGTAGAGGATCGCGAGCCGAACCGTGTCGGCTCCGTACCGCTCGACCAGCTCGTCGGGATTGACGACGTTGCCGAGGTGCTTGCTCATCTTGCGCCCATCGGCGATCACCATCTCGTGAAAGAGGCAGCCCGCAAAGGGCTCGCCGTCCGCGAGGAACGAGAACGGCCCGATGTCCCGCAGCGCCTTGGTGACGACCCGCTGGTCGAAGACGAAGCCGCCGCTGTCACCCCCGGCGACGAGGCGCTCGGCGGGCAGCCACTCCTTCAGGTCGGGGTGCTCGAACATCAGCTCCTCACGATCCTCGGGCGGCACGGCGGCGGGAACCCAGAGCCAGAGGGCATCGAAATGGCAGTCCAGGGTGTCGGTCTCTCGCTTGGCGGGCTCGCCACAGCTCGGGCAGGCGACGTCGACGAAGTCCGCTCGCTCGGCCAGCGGATTGCCCTCGCCGGTCGGGGCGAGGTCGCGAGGCAGCACCACCGGCAGGTCCTCCTCTGGCACCGGAACCGGGCCGCAGGCCTCACAGAGGACGATCGGTATCGGCGTGCCCCAGGAGCGTTGACGGGAGATCGAGAAGTCGTTGGCGCGGTAGCGCTTCCCATCGCGGGCGCCCGGGACCGGCTCCGCGACCACCGCCTCGGGATCGTCGGCCGCGCTCTCGCCGGCGGCCGGCCGCCCGATCCGGCGGCCGAGCTCCTCGTCGGCCTCGTCTACCGCCGGGATTCCAAAGGCGGCCGTCGGCCCATAGCGGGCGTCGACGATCGGCGAGACGAAGACGGGCAGCTCTCCTCCGGAGGGACCGGCGATGGAGGCACCGGTGTCGACGATCGGCACCGAGCGGGCGTCGCGGGCGCTGCGCTCCCAGCCGCCGGACCGCATCCGCTCCAGCTCCCCGCGCACGCTCTCGCCCTCCGCCCAGGACTCGACCTCGGGATGACGGGGCGAGAGCAGGACGAAGCGAGCCTGCGCGAGCGAATCCCGGTGCGGGCTGAAGACGGTCAGCGTGCGTCCCTCCGAGCCCTCCAGGTCGACCTCCACCCCGTCGCTGCGCCCGAGGATGTAGCGCTGGGTGGCGAGCGAGAGGTCGTCCCAGCTCTCGAGCTTCGCGGTGTTGCGGTCGTTCTCCTCGAGGTAGGGGACGATCCTCAGGAACCAAGTTGGGCGGCGGATCAGCCGCACCTCGTTATGGCAGCGCCAGCAGCGGCCGTCCTCGACCTGGATCGAGGCCAGCGTCGTGCGACAGGTGTCGCACCAGTCGACGGTGGCGTCGTCGCGATAGATCAGGCCGGCCTCCAACAGGGTCAGGAAGAGCCACTGCGACCAGCGGTACTGGCTCTCGTCGGAGCTGTAGAAGACGCGGTCGTAGTCGAAGGAGAAGCCGAGGCGCTTCATCTGGCCGAGCATCCGCTCACCGCACTGCGCCACCCAGTCGGCGGCTGGCTCCTGGCGCTCGATCGCCGCCAGCTCGGCCGGCAGCCCGAAGGCGTCGAAGCCGAAGCCGAAGAGGACGGCGTCGCCGCGCGCACGGCGGAAACGCGCGTAGGCGTCGCCGATCGCGTAGTCGCGGACGTGGCCCATGTGCAGATTCCCCGAGGTGAAAGGGCTCGAGGGCTTTATGTAAACACGGGCCTGGCCCGCCGCCGGTCGTGGCGCCTCGAAGTCGCCGCGCTCCTCCCAGGCGACCTGTCTGGCGGGCTCGATCCTGTCCGCGTCATAACTCGGCTTCGACTTTCCCATCTCGCGCTCAAGGCTAACTTAGCGGTGTCCCGGCTATGAATCAGGCATGTTTAAGATAGTCAGAGAGATCTGGATACTCGGCGTCTGGAACCGACCCTAGGCTCGCCGGGTCCATGCAGAAACGGCCCCGGCGGTGCTAGCTACACCCCGGGGCCTGGCCGAGACCCAAGAGGAGGTCCCAACGTGAGAGAGAGTGGGGAAACGTTGCTGGTCGTTTCGGACGCCTGCTATCCGGACGCGGTCGCCAGGGCCCTGGAGGCCGCCGACGACTCGCCGCAGCCGGTCCAGGCCGGCGTCGAAGCCATCGTCGAGATGGCTGAAAGGGACCCCGAGGGAACCCGGGCGGCACTCTGGCAGCTGCAAACCGACTGGCAGATGCTGCAACGGCTCGAGGAACACGTCGGGGGCGAGCCGGCGCAGACGGCGCTGCGGATCGGCGCGGCGATCCACCTCGCCCGCGCCGAGCTCTCCTCCCCCGCGCCTCAGTTGCGCCGCCGGCTCCCCGAGCTGCTCGAGTGGCTCGGCGGGCAGCCTGAGCGCCGTCGCTCGGCCAACGCGGCGGCCCCGCCTCGGACACCCGGGTCAGGCGAAAGTCCAGAGCCGGTTGCCGAGGAAGTTGAACGGCATCGCCAGGGCGACCGCGATCGCCTGCGCGGTCAGGTCCCCGACCCCGGTGCCGGCCAGCAGCACCTCGAGGATCGCCAGGTTGAGAGCCAACGAGGCGAGGCTGACCGCGAAGAAGCGGACCGCCTGGAAGCCGGCCGTGGCGTTGCCGGGGCCGAAGGTCCAGTAGCGGTTCCAGAGGAAGTTGTTGCTGACGGCGACGCAGAAGGCGCCGATCGCGGCAAGCGAGTGATGGATGCCGAGGTGGTCGGCAAGCAGGGCGAAGATGACCAGGTTGATCAGGTAGCCGGAGCCGCCGACGACCCCGAACTTGAGCAGCTGGACCCAGTTGGCGGGCTGCCGCGCGGCGGCACCCATGCGGCCGGCGAGTTCGGAGGCGCTCATCTCCTCCCCCTGTCGCTCCTGGGCCTGTACCGCGGCCCGTCGATGACGACGGCGTCGTCGCCGAAACCGGTCGGCAGGTCGCGCAGGGTGTGGAACTTGATCTTCACTGGGTGCTTGGCGACGTAACGGACGAGCGTCAGCCGGTCGGCGCGCACTCGATCCACCTGGTGAAACGAAGGCGGCAGGTTAACGGGCTGCCCGGTGGCCAACGGCTTGCGGAGCACGTCGACCTCACCGATGTGTTCGACCCCACCGTACATCCGCAGTGCGTCGTCGTGCAGGTAATAGCGGACCGGGTCGGCGGCGAGCTTCCAGGTGACGATAGCTCGGCGCCCAGCCCGCGGCGGACCGAGTTCGTCGGTGACCGAGCGGAAATCGGGTCGCTGCAGGTTTGGGGTCTGGGTGACGTGGATCGCGAAGGCGAGCCAGTAGGCGCAGAGGGCAACCGCGAGCAGCAACCCGAGGCGCCGCGCCGCGCCCGCCGCGAAACCGATCGCGGCAACAGCCAGCAGCGGGATCAGGGCCGGCAATAGGTTGCGCTCCACGACGTAGTCCTTGCCGACCAGCGCCGCGACCGCCGCCAACGCCGCCACCCCGAGGCCGAGCACCAGCCCGAGGGCGGCACCACGCCGCTCGCGGCGAGTGCCGCGCAGCGCCGTCAGGATCAGGGCAACCCCGATCAGGATCACCGGGACCAGCGCGTAGCGCTCCCGGGGCGCCTCGGCGATCACGTGGCCGGTTTCGCCGACCAGGAAGCTGACGCCCGTCTCCCAGAAGCGGTTGGCAAGCGGGCTGTTTTCGATCCAGCCGATGTGGGTCGGGTTGACCTGGGCGTCGATCAAAGGCAGTAGCGCCAGGCCCACCGCGACGACGACGCCGACCGCCGGCAGGACGGCGTGCCAGCGAGCTCGCAGCGCCACCAGCAGCCAGGCTGCCTCGATCCCGACCGCGAACACGGCGAAGTAGTGGCTGCAGAGGGCGAGCGCCGAGGCCAGCGCCCAGAACGCCAGGTCCCGCCCGCGACGGGTGTCGAGCGCGCGCACGAAGAAGAGCAGCGAGAGCGCCCCGAAGAAGACCAGCAGCGCATAGGAGCGGGCCTCCTGCGAATACCAGATCAACATCGGGTTGACCGCGAGGAGCGCCGGCCAGGATCAGACCGGCGCGACGGCCGGTCAGTTCGCGGCCGATGAAGTAACCGACCGGCACCGTGGCCGCCCCGAACAGGGCCGAGAGGGAGCGCAGGCCGAACTCACCGGTCCCGAACGCCTTCGCCCATCCCCAGGCGAGCACGTAGTAGAGAGGCGGGTTGGACTCGCTCGTCTTCACCCGGTGCAGCATTTCTTCGAAGCTGCCGGGGATGACCCGCATCGCGGTGATCACCTCGTCGTGGTGGTAGCTCTGCAGACCGAGGCTGGCGAAGCGGACGGCGATGCCGAGCGCGGTCAGCCCGGCAAGGGCCCAGAGCACGGCCGAGCCCGCCACCGGGGCCGCACGCATCTCCTCGGTGCCGGCTTGGGCTGCGGCAATGGGGGCTGCGGAGGTTTCCACGGGGCTGGAGATTCGACGGGGTGGCTTAGCCGGTCCTCAAGGGCAGCTAAGTCGTGGGTAAAGGGTGGGCGCTGCTCAGGGAGTGCAGGCGCTCTTCGGCATCGACCGTTGAGGGCCGAACGATGGTGGCACAGCCGCCGCGGAGGTGCCCCAGCGGCGATTCGGGTGCAGGCTGAGTTGAAAGGAGAGGTTGGCACCGCGGGCGAGGGCGCAGTACGTGGTCCACGGCTGGCTGTAAGCGTGGCCGTTGAGGCGGAGGGAGCGAACGTAGGGAGCCGACGAGGGGCTGAGCGTTGTCACCTGACGGTGGCGCTTCTTACCGGCCCCACGGCTCGTGACTTCTTGCGCCGACGCCACGATCAGCGCCCGCCGGCGATGCGGCAGGCGAATTTCGGCCCTGCCGAAGAGCGGGCTGCCGATCGCCAGCACCCCCACCCCGGGAACCTCCGGGTAGAGGCCCAGCGCGCCGAACACGTACCAGGCGGAGAGCGTCCCGAGGTCGTCGTTGCCGGGATAGCCGTCGGGCGAGGTGTCATAGAGGCCGAGGGCGCGGCGAACCGCCTCCTGAGTGCGGAAGGGCTGCCGCATCCAGTCGTAGAGCCAGGGCGTCTGCAGGGTCGGCTCGTTGCCGAGCAGCGCGTGGTCGGTGTGGGTTGCGCCGGGGCCGCCGTTCAGCTCGCGGAGGAAGTAGTCGAGTCGCGAGGCCGCCTTCGCCGGCCCGCCCATCTTCTCGATCAACCCGGCGGGGTCCTGGGGGACCATCCAGGTGTACTGGGCGGAGTCGCCCTCGACGAACCCTCCTCCGTTGAGGTTGTCGTAGTGCGGGGGGAAGGCACCGCTGGAGAAGCGCGGCTCGATCATGCCGCTGGCCGGGTTGAAGAGGCGGCGCCAGCCGGCGGAGCGGCGCATGAAGGTTCGGTAGGTCGGGCGATCGCGCTGCGCGCGGGCGGCGAACTGGGCGATCGCGAAGTCGTCGACGTCGTACTCGAGCGACGTCGCCGCCGACCCCCAGACGGCTTCGGGGTCACCGTAGATCGAGTTGGCGTTGCGAGCGTTGGTGTCGAGGTCGAAGGGGACGTAGCCAAGCGACTGGTAGCCGTCCAGGCCCTGGCGCTCGAGGTATTCGCCGTTGGCGCTCTGGCACGGTTCGGTTGCCCCTTTCACCATCGTCGCCAGCGCCGCTGCCCTGTCGAAGCCGTCGGCGCCGAAGGCCGCCGCCGAGGCGACGATCGGGTCGGCGGAGTCGCCGACCATCGTCATGCTCTGGCCGTTGGCGTAGGGCCAGCGGGGCAGGCAGCCGCTCTGCTCGGCATCGGCCAGCAGCGAGCGGATCATCTCGCTGGCCCGCTGCGGCGCCAGGATCGAGAGCAGCTGGATCTCGGTGCGATAGATGTCCCAGCCGGAGAAGTCCGCGTACTGGATGCGGTGACCGGCGTCGTGGATCAGGCCGTCCATGCCCGGATAGGCGCCGTTGACGTCGCTGAAGGTCCGCGGGGCGAGGAAGGCGTGATAGAGCGCCGTGTAGAAGGTGTCGAGGCGCCGGCCCGAGCCGCCACTGACGCGGATCCGCCCCAGCGAGGCGTTCCAGCTGCGCTGCGCCTTCGCCGCGACAGCACCGAAGCCGAGGCCTGGGTTTTCCGCCGCGAGGTTGGCGCGGGCGTCTTCGACGCTGACGAAGGAGACGCCGACCCGGGCCAGCACCACCCTGTTCTTGCCGGTGTCGAAGGTCGCGTAGGCGCCGGCGTCAGCGGTCGTCGCCGGGTTGGCGGGCGGGGCCTGACTGTCGACAGAGGACGTCGACCCCGGATAGAGCTGACTGCGCTGCCAGGTCCCGTAGGCGTCGAAGCGGCGGTTGAAGACCGCGGCGAAGTAGACCTTGTAACGCGGTCGCTGGCCGCAGAAGAGGCCGCTGGAGGCAGCGCCGGAGATTTCGCGGGCGCCGGGATCGACCTGGACTTCGGCAAAGTCGTCGGGCTGGGCGCTGCCGCCGGCGTCGATCAGGACGCTGGCGTGCGGGTTGGAGGGAAAGGTGAAGCGCGCCATGCCGGTCCTGGTCGTCGCCGTCAGCTCGGCATCGATGCCACCGCCGTGGACCGGGTTGAGATGGACCGAGTAGTAGCCGGGCCGGGCCCGCTCTCCCGAGTGCGAGAAGCCCGGCTGGAACTCGCCGTCGAGGCCCGAGCCGGCCGCCGCCGGTGAGGCCTCGAGCGGCTCGGTGGTGGGCAGGAACGGGAAGTCGCCGTAGAGCGAGCAGCCGGCGCCACTGAGGTGGGTGAGGCTGAAGCCCTTCAGGTGCTGATCGCGATAGTCGTAGCCGCCGAAGCCGTTCTTGTCGGCCGGGGTCGTGTCGGGACTCCACTGGACCATCCCGAACGGCACGGCCGCGCCGGGGAAGTTGTGGCCGCCGCCGAACGTCCCCGGCCCGGGCCGGGTGCCGGCGAACGGGTCGACGTGGCCGGCGAAGCCACCGGCCAGGGCGGCGGGCGCCAGGGCGGCGAGCCCGAGCAGTGCCGCGAGGATCGTGGTCGGGGCTCGTCGCATGGAGATCTGGAAGTTACGCGTAATGTTCCCGCCCCTATGCGGGGAAGGACTGCAACCTTGGCAGCACTGGCGGCGGCCGTCTTGGCCACGCTCCCCGTCCTCGGGTGCGGCACCGACTCGAAACACAGCGAGGCGAGCGCAGCAGCGGTCCCGGGCCAACCGTCGGTCGAGATCGTCTCACCCCGCAACGGCGCCAGGCAGACCAGCCACGCCGTCGTCGTCAAGGCGGTCGTCCACGACTTCCACCTCGCCCCAGGCCAGTTCGGCGCCGAGCCGCAGCTCGGCGAGGGTCACATCCGCTTCAGCCTCAACCGCGTCCCCGACTGCGTCGACCCGGTAAAACTGCAGCACGCGATCGACAGCCCGATCGGCAACGGCCGGCTGGTCGGCGCCTCCTTCGACTACCCGCAGTACTCGGGGCCCAACGGGGTGCTGGCCGAACGGATCGGCTCCGCCGGCAGCTACTCGCCGGGAACCCGGCCGGAGATCTTCTACCACGACCTGCTGCCCGGCTTCTACCGGCTGATCGTCAACCTCGCCCAGAACAACGGCGCCCCGACGCCGTTCCACGCAGTCACCAACTTCCAGATCCTCCCCAGCCCCGGCCACGGCCCCAAACCGTGCGAAAACGGAAAGGTGCCGAGCGCCAAGGCGGCGGCCAGGCTGCGCTGAACGGGCGGTTGGGGACGGGGTGGGTGCCTCTCGCGCTTGCTGGGATTTTCGCCGGGGACTTCGCATCTCTCGCTGAGCGGCACTGCGAAAATCAGGACGCCGCGCGCGCGAGAGGCACCCACCCCGTCCGAATGAGCCCAAGCAGCGAATCCCGAGCGAGAAGAGGCTCTGCTGGGAGGGATCGCTGCCCCCTATCGCAATACTTCACTTTGTATAGTGGGTTCCGTGCGTACCTACCGCCGCTTGATGGGTTTCCTGCGCCCTTACCGTCCCCAACTGTGGGGGTCGCTGGCGTTCGCCTGGGCGGCGATCGGGATGACGGTGCTGATCCCGCTGCTGATCGGGCACGCCGTCAACGCGATCAAGAGTGGCGACAAGTCGGCGCTGCTGCCGCTGGCGCTGGCGATCGTCGGCGCCAGCATCCTGCGGCTGGGCCTGACCGTGGTCCGGCGACTGGTGGCCGGCAAGGTCTCGCTGGCGGTCGAATTCGACCTGCGCCAGACCTTCTACGCGCACCTGCAGCGGCTGGACCTCGGCTTCTTCGACGGCCAGCAGACCGGCCAGCTGATGTCGCGGGCGACCGTCGACCTGCAGGCGATCCGCTTCTTCCTCGGCTACGGGCTGATCTTCATCACCCAGAGCCTGCTGACGATCGTGCTGGCAAGCGCGGTGATGATCGCGATCAACCCGCTGCTGGCGCTGATCGCGCTGGCGCCGGCGCCGTTCGTCGTCTACACCGCCTCCCGCTACAACCGCGTCTCCCGCCCGGCCCTGCAGGAGGTCCAGCAGCGGATCGCCGAGCTGACCGCGGAGGCGGAGGAGAACGTCTCCGGAATCCGCATCGTCAAGGCCTTCGCCCGCGAGGAATACCAGCTGCACCGCTTCCAGCGGGCAGTCGCCCGGGTCTTCGACCAGAGCATCTACTCGACCCGCCTGCAGGCGTTCTTCTCGCCGCTGATCGGGCTGCTGCCCCAGTTCGGGATCGCCCTGGTCCTGCTGGTCGGCGGCCGCGAGGTGATCGACGGCATCGCTCAGCCTCGGCGACTTCAGCGCCTTCTACCTCTACGTCGGTGATGCTCGCCGGGCCGATGCGGATGCTCGGGGTGACGATGGGGATGGCGCAGCGGGCGATCGCCTCCGGCAACCGGATGTTCGAGATCATCGACCGCGAGCCGGCGATCCAGAGCCCGCCCGGCGCGCCCGCTCTGCCGGCAGGTGGCGGCGAGGTCGAGCTGCGCGGGGTGACGCTGCGCTACGACGGCTCCGCGCCGGCCCTGACCGACGTCGACCTCCACGTCGAGGCCGGCAGGACGGTGGCGCTGGTCGGTCCCTCGGGCGCCGGCAAGACCAGCCTGGTCGGCGCTGATCGCGCGGCTCTACGACCCCAGCGAGGGGACGGTCCTGGTCGACGGCGCCGACATCCGCGAGGTCGACGTCGACTCGCTGCGCTCGGAGGTCGCCTTCGTCGCCGACGACAGCTTCCTCTTCACCGCCAGCGTCGCCGAGAACATCGCCTACGCGCGCCAGGAGGCGACCCAGGAGGAGATCGAAGCGGCGGCGCGGCGCGCCCAGGCCGACGATTTCATCCGCGAGCTGCCCGACGGCTACGAGCACCCGGGTCGGCGAGCGCGGCCTCACCCTCTCCGGCGGCCAGCGCCAGCGGGTCGCGATCGCCCGCGCCCTGCTCGCCGACCCGCGGATCCTGATCCTCGACGACGCCACCTCCTCGGTCGACGCGACCACCGAGGAGGCGATCAAGTCCGGGCTGCGGCGAGGTGATGGCCGGGCGGACGACCTTCATCATCGCCCACCGCCTCTCGACCGTCTCGCTGGCCGACGAGGTCGTCGTGATGGACGGCGGCCGGATCGTCGACCGCGGCACCCACGAGGAGCTGCTCGAGGGCTGCGGCTTCTACCGCGAGATCGCCGAGCACGGCCTCGCCGACTCGGTCTTCCTGCAGCGCGACCTCGAGAGCCGCGAGGAGATGGCGCGGCTGTGAGCGAGCGCGACGAGATACGCGCCGTGGAGCAGAGGGAGGCCGAGGGGCCGCCTACTCGCCCAGCTCCAACCGACTCCGCAACGTCTTCCTGCTCTTCGCGGCGCTCTGGCGACTCGTCCGCGGCGAGGACCAGCGCGGCCGCAAGGTGCGCTGGATGATCGGCCTGCTGCGCCCCTACCGCGGCCGCATGGCGCTGATGTTCGTCGCCCTGCTGATCGAGACCGGCGCCGGCCTCGCGCCTCCCTACCTGGCCGGCCGGGCGATCGACGCCGGGATCAACACCGGCGACCTCAGCGCCCTCGACCTGATCGTCGCCGCCTTCGTCGCCGCCGCCCTGCTCTACGCCGTCGGCACCTACGCGGAGACCTACCTGGTCGGCTGGGTCGGCACCCGCGCCCTGCAGGATCTGCGCGAGCGGCTCTTCGCCCACATCCAGTCGATGTCGATCGGCTTCTTCACCCGCCGCAGCCCCGGGGTGCTGATCTCGCGGATGACCAACGACGTCGAGGCGCTCAACCAGCTGGTCACCAGCGGCGTGGTGACGATGTTCTCCAGCGACCCTGACCCTGGTCGGCGTGGTCGTGATCCTGCTCCTGCTCGACGTCAAGCTGGCCCTGATCACCTTCCTCACCTTCCCGCTGCTGGCGATCGCCAGCGTCATCTTCCGGATCGTCTCGGCCGGCGCCTACCGGGCGACCCGGGAGCGGATCGCCGCCGTCACCGCCTACCTGCAGGAGACGCTGAGCGGCGTGCGGGTGGTGCGCAGCTTCGGCCAGGAGCCGCGCCACGTCGACGTGATGACCGACCTCAACGAGCAGAACCGCGACGTGAACATGAAGACGGTCTACCTCAACGCCTCCTACTTCCCGGCGGTCGAACTGCTGGCCGCGATCGGCACCGCGGTGATCCTGCTCTACGGCGGCAGCCAGGCGATCGACGGCGCGATCAAGGTCGGCGTCATCGTCTCCTTCGTCGGCTACCTGGCGACCTTCTTCGAACCGATCCAGGAACTCTCCCAGCTCTACACGACCTACCAGCAGGGGATGGCGGCGCTGGACAAGATCTTCGACCTGCTCGACACCAAGCCGGACATGGTCGACGCCCCGGGCGCGATCGACCCGGGGACGCTGCGGGGCGAGATCGAGCTGGAGGGCGTCTGGTTCTCCTACAAGGAAGACGCCGCGCCGGCCGACGGGAGCCGGCATCGCCCGAGCGACATCTGGGCGCTGCGCGACGTCGACCTGCACGTGCCGCCCGGGCCAGACGCTGGCCCTGGTCGGCGCCACCGGCGCCGGCAAGTCGACCTTCGCCAAGCTCGTCGCCCGCTTCTACGACCCGCAGCAGGGCCGGGTCCTGGTCGACGGCCACGACCTGCGCGGCGTCCAGCAGCGGGCGCTGCGGCGCCAGCTCGGGATCGTCCCCCAGGAGGGCTTCCTCTTCTCCGGCAGCGTCCGCGAGAACATCGCCTTCGGCCGGCCCGAGGCGAGCCTGGAGGAGATCGAGGCGGCCGTCGCCACCGTCGGCGCCGACCGAGTTCGTCGCCGCCCTGCCGGACGGGATCGAGACCGAGGTCGGCGAGCGCGGCGTCCAGCTCTCCGCCGGCCAGCGCCAGCTCGTCGCCTTCGCCCGCGCCCTGCTCGCCGAGCCGCGCATCCTGATCCTCGACGAGGCCACCTCCAACGTCGACGTCCGCACCGAGAAGACGATCGAGAAAGGCCTCGAGCGCCTGCTGCAGGGCCGCACCGCGATCGTCATCGCCCACCGCCTCTCGACGATCCGCCGCGCCGGCAAGATCGTCGTCCTCGAAGGCGGGCGAGATCGCCGAGCAGGGGACGCACGACGAGCTGATCGCGGCCGACGGCCCCTACTCCAAGCTCTACGGCGCCTGGTCGGAGTCCTCGGCGGCCTGAGCAGAGCGGCGAGGGTCGGCTACGGGAGTCGAGTACCCCTGCCAGCGGAGGCCGTCGCGCAGCTGAGATGCGCCTGCGGGGCATGCGAGTCCCGAAGTCCCTTGAGCCTCCGCGGCAGGCGGATACTCGACATCCCGTAGCCCAGCGTCCCCGTGCACGACGCGCGGGGTCGAGACCAGAGCATTGCCCGCTGGAGGACGGATACCGGCGCTCCCGCGGAGTACTCAAGGAACCACGCATGAAGTGGTTGCAGCGACCGCAGCTGCGCGACGGTCTCCGCGCGGAGGGGTACCCGTCCCCCTCCCGCGCATGCGACCTGAGTCAGCCCGGCCCGACGCCGCCGGAGCTGCCGCCGCCGGATCCGCCGCCAGCTTCGGGCGCGACTTCTTCGAGCGCCGCCACCGGCACCGCCGGTTTCCGGCGCCACTTCTTCGGGCGCGACTTCTTCGACCGGCGCTTCTTCTTCGACTACTTCGGGAGCGGCTTCGACGCCGCCTTCTTCCGCTTCTTCGCCGCGGCGCGGTCGCGCTGCCGGCGGCCGTCGGAGCGCTGCGGGCCTTCGCTGCAGTCTTCGAAGCCGTAGATCGCCGGCCGCGCTCTGGAATTCTTCGAGCGCCGGCGCCGCCTTGGTCGCCGCTTCGCCGAGCGCGGCGGTGTCTTCGCGTTCGGCGGCGAGCTTGACTTCGCCCTCGACCTTGGCGAGCTTCTTCGGCGGCCGCGATGAATTCGGCGTAGCCGGCGGCGTTTCGTCGGGCGCGCCGAGGCGCTTGAGGCTTTCGACCATGCCGATGTAGAGGTCGGCGACCTGGGTCATCTGGCTCGGGGGACTTCCGCTTCGGAGGCGCCGACCGCGCCGACCGCGGCGTTGACCTCGGCGCAGATCGCGTCGCCCTGGGAGATCAGCTCCGCCTTGCTCAGCGTCGGCGCCGTTTCCGTCGTCGCCGCGGTCGCGGCGGTCGAGTCGCCGCCGCCACCGCCGCAGCCGGCGATGGCCAGCGCGGCCAGCGCGAGCGAGCGGCGATCGGCAGGAGCTTGGGAGGTCTCATCGGGGCGACGCTAGCAGAGCGATTCGACGCCTTTGCAGGGACTTAGGAGCTGCGGCCCAGGGACTCGAACCCCGACTGCCTCTTCCAGAGCGAGGCGTGCTGCCATTACACCAGGCCGCAAAGCGCTGGAACCAGGATATCGCTCGCCCTGGCTAGGAGATCGCCGACAGGTCGCTGCCGAGATCGGCGATGCGATCGCGGGCGGCGGAGACGTCGACCCCGTCGGCGAGCATCCGCCGCGCTTCGGCGAGGTCTTCGGAGCGGCCGACGCTGAGGGCGCCGGCGACCCGGCCGCCCTTCAGGTACCAGACCGAGAACTCGCCGCTGCTCGCGATCGCCGCGCCAGATCTCCTCGTCCCAGTCCTGGGCCGGGCCGACGTACTCGAGGCTGGCCCAGTCGGCGAGGTCGCTGAAGAAGTAGGGGACGACGTCGTAGTCGCGGTCGTCGCCGAGCATGTTGCCGGCGGCGTGGATGCCCTGCTGCATCGCCACGTCCCAGTGCTCGACGCGCAGCCGGCGGCCGTGGACGACGCTGTCGTAGGAGCAGCAGTCGCCGGCCGCGTAGATGCCCTCGACCGAGGTCTGCAGCTTCGAGTCGCAGACGATCCCGTCGTCGACCTCGAGCCCGGCGCGCTGGGCGAGCATCGCGTCGGCGCCGCACGCCGGCGCCGACGACGACCGCGTCGCACTCGATGCTGAGCCCGCTCTTGGTCACCACCGCGCCGACCCGGCCGTCGCCCTCGAAGGCGCTCAGCTCCTCGCCGCCGTGGAACGTCGACGCCCTTGCGATTCGAGCAGCTCCTGGAACCAGCGCCCGGCGTCCTCGCCGAAGGTCCGCGAGAGCGCCACGTCCTCCATCGCCACGATCGAGCACTTGGTGCCCTTCGCGGTCAGCGAGGCGGCGACCTCGGTGCCGATGTAGCTGCCGCCGATCAGGACGACGTGCTCGGCCGCCTCGGCGTCGGCGCGGATCGCGTCGGAGTTGCCGAAGGCGCGCAGGTAGTGGATGCCCTCGTTCTCGGCGCCCTCGACGCGGAGGATGTTGACCATCGCCCCGGTGCCGATCAGCGCCTTGCCGAAGGCGACCTCCTCCCCGCCCTGGATCTTCGCCGTGCGCGCCTCGGCGTCGAGCGACATCACGTTGCGCGCCGCTCAGCAGCTCGACGCCGTTCTCCTCGTACCAGGAGGGCGGGTTGACGTAGGCGTCGGCGCGCTCGGCCTCGCCGCGCAGGTACTCCTTGGAGATCGGCGGCCGTTCGTAGGGCGGCTCGGGCTCGCGGCCGACCAGCAGCACCGAGCCCTCGGCGCCGCGCTTGCGCAGCTCCGCGGCGCAGTGGGCGGAGGCCATGCCGCCGCCGATCGAGCAGAAAGTCGACCTCGCGAGTCAGGCCATCAGCCGCCGCTGCTGCCGTTGCCCTCGGGTCCGAAGAGCGCCTTCAGGTCGTCCTCCTTGCCCGGGTCGAGCACGGCCAGGACCTCGTCGCCTTCCTCGAGCACGGTGTCGGCGGTCGGCACGAAGCCCTTGCCGGCGCGCAGCACCGAGATCAGCAGGCTGCCCTCCGGCATCTGCAGGTCGCCGACCCGGCGCCCGGTCACGCCGGAGTCCTTGCCGAGCAGCATCTCGATGATCTCCAGCTGCTCCTCCTGCAGGTCGAGCAGGTGGACCAGGCCGTACTCGGGCACCTCGTGCTCGAGCAGGCGCAGGATCAGGTCGGTGGCCGAGACCGACGGCTTGACGCCGAGCAGGTCGAAGTGCTGGCGGTTGCGCGGGTTGTTGACCCGGGCGATGATCTGGTCGACCAGGTACTTCTCGCGCGCGACCTGGCAGATCAGCATGTTGTCCTCGTCGTCGCCGGTGACCGCGATCACCATGTCGGCGCGCTGGATCCCGGCCCGCTCGAGCACCCAGAGCTCGGAGGCGTCGCCGTAGGAGACGTTGTGCTCGAGCTCCTGCTCGACGGTCAGGTAGCGGCGACGGTCGCTCTCGATCAGCGTCACCTCGTGGTCCTTCTCGAGCAGCTCGCGCGCCAGGTTCCAGCCGACCTTGCCCGCTCCGACGACGATGATGTACATCCGCTCCCCAGTCCCCTTCTCTAGGCGGCTTCCGCCGCGCCGTCCGGTGGGCCGCCGCGTTCGGCGCCCTCGCGCACGGCGCCCTCGAGCATGTCGATCGCGACGCTGGTCGGGCAGACGGTGTGCAGGCCCTGGCGCTGGTACCACTCGGCCCGCAGCGGGTCGAGCACGCGGGCGATCACGGTCGGCACCTCGTAGCGGCGCTGGGCGATCTGGGCGATGATGATGTTGGTGTTGTCGCCGTCGGTCGAGGCGATGAAGACGTCGGCGTTCTCGATCCCGGCGGCGACCAGCGCCTCGGTCTCGAGGCCGGCGCCGACCGTGAACTGGCCGCCGAGGTCCTCCCAGCTCTTCTCCAGGCCGACCTCGAGCCGGGCGTGGGACTCCGGGTCCTCGTCGAGGCACGAGACTTCGTGCCCCTCGCGGAGCATCGCCCGGGCCACCGAGGAGCCGACTCGGCCGCAGCCGACGATCAAGATGAACATGGGCCGGATACTAGTCAGAGGGGGCGTAGCGGAGGTGCCAGGCGCAAGCGACCCCCCACCCGCCTGCGTACACGCTCAGCTCTTCGTATCAGCGGGCATCGTTTTGGGCTCTGGCTCTGGAGCAGATTCGGGCGGGGCGGTGAGCAGCACCCGGCAGGGCGCTTTCTTCAGCACGTACTCGGTCGCGGCGCCGATCTCGGCCGGCTTGGCGGCGCCGATCCCGCCGATCTTCGCGCCGCCGCGGATCTTGGTCGGCGGCTCGCCGCCGATCACGATCGCCTCGGCGCCGCTGCGCCGCGCCGCCTCGAGGATCCCGGCGCCGACCTTGCGGGCGCGGATCACCTCGGTGCTGACGTCGACGTCCTCGTACTCCTCGCCGACCTCGCGCGCCCGCTCCAGCGCCCGCTGCGCCTCGGCCTCGCGCTCGGGCGGCAGCATCGCGTCGAGCGGCAGGGTCAGCGGCACTTCGATCACGTAGACGACGTCGAGGCGCGAGTCGGTGTCGAGGCCATCGGACTCCTCCTGCTCGGCCGCCGCCAGGCGCCCCGCGGTGGCGACGATGTCGTCGTCGAACTTGGTCCCGAAGACCGGCACGAGGATGTTGCGGAATTCGACCTCCGGCACCTGCTTGGTCAGCGCGTGCTCGGGGACCGAGACCCGCTTGGTCAGCGTCGTCCCCTCGAAGACCTTGCGGTAGACGACGTAGAAGAGGAGGCCGAAGGCCATCCAGCCGATCCCGACCCAGCGCGCGGTCGTGTGGTAGGCGAGGACGCTGAGGAAGGCGAGGCCGCTGAGGATCGCGGCGACGATCGCCGGCAGCGGCAGCTCGGCCCCGCCCCAGCGGACCCCGAGCGGGATCCGGAACGGCCGCGGCTTGTCCGGCGCCTTGACCCGCAGGCGGATGATCGAGAGGTGGGCGATCGTGATCGCCAGGGTCGCGCCGAAGGCGTAGATCCCGGCCAGCAGCTTGACGTTGGTCGGGATCACCAGCCCGAGCGCGATGACGCCGCAGATCGTGATCGCGACGTAGGGGGTCGCGTTGCGCTTCTCGAGCTTGCCGAGCCAGCTGGGGATCTGGCGGTTGATCGCCAGCGTGTAGATGTGGCGGGAGACGCCGAGCATCGAGGTGTTCGCGGCCCAGAAGAGCACCGGCGCGGCGATCAGGGCGACCATCCAGCGCATCGTTTCGGCCACCCAGTGCGGGTGGAAGGCGGAGACGACGCCCAGCACCGGCTCCTCGACGTACTGGCCGCCGAGCGCCGTTTCGGGCCCGTGCGGACCGGCGACGACCGGAACCGCCATCAGCGCGATCGCCGCCATCCCGGCGTAGACCAGCGGCACCGCGACCGCCCCCAGCGAGGCGATCCGTTTGAGGTCGCGACGGCTGACTTCGATGTCCGGCGCCAGGTCGGAGGCCGCCTCGATCCCGGCGTAGGCGAGCATCGCCACCACGGCGGCGTAGACGATGTCCTTGAAGTTCGGCTGGTTGAAGAGATCGAGCTGGGCGGTCAGCCGGTCGGGGTGGAAGACGACCAGCAGCCCGACGACGATCACCGCCAGCTGCAGGCCGAGGTCGGCGAGCGCGAGGAAGGCCAGCGAGCGCTGTCGGCCGCGCCCGGTGACGTTGAGGATGTTGAGGGCGCAGACGGCGGCGATCACCGCGGCGGCGACGCCGATCTCCAGGACCGGCTTGTCGAAGCTGCCCGAGATCGGCTCCAGGTAGTGCGGCACCGAGAGCGCCGCCAGGGCGATCACGATCAGGTAGTCGATCAGGATCGCCCAGCCGGCGATGAAGGCGATCAGCTCGTTGAAGGCGTGGCGGGCGAAGGTCGAGGAGCCGCCGCGCTCGCGGAACATCGCGCCGCCCTCGACGTAGCTGAGCGTGGTCAGGCCGAAGAGCAGGCCGGAGGCGAGGAAGATCAGCGGCGTCAGGCCGAGGCCGCGGTCGGCGACGACGCCGAGCGCGAAGTAGATCGAGAAGCCGACCGCCGAGTAGGCGGCGGCGAAGAGCCAGGGAACGCCGAGGCCGCGCTGCAGTTTCGCCGTCCTTGCCCTGCTTACCCGCAGGCGCCGCCGGTCCCGCCCTGCGGCTGGCTCACCGGCCCATCCTCGACCCGACCCAGAGCCGCCCGACGCCGACCGCCGACGAAGGCGATCCCGATCAGGAACCCGACCGAGACCGGCCCGCCGCCGTTGGCCAGCGTCACGACCGAGAACGACCAGCCCGACCGCGACGAAGACGAGCGAGAAGACGCGCACCGCGACCGCGGTAGAAGCGCTCCCCGCCCCCTGTTCCGGGCTCACTCGGCGACCTCGGCCAGGGCTTCGGTCGGGGATCGCGACCGGCTTGTCGGTCGGGTCGGAGACGACGATGACGCGGCAGGGACGCTCGCCGAGCACCGTCTGCAGCGTCTTGTCGTAGAGCGGCACGCCGCCGCGGCGGCGCAGCCCGATCGACGATCGCCGCCGCCTTGATCAGCTCCGCCTCCTCGGCGACCGAGTAGCCGGCCTGGCCCGGCCGGACCCGGGCGACGTGGCCGGTGACGCGCTGGCCGCCGATCAGCCTCGCCTCCTCGATCTTGCGCTGGGCCTCGCGCTTCCTGCGTCGGGCATCTCCGCGTCCAGCGGCAGGTTGGTGGGGACGGTCAGCATCGAGTGGACGTGGATGCCGCGGCGGCGCTTGGAGGCGAGCTTGACCGCGGTCGCGACCATCTCCGGCGAGAACGATTCGTCGTCCTCGAAGCCGACCAGGACGCTGCGGTACTCGACCTCCTCGACCCCGAGCGGTTCCGGCATCACCACCTTCACGGTCTCGGTCAGCGGCAGTTTCTGGTTGCGTCGGTAGAGCACGTAGACGATCGATCCCCAGCACCATCCAGGCGATGCCGACGAAGAGGGTTCGCGGGTTCAGCGCCATCACCACGATCCAGGCGGCGAAGGTGCCGAGCCCGCCGAGCACCGCGGTCAGCGGCAGGTCGAAGCCGAAGGCGCGGATGTTCAGCGGCGGCTTCCAGGTGCGCTCGACGTCTGGATACTTGCGGCGCAGCTGGATCACCGAGACGTGGGCGATCGTGAACGAGAGCATCGCGCCGAACGAGTACAGCGTCGCCAGGAAGTCGGTCTTGCCCGGCAGCAGGGTGACGATCGCGATCGCGGCGAAGATCATGATCGCGATGTAGGGGGTGCGGTACTTGGGGTGGACCTGGCGCAGGCCCTCGGGCAGCTGGCGGTGCTGGCCCATCGAGTAGGTCAGCCGGGAGACGCCGATCAGCCCGGCGTTGGTGGCGATCAGCAGGATCACCGCCGCCAGCACGCCGACGTAGTAGCGGAGGATTTCGGTCGGGCCCGTGGAGAGGCCGAGGTTCTCGACGATGCCGAGGATCGGGTCGTCGGCGAACTTGGTGCCGAGGGCGGTCGTGTAGTGGCCGGCGGCGTTCTGGGTCGACCGGCATCGCCGAGAGCGCGACGATCGGGATCAGCAGGTAGAGGCCGAGCACGGCGAGCGACGACGAGGCCGACGCTGCGGGGGATCGTCTTCGCCGCGTCCTTGGCCTCCTCGGCCATGTTGGAGATCGTCTCGATCCCGGTGTAGGCGATCATCCCGACCGCGATGCCGAGCGCGAAGTCGCTCCAGGTCGGGGCGACGCCGAGGTGGATGTTGTCGACCAGGACCTGCGGGCTGAAGACCAGGACGAGGCCGATGCCGACCAGCACCACCTGGGTGGCGAGGTCGGCGATGGCGAGGATCAGGTTGAGTTTCGCCGACTCCTCGGTGCCGCGGATGTTGATCAGGGCGAGGCCGACGATCAGCGCCGCGCCGCCGATGATGTCGCCGGGGCTGTCCCCCAGCCAGGGCCAGAAGACGGCCAGGTAGTGGGGCACGAAGAAGGCCGAGATCGCGACCGTGATCGTGTAGTTGAGCATCTGCCCCCAGGCGGCGATGAAGCTGACCAGCTCGTTGAAGGCGTGGCGGGCGAAGCTCGAGGAGCCGCCGGCCTCGGGATACATCACCGTCGCCTCGGCGTAGGTGGCGGCGGTGGCGGCGAAGATCAGGCCGGAGATGACGAAGGCGACCGGGGTCAGCCCGAGGGCGAAGGCGGCGGTGACGCCCAGTGCGTAGTAGATCGAGGAGCCGACGTTGCCGTAGGCCGCCGAGAACAGCGCGCCGACGCCGTGGACGCGGCTCAGCGATTCGTCTCTGGGGATTCGCTGGGCCATCTAGATGACTGACCGCCAGCCCGCGTGCGACCGGGGGTGCGCGTGGCCGAGCAGATCAAGGACGCAGGGCGCCGCCTTTGGTGGTGCCAAAGGCAAGCCCGAGGACGATGAGATGCGAAGCGCCACGGGCATCATCCGGGCGTGCGGGGGTTGGCGGTTAGTCATCTCTCAGCTGCCGGGAACGGTCACTCAGACCGAATATACGGACGTTGCCCGTCGATCAGACCCTCGCTCCCGGAGGGGACCGGCGCGGTGAAAAGACTCAGGCGCCGGGAGAGCCTGCCGGAGGCGTGCCGGGCGGTGGCGCCGGACCCCAGCTTTTGCGCCCGTCGGCCATGGCGATCGGGATCGAGGGACCGGCCATTGCCGGCGTATCGAGCGTGACGTCGGCAATCGCCTTGACCCGCGAGAAGACCTCGCGGATTTCGCTCCTCTCGCCCTGATAGCCCCAACGGTGCTGATCGGCGGTCAGGCCGCTTAACACAGACGCCCCCTCCATAAGCCGCTAGGCGAATGAGCGCCTTGCGGATCATTCCGCTCGTTCGCCCCCACGCTTGGGTCGCGGGGAGGGGGCTGGTGCTCCTCCCCGCGGCTTGTACTTTTTCGCCAGCGCGGCTCGGCGAGAGACTCCGGCGCCCCTCAGCGAAAAAGTTGAGCGGGGAGGAGCACCAGGCCCCTCCCCGCCCACCTAACTCCCGAAGTGAACGATCGGAATGATCAGGATCGCGACGATGTTCGCCACCTTGATCATCGGGTTGATCGCCGGCCCGGCCGTGTCCTTGTAGGGATCGCCGACGGTGTCGCCGGTCACCGAGGCAGCGTGGGCCTCGGAGCCCTTGCCGCCGTGGGCGCCGTCCTCAATCAGCTTCTTGGCGTTGTCCCAGGCGCCGCCGCCGGCGGTCATCGAGATCGCCGCGAAGAGACCGACGACGATGACGCCGATCAGCAGGCCGCCGAGCGCGTCGACACTGAGCAGGCCGACGATGACGGGGACGACGATCGGGATCAGGGCGGGCGCGATCATCTCTTTCTGTGCCGCCAGGGTGACGATGCTGACCGTTTCCCCGTACTCCGGTTTTTCGGTGCCATCCATGATCCCGGGGTGCTCTTTGAACTGTTTGCGCACCTGCTCGACCACCTGACCGCCAGCGCGACCGACGGCCTCGATCGCCAGGGCCATGAACAGGTAAACCATCATGCCGCCGATGATCAGCCCGATCAGCACGTCAGGGCTGGTCAGGTTGAACAAGTGGCTCAGATCGAAGCCGGACGGGGCTTCTTCCGCCAGCTCGCTCTTGAAGCAGGCGAACAGCACCAGGGCGGCAAGCGCGGCGGAGCCGATCGCGTACCCCTTGGTGACCGCCTTGGTCGTGTTGCCGACCGCGTCGAGCGGGTCGGTGACGTTGCGGACGTCCTCGGGCAGCTCCGCCATCTCGGCGATGCCGCCGGCGTTGTCGGTGATCGGCCCGAAGGCGTCGAGGGCGACGATCAGGCCGCAGAGCGAGAGCTGCGCCATCACAGCGATGCCGATGCCGTAGATGCCGGCCAGCTGGTCGGCGCCGAGGATCGCCAGGGCGAGGACGAGTGCCGGAGCGGCGGTCGCCTGGTAGCCCTGGGCGAGGCCCTGGATGATGTTGGTCGCGTGGCCCGTCTCCGAGGCCTGGGCGATCGTGCGCACCGGGCGGAAGCGGGTCGACGTGTAGTAGTCGGTGATCACGAACAGCAGCGCCGTCACGGCGACGCCGATCACGGCGCAGAGCCAGAGGTCGGTGACGCTGACGGCGCTGGCCGCGGTGCTGGCGAAGCCGAGTCGCAGCGGTTCGCTCATCAGCCAGTCGGTGATCGGGTAGAAGGCCGCGATCGAGATCACGCCGGAGACGATCATGCCGGTGTAGAGGGCGCCCTCGACTTTGTCGGTTTTGGTTCTGACCGAGAGGGCGCCGATGATCGAGGCGATGATCGCGACGCCGCCGAGGACCAGCGGGAAGATCGCCACCTCGCGGGCGTAGTCGGAGGTGAAGGTGAGGACGCCGAGCAGCATCACGGCGACGGAGGTGACCGCGTAGGTCTCGAACAGGTCGGCGGCCATACCGGCGCAGTCGCCGACGTTGTCGCCGACGTTGTCGGCGATCACGGCCGGGTTGCGAGGATCGTCCTCGGGGATCCCCGCCTCGACCTTGCCGACCAGGTCGGCGCCGACGTCGGCGGCCTTGGTGAAGATGCCACCGCCGAGCCGGGCGAAGACGGAGATCAGCGAGCCACCGAAGCCGAGGCCGATCAGCGCGTCGACGGCCTCTTTGTCGGTGCTGCCGGTGACGATCAGGACCCCGTAGTAGCCGGCGACGCCGAGCAGCGCCAGGCCGACGACCAGCAGGCCGGTGACCGAGCCGCCTTTGAAGGCGACGTCGAGCGCCGGCGGCACGCCGCCGCGGGCGGCCTCGGCGACGCGCGAGTTGGCCCGTACCGAGACGTTCATGCCGATGAAGCCGGTGGCCCCGGAGAGGAAGCCGCCGATCACGAATCCGATCGCGGTCTTGTAATCCTGGAGCAGCCAGAGCACGATCGCAAGCGGCACGGCGACCGCGGCGATGATCGTGTACTGGCGGTTCAGATAGGCCTGTGCGCCCTCCTGCACCGCGCCTGAGATTTCCTGCATGCGGTCGTTGCCGGGTGACTTGGCGAGTAGGCGCTGGGTGACTATGAGTCCGTAAGCAACGGCGGCGCCCGCGCATACGAGCGCGACGACTACCCCGTATTGGGTCAAGAAGCTGGTCAAGTTTGGTTCCTCCGGTGGTTTTGCGGCGCGGGAGTCTATAGACGAGGGCGGCGCCAGCGCCCTGAGACCGCTCTACGCCGCCTCTGAGGCGTGCTCGACGCCGGCGTAGGTCCGCCTGGTCTCCGCCACGGCGTCGCGGTAGACGTCCTCGATGCTGAGACCGGCATAGAGCGCCTCGTGGGCCCGCTGGGCACCGTTTCGGTCCGGCAGCTGGAAGTCGAGGCCGAGTTGGGACCGGGCCGGCTCTGCCCAGGCGAGAACCGACTCCAGCATCTCGCGGGTCTCCACCTCCACCCCACGCCGGAAGTCGATCATCCGCCCGCCGGCGCCATGGCGGATCGCCCGCCAGAGGTTCTCCTCGATCTCGCGGTCGGCGAGCGGTGCCTGCAGGCCGCCGTAGCCGTGCTCGTCGTAGTCGATCGCAGCCTGGGCGATGCAGGCGGCGATCAGCCCCGCCAGCGCCAGCGACTCTTCGCCATTGGTCTGGGCGTCGCAGATCCGCACCTCCACGGTGCCGAAATGATGGTGGGGGCGGACGCTCCACCAGAGCTGGGTCGACTCGACGATCGAGTTGGCGCGCTCCAACATCCCGACGAACTCGGCATAGCGGTCCCAGTCGCCGAATGTGGACGGCACCCCGCAGCGCGGAAAGGTGCGGGTGAAGATCTCGGTGCGGACGGTGTGCAGGCCGCTGTCGCGGCGATCGAGGAAGGGCGAGTTGGCGGAGACGGCGAGCAGCAGGGGCAGCAGCTCACGCACACGGTCGCAGACGGCGATCGCTCGGTCGGCGCCCCGCACACCCATGTGGACGTGGGTGCTCCAGGTGTTGTTGCGCTGGGCCACCCAACCGAGTTCGTGCTGCAGCCGCGCGTAGTGCGGGGTGTCGATGATCCGCTGGTCGAGGTAGCTCGCCCAGGGATGGGTGCCCATCGCCCCCAGCGCCAGCCCCATGCCGCCGACCAGCTCGAACAGGCGCGCCCGGCGCTCGCGCTGGCGCGCCGTCGCCTCGGCGAAGCTCTGCGAGCGTCCGGAGCGGATCTCCACCTCGGAGGCGATCAGCTCGCCGGCAGCCGACTCGGCGAGCAGCTCGTCCTCCTGGCAGGCCGCATAGACGTCCTCGAAGCGATGCTCCAGCTCCAGCGTGCCGGGGTCGAGGATCGCGAACTCCTCCTCGAGGCCGATCGTGAAATCGGTGGAGGACTCGAATCTCTCGCGAACGAGGTCGAGATCGAGGGACAAGGGACTCAGGCCAGGTAGAAGTAGAGCGCGTAGAGCAGGTCGACCGCGGGGCTGGACGTGTGGACCGTCACCTCCGGCGGCACCTGAAGGAGCTGCTCGGAGTAGTTGAAGATGATCTTGACACCGGCCTTGACGAGGCGGTCGGCAACCTCCTGGGCGGCATCCGCCGGGACCGCGAGGACGCCGACGACGATCTCCTCCTCGGCGACGACGGCTTTGAGGTCGCCGAGATCGCGCACTCGCAGCTCGCCGATCTCGCTGCCGACGACCGCGGGGTCGGAGTCGAACACCGCGACGACCTGGAAGCCGTGGTCGGCGAAGATCGCCGAGCTGGCGATCGCCTGGCCGAGGTTGCCGGCCCCGAAGAGGGCGATGTTGTGCTGGCCGGAGGTGCGGAGGATCTTGCGGATCTCCGAGACCAGCGACTCGACGTTGTAGCCGACTCCACGCTTGCCGAACTTGCCGAAGCCGGAGAGATCGCGGCGAATCTGGGTCGGGTTGATGTGGGTGTACTCGGAAAGCTCCTGAGAGGAGATCGTCTCGCGGCCCATCTTGCGGGCCTGGGTCAGCACCTGCAGGTAGCGGGAGAGGCGCGCGGCGACGCCCAGCGAGAGTCGCTCCCCTTCCACCGGAAAGCCCTCCGGCGCCCCGAGCTCCTCGATCACCTCGACCATGCCCCCACAGTATCGAGCCTGGCCCGCAGGTCGCTGCGGTCGAGGACCAGGTCGGAGACGATCGTGCCGTCGACCTCGACCACGGGGATTCGCTCCAGATGGCGGCGCAGCAGCAGCTCGTCGCTCTCGATGTCGATCTCGTGCAGCTCGAAGCGATAGCCCTCCTCGTGCAGAGCGACGATCGCGACGATCGCCTCCTCGCAAAGGTGGCAGCCCGGCCGCGAGTAAACGACGACCTCAGTCATACAGCCGGCCGATGGGCCGAAATGTCGACTGGGGCTCCACTTTTCGGCCCGTCGGCGGGGGTTTCGCCGCTGGCGAAGGCGTCGAAGCCGAGGTAGTCGGGGTAGGCGATGCGGGGGGCGAAGCGGGCGGCGGAGCCGATCATCGCGGCGTTGTCGGTGCAGAGCTCGCGCGGCACCAGCTTCAGCCGCACCCCGCGCTCCTCGCAGAGGGCGGCGACCGCATCGCGCAGTGGGCCGTTGGCGGCGACGCCGCCGCCCAACGCCACGGCCTCCCAGTCGCCCTTCTTCAGCGCCCGTCTCAGTTTCGCGATCAGCTGCCCGACCACGGCCGCCTGGAAGGAGGCGGCGAGGTCGGCGCGGCGCTCGGCCACAGCCTCCGGGCCCAGTTCGCGGCAGCGGTAGACCAGCGCCGTCTTGAGGCCGCTGAAGCTGAAGTCCAGGCCCGGGTCGCGGGCCATCGCCACCGGCATCTCGAAGGCCTCGGGGTCCCCTTTCGCGGCGAGCTTCTCCAGCGCCGGGCCGCCCGGGTAGCCGAGCCCGAGCAGCCGCGCCGACTTGTCGAAGGCCTCGCCGGCGGCGTCGTCGAGCGTCTGGCCGAGAATCTCGTGCCCTTCCCCGTCGCGGACCGCGGCCAGCAGGGTGTGGCCGCCGCTGGCGACGAGACAGAGGAACGGCGGCTCAAGCGGCTCCGGCTCGAGGAAGTTGGCGGCGACGTGGCCCTGCAGATGGTTGACCGGGATCAGCGGCAGGCGTCGCGCCGCGGCGATCGCCTTGGCGGTGCTGACCCCGACCAGCAGCGCGCCGATCAAACCAGGGCCGGCGGTGGCGGCGACGGCCTCGACGTCGTCGAGAGTCACCCCCGCCTCGGCCAGAGCCGCCTCGACCAGCGGTGCCGTCAGCTCGAGGTGATGGCGAGAGGCGACCTCGGGGACGACGCCGCCGAAGCGCGCGTGCGCGGCCGCCTGGGAGGAGATCAGGTTGGCGAGGATCCGCGGGCCGTCGAGCACCGCCGCGCAGGTGTCGTCGCAGGAGGTCTCGATCGCGAGGACTAATCCAGCCACATGATCAGCGCGTCCTCGCCGTTGTCGTGGTAATAGCGAGGGCGAACGCCGGCGGAGCGGAAGCCGAGCTGCTCGTACATGCCGATCGCGCCGCGGTTGGAGACGCGGACCTCGAGGGTGAACGGCAGCACTCCCCCGCCCTCTTCGAAGAGCCGCTCGATCAGGCGCCCGGCGACGCCGCCGCGCCGCCGCTCGGGCGCGACGGCGATGTTCATCAGGTGCCAGACCTGGTCATAGCGAGAGCAGATCACGTAGCCGAGCAGCTCCTCGCCGGCGCTGGCCGCGAGGCAGATCCCGGACGGCTTGGAAAGCTCGAGGACGAACATCGCCAGCGACCACGGCGTCGGGAAGGAGCGCCGCTCGATCGCGATCACGGCGGGCAGGTCGCTGTAGGCGAGCCGGCGCACTCGGACCTCCGGCTTCACCTCACTCTGCTCTGTGGACAGAATCTCGCTCACGCCATCGCTCCGCGTCTGGAGGTCTCAGGTAGATCGGGTCGAGTGGGTCCGACCCCCCGTCCCCCGAGGCCGCCGCGAGAGCGCAGATGTGCCGCGCGGCGACCCGGTGCACGGGGTCGGCATCGTCCGCGATCTGGACGTCATGTCGGGTCAGCTCGTCCCGAAATCGTACCGCCCCCGAACCCGCGGCCGGCGGGGGCACTGCCAATCCCGCAACTCGCTCCGCCAGATCCCCGGGCCGGCAGACGAGCGGCTCCCAGATTCGCTCGCCCCGCCCCGAGTAGAGCGCCGCGAAGACCTCACCGCGATTACCGTCGAGGACAGCCAGGCGCTCACCGCCGCTGCCGGCCTCCTCCATTCCCCGGGCGATCGCGTCGAGGGTGCAGACGCCACTCACCGGCAGGCCGAGGCCGGTTGCCAGGCCGCGAGCGGTGGCGACGGCGATCCGCAGCCCGGTGAAAGAGCCCGGGCCGAGGCCGACCGCAAGCCGGTCGACCGATTCCCAGCCGCCCGCCACGCTGGCGGCTCGCTCGACCTCGACCAGCAGCGCGGTCGCGTGCCGGGGCCTCCCTCCGGCGGAGAGCCCCAGCAGCGACTCGTGCAGAGCTTCGCCGTCGCGCCAGGCGCAGGCGGCGGTGTCGGCGGTCGCGGTGTCGAAGCCGACGACGACCAGCGCAGTGCCGCTTCTAGCCCTTGACCCTGAAGACGACGGACCCGACTTTCTTTCCTTCGACGAACCAGGTCACCCGGTGCTTGCCCGGGATCGTCGACGTGATCTTGTTCACGTAGAGCGTCCCCTGGGTCGCTTTCTGGGCGTGGGCGCAGAGGTTTTTGCCACTCGGGAACTTGACGCAGACGCTGTAGACGACGTCGGCCTTGACGCTTTTGAAGAAGGCGCCCTTCTTGCTCTGCTTAGGGCACACATGCGAGGGATGTGCATTGCGGGAGACTCCGCAACCGACGTAGTGCTTGTACGCCGCCGCCCCGGCCGTGGCGGGCGCCGCGCTAGCCAGCAGTCCAGTCGCGACCAGTACCGCCGAAAGCGCTTTAAGTCCCTTCATTGAGTCCTTCCCCTTCGTGGATCGAGTTTCGCAGGCCGATGCTACAAGCTGTGTTCACTGATTCCGAACACGGACCAGCTGCGGTCGGTGCGGCGTTCTGCCGGTGGCCGTCCTACCACTCGATCTCCACGCGCCTGCGCTCGCCATCCGCATGCTGGAGCCGGATCTCCAGTGCCGGACGCCCCAGGCGCTCCGCCCCTGCCGCTGGCCACTCGACGAAAGCGACTCCCTCCGGTCCCAGGTAATCGTCGAGCAGGGCCGGATCCTCGCCCTCGAGGCTCTCCAGCCGGTAGAGGTCGAGGTGGGATACCGGCAGGCGGCCACCCCCATAGCGCTGGCCGATCGTGAAGGTCGGCGAGGTGATCGGCCCCCTCACCCCGAGGGCCCGGCAGGCGCCGCGGATCAGCGTCGTCTTTCCCGCCCCGACCTCGCCGCTGACGACGACGAGGTCGCCGGCCTGCAGCCGCTCCGCCAGGCGGGCGCCGAGCGCTTCGGTCTCAGCCGCCGAACGGCTCTCGACCCGCTCGGCTGGGTACCGCCTCCTCTGCTCTCGCTCACTCGCGCTCATGATCACCGGAGATCTTGCTGTTCGTCCGCGTCCGGGGGCGGCTAGCCGAACATGTCGAGCTGGTCGGCGGGTTGGGGCGGCGGCTCTGGGGCGGGCTCCTCGGCGGCGATCTCCTCGGCGCTTGGCGCCGGCGCCGGCGCCGGGCCGGCCAGCAAGGCCGGGATCGTGGCGAAATCGCCGCGCAGGGTCTCCTTGACCGCGGGCGTCCGCAGCGCGGCGGCCGGATGGAAGAGCGGCAGCAGGAAGACGGTGCGGCCGCCCAGCTCGTGCAGCTGCGGCGTTCCCCGGACCTTGGTGATGCCGGCCGGGCTGCCGCTGAGCAGCTTGGTGGCGAAGTTGCCGAGGGTGCAGACGACCTTCGGCTCGATCAGCCGCACCTGCTCGAACAGGTAGGGCTTGCAGGCTTCGATCTCCAGCGGCTGCGGGTCGCGGTTACCGGGGGGACGGGACTTGAGGACGTTGGCGATGAAGACGTCCTCCCGGGAGAGGTCGATCTCTTCCAGCATCTGGTTCAGCAGCTGTCCGGCGCGGCCGACGAACGGCAGCCCCTGGCGGTCCTCTTCGGCCCCCGGCGCCTCGCCGACGAAGATCAGCTCGGCGTCGGCGTTGCCGGCTCCGAAGACGGTCTTGGCCCGGGTCGCGTGCAGGGGACATCTGGTGCAGGCGGAGACCTCTTTGAAGAGGTCGACCAGCTGCTCGCGGCGCTGCTCGGCGCTGGGCGTCATCTCGCTCCCTTCTTCTTCGGGGGGTGTGGGCTCTCCCCCACCGCCCGCCTCTGCCGCGACTCGGCGATCCGGTCCAAGCGCGCCGCTTCGCGATCCCGGCGCTGCGATTCGCCGGAGCGAACCGCCGCCCCGCGCGGCTGTCGCCCGGGCGGGGAGACCGCCGAGATCAGCCGCCGGGTCCGCTCCGAGCCGCACTCCGGGCACGGGACCGGCGCGGCTCCGGCAGCCACCAGCTCCTCGAAGCGAGCCCCGCACTCCTCGCACTCGAACTCATAGATCGGCATCGACTTCGCCATCGTACGACGGCGGCAAAGCCTCAGGGCAGCGGCTCCCACTCCCAGGCCTTCTGGGACGCCAGGCTCTCCTGGTCCAGGTAGCGCCTGAACTCGTCCAGCTCGGTCGGCTCGACGCTGTAGACGTGGTCGGGTTCGGGGAAGTGACGGGAGCGAACCTCCTCGCCGTATCGCTCCACCGCCTCGACCATCGTCTCGTGGACGTCGGCGTAGCGCTTGACGAATTTGGCCATGTGGCCGGTGGTGATGCCGAGCAGGTCGTGGAAGACCAGCACCTGGCCGGAGGTGGCGGGGCCGGCGCCGATGCCGATGCTCGGGATCTCGAGCTTGGCGACGATCGCCTCGGTGATCGCGGCGGGAACCGCCTCGAAGACGATCGCGAAGCAGCCGACCGACTGCAGGGCCAGGGCGTCCTCGCAGAGCGCGATCGCGTCCTTCGCGGTCTTGCCCTGGGCTTTGTAGCCGCCGAGCGCGGTGGCGGTCTGCGGGGTCAGGCCGACGTGGCCCATCACCGGGATGCCGGAGCGCACGATCGCCCGCGCTCGCTCGACCGCGATGCCGCCGGCCTCGAGCTTGACGACCTGGCAACCGGTCTCCTTGATCAGCCGCTGGGCGCTCTGGACGGCCAGCTCGTTGCTGGACTCGTAGCTGCCCATCGGCAGGTCGCCGACCATCAGCGGCGTCTTCAGGCCGCGCCGCACGGCTTTGCCGAGGACGATCATCTCCTCCATCGAGACCGGCTCGGTGCCGGGGTAGCCGAGCACGACCATCGCCGCGGAGTCGCCGACGAGGACGACGTCGACGCCGGCCTCCTCGGCCACCATCGCCGACGGGTAGTCGTAGGCGGTGACCATCACGATCGGCTCGCCGGCCCGCTTCATCTCGGCCAGGCGCGGCAGGCTGACCGGCTGGCGACCCGAGGGAGGCGGAGCGGTGTGAGAACGGCCACCGGAGCTCATGAGAGCAGCACCTCGGGGTGGCTGTCGACGGCGACGGAGCGATTCTCCTCGTCGACGTGGACGACGACCGGCGAGTAGCGCTCGAGGTCGCTCTCGTCGTAGGCCCCGAAGGAGGCGACGATGATCTTGTGCCCGGGGCTGGTCAGGTGCGCCGCGGCGCCGTTGACCTGCATCGTGCCGGAACCGGGCTCGCCGTCGATCGCGTAGGTGACGAAGCGGGACCCGTTGTCGATGTCCCAGACGTGGACCTGCTCGTTGGTGATCAGGTCGGCCTGAGCCATCAGCTCGGTGTCGATCGTGATGCTGCCGATGTAGTCGACGTCACAGTCGGTGACCGTCGCTCGGTGGATCTTCGACTTCAGCATCTGTCTCTGCATTTGGCTCTCCCTCTGCCGTTTCTACGTTGTCAAGGTCGGATCAAGACGTTGTCGATCAGCCGCGCCGCGCCGACCTGGGCGGCGACGGCGACAAGCACCGGGCGCCGGTTCAGCTCGCTGACCGCCTCCAGCTCCTCGGCATCGCGCGCCTCCAGGTACTCCGGCTCGATACCGGCGGCGGCCAGCTCCTGCCGGGCCGCGGCGAGGCCGGCCTGCAGCGACTCGGCCCTGGCCCGTTTCTCGGCAACGCCCAGCGCCCGCGCGAGGGCGGCGGCGCGAGGGCGGTCCTCGGGGCCCAGGTAGGCGTTGCGAGAGCTCATCGCCAGGCCGTCGGCCTCGCGGACCGTCGGCAGCACCTCGATCCGGACCGGGAAGTCGAGGTCGCGAGCCATCCGGCGGATCACCGCCGCCTGCTGGGCATCCTTCTGGCCGAAGTAGGCGAGATCGGGCTCGACCGTGTTGAAGAGCTTGGCGACGACGGTGGCGACGGCGCCGAAATGCTCGGCGCCGCGACGGGCGGGATCGCCGTCGAGGACCTCGGTGAGGCGGCCGCCGACCTCGACCCTGGAGGAGAAGCCCGCGGGGTAGATCTCCGCCACCGAGGGTGCGTAGACGAAATCGACGCCCGCCTCCATAGCCAGTCGCAGGTCGCGCTCCTCGTCGCGGGGATAGCGGTCGAGGTCCTCGCCCGGGCCGAACTGGGTCGGGTTGACGAAGAGGCTCATCACGACCAGGTCGCACTCGGCACGGGCCGCCCGCAGCAAGGCGAGGTGGCCCCCGTGCAGGTAGCCCATCGTCGGCACCAGCCCAATCGTGGAACCGTCGCGTCGCGGCTGCTCGAGAGCAAGGCGAAGTTCCTGCCGGGAGCGGACTGCTCGCGCGCCAGTGGTCGCAACGGGGGGGTTACGAGTTCCGGAGTTCACGTCGGTGGGTCCATGCCCTTCTGGGTCACGGCCGAGCCGAATTGTACCCCTTTCACGCGGATCTGAAACGGAACTTAAAAAGAATTCATTGAAGTGATCCGGGAGGCCACCGAAGTCGCAGGAACGCGAAAGGAGTACGACAAATCCCCGGTGAAAGGCAGAATCCAATGAGTTCAGAGCTAGACCAGACCAACATCGACGGCGTCGTCCGCCAAGCCGCCGACGACGCGGCTGAAACCCTCGCCGACGGCGACACCAGGCTCGGCTTTCTGAAGAAGGCCGGAGTGGCCGGTGGCGCGGTCGTGGGCGGCGGTGCCCTGCTCAGCGCCCTGACCCCGGCCGGCGCGCTGGCCAAGGGAGGCAAAGGCCGTCCCCCCGCCAAATTCGGCAAGGGCGACGTCGGCATCCTCAACTTCGCCCTCACCCTGGAGTACCTGGAGGCAGCCTTCTACAACGAGGCGACCGCCAACCAGAAGCAGAAAAAATTCATCAAGAAAAAGCAGGCCCAGGTCTTCCTCAAGGGCGTCACCACCGACGAGAACGCCCACGTCGCCTATCTGAAGAAGGCGCTCGGCAGCAAAGCGGCGGCGGCCCCAAAAGTCGATTTCGGCGGCACCACCTCCAACGAAGCGACCTTCATCAAGACCGCGTTCGAACTGGAGAACACCGGCGTCCACGCCTACGCGGGCCAGGCGCTCAACATCGCCTCCCCCGCAACCGTCGCGGCGGCGCTCTCGATTCTCACGATCGAGGCCCGTCACGCCTCGGTGGCCGGGCTGCTGATGAAGGCGACGCCGGCGAGCATCACCCCCGATGGTCCTTTCGACACCCCGTTCACCTACGACGAAGTTTGGAACGCGGTGGTCGGGACCGGCTTCCTCAAGTAGCGCCGCCCGGAACGTGGTGCGGAGCCGGTCGCACCGACCGGCTCCGGCGGCGGTCCGCACAGTGAAGAGCAACGCTCATGTTCTTACCCAACCCAAGGGAGACACCATGCCCAACATAGGACCAATGGAGATCGTCGTCGTCCTGATCATCGCCCTTGTCGTCTTCGGGCCCAAACGCCTGCCTGAGCTCGGCAAGTCGCTCGGCAAGGGGATTCAGGAGTTCCGCGGCACGATCAGCGGTGAGAAAGGCGACGCGGTCCCGGCGGCGGCGCTGAAGCACACCCCTGTCGCCGTCGCACCCATCAGTCCCACGGGGGAGGCTGTCGCGGTCGCGCCCACCAGCCCCACGGCGGAGGCTGTCGCCGCCACCGAGCGGCAGCAGGCCTGAGGCAGCGATGCGGCGCGTCAAAGCGATCTCACACGAAGACCAGCTGAGCCTCGTCGAGCACCTCGACGAGCTGCGCGCCCGCGTCGTCGTCTCAATCGCCGTCTTCGGCGTCGCGCTCGCCCTCTGCTTCTGGCAGAACCACCTCCTGCTCGAACTGGCGAGCGCGCCGCTGCCCTCGGCGCACCACAAATTGATCACCTTCGGAATCAGCGAGCCGTTCACGACGACCGTGACCGTCTCGGCGTACGCCGCGATCATCCTGGCGCTGCCGATCGTCCTCTACCAGCTCTACGCCTATCTGCTGCCGGCCTTCAGCAAGCAGCAGCAGCGGGCGATCCTGCCCCTGCTCCTGCTGATCCCGATGCTCTTCGTCGCCGGGATCGTCTTCGGCTACTTCGTCGTGCTGCCGGCCGCGACCAAGTTCCTGCTCAACTTCAACGACTCCCAGTTCAACATTCAGGTGCGGGCCAAGGACTACTACGGCTTCTTCGCGCAGACCCTGCTCGCCTGCGGGATCGTCTTCCAGATGCCGGTCGGGATCCTGGCTGTGGTCCGGCTCGGCATCGTCAAGGTCGAACAGCTGACCAAGAACAGGCGCTACGCCTACCTCGCCTGCGCGGTCGTCGCAGCCGCACTGCCCGGCGTCGACCCGGTCTCGATGCTGCTGGAGACGGCGCCGCTGATCCTGCTCTACGAGCTGAGCATTGTTCTGGCTCGGGTGTTCGGGCAACCGGCGCCGGCGCCGCTTACCGATGCACCGGCCGGCGGCTCCTAGGCGAAGTCGATCTGGCGAATCGGCTTTGCCGGCACCCCCGCGGCGATCGTCGCCGGCGGCAGGTCGCGGTTGACGACGGAGTTGGCGCCGATCACGCAGCGGTCGCCGATCTTGACGCCGCTGGTGACGACGCAGTTGACGCCGAACCAGCAGTTGGCGCCGATCTCGACCGGCCCCTTCGAGGTGAAGCCCTGCTGGGTGATCGGCTCGTCGGGATCGTCGAAGCGGTGATCGGCATCGCCGACGAAGCAGCCGTTGGCGAGCATCGTGTGGGCACCGATCGAGACCCGCTCGTGCGCGGCGATCATCGTGTTGCGGTTGAGGAAGCAGCCCGCGCCGATCTCGATCCGAGCCTGTGGCGCCAGGGTCAGCCAGCAGCCAGGCTCCAGGAGGGTCCCCTCGCCGATCCTCAGCCGGCCCTCGTCGAGCCCCTCGAGCAGCTCGCCCTCGACCGGGTAGCGGACGAAGAAGCCGCCGCGGGCCGCGTGTCGATCGATCCGCCGTCGCCGCAGCCAGCGGTGGTTGCGCTCATACCAGCGGCGCTTGACCCACCAGACCCGCCACCCCCGCTGTCCCCGACCCTCGCTCATCCACCCGCACGTTACGAGAGACCCGGAGCCGATGGGCCGAAAAGTCGCGCCCTGGTCAACTTTTCGGCCCATCGGCCCGCTGTTCGACCCATAGACTGCGGGCGTGGCTGATCTGCGCGGCGGCATCGATCTGGGCGGGACGAAGATTCAGACGGTGATCGTCGACGCCGGAGGCGACGTCAAGGGCGAATCGCGACGGCCGACGCCGACCAGCGGCGGGCCGCAGGACGTGGCGAGCGAGATGGCCGCGGCGCTGCAGGAGGCGGCCGCGCAGGCCAAGGTCGAGAGCGGGGCGCTCGAGGGGGTCGGGGTCGGCTCGCCCGGCGACGCCGACGAGAAGACCGGCGTCGTCTCCGGCGCCCGCAACCTGCCGGGCTGGGAAGGCAGCTTCCCGCTGGCCGAGACTCTGAAGAAGTCGCTGGGCACCGAGGTGCGGATCGGCAACGACGTCCAGGTCGCGACCGAGGCCGAGTTCCACCTCGGCGCCGGCCGGGAGTTCCAGAGCTTGATCGGGGTCTTCTGGGGCACCGGTGTCGGCGGCGGCCTGGTGCTCGACGGCAAGCCCTGGCTGGGCCGCGGCGCCGCCGGCGAGATCGGCCACATGGTCGTCAAGCGCGGTGGCGCCAAGTGCCCTTGCGGCCGCAAGGGCTGCATGGAGGCCTACGCGGGCCGGTCGGCGATGGAAGCGGAGGCGCGGCGCCAGCACGAGGAGGGCCACAAGACGGACCTCTTCAAGTTGATGGAAAAGCATCAAAAACCGCGGCTGACGAGCGGCATCTGGGAGCGGGCGATCGACGCCAACGACCACCTCGCCGAGGATCTGATCCACCGCGCGATCGAGGCGCTGGGGACCGGGATCGCCTCGGCGGTGAACCTTCTCGACCCCGAGGCGGTGATCATCGGTGGCGGGCTCGGCATCCGTTTCGGCGAGCGCTACATGGAGCCGTTGACCAAGGAGATGGCCAAGCACCTCTTCGTCGACGAACGCCCGCCGGCGGTGCGGGTGGCTTCGCTCGGCGATCTCGGCGGCGCCATCGGCGCCTCCCTGCTCTTCGCCCGCTGAGGCCATCTGGTCGGCGCGGTTCGGCACCTCCCCGACGTCCCGCGTAGCGCTGCTACGCGGGAGTCGTGTCGTCACCGCCCCGCTTGGCCACCTGGCCTCAGACTCGGCCTGAGCCCTGGCGTTTCTGACGGGCGACCGCGTCGACCAGGACCGCCAGCAACAGGACGCCGCCGGTGACCATGAACTTGACCGCCGAGGAGAGCGCCAAGAGGTCCATTCCGTTGGAGATCGAGCCGATCACCAGGGCGCCCATCAGCGCCGTCCAGACCGAGCCGCGACCGCCGAAGAGGCTGGTGCCGGCGATGACCGGGCCGGCGATCGCCAGCAACAGCAGTTCGTTGCCGCCCGAGTTCTGGTTGACGGCGAGCAGGCGCGAGGCGGCCATGATGCCGCCGATCGCCGCCATCGTGCCGGCGATGCCGAAGACGGCGACGCGGATGGCGTTGACGGGGATGCCGGCGCGGCGGGCAGCCTCGGCGTTGCCGCCGACGGCGAAGACGTGGCGCCCGAACCCGGTGCGCTTGACCACGTACTCCATCCCGACCACGAAGCCGAGCAGGATCAGCAGGGCGAGCGGCACCCCACGGTCGGAGTTGAGCACGGTCGTGGCGACGATCGTCACCACCGCGACAAGCCCGAAGCGGACGGCGAGCCCGGCCAGGCTCTCGCTGTCGAGCCCGGCGGCGACGCGGCGGCGGTGTCCGAGGAAGAGCACCGCGCCGTAGCCGCCGATCACGATTGCGGCGAAAATCCAGCCGACCGTGGCGGAGTAGAAGGTGTTGGCGAGGCCGGTGATCGTGGGGTCGGTGAGGTTGATCGACCCGGTCGAGCCGAGCACCTGCAGGAGCGCTCCCTGCCAGGCCAGCAAGCCGGCGAGGGTGACGACGAAGGAGGGCACGACGAAACGGCTGAAGAGGCTGCCCTGCAGCACCCCGATCGCCATCCCGACCGCGATCGCCGCGGCGATCGCCAGATAGGGGTTCCAGCCGTGCTTGACGTTGAGCACAGCCATCACCGCGGCGGCGAGGCCGCTGACGGCGCCGACCGAGAGGTCGATCTCACCCAGCAGCAGCACAAAGACGATGCCGACCGAGATCAAACCGATCGCGGTGATCTGCAACATCAGGTTGGTGAGGTTCTGGGCCGAGAGGAAGCGGTCGTTCTCGAACTGGAAGATCGCCCAGATCAGGGCCAGGCCGATGACCACCCGCAGCGAGGCGAGATCGCCCTGGATAAGCCGCCGCCAGGTCTCCCTGGGCCGGGGGACGCTCTCCTCGGCGCCGGCGGGGCTGACGGCCACGTCGCTCATAGGAGAACCTCCCCCTTGTTCTTCTGAGATTGAGAGGCCGACCAAAGGGAGGCCGTCGAAGATCCCGGGGGAACGCATAGAGAAGCCGACCGCCGTCGGGAGAACGCCGTCGCCGCTTGCCCCGCAGAGGGCCACGATGAGACCAGCGTCTCCCGGCGGTCGGAGGCACCTGAAGCGGCCACAGGAAGTGGCGCAGCCAAGCGCCCAACTATGAGCACCCGCAACGGTACCTCCCGGCCGGCGCAAGTGAAAGCGATCCGAGGAGGAAGACGATGGATGAGGCATTCGCCGGCATCGACTGGGCCAGCGAGGAGCACGCGCTCTGCGTGGTCGATGAGGATGGGCTGAAGCTGGAGGGTGAGTTCTTCGCCCACGACGAGGCGGGCATCGAGGAGCTGGTTGCGCGGATGCGGGCCCTCGGCGTGGTGAGGGTTGCGATCGAGCGACCGGATGGGCTGCTGGTCGACCGTCTGCTGGAGGCGGGCTTCACGGTCTTGCCGATCCACCCGAACAAGCTGAAGGCGACCAGGCCCCGTTATGAGGCCGCCGGCGGCAAGTCCGACGGCTTTGACGCCTTCGTCTTGGCCGAGCTGGCGCGCACCGACTCCCACCGCCACCGAGCCCTGGCGCCCAACTCCGACGAGACCAAGGCGCTGCGGGCGCTGACCCGCACCCGCGAGGACCTGGTCGGCGCCAGGGTGCGGCTGGCCAACGAGCTGCGCGCGCAGCTGGACGCCTTCTGGCCCGGGGCCGCGCGGATCTTCGCCGACGTCGACTCCCCGATCGGGCTGGCCTTCTTGGAGCGCTACCCAGCCCCGGGCGATGCGCGGGGCCTTGGCGAGAAGCGCATGGCGGGCTTCCTCGCCCGTCACGGCTACTGCGGCCGGCGCTCGCCCGCTGAGCTGCTGGAGCGGCTGCGCATCGCGCCGGCCGGTCGCGCCGGAGCCTTGGAGGCCGAGGCACGGCGAGGGGCGGTGCTCGGCCTGGTGGCGGCCCTGCGGCCGATCGTCGAGCAGATCCGCGAGCTCACCTCCCAGATCGCCGGGGCGGTGCGTGCCCATCCCGACGGGCAGGTCTTCCTGCCGCTGTTCAAAGATCCCAAGTCGGTGGTGACCGCGGCGCGGCTGGTCGCCGAGATCGGCGACGACCGCGGGCGCTACCCGACGCAGGAGGCACTCGCCGCCGACGCCGGCATGGCGCCGGTGGCGCGGGAGTCGGGCAAGCGCAAGGTCGCCGGCTTTCGCTGGGCCTGCGACAAGCGCCTGCGGGACGCGGTCGCCTGCCTGGCCAACTCCACGCGACACACCCATCCATGGGCCCGCGGCGTCTACCTCGATGCCCGTGCTCGCGGCCTCGAGCACCCGCACGCGATCAGGGTTCTCGGCAGGGCATGGCTGCGCGTTCTCTGGCGCTGCTGGCAGGACGAAGTGCCTTACGACCCCGCCAAACACGGCAACTTGCGAAGGCTCCAACCGGCGGGGGGTTGACACAGGAAGGCTCATCGCTGCTCCCTCCCGCCTCCGGGGTCGGCATTCGCCGGGTCGCCGTTTTTCTTTTCGCCGTCGGAGCCGACGCCGGTTATCGCCGAGACCACGTGCTCCTCGGTGGTCTGCTCGGCGCTGAAGTCGCCCGCTGGGCGGCCGAGTCGCAGCACGAAGATCCGGTCCGCAACCTCGAAGACGTCAACCAGGTTGTGGCTGATCACGACGACGCCGAGCTCGCGCTCGCGCAGGCGCCGGATCAGGTTCAGCACCTGCGCGGTCTGCGCCACTCCCGAACGCCGCGGTCGGCTCGTCGAGCAGCACTACTTTGGGTTCGCCAAGAAGCGAGCGAGCCACCGCCACCTGCTGGCGCTGACCGCCGGAGAGGGTGCCGACCTCGCTGCGCAGGCTCGGGATCGTCACCGCGAGATTCGAGAGCAGCTCGCCGGTCTCGTGCTCCATCCGCGCCTCGTCGAGCTGCCGCGAAGCCGTCCCGAACCCCGCCGACACCTCCTCGCGGCCGAGAAAGAGGTTGGCGACGACGTCGAGGTTGTCGCAGAGGGCGAGGTCCTGGTAGACGGTCGCGATCCCCAGTTCGGTCGCGTCCTGTGGTTTGGCGATCGAGACCTCCCTGCCGTCGAAGCGGATCGTCCCTTCGTCGGCGGCGTGGATCCCGGCGATCGTCTTCACCATCGTCGACTTGCCGGCCCCGTTGTCGCCGACCAGGCCGACGACTTCGCCGGCATGGACGGCGAAGTCGACCCGGTCCAATGCCTGGACCGGGCCGAATCGCTTGCTGACTCCCTCCAGCTCGAGGAGGGGAGCGCCGTCGCTCATCTCAGCCCGAGATTCCCGCTTCTTTGCACGCCGTCTGGTAGGCGCTCGTGCAGAGTTCTTTGGCGGTGACGAATCCGTCGGCGACCACCGTGCTCTTGACGTTGCCCTTGGTCACGGCGATCGGTTCCAGCAGGACCGAGGGAACTTTGCCTTTGCCGTTGTTCGACTTCTTCGGTGATTTCTTCCTGCGGCACTTCTTCGCCTTCGGCCAGGGCGATCGCGATTTCAGCCGCTGATCGTGGCCTCCGGTTCGATTTCCTTGTAGACCGTCATGAACTGTTCGCCGGTGAGGATGCGCTGCAGGCCCGCGACGGTGGCGTCCTGCCCGGTGACGGGCTTTTCTTCCGGCTTGATCCCGGCACCCTTCATCGCCGCGATCGCGCCGCCGCCGGTTTCGTCGTTGGCGGCGTAGATGCCGGCGAACCCGTCTGTTGCCGAGCGCGGTGATCGCCTGCTGCGCCTCGCGCTGGGCGTTTTCGGCAGACCAGCCGGGGGTGTCGTATTCCTTGGCGATGTTGACACCGGCGGCTTCGAAGCCCGTTGTGGGCGCCTTCTTTGAAGAGGGCCGCGTTGGGGTCGGCGGGGTCGCCGTTGATCATGATGATCGGCCCACTGGCGTTGCCGTCTTCTTTCAGTTTCTTCGCCAGCGTTTCGGCCTGTAGTTCGCCGACTTTTTTGTTGTCGAAGGAGATGTAGGCGTCGACTTCGCCGTTTTCGATCAGCCGGTCGTAGCTGACCACCGGCACGCCCTGGGCCTTCGCCTTTTCGGCGATCGCCGCGGCCGATTTGGAGTCCATCGGGTCGACGACCAGGACTTCGGCGCCCTGGGTCAGCGCCGCTTCGGCCTGGCTCTGCTGTTTTTCCGCGTCGCCACCGGCGTTGCTGTAGAGGACTTCGCAGTCTTCAGCACTTTTCTTCGACCGCTTTTTCGAAGTCGGGCCTGTCGTTGGATTCGTAGCGGGGCGTCTCGTTTTCCGGCAGCAGCAGGGCGATCTTGGTGCCACCGCCGCCACTGCTGCCGCCACAACCAGCCGCCACCAGGACGACTGCGATCAGCAGCACCCAAGCGCCATCGCGAGTCGCTTCATCCAAGCTGCATCGGACATCAACTCCTCCTTTGTCGCCCTGCTCCCAGTTCGACCTTACCCCCTCGCCACCGATTTCATGCAGGGGTTTCCGCGATACGTCCTACGCGTCGTCTGCGAGGTGGACATCGCGGCCAAGTGCAGACCGGAGCGAGCGAGACGCGAGCTACGCGGCGACCGGCTCGCGGCGCTTGCCGCGGCGCTTCGGCTTCGCCGGCTCGACCAGCTCGGCGAGGAAGCGGCCGGTGTAGGAGGCCTCGACCGCGGCGACCTCCTCGGGGGTGCCGGTGGCGACCACCTCGCCCCCGTCTTCGCCGCCCTCGGGACCGAGGTCGATCGAGCCAGTCGGCGGTCTTGATCACGTCGAGGTTGTGCTCGATCACGACCACCGTGTTGCCGGCGTCGACGAGGCGGCCGAGCACGTCGAGCAGGCGCTGGACGTCGGCGAAGTGCAGGCCGGTGGTCGGCTCGTCGAGGATGTAGAGGGTGTCGCCGGTGGCGACTTTGGAGAGCTCGGTGGCGAGCTTGATCCGCTGCGCCTCGCCGCCGGAGAGCGTCGTCGCCGGCTGGCCGAGGCGGATGTAGTCGAGGCCGACGTCGTGCAGGGTGCGCAGGCGGCGGGCGATCTTCGGCACGTTCTCGAAGAACTCGACCGCCTCCTCGACCGACATCTCGAGCACGTCGGCGATGTTCTTGCCCTTGAAGCGGACCTCGAGCGTCTCGCGGTTGTAGCGCTTGCCGTGGCACTGCTCGCAGGGGACGTAGACGTCGGGCAGGAAGTGCATCTCGATCTTGATCTGGCCGTCGCCCTTGCAGACCTCGCAGCGGCCGCCTTTGACGTTGAAGCTGAAGCGGCCCGGCTTGTAGCCGCGCGCCCGCGACTCCTGGGTCTGGGTGAAGAGCTGGCGGATGTGGTCGAAGACGCCGGTGTAGGTGGCCGGGTTGGAGCGCGGCGTGCGGCCGATCGGCGACTGGTCGATGTTGATGATCTTGTCGATCTGGCTGAGCCCGTCGATGCCGTCGTGGGCGCCGGGGCGCAGCTTCGCCTGGTGCAGGCGGTTGGCGACCGCGTGGTGCAGGGTCTCGTTGACCAGGGTCGACTTGCCCGAGCCGGAGACGCCGGTGACGCAGCAGAAGACGCCGAGCGGGATCGCCACGTCGATGCCCTTGAGGTTGTGTTCGCGGGCGCCGCGGACGACGCAGCGCGCCGCGCGGCTCGCGGCGCTCGCTCGGGCACCTCGATCCGGCGCTTGCCGGAGAGGTACTGGCCGGTCAGCGAGGCGGGGTCCTTGGCGACCTCGTCCGGCGTGCCCGGCGGCGATCACGTGGCCGCCGTGTTCGCCGGCGCCGGGGCCGAGGTCGACGAGGTGGTCGGCGGCCATCATCGTGCCCTCGTCGTGCTCGACCACGATCACCGTGTTGCCGAGGTCGCGGAGCCGGTCGAGGGTCGCGATCAGCTTCTCGTTGTCGCGCTGGTGGAGGCCGATCGAGGGCTCGTCGAGCACGTACATGACGCCGACCAGGCTGGAGCCGATCTGGGTCGCCAGGCGGATCCGCTGCGCCTCGCCGCCGGAGAGCGAGCGGGCCGAGCGGGCCAGCGAGAGGTAGCCGATGCCGACGTTCTCGAGGAAGGCGAGCCGTTCGGTGATCTCGCGCACGATCAGGCGGGCGATCGCCCGCTCGGTCTCGGTCATCTCCAGCGCGGCGATCCACTCGGCCGCCGCCCGCGCCGAGAGGTCGCTGTACTCGGCGATGCTGATCCCGCCGACCTTGACCGCGAGGCTCTCCGGCCGCAGCCGGGCGCCCTCGCACTGCGGGGCACGGCTGCTCGGCCATGTAGCCCTCGATCCGCTCGCGGTTGGTCTCCGAGTCGGTCTCCTCGTAGCGGCGCTGCAGGTTGTTGACGATCCCCTCGAAGCGGACCTTGTAGGAGCGGCGGCGGCCGAAGCGGTTGGTGTAGGTGACCTGGTGGCGCTCGTCGCCGGTGCCGTAGAGGAAGATCTCCTGCTCGGACTTCTTCAGCTTCGACCAGGGCTTGTCGGCGTCGACGCCGTACTCCTCGGCGACCGCGGCGATCAGCCGCCTCCAGTAGGCGGTGATACCGCGGTTCCACGGCTGCAGGGCGCCCTCGGCGAGCGAGAGGGTCGGGTCGGGGACGACCAGCTCGGGGTCGATCACCCGCTGGAAGCCGAGCCCGTGGCAGCGCTCGCAGGCGCCGTGGGGCGAGTTGAAGGAGAAGATCCGCGGCTCCAGCTCGGGGATCGAGGTGCCGCAGTTGAGGCAGGCGAACTGCTCGGAGAAGAGCAGCGTCTCGGCCTCCTCGCCGTCGACGATCTCGACTTCGACCAGGCCCGCCGGCGAGCCCGGCCGCCGCCTCGACCGACTCCGAGAGGCGCCGCCGCAGGTCGGTCTTCATCACCAGCCGGTCGACGACGATCGAGATGTCGTGTTTGTACTTCTTGTCGAGGACGATCTCCTCGTCGAGCCGGCGCAGCTCGCCGTTGACCTTGGCCCGCGAGTAGCCCTCCAGCCGCATCTGCTCGAGCAATTTCCCGTACTCGCCTTTGCGCCCGCGCACGACCGGCGCCATGACCATGAATTTCGTCCCCTCCTCCAGGGTCATCAGCCGGTCGACGATCTGCTCCTGGGTCTGGCCGGTGATCTCGCTCGCCGCAGCTGGGGCAGTGCGGGACCCCGATCCGCGCCCAGAGCAGCCGCAGGTAGTCGTAGATCTCGGTCACCGTGCCGACCGTCGAGCGCGGGTTGCGCGAGGTCGTCTTCTGGTCGATCGAGATCGCCGGCGAGAGCCCCTCGATCGAGTCGACGTCGGGCTTCTCCATCAGGCCGAGGAACTGGCGCGCGTAGGCGGAGAGCGACTCGACGTAGCGCCGCTGCCCCTCGGCGTAGATCGTGTCGAAGGCAAGGCTCGACTTGCCGGAGCCCGAGAGCCCGGTGATGACGATCAGCGCGTCGCGGGGCAGCTCGACGTCGATGTCCTTGAGGTTGTGCTCCCGGGCGCCCGAGATGACGATTCGCTCAGAGGCAGCCACTTGCACCGATTCTACGCAGGCGAACAGATGTTCCCCTGGGGAGAGTCCTCACCAGGACGCACTTATCCCCGGTATGCGGGGAGAAATGCGTTCGCATGAGCAGTTGGCCGATCTGGCTGAGCTGCAATATGGGATCGTCTCCTATCGGCAGCTGCGCAATCTAGGGTTCTCCAAGGGGCATATTTCGAGAGCGGGCGAGGCCGATCGCTTGCGCCGGATCCATCGCGGCGTCTACGCAGTTGGACACTCCGCGCTGTCAGAGCACGGTGCGAGCCTGGCGGCGGTCCTTGCCTGTGGCGAGAATGCGGTTCTCAGCCATGCATCCGCCGCTTGGCTCTGGGGCCTGCTTCCCATCTGCCCACCAGTCGCGGAGGTGACCGCCCGCGGTCGCGGCCACGCCCGGCGCAGAATCCGCGTTCATCGCGTGGCCTCGCTTTCTGACCTGGATTGGGGCGTGCAAGAAGATATCCCGACCACGACCGTCCCCCGCACGATGCTCGACATCGCCGCCACCGGCTCGACCAGGCGGCTGGAACGTGTCATCGATCGCACCAGGCGACGCGGGCTCCTCGATCTCGACACGATCGACCTGATGCTCTCCCGGCGGCGAAGGTCCCCGGGGGTCGCTCAAGTACGAGACGCGCTCGACATCTATCGAACCCCAGTATTCGACCGGGCGCGCTCGGAGCTCCTATTCCTCAAAGCAATCAAGAAAGAGGGGCTGACGAGGCCGGCAATCAACACCTTCATCGCCGGATTCGAGATCGACGCCTATTGGGAGTCCGAGCGGTTCGCTGTTGAAGTGGACGGCTGGGAAACCCACGGAACTCGAGTCGCATTCGAGCGTGACCGCCTCCGTCAGGAGGACCTGAAACTCGCCGGCATCGACTCGATCCGGATCGCCGCGCGACGCATCGAACAAGAACCGGACGAGGTAGCCAAGCGCCTTAGGTTGATGCTCGTTCGACGGCGAATGGAGCTGCAAGGCTGACCCGGACGCAGTTATCCCCGCATACCGGGGACAACTGCGTTCTGGTCAGCCCAGAGCGGCGGCGAGTTTGCGGCGGTAGTCGCGGGCGCTCGGGTCGGCGGTGTCGAGGTCGCTGAGGATGCCGACGATGGCGCGGCGGAGAAGGTCGCGCACATCGCTGGGGGCGATGCCCTCGGCGTTCACCGCCATGGCCTCGGCGTTCGCGTCCATGGCCTCGGCGTTCGCGTCCATGGCCTCGGCGTTCGCGTCCATGGCCTCGGCGGTCGGACTTGGACCGTTGGCATCCGGTCTGCCGGCGCGAAGGGCGGCGACCTCGGCGATGAGGGAGTCCAGCGCGGCCTCGCGGTCACCGCGGTCGAGGTCGGCGAAGGCCTCGGCGCCGATCCCGCCTCGAGCCAGGCGGATGCGGGCGACGATGCCCTCGGCGCCGAAGTCGCCGGCGTGGGGCTCGACCGCCGCGAGCGCCTCGTCCTCCGCCCCGCGCTCGAGCCGCGCGCGGCCAAGCGCGACGGCGATGTCGGCGCGGCGGGGCTCCAGTTCGGCGGCCTCGCGCAGCGAGAGCTCGTCGCCCTTCTCCAGCAGCTCGTCGGCCTTGGAGGGGACCAGGGCGTCGAAGAAGGCCTCGACTTTCGCCGTCGGGACGGCGCCGAGCGAACTCGCTGGCGACCTCGCCGTCGCGGAAGGCCTTGACCGCGGGGATGCCCTGGACGTCGTAGCGGGCGCGCGAGCGCCTGGTTGGCGTCGACGTCGACCTTGGCCAGCAGGACCCTGCCGCCGCGGCTCGCCTCGGCCGCTTCCAGCGCCGGGCTCAGCGCCTTACAGGGCCCGCACCACTCGGCCCAGAAGTCGACCACCACCGGGGTCTGCGCGGAGAGCTCGATCACGTCGCGATCGAAGGTCGCCTCGGTTACGTCGATGGCCATGGGCGGAGATTAGACAGGAGGCGAGCCGCGACTTGTGCCGTGGTCCCGGCGGCGTTACGTTGGTTGCGGGCGGGGCCACATACACAAGGAGGAGAGATGTCGAACGTCGACACCGCCCGGTCCGCCTACGAGGCCTTCGGGCGCGGCGACCTGGCCGCCCTGCGGAGAGTCGTTCGCCGAGGACGCCGTCTGGGTCACCTCGGATGAGCTGCCGCTCGGAGGAGAGGTCGAGGGCCGCGACGCGATCCTCGGCGAACTTCGCCCAGATCCCCAACTACTGGACCTCGTTCAGCGTCGACCCGGAGGAGTTCATCGACGCCGGCGACTACGTGGTCGTCCGGGGCACCCAGCGGGCCGGCAACGACAAGGGCAGCTTCGAGGCGCCGTTCGTCCACCTGCTGAAGTACGACGGGACGGCAAGACCGTGCGCGGCGAATTCTTCACCGACAGCGCCAAGGCGGCGAAGCTGCTGGCCTAAGCAGGCCTCAAGCCCCGGCGGTCATCCCGTCGAGGTCGCGGCGCAGCTCTCGGAGCTCGTCGCGGATCCGGCCCGCCTCCTCGAAGCGGAGGTCGTCGGCGGCGGCGAGCATCTCCTCCTCGAGGGCGACGATCGTGCGCTCCAGCTCCTCGGGGCTGGCGAACTCGTCGCTGCGCTTGCGCGCGTCGTTTGCGCGGCGCCCGGTCCTCCATCGCCAGGAACTCGCACATCTCGGAGATCCCCTTGCGGACGGTCTCCGGGGTGATCCCGTGCTCCTCGTTGTAGGCGAGCTGGATCGCCCGGCGGCGGTCGGTCTCGCTCATCGCCGCCCGCATCGCGTCGGTCTCCTTGTCGGCGTACATCAGCACCCGGCCGTTGACGTTGCGGGCGGCGCGGCCGATCGTCTGCACGAGGCTGGTCTCGCCGCGCAGGAAGCCCTCCTTGTCGGCGTCGAGGATCGCCACCAGCGAGACCTCGGGCAGGTCGAGGCCCTCGCGCAGGAGGTTGACCCCGACCAGCACGTCGTACTCGCCGAGCCGCAGGTCGCGGATGATCTGGATCCGTTCCAGGGTGTCGATCTCCGAGTGCAGGTAGCGGACCTTGATCCCGTACTCGAGCAGGTAGGCGGTCAGGTCCTCGGCCATCTTCTTGGTCAGGGTGGTGACCAGGACGCGCTCGCCTGCTTCGGCGACCACCCTGGACCTCGTTCATCAGGTCGTCGATCTGGTTCTTCGTCTCGCGCACCTCGATCTCGGGGTCGATGATCCCGGTCGGGCGAACGATCTGCTCGACGATCCGGGTCGACTCGGCCCGCTCGAACTGCCCCGGCGTCGCCGAGACCATCACCAGCCGGTCGACCCGCTCGAGGAACTCGTCGAACTTGAGCGGCCGGTTGTCGATCGCCGAGGGCAGCCGGAAGCCGTAGTCGATCAGCGTCTGCTTGCGCGAGCGGTCGCCTTCGTACATGCCGCCGATCTGCGGGATCGTCTGGTGGGACTCGTCGACGAAGACGACGAAGTCGTCGGGGAAGTAGTCGATCAGCGTGTGCGGCGGGCTGCCCGGCGGGGCGGCCGTCGAGGATGCGCGAGTAGTTCTCGATCCCGGAGGTGAAGCCGAGCTCCTTGAGCATCTCGATGTCGTAGGCGGTGCGCTGGCGCAGCCGGTGCGCCTCCAGCTGCTTGCCCTCCTCCTCGAGCTCGGCGGTGCGCGAGTTCAGTTCGGCGCGGATCTCCTCGACCGCGCGCTCCAGCGTCTCGTCTTTGGTCACGTAGTGGGAGGCCGGCCAGACCGAGACGTGGTCGATCGTGTCGAGCACCTCGCCGGTCAGCGGGTCGAAGTGCTGGATCCCCTCGATCTCGTCGCCGAAGAGCGAGATCCGGTAGGCGGACTCGGCGTAGGAGGGCATGATCTCCAGCACCTCGCCGCGGACCCGGAAGGCGCCGCGGCCGAGCACCGAGTCGTTGCGCTGGTACTGCATCTTCACCAGCTTGCGCAGGACCTCGTCGCGGTCGATCGTCGCGCCGACTTTGAACAGCTGCATTTTTTCGTTGTAGACCTGGGGCGAGCCGATCCCGTAGATGCAGGAGACCGAGGCGACGATGATCACGTCGCGGCGGGCGAACAGCGCCGCCGTCGCAGCGTGGCGCAGGCGGTCGATCTCGTCGTTGATCGAGGAGTCCTTCTCGATGTAGAGGTCCTGCGCCGGGACGTAGGCCTCGGGCTGGTAGTAGTCGTAGTAGGAGACGAAGTACTCGACCGCGTTGTCGGGGAAGAACTCGCGGAACTCGTTGCAGAGCTGCGCCGCCAGCGTCTTGTTGTGGGCGATCACCAGGGTCGGCCGCTGCACCGCGGCGATCGTCGCCGCCATCGTGAAGGTCTTGCCGGTGCCGGTCGCACCGAGCAGGGTCTGGAACCGTTCCCCGGCCTCCAGCCCCTCGGCCAGGCCGGCGATCGCCTTCGGCTGGTCGGCGGTCGGCGTGTAGGCGGGGTTGAGCTTGAACTCGGGCACGGACACGAACATAGCGGGACGCCCCGGCGAGCTTCAGATCCCGCGGTTCCTCCGGGAGGTATGCGGTCCCGACGAGCCACCCGATTCGTGGACATGGAAGACTGCCTCGCCAATGACCTGGACCCGCCGAGCCCTGGCCGCTTTCTTCGCCCTGACGGGAACCATGCACTTCGTCATCCCGCGCAGCTTCGAAGCGATCGTGCCGCCCTGGGTGCCGGGCAAACGAGAGGCCGTGGTGGTCAGCGGCGTCGCCGAGATCGCCGGCGCGGTGGCGGTCCTCCACCCCGCCGGCCGGCGCTTCGGCCGCTGGTGGCTGCTGGCCCTGCTGCTCGCCGTCTTCCCCGCCAATTTCCACATGGCGGTCAATCCCGAGCAGGTGCCCGGGCTGGACTTGAAGCGGATCCCGCGCTGGGCGCTGTGGGCGCGGCTGCCGCTGCAGCCGCTGGCGATGCTCTGGGTTTGGCGCGCTACGCGCGACTGAGCTGCCGGTCCACCTCGGCCGGCGCCGCGGCGTCCGTGGCGCCGATTGGCGCGGGCTCGGTCTTCGACCGGTCGCCCGCCCAGCTTGGGGCTAGGGCAGCAGTTCTTCGAGCAGATTCCCCGCCGGGCCGAGGAAAGTCTGGAGATTTCCGAGCGCCGAACGGGCGTCCTTGACCAGTTCGATCGCCTGGTCGAGCGGGATCCGTTCGACCGTGGCCCGCAGCGGGCCGCCGATCAGCGGGCTCAGTGCGCCGGCCTTTTCCGCGTCGTCGACCGCCCGCACGAGGCCGGCTCGGATCGCCTTCGCCAGCTTGGCGTCGTCGATCCCGTAGCTTCTGGCTGAAGCGTTCGCGACCTGCCGCGCTCGCCAGGGCCCGGGCCAGGGTCTCGCGGCAGACGCCGAGCTGGCAGGCGGCGCCGTCGAGGGCCGAGAGCGAGAACTGCTGGGCGATTTCCTGGAGGCCTTCCGGGTTGCGCCAGGGGCGGGGCTTGCAGGGGTCCTGGGTCTTCTCCGGCGCGTAGGAGGAGCCCCCGGCCGCCAGGTAGACGCCGACCAGCAGCAGCGCCGCGGCGATCGAGCCGGCGACGAGGATCCGGGATCGACGGCGCCCTCCGTCGCCGGGTGAGGCGTTCACAGCTCGATCCTCCTCGAGAGCCCGATCGGCATCAGGGCGATCAGCCCGAGCAGCGCCGCCAGCAGGAAGGACGGGCTGAAGGCATGGGTGGCGGCGCGGTCGAGCTGGTCCTGAAGTTCGCCGCGCAGTTCTTCGACGTCGGCGCGATCACCCGGGTCGGAGGGAAGCGGTTCGAAGGCGGGGCCGATCGTCGGCACCTTCCCCTGCTCGCTTTCGAGCCGGCTCTCGATCCGCTGCGCGAGGTCGATCTTGAGCAGCGGGCTGACCCGCGAGTCGAGGATCACCGCGGTGCCGGCGTCGATCGCGTCCTTGCGCTGCTGGGCGATGTCGGCGGTGAAGATCGGCGTCAGCAGCAGCAGGCCGATGACGACCCCGGCGTGGCGAGCCGAGATCGTCCAGCCGCCGTGGATCGCCTGCGGGGCGCGGCCGCCGAGGGCGGTCTCGGTCAGCGCCGAGAGCACCAGCGCGAGCCCGATGCCGACCAGGAGCTGGGGCGGCAGCGTCAGCGCCACGTTCGCCTTCGGCAGGAAAGCCAGGCCGCCGAGGCCGCCGGAGACGAGGATCGCGCCGGCCGCGGCCCGCGCCCGGGCGCTGGGGACGAGCGGGCCCAGGCGGCTGCCGAGGATCGCCGCGAGCGGCATCGCGGTGACCACGATCGCGGCGCCGATCGGGGTCAGGCGCCAGCCTTCGATCAAGAGCAGCACCAGCAGGAACAGCGCCGCGGCGATCGCCGCCGAGACCATCGCCAGGGCCAGGTTGGCCCAGAGGTGCGGACGGCCGGTGCGGCGCAGCTCCGGCGCGAGGATCCCGGTTGCCGCCTCGTGCTTGGCGACGGCGAGGATCGGCACCGCGGCGGCCAGCGCCACCGGCACCTGGAACAGGAAGATCGACTGCCAGGAGATCAGCTCGGTGAGGATGCCGCCGATCGCCGGGCCCAGAGCCGCCCCGGTTGCGCCGGCGGTGGCCCAGACCGTGACCGCGCGACGCTCGGAGCCGACCGTGGCCGGCAGCAGCTCCAGCGCCGCGGTCACCGCGAGCGCGCCGCCGAGCGCCTGCACGCAACGGGCGACGATCAGGGTGGTGAGGTTGTCCGAGAGGCCGCAGGCGAGGCCGGCGCCGGCGAAGATCGCCAGCCCGATCGCCGCCGCCCGGCCGGGGCCGATGCGGCGCGCCAGGAGCGCCGCCGGCACCGCCGCCAGCGCCATCACCAGGTTGAAGGAGACCAGCACCCAGGTGACGCCGGCGACGCTGGTGTCGAGGTCGCGGTAGATGTCCGGCAGCGCCAGGACGACGACCGAGGAGTCGGCCAGCACCAGGCCGACCGCCAGGGCCAGCGCGGCGACGCGCGGTCGGGGGGCCGGAGAGCTCAGTAGCCCAGCTCCTTCGCGTACTTGTCGCGGTAGGCCTGGCGCTTTTCGAGCACCTCTTCCACGTAGGCGCGCGTTTCCGGGAAGGGGATCCCGTCCAGGGTAAGTTCGCTGCCGCCCCACTTGTCGACGTTGCCGGGGCCGGCGTTGTAGGCGGCCAGCGCCGCGACCTCGTCGCCGTCGTAGCGTTCGAGCAGTTCACGGAGGAGGAAAGTGCCGTAGCGGATGTTGATTTCGGGATCGGAGAGGTCGTTGAGTTCGAACGTCGTGCCGCCGCTGTGGCGCTCGACGTCCTTGGCGGTTTCCGGGGTGATCTGCATCAGGCCCCGCGCTCCGGCGCGGGAGGTCTGGTCGCTGAACTTGGACTCCGAGTAGATCACGGCCGCGATCAGCGCCGCGTCGACTTTCTTTTCGGCGGCCTGCTGGCGGATCACGTCCTCGTGGTGCAGCGGCAGGGTCAGCTCCTGGATCGCCTGATCGACGTCTCCGAAACGCGCCCAGCAGGGCCCCGGCGAGGACCCCGATGACGACTACACCCGTGCCCAGAGCCAGCCGCCGCCGAGTCGTCCGCTTCATCGCCGCAGCCTCTCGATCAGGGCGGACAGGGCCCGTTCGAGGTCCTCCACCGTGCCGTCGTTCGCGACGACGTACCCGGCTCGCCCCGCCTTCTCGTCCTGGTCGAGCTGCCGCGCCTCGCGCTCGTCGACCAGGGCGTGGCCCCGCGCCGCCGCCCGCTCGCGGCGCACCTCGTCGGCGGTGACGATGGCGACGGTGGCGTCGAAGGCCCTGTCCATCCCGGACTCGAACAGCAGCGGCACCTCGATCGCGGCGATCTCCGTGTCCTCGGGGAGGGCGGTGAGCCAGGCGCCGATCCGTTCCCCGACCAGGGGGTGGATCTGCTGCTCCAGCCAGGTCAGCTGGTCGGGGTCGGCGAAGACGATCTCGCCGATCCGGCCGCGGTCGACCCTGCTCGCCGGGCGCGACATCGGCCCCCCAGCGCTCCTTCAGGCCGACCCAACAGCGGCTCGGATTCGAGCAGCTCGTGGACCACGGCGTCGCTGGAGAGCGTCGCAGCGCCCAACCGGGCGAAGGCCGCCAGCGCCTCGGACTTCCCGGCCGCGATACCGCCGGTGAGGCCGATCGTCAGCGGCATAGCCGTCTAAGAGTCGGCTGGTGCCTCGGGCTCGGACGTCTCGCCGGCAGCCTCGTCGAGGTCATCGGGCGAGTCGGGCCGCTCAGCTGACCGATTCGCCCTCCTGGGCCTCCTCGCCAGCCTCGTCCTCGGAGCCGTCCCCGGTGGTGCCGTTCTCTCCCGCCACAGGTGCAGGATCGGCACTCTCGGAAGTCTCCGCCTCAGCGGGGACTCGGGCTCAGCCTCAGCCTCGGCGGGTGCCTCAGGCTCAGCGGCAACCTCCGCCTCGGGTTCCTCGGCAACGGGCTCCTCGGCCGCGGGGCCTCGGCAACGGGCTCCTCCGCTGGGGCCTCCTCGGCAACGGGCTCCTCAGCCGCGGGTGCCTCGTCCTGAGGCTCCTCGACGGCGACAGCCTCGGCGGACTCAGACGCCTCATCCACGGGTGGCGTGGAGGTGGACTCCTCACCCGCAGCTTGCGAGGACGAGGAGTCGTCCTCGCCGACAGGGCCCGCGGGCGCCGCGTCCGAGTCCTCGGTGTCCGCCGCCGCCAGCTGCTCGCCCAGGTCCCCCATCGGCATGTTCTGCCCCTCGACCCGCTTGATGCTGAGCGAGAGACGCCGCCGCTCTTCGTCGATCTCGAGGATCTTCACGTTCAGCGTCGCGCCCGGCTCGACCACTTCGCTGGGGTTCTCGACGTGGTGGTCGGCAAGCTCGGAGATGTGGACCAGGCCCTCGACGCCGGGAAGGATTTCGACGAAGGCGCCGAAGGCGACGACCTTGGTCACCGTGCCCTCGAGCACGTCGCCGGGGCGGTGGGTGCTGATCACCCGCTGCCACGGGTCCTCCTGGGTCTGCTTGAGGCCGAGCGAGATGCGCTGGCGGTCGCGGTCGATGTCGAGCACTTTGATCCGCACCGTGTCGCCGATCGCGACGACTTCGGAGGGATGGTTGACGTGGCTCCAGGAAAGCTCGGAGATGTGGATCAGGCCGTCGATCCCGTCGAGGTCGACGAAGGCGCCGAAGTCGACGATGTTGGAGATCTTGCCTTCGACGACCTGGCCCGGCTCGAGGCGGCCGAGGATCTGCTCGCGGACCTCCTTGCGCTCCTCCTCGAGCACGGCGCGGCGCGAGAGGACGACGTTGTTGCGGCTGCGGTTGAGCTCGATCACTTTGCACTCGAGCGTCTGGCCCATGAACTCGTCGAGGTTGTGGACGCGGCGGATGTCGACCAGCGAGGCGGGCAGGAAGCCGCGCACCCCGAGGTCGAGGATCAGGCCGCCCTTGACGACCTCGATGACGCTGCCTTCGACCGGTTCGCCGGACTCGGCGGCGATCTCGATCCGGCGCCAGGCCTTCTCGAAGCGGGCGCGCTTCTTGGAGAGGACCAGGCGGCCCTCGGCGTCCTCCTTGGTGAGGACCAGCGCGTCGATCTCCTCGCCCAGCTCGACCTCGTCGGCCGGGTCGACCGACTTGCGGATCGAGAGCTCGTTGGAGGGGATGACGCCCTCGGCCTTGTAGCCGATGTCGACGAGGACCTCGTCTTTGTCGATCCGCACGACCTTGCCGTTGACGACGTCGCCCTCGTCGAAGGAGACCATCGTCGCCGCGTAGTTCGGGACGATCTGGCCGTCGATTTCGAGCAGCAGGCCGTTGGAGCCCTCGACGGGCGTTCCGGCGGGCGCAGGGGCGGTCAGTAGTCGGTCGCGGACACGGCGGCGAATAATGGCAGAATCGAGGCCGATGCCGGTTCGAGCGACGAAACGCGGTGAGGAGCGCACTCCGCTCGACGGCAGCCACGACGTCCTGATCTGCGGCGCCAGCTTCGCCGGACTCGCGGTCGCGCGCGAGCTGGCCGGCTCCGGCGCCGACGTGCTGATCGTCGATCGCTACGAGATCGGCGAGCGGCAGACCTCGGCCTGCGGCATCCCGACCGAGTGGCTGCGGCAGCTCGGGCTGATGGACAGTCGAGCGCCAGCGCTTCGACGCGCTGGTCATGCACACCCCCCACGGAGACGCCCGCTACAAGCTCCCCTGGACCTTCTCGACCTTCGACTACCGCGAGCTCTGCGAGCTGCTCTGGCGCGACTGCGACGCCCGCTTCGAGACCGCCAAGGTGAACGGGCGCGCCGGCGCCGCCAACGGCGACGGGGCGATCGCGATCGACACCGACCGCGGCACGATCTCCGCGCCGCTGGTCGTCGACGCGCTCGGCTGGCGCCGCATGCTCGCCAACGGCGACGGCTTCCAGCCGCCCGACGCGCCGCTCTCGCGCGGCCTCGAGGTGCACCCGGGCGGCAGCGGCGAGGACCTCGAGATCTGGATCGACCGCCGCTACGTGCCGGCCGGCTACGGCTGGTCCTTCCCCGCCCGCGACGAGCTGCGGATCGGGATCGGCTCCTTCGACCCGCGCTTCCACGTCAAGGACACGACCGTGCTGCTGACCGAGGACCTCGGCAAGGAGCCGAACGAGTACCAGGGCAACTGGATCCCCCACAAGCTGCGCCGGGCGACCGAGGGCGGCGTCTTCTTCGCCGGCGACTCCGCCGGCCACTGCCTGCCGCTCAGCGCCGAGGGGATCAGGACCGCGCTCTACTTCGGGATCGCCCTCGGCACGCGAGCTGCGCGGCGTCTTCGAGGGCCGCCGGAGCCGCGAGCAGGCGGCCGCCGACTACGCCGAGTTCAACGACTCCCACGAGTGGAAGTTCCGCTGGATGCTGCGCGTGCAGCGGCTGATCCCGCGGATCCCGCCGCGCCTGCTCGGACCGGCGATCCGGCTGATGGGCACGAAGCGCTTCGTCGACTGGTCCTTCCGCCACTACCTCGAGATCGCCCCGCCGCAGTTCGCCGGCTCAGCGGACGACCAGGACGGTGCCGGCCATCAGCAGGGCGATCGCCGACCAGGCGCTCGGGGCTGAGCGCGACCTGGTCGAGGCCGAACAGGCCTAGGCGGTCGATCACGACCGAGGCGGTGAGCTGGCCGGTGACGGTCGCCGCGGCGACCCCGCCGGCGCCGATCACGGAGACGGCGATCAGGGCGTTGGTGACGTAGACGGCGCCGAGCAGGCCGCCGAGCAGGTAGTACCAGCTGACGTCGAAGGTCGAGCCGAGGCCGCCGGCCTTGCCGCTGAGGACGACGATCGCGGCGAGCGCGATCGTGCCGACGCCGAAGGAGACGAGCGCCGCCGGCAGGCTGCCGGTCGCCCTGCCGAGGCCGGCGTTGATCGGCGCCTGCAGGGCGATCAGGCCACCGGCGACGGCGGTGAGCAGGACCGCCAGGCTCCTATCCACCGGGAAATCCTCGCCGGGATGTGATCTTTGCGCCGGGCGCGTGTTGCACGGGACATCAGCCGCAGCTTGAACCTCGGTGCTGTCATATCGGTACCCCCGTAAGGACGCCCATGACGCCATGCCCCCGCCAGCAGAGGAATTCGCCTCCCGGCTCTTCCTCGGGCCGGCGCTGCGCACGCAGCCGGACCGGCGGCTGGTGACGCTCGTCCGCGAGGGCTACGAGACCGCCTTCGAGGAGATCGTCCGCCGCTACGGCAAGCCGCTGGACCGCTTCGCGGCCTCGATCGTCGGCGGCCGCTCCGAGGACGTCACCCAGGACGCCTTCTCGAAGGCGCTGCTGGCGCTGCGCGGGTCGCGAGGCGGAGATCGAGCTGCGGCCGTGGCTCTACCGGATCGTCCGCAACACGGCGCTCAACGACCTGCGCGACCGCCCGCCGGCGGCCGAGGAGCTGGGCGAGGCGATCGCCGGCGGCGCGCAGCGCCGCCGCCGAGGCCGAGCGGCGCGAGGAGCTGGCCGAGCTGATGGAGCGCCTGCGGGCGCTGCCGGAGCCGCAGCGGGCGGCGATCGTGATGCGCGAGCTGGAAGGCCTCAGCCACGAGGAGATCGCGGCCGCGCTGGGGCTCAGCGGCGGCGCCGCGCGACAGGCGATCTACCGCGCCCGCCAGGCGCTGCGCGACGGCCTCGGGATGCTGATCCCGCTGCCGCTGCTGCGGGCGCTGTTCGACCACGGCGACGAGGCCGCCGGAGCGGCGCGGGCGGCGCGGCGGCCGCCGCCGGAACCGCGGCGGGCGGGCGCCGGGGCGACGCTGGGCGGCCTGGGCGCGGGCGGCGCGCTCAAAGTCGGCGCTGGCGACGGTCGCTGGTCGCCGGCTCGGTCGGCGCCGGCGTGGCGCTGATCACGGCAGAGGCGGGCACGCTGGCCGCGAGGCGGCCGCGAGCTCGGCGGCCGCGGCGAGCCGAGGCGGGGCGCCGACGATTCGCCGGGGACGGCGGGACCCGCCGAGGACGCGGCGCTGCCTGCCGGCAGCGACCGCGGAGCCGGCAGCGGCGGCGGCTCGGATGGCGGGCCCGGTGACGACGTACAGCGAGGCCGCCGCCGCGCCGGCGGCGACGGATCCGGCGACGGGACCTCGGCAGCGGCGATCACGGCGATTCTCGGCACGGCGGGAGCGGCCGAGCCCGGCAGACCCTTCCGGACACGGCGGTCGCGGACCGGACGGCGGGAGCTCAGGCTCGGCCGAGAGCTCCGGAGCGGACGATTCGGGCGCAGGCAGTTCGGAGGGGCTCGGTCGGGCGGCCACGGCCGGGCGGCGAGAGCGGTGGCGCGGGCGGCGGCGGCGAATCCGGCAGGCGGCGGCGGACGCGCGGGCGGCGGCCAGAGCGGCGGCGGACTCGGGCGGCGGCGGCGAGAGCGGCTCGGAGTCGGGCGAACCGCTCCGGCGGCGACTCCACCGCCGCCGATCGAATCCACCGGCTCCGGCGGCGGTTCGACGGCTCCGGGAGCGGCGGCACCGGCTCGGGCAGCGGCTCCGGCGAGCGGCGCTCCGGGCGGCGGCGAAGACGATTCGTGATCTTCGCCGCGCCGCTCGGGTTGAAGGGGTGAACGTGTCCAGCTTCGACCAAGGAGGAACGGCATGACCCGCTCCAAGAACAAGAGCGCCCGCCTCGGCGGCCTGCTGGCGCTGGCGCTCGGCGCCTGGCGCTGCTGGCGCTGCCCGGCATCGCCGCCGCCAAGGACCGCAACCACGACCGCATCCCGGATCGCTGGGAGAAGCGCCACCACCTCTCGCTGAACGTCAACCAGGCCGGCCGCGACCAGGACGGCGACCACCTGCGCAACCGCGGCGAGTTCAGGCCGGCGACAACCCGCGCGACGGCGACAGCGACGACGACGGGGTGATGGACGGCGACGAGAACGCCGGCACGATCGCCTCCTTCGACGCCACGACCGGCAAGCTGGTCGATCGACCTCTTCGGCGGCGAAACGGTCAGCGGCCTGGTCACCGACCAGACCCGGATCAAGTGCGAGGACGAGCACTCGCCCGACGTCTCGACGCGCAGCCGGCGCAGGCCGAGCCTGGGGACGACCACGGCGGCCACGGCGACGAGCCCGGCGACGACCACGGTCGGGCGCGGGACGAGCCCGGCGACGACACACGGCGGCGACAACTCCGGCCCCGGCTCGCTCCCACTCGGGCCCCAGCGGCCACGACGACAACGGCACCGGCGCCAACTGCACCACCGCGGACCTGATCGTCGGCGCGGTCGTCCAGGAGGCCGAGCTGGAGATCGAGCACGGCACGCGCGACCTTCGACGAGGTCGAGCTGGCCCACGACCCCGGCTAGGAGGCTACTTGGCGTCGAGCCAGTCCTGGCCGACGCCGACGTCGACCTCGAGCGGCGGATCGAGCTGGTAGGCGGCGCACATCTCGCGCCGCACCAGCTCGGTCGCGCCCGTCCATCTCCTCCGGCGGGCCCTCGAAGAGCAGCTCGTCGTGGATCTGCAGGACCAGGCGGGTCTCCCCCCCGGCCTCGCGCAGCGCCCTCTGGCAGCGCACCATCGCCACCTTGATGATGTCGGCGGCGGTGCCCTGGATCACCGTGTTGACCGCCAGCCGCTCGCCGAGCCGGCGGGTGTTCGGGTTGCCCGAGCGCAGCTCCGGGATCGGCCGGCGCCGGCCCATCAGCGTCGTCACGAAGCCCTCCTCCTGGGCCCGCTCGACGACCTGCTCGCGGAAGGCGCGCACCGCCGGGAAGCGCTCGAGGTAGCGGGCGACGAATTCCTCGCCCTCCTTGCGGGGGATGTTGAGCCGGTCGGCGAGGCCGAAGCCGGTCAGCCCGTAGACGATGCCGAAGTTGACCATCTTCGCCTTCGAGCGCTGGCCGACGTCGACCTCGTCGCGGCGAGATGTCGAAGACCTCGGCGGCGGTCGCGGCGTGGACGTCTTCGCCGGCGCGGAAGATCTCCTTCAGCACCTCCTCGTCGGCGACGTGGGCGAGCACCCGCAGCTCGACCTGGCTGTAGTCGGCGGAGAGCAGCCGGGCGCCCTGCTCGGCGACGAAGCAGGCGCGCACCGGGCGGCCGATCTCGGTCCGGATCGGGATGTTCTGCAGGTTGGGGTTGGTGCTGGAGAGGCGGCCGGTGGTCGTCGCGGCCTGGTTGAAGGTGGTGTGGACGCGGCCGGTCTGCGGGGTCGATCAGGTCGGGCAGCGAGTCGAGGTAGGTGTTCTTCAGCTTGGTCAGCTCGCGCCAGGACTCGATCTTCTCGACGATCGGGTGCTCGTCGCGGATCTGGGCGAGGACGCGGGCGTCGGTCGAGAAGCCGGTTTTGCCGCGCCGCTTGCGGGTCAGCCGAGCTTCTCGAAGAGGACGCGGCCGACCTGCTGCGGCGAGCCGATCGTGAACTCCTCCTCGGCCAGCTCGAAGATCTCCTTCTCGAGGGTCTCGATCCGCTCGCCGAAGCCGGCGCCGACCTCGGCCAGGCGCTCGGCGTCGAGCTTCAGGCCCTCGCGCTCCATCGCCGCCAGCACGTCGACCAGCGGCAGCTCGACCTCGCGCAGCAGCGACTCCAGCCCGAGCTCCTCGAGCCGCGGCCGCTGGACCTCGGCGAGCGGCGGCGACCAGGCGCGCTTCCTCGGCCGGGTCGAGGCCGGCCTCGACCTCCTCGCCGAGCGCGAGCTGGCCGTCGTCCTCGTCGCTCGGCCGTCGGCGGCGGCGCCCTCGGCGAGGCCGATGCCGGCGTCGGCCGCGAGCTCGATCAGCTCGTAGGTGCGGCGCTGGGGCTCGAGCAGGTAGGCGGCGACCATCGTGTCGTGGTCGAGCGTCGAGCTCGACCCCCTCGCGGGCGGCGGCGGCGAGCAGGCCGTGGCGGCCGCCGCCGAGCGACTTGGCGTCGTGGGCGGCGAGCGGCCGGCCGGCCGAGCGCGACCGCCAGCTCGTCGAGGGTCGAGGCGCCGGTGACGATCCGCTCGCCGTCGGCGGCGGCCCAGCGGTCGCCGTCGATCGCCAGCGCCAGCCGGCCCGTCGCCGAGGTCCTCGGGCGTCCCCTCGACCGCCTCGACCTCCAGCTCGGTCTCGACCCTGCGGCCGGGCACCGCCTCGCCCTCGGGCAGCGCTTCTTCGAGCCGCTCCAGCACCGCCCGCAGCTCGAACTCGCGCATGAAGTCGCGCAGGGCGCCGCGGTCGGGCTCGGAGGCCATCGCCGCGGCCAGGTCGACGCCGGTCTCGATGTCGTACTGCAGCGTCGCCAGCTGCTTCGACATGCGGGCGTCGTCGGCGTGCTCGACCAGGTTCTGCTTGCGTTTGGCGCCGGAGATCTCCTCGACGCTGGCCAGCACCTCCTCCAGCGAGCCGAACTGCTGCAGCAGCTGGGCGGCGGTTTTCTCGCCGATCCCGGGGACGCCGGGGATGTTGTCGGAGGTGTCGCCGCGCAGGCCCATCAGGTCGGTGATCAGCTCCGGCGGCACCCCGTAGCGCTCCAGCACCGCGTCGCTGTCGTAGATCTTGGTCTCGGTGATCCCCCGCGAGGTGCTCATCACCCGCACTCCCTCGCCGACCAGCTGGTAGGCGTCGCGGTCGCCGGTGACGACCATCACCGCGATCCCCTCCTCGCGCGCCTGGCGGGCCAGCGAGGCGATCACGTCGTCGGCCTCGTAGCCCTCGACCTTGACGTTGGTGTAGCCGAAGGCCTCGACCAGCGGCATCAGGTGCGGCCACTGCTCGCGCAGCAGGTCGGGGCGCGGTTTGCGCTGGGCCTTGTAGAGGTCGTAGGTGACCTCGCGCCCCGACATGCCGGCGTCCCAGGCGACGACGACGCCCGGCCGGGTGGTGCTCGTCGATGATTTTGACCAGCATCGAGGCGAGCCCGTAGATCGCGTTGGTCGGCCGCCCGTCGCTGGTCCCGATCGACTCCGGCAGGGCGAAGAAGGCCCGGTAGGCGAGCGAGTTGCCGTCGATCAGGAAGAGCTCTGGGGATGTCGGCGGCCATCGGCGCCCACTCTATGAGGCGAGACGCGCCAGCGCGTCTCGCAGGTCCGCCGCAACCTGCCTCCGGCCCGGTTCGTTCGACCTGGCGTTCGGTGAAGCGGCGAACGTCGAAGCCACGCCGCGCAGATCGAGGTCACGCGCGTGGTCGTCCTGAAAGGCGACGCTGGCCGCGGTGGTAGCCGTAGCTAATCGGTCTCGACCGCAACGTCGCTGCGCGCCGCCAGAGGAAGTCGACGGTCCAGCGTCCGACCTTGACGTTCACCTCGGGCGCGGGCAGGCCGTGCGTCTCGACAGAGACGCAGGAAGTCGCGCTCGAGGTCGCTGCGGGTTCCGATCGCGACTTGATCGTCGGGTCCGAGCCGGAACCCGGCGAGCTCGGCCTGGCGGGTGCGCGCGCCGGACCAGATCATGGCGGCGCCTTGCCATCGCAGGTCTCGATGGTGCGCGCGGGCGTGGTCACGGGGATGCCCAATGCGCTCGGTAATCGACCCGCTCGTCAGCGTCGTGCGGCGGTGCAGACGGATACCGACCGCGCCGCGCCCGCCCGCTTCGTCGCCCAGGTCGAGACGTCGATCGGACCGTCCATCGGACGCAGCAGCCTCCACAGTGCCGCCGCGCTGCAGATGGCTGAGAACGGCCCCATCCCCACAGGCGAGAACGGCCGCCATCCACCGCCCTTCAGGCGAGACCGGTCGAAAACCCACCGCGTAGACGCCTTGATGCACGCGGTGAAGGCGTCCCCGCCGCGCTCTGGCCGAAACCGCGTTTCTGCTCATTCCCAGTGCCAGCAGCTGCCGGTGGGAGATGACGCCGTGCTGTCGATCTGCGATTTTCGCGATCCGGCTGTCGAGCGGGGCGTTTTTGTCACCCATGGGGCTACAAAGTCGCCCCGCCCTCGAGTTCTCCCCCTCTTGGGAAGAGACAGGTGCGTGGAGGACGCCGCGTGGGGCCGCCCTCGGGCCGAGCGGCCGAATCTGATTCGATAGCCGCGCATGGCCGTCAGCGCTCAATACAGCGTCACGATCCGGGTCGAGCTCGATGCGCGGCAGGAGCCGCTGGGCAAACTGACCGCGGCGATCGCCGAGGCGGGCGGGCAGCTGCAGGGCGTCGACCTGGTTCCCGGCGCCGGGCCGGAGGGCAAGCGGGTGCGCGAGTTCACGATCGACGCCGCCGACCGCGAGCACTGGGAGCAGATCCTGCGGGCGATCGGCTCGACCCGCGGCGCCCGGGTGCTCGACTACGTCGACCGCACGATGCAGATGCACCGCGGCGGCAAGATCGAGATCCACAACAAGTACCCGCTGAAGACGCGCGACGACCTCTCGATGGCCTACACGCCCGGCGTCGCCCGGGTCTGCATGGACATCCACGCCGACCGCGCCAAGGCCTTCGAGTACACGATCAAGAAGAACACGGTCGCGGTCGTCTCCGACGGCAGCGCCGTGCTCGGGCTCGGCAACATCGGCCCCGAGGCGGCGATGCCGGTGATGGAGGGCAAGGCGATGCTGTTCAAAGAGTTCGCCGACGTCGACGCCTTCCCGATCTGCCTCGACACCCAGGACGCCGACGAGATCGTCAGGGCGGTCGAGCTGATGGCGCCGACCTTCGGCGGCATCAACCTCGAGGACATCTCCGCGCCGCGCTGCTTCGAGATCGAGGACCGGCTGAAGGAGTCGCTCGACATCCCCGTCTTCCACGACGACCAGCACGGCACCGCGGTGGTGACGATGGCGGCGCTGTTCAACGCGCTGAAGATCACCGGCAAGCCGATCGAGGAGCTGCGGGTGCTGGTGGTCGGCCTCGGCGCCGCCGGGGTGGCGGTGACGCAAGATGATGCTCGCCTCCGGGATCACCCAGATCGTCGGCTGCGACCGCCAGGGCGCGCTCTCGACCGAGCGCGAGGACTACCAGTCGGGCGAGATGAACGAGACCAAGCGCTGGTACGCGGAGAACTCGAATCCGGAGCAAGCTCAGCGGCCAGCCCGACGACGTGATCGAGGGCATGGACATCTTCGTCGGCCTCTCCGGGCCCGGGGATCATCGAGGCCGAGTCGCTGGGCAAGATGAACGACGACGCGATCGTCTTCGCGATGGCCAACCCGACCCCCGAGGTGATGCCCGAGGACGCGGCGCCCTACGTGCGGATCATGGCCACCGGCCGCTCCGACTACCCGAACCAGATCAACAACGTGCTCGCCTTCCCCGGCATCTTCCGCGGCGCCCTCGACGCCGGCGCGCCCGGCGATCACCGAGGAGATGAAGCTGGCCGCGGCCAAGGGGATCGCCGAAGCGGTCTCCGAGGACGACCTCGCCGAGGACTACATCATCCCCAGCGTCTTCAACCGCGAAGTCGCGCCGAAGGTCGCCGCCGCGGTGGTCGAGGAGGCCAAGCGCGACGGCATCGCCCGCTTCAACGAGGAGACCGGCACCTTCGCCACGGTCGAGGTGCAGCAGTGAGGGGCCGGGCGCCAACGCCGTGAAGGTCCTCGTCACCGGAGCCAGCGGCCTGATCGGCTCGGCGCTGTGCGACTCGCTGCTGGCCCGCGGCGACGAGGTCGTCGGCCTCAGCCGCGACCCCGACAAGGCCCGCCTCACCAACCCGAGCATCGCCTGGCACGCCTGGGAGCCGACCCTGGAACGGCCCCCGGCCGCGGCCTTCGAGGGCGTCGACGGCGTCGTCAACCTGGTCGGCGAGAAGATCGACCAGCGCTGGACCGACGAGGCGAAGCGGAAGATCATGGAGACCCGCCGCACCGGCACCCGCAACCTGGTGCAGGCGATCGCCGGGCTGGAGCAGCGCCCGAAGGTCCTGGTCAGCCAGTCGGCGGTCGGCTACTACGGCGACCGCGGCGACGCGGTCGTCGAGGAGCCGGACGGGCCTGGCGAGAGCTTCGACGCCGAGGTCGTCCAGGAGTGGGAGAAGGCCGCCCGCGAGGCCGAGACGGCCGGGCGTGCGCCTGGCGATCGTCCGCACCGGCCAGGTCCTCGACGCCGCACGGCGGCCTGCTCGGCGAGCTGCTGACCCCCTTCAAGCTCGGCCTCGGCGGCCCGCTCGCCGGCGGCGCCCAGTACGTCTCCTGGATCCACGTCGACGACGAGGTCGGGATCCTGCTCTGGGCGCTGGACGACGAGAGGGTCAGCGGCGTCATCAACGCGCACCGCTCCCAACCCGGCCACCAACCGCGAGTTCTCGAAGGCGCTCGGCCGCGCGCTCGGACGGCCGGCGCTGATCCCGATTCCCGGCTTCGTCCTCGACCTCAAATTCGGCACCGAGTTCGGGGCGGTGCTGCAGGGCGGCCAGCGGGTGGTGCCGAAACGGGCGCTGGAGCTTGGCTACGAGTTCCAGCACCCCGACCTCGATGAGGCGCTGCACAACCTGGTCTAAGCCGTCCCGTCCAAGGCTTCGCGCACAGCCTCGCGGAGGGAGCCGGAACCCGCCTCGCGAATCGCGCCGAGAAGGCGCGCCATCCCCACCTTGCCGGAGTCGCTGGAGATCCAGGCGACGCCGGCGGCTTCGAGGATCGGGCGGGAGAAGCTGGCGGCGAGCCGGGGGCTTCGATGTAGCCGACCGCGGTCGAGTCCTCAGTGGCGCGGCGGGCGTTGGCGCCGACGGTGGCGAGATCCAGCCGGGTGCCGTCGCGAGCGCTTGTCAGGCAGACGAACGCGGACCCGGACCGCGCCCGCGCGCCCGCCCTCACTGCGCAAGCTCGCGCTTTGCCCCGGCGCACAGCGGCGCATCCGCGTAGGCAGTGACGGTCGCGCCCTTGGCGACCCCTCCCCCGCTTCCCACAGCCGCTCGCCCCCAGGGCCAACGCCGAGCAAGACCAGCGCCGCGGTCCCCCTCCTAGCCAAAGAAGACCTCTGCCTCGGCGTAGAGGGACTCGGGAACGGTCTTCAGCTCGGCGGTCGCCTCGGTCAGCTCGGACCAGCTCGATGTCGGTCCCGCGCAGCGCGGTCATCGTCCCCCAGCGACCGGCGTCGGCGGCGTCGATCGCGTGCAGCCCGAAGCGGGTCGCCAGCACCCGGTCGAAGGCGGTCGGGGTGCCGCCGCGCTGGACGTGGCCGAGCACGGTCGCCCGCGTCTCTTTGCCGGTGCGGCGCTCGATCTCACCCTCCAGCCAGTGCGCGATGCCGCCGAGGCGGACGTGGCCGAAGGCGTCGCGCCGTCGCCATCCTGGGCCGGCATGCCGCCCACCGGCTGCGCCCCCTCGGCGACGACGATGATCGGCGCGAAGTGGCTCGCGAAGCGGCGACCGACCAGGTCGCAGACCTGCTCGACGTCGAACTGCCGCTCGGGGATGAGGATCACGTTGGCGCCGCCGGCGAGGCCGGCGTGGAAGGCGATCCAGCCGGCGTGGCGGCCCATCACCTCGACGATCAGGACGCGGTGGTGGCTGTCGGCGGTCGTGTGCAGGCGGTCGATCGCCTCCATCGCGATGTTGACGGCGGTGTCGAAGCCGAAGGTGTAGTCGGTGGCGCTGAGGTCGTTGTCGATCGTCTTCGGCACGCCGATCACGGCGACCCCGAACTCCTCGTGCAGGCGCGAGGCCGCGCCCAGGGTGTCCTCGCCGCCGATCGCGATCAGCCCGTCGACACCGGCCGCGGCGAGGTTCTCGGCGATCCGCGCCGGGCCGTCGTCCTCGGCGAACGGGTTGGTCCGCGAGGAGCCGAGGATGGTGCCGCCGCGGGGCAGGATGCCGCGCACCTCGGGCACCCCGAGCGGACGGCTGTCGCCCTCCAGCGGCCCGCGCCAGCCGTCGCGGTAGCCGACGAACTCGTGCCCGTAGTTGCCGACGCCCTTGCGGACGATCGCCCGGATCACCGCGTTCAGGCCGGGGCAGTCGCCGCCGCCGGTGAGCACTCCGATCCGCATCGACTCAGCTTAGAAGCTGTCCGTAGGCAACGGGAGGAGGTAGGTTCGCAGCTAAACCACAAGGAGGAGCAGATGACCGACTCGCCGGATCTCACAGCAGTGACGCAGATGCAGCAGCAGATCTGGTCGGAGGGCGACTTCGCGATGGTCGCCAGCCTCGTCGTCAACGTCGCCGAGAACCTGGCCGAGGCGCTGGAGATCGTCCCGGACGAGCGCGTCCTCGACGTCGCCTGCGGCAGCGGCAACGGCGCGATCGCCGCGGCCCGACGCGCCTGGGGCAACACGGTCGGCGCCGACTTCGTCCCCGCCCTGCTCGAGCGCGGCCGCGAACGGGCGGCGGCCGAGCGGCTCGAGGTCGAGTTCGTCGAGGCCGACGCGCAGGAGCTGCCCTTCGAGGACGCCAGCTTCGACGTCGCGATCTCGATCTTCGGCGCGATGTTCGCCCCCGACCAGGAGCGGACCGCGGCCGAGCTGCTGCGCGTGGTCAAGCCCGGCGGCCGGATCGGGATGGCCAACTGGACCCCCGACGGCGGCGTCGGGGCGATGTTCATGACGATCGCCAAGCACACGGCGGGCCGCCGCCCGGGGTCGATGCCGCCGCCGCTCTGGGGAACCGAGGAGCGCCTGCGGGAGCTGTTCGGCGACGGCGTCTCCGAGCTGCGGGTCGAGCGCCGCAAGTCGCGCCAGGTATTCCGCTCGCCCGACCACTACCTCGAGTTCTTCCGCACCTACTTCGGCCCGATCAAGATCGCCTTCGAGCGGGTCGGCCCCGACGGCGAGGAGGCGCTCACCGACGACCTGCGCGCCTACCTCGAAGAGGCCAACACGGCCGGCGACCGGGCGCTGGTGCTCGAGGCCGAGTACCTGGAGGTCATCGCGACCCGCGCCTAGAGGTGTGACCACCACCGTGGCGTGACCACCAACGTCCAGCGGAGCTGCCCGGGCTGAGAACCTACGCCCGGGAGTCTGACTGCGGCCCGAAGACGCGGACGACCGCCGCCGATCAGGAGGATGCCGAAGAAGACCAGGCCGGCGACGCGGGCCGCCCTGGCCGAGCCAGGCGTAGGACGGTCACCATCGCGGCGAGGGCCAGAAAGAGGGTGACGACCATTCCCATTGCGGCGCAGATCCTAGCGACTTAGCCGGCGAGGGCGACGCGCGTCTCGCTGAGGAAGGCGGCGACGGCATCGGCCGCCGCCGCGGGCGAGCCGGCCTCGCCGGCGGCGCGGACCAGGCGGCTGCCGACGATCACGCCGTCGGCGATCCGCCCCACCTCGGCCGCCTGTTCCGGGGTGCCGATCCCGAAGCCGACCGCGACCGGCGTCGACGCGTCGGCCTTGGTCGCCGCGACCAGGTCGGCCAGCTGCGGCCGGGATCTCGGCCCGCTCGCCGGTCGTCCCCACGGTCGAGACGACGTAGACGAAGCCATCGGCGACGGCGCAGATCTGCGGCCCGCCGCTCGGGCGAGGTCGTCGGCGCGACCAGCGGCACCAGCGCCAGGCCCGCGGCGGTGAAGGCCTCGCGCACGTCCTCGGCCTCGCCCAGCGGCAGGTCGGGGACGATCGCCCCGGCGGCGCCGGCGGCGACAGCGAGACGGGCGAACTCGCCGACCCCTCCGTGAGCCAGGACCATGTTCGAGTAGACCATCAGCACGACCGGGATCCGCCCGGAGACCGAGCGGCAGACCTCCAGCGCCGTGGCAAAGGTCGCACCGCCCTCCAGCGCCGCGGTCGCCGCCGCATGGATCGTCGGCCCGTCGGCCAGCGGATCGGAGAAGGGAACCCCGAGCTCGATCAGATCGGCGCCGGAATCAACGTAGGCAGCCGCCACCGCCAGCGAGGACTCCCGATCCGGAAACCCGGCCATCATGTAGGGCATCAACGCCGCCCGCCCTTCGTCCCTCGCAGCTGCAAAGGCGGCCGCGATCCGCTCCTCGCCCCTCATCCCCGCCGGCTCCTCGCCCCTCGTCCCGCCGGCTCTCGCCGGTAGAAGCTCCGCGTAGGGACCGGGGACTCCCCGGAGCCTCCCCGCTGTTGCTCCGGGGAGTACCCTCGGCTTCCTCTCGCCGGCCCCTCCCCGCTGTTGCTCAGGCAGGTCACCCCCCGGACCCCCCACCGCCGGTGTGCTCGACAACCTCGGCCAGGTCCTTGTCCCCCCGTCCCGAGAGGCAGAGCACGTCGAATCCGGCAGCCCCCGGGTTCTCCAGCAGCCAGGCGATCGCGTGCGAGGACTCCAGCGCCGGGATGATCCCCTCCAGCCGCGACAGCTCGCCGAAGGCCGCCAGCGCCTGCCGGTCGGTGATCGCCACGTAGCTGGCGCGGCCGGTGTCGCGCAGGTGGGCGTGCTCGGGGCCGACGCCCGGGTAGTCGAGCCCGGCCGAGACCGAGTGCGCCTCGAGGATCTGGCCCTCCTCGTCGGCGATCACCGAGGAGAGCGAGCCGTGCAGGACGCCGGTGCTGCCGGCGCCCAGCGAGGCGCCGTGGCGAAGCGTGTCGAGCCCCTCGCCGGCCGCCTCGACGCCGATCAGCGCCACCTCGGCGTCGGCGACGAAGGGGGTGAAGATGCCGATCGCGTTGGAGCCGCCGCCGACGCAGGCGATCACCCGCGCGGGCAGCGCGCCCTCGGCGGCCAGCGCCTGCTCGCGCGCCTCCTCGCCGATCACCCGCTGCAGGTCGCGGACCAGGGCCGGGTAGGGCGCCGGGCCGACGGCCGAGCCGATCACGTAGTGGGTCGTCTCGACGTTGGCGACCCAGTCGCGGATCGCGGCGCTGACCGCCTCCTTGAGGGTGCGGGCGCCGGCCTCGACCGGCGCCACCTCGGCCCCGAGCAGCTTCATCCGCTCGACGTTGGGCGCCTGGCGGCGGATGTCCTCGGTGCCCATGTAGACGACGCACTCGAGGCCGAGCAGGGCGCAGGCGGTGGCGGTGGCGACGCCGTGCTGGCCGGCGCCGGTCTCGGCGATCACCCGCGGCTTGCCCATCCGCTGCGCCAGCAGCGCCTGGCCGACCGCGTTGTTGATCTTGTGGGCGCCGGTGTGGGCGAGGTCCTCGCGCTTCAGGTAGACCGTCGAGCCGACCCGCTCGGAGAGCCGCTCGGCCAGGTAGAGCGGCGTCGGGCGGCCGATGAAGTCGCGCCGCAGCAGGTCGAGCCGGGCCAGAACCCGGCGTCCTCGCGCGCCTCGCCCCAGGCCGCGGTCAGCTCGTCGAGCGCCGCGATCAGCGTCTCCGGCACGTAGCGCCCCCCGTAGGGGCCAAACCGCTCCTCGACCGCGCTCATGCGGCGCAGTGTCGGCGCCGGCCTGGCCTGCGGCCGCCTCGAAGAAGGCGGTCATCGCCGCGTGGTCCTTGCGGCCGGGCTCGGCCTCGACGCCGCTGGCGACGTCGACCGCGTAGGGCTGGGCGACCGCGATCGCCTGCGGCGACGTTGTCGGGCCGCAGGCCGCCGGCGAGGATCGTCCGGCACCGTCGGAGCGATGCCCGCGCAGCAGCTCCCAGTCGAAGCTCTCGCCGGTCCCGCCCCAGAGGCCCTTGCCGCGCCGGTCGAAGAGGTGGAAGTCGGTCCGGTAGGCCTCGGCGCGCGTGGATGTCGGCGGCGCTGGCGACGTGGATCGCCTTGATCACCTTGACCCCGGTCCGCCGCGCCACCTCGCCGCAGAACTGGGCCCCCTCCGCCCCGTTCAGCTGCACCATCGTCAGCCCCGCGTCCTCGACCGCCTTGGCGACCTCCTCCAGGGTCGGGTTGACGAAGACCCCGACGACCTCGCACTTGCGCCGGAAGGCGGCCCCGATCTCAGCCGCCACCGCCGGCTCGCACGCACCGCGGGCTGCGGTCGTAATGGATCAGCCCGATCGCCCAGGCCCCGAGCCGCACGGCCTCGGCCGCGTCGTCCAGATTCGTGATCCCACAGATCTTGACCCGCATCCATCCAGACTACGGGAGCGTCGTCGCGAAGCGGGAGCCGGACCCCTCCGAACGTTTTGCGCTTCTCCGCCAATCCGATTGCGGACAGCCGACCGCGCTCCTCGGAGCAGCGAGAGACGAGGGGTCCGGCTCCGCCCTCCCACGCGCCCGAGCAAGTTGAGCGAGGAGGGGGGTCAGGCCTCCGCTCCCCCACCCGCTATTCGGACTTCTGCCCTTCGACCGAGGCCGGCCGATCCCCGAGCGTCACGGTCGCCGTCTTCGTCGACCCATCGCGCAGGATCGTCAGTTCGAGTTCGTTCGCCCGGCTCGGCCTCGTTGACGATGTTCGACGACTTCGTCCATCCCCGCGACCTTCTTGCCGTCGATCTCGGTGATGATGTCGCCGCCGAGGCTGACTTCGGCGCCTTCGATCGTCGCCGAGGTGTTGCCGCCTTCGATCCCGGCCTTGTCGGCCGGGCCGCCCTTGACGACGGTCTGGACGATCACGCCTTCCTCGACCGGCAGGTTGAGCGCCTTGGCCAGGTCGGGGGTGATCGTGCCGCCGCTGATGCCGAGGAAGGCGTGCTCGACTTCGCCGCTGGTCTCGAGCTGGTGGATCTCCGCCCGGGCGGTGTCGATCGGGATCGCGAAGCCGATGCCGACGTTGCCGTTGCCGCCGCCGCCGGTCTCGATCTGGGAGTTGATGCCGATCACCTCGCCGTCGGCGTTGATCAGCGGCCCGCCGGAGTTGCCGGGGTTGATCGCCGCGTCGGTCTGGATCACGTTCGAGATCGAGAACCCGTTGGGGGCCTGGATCTGACGCTGCAGGGCGGAGACGATGCCGCTGGTGACGGTGCGGTCGAGCCCGAACGGGTTGCCGATCGCGACCACCGGGTCGCCGACTTCCATCTCCGCGGAGTCGCCGAGGGTCAGCGGGTGCAGCTGCCGGCCGGCGCTTCGACCTTGAGCAGGGCCAGGTCGGTGGCCGGGTCGGTGCCGACCACCTTCGCCGTGTAGGTGGTGTCGGAGTCGCCGAGCTTGACCGGGATCTTGCTCGGCGCCTTCGACCACGTGGTTGTTGGTCAGCACGTGGCCTTCGGCGTCGATCACGAAGCCGGAGCCGGTCGCGGTGCCGCCGCCTTCGGATTCGGGTTCGCCGAAGGGCGAGAAGCGACGGCGGCTTCCTGGGCGGGGATGTCGGATTCGATGAAGGCGACGCCGTCGCCGTCGCTCTTGTAGATCTGGTTGACGACGTTGCTGTCGCCTTCGCCGCTGCCCTTGCTGACGACCGGCGCCGCCAGCGGCGCCGCGACGGTGGTCGTCGAGCCGCCTTCGGACTGGATCCAGCCGGCCGCGATCGCGATCGCAGCCGAAGACGGCGACGACGGCGCCGCCGAGCAGGGCGGAGACGAACGGGGTGCGGAGGAGCTCTCTTTGGCTTGGGCATGAGCGGCAGGATCACGCGCCGCGCTGATCCGTCTCTAAATGCTCTCGAAAGATTTTCTAAAGAGCCGGCGGCGCGGCCGGATGTGCCTAGAAGAGGTGCTCGCGGGTGCCTTCGTCGGCGCCGGTCAGCTCGCGCGTCTTCGCCTCGGGGTCCGCGGCCGTCATCAGGGCGCCGCCGATCAGCACCGCGTCGACGCCGACCCGCTCCAGCTCCTCCAGCTCGGCGCGGCCGGAGATGCCGCTCTCGGCGACCACGGTCTTGCCGGCCGGCACGTCGGGCATCAGCTCGAAGGTCGTCGCCAGGTCGACGTCGCCCTGGTCGAGGTTGCGGTTGTTGATCCCGATCACCTCGGCGTCGGCCTCCAGCGCCCGCTCCAGCTCGGCCTCGTCGTGGACCTCGACCAGGCAGTCGAGGTCGAGTCGCGCGGGCCTCGTCGTAGAGCGCGCGCAGCTCCTCGTCGTCGAGGGCGCGGACGATCAGCAGCACCGCGTCGGCGCCGTTGACCGCCGCCTCGTAGAGCTGGTAGGGGTCGACGATGAAGTCCTTGCGGATGATCGGCAGGCCGCAGGCCGCGCGCGCCGCGCGCAGGTCCTCCAGCGAGCCGCCGAAGTGCGGCTCGTCGGTCAGCACCGAGAGCGCCGCCGCGCCGCCGCGCTCGTAGGCGCCGACCTGCTCGGCGACCGTGGCCGTCGGCGGAGATCTCACCGGCGCTCGGCGAGCGCCGCTTGAACTCGGCGATCAGCGAGAGGCCGGGGCGCACCAGCGCCTCGTTGAAGGGGCGATCCTCGCCGCGGCCGGAGAGCCGCGACTCGAGGTCGGCCTGCGGAAGCTCGCGGCGACGCGCGTCCACTCCCTGCCTGGCTCCCGCGATCAGCTGCTCGATCATTCCCACTTGACCGACTAGAGCCTAGTCGCCGCCGGCCGGCCGTCGCCGCGATCAGCCGCTCCAGCACGTTTCCTGCCGCGCCGGAGTCGATCGCCTCGGCGGCCTTGGCGACGCCCTCGTCGAGGTCGGCGGCGAGACCGCCGACGTAGATCGCGGCGGCGGCGTTGAGCAGGGTCAGGTCGCGGCGCGGGCCGGGCTCGCCGGCCAGCACCGCCCGCGACGGCAGCGGCGTTCTCCGCCGGCGTCCCCCCCGCCACCGCCTCCAGCTCGGCCGGCGCGAGGCCGAACTGGCCCGGCTCGACGAACCACTCCGCGGTGCCGCCGTCGGCGACCTCGATCACCCGGGTGCGGCGCGGAGATCGAGAGCTCGTCGAGGCCGTCCTCGGCGGCGACGACCAGCGCCCGCACGCTGCCGAGGCCGACCAGCGCCTCGGCGATCGTCTCCTGGTAGTGGCGGTCGGCGACGCCCGAGCAGCTGCCGGTTCGGCCCCGGCCGGGTTGGTCAGCGGGCCGAGGAAGTTGAAGATCGTCCGCACCCCGAGCGCCTTGCGGGCCGGGATCGACGTGCGCCATCGCCGCGTGGTGGCGGGGGGCGAACATGAAGCCGAAGCCGACCTCGTCGATGCAGCGCCCGACCTGCTCGGGCTCGAGCTCGATGTTGACGCCGAGCGCCTCCAGCAGGTCGGCGGAGCCGCACTTGCTGGTGTTGGAGCGGTTGCCGTGCTTGGCGACCGCGCAGCCGGCGCCGGCGGCGACCAGCGCCGCGGTGGTCGAGACGTTGAAGGTCGAGGGACCGCCGCCGGTGCCGGCGGTGTCGACCAGGTCCGCGCGGCGCTGGAGACCGGCGCCGCCAGCGAGCGCATCGTCCGCGCCAGGCCGACCAGCTCCGGGACCGTCTCGCCCTTGGCCCGCAGGGCGATCAGGAAGGCGCCGGTCTGGACCGGGTCGGCGCGCCCCTCCATGATCTCCGCCAGCACCGCCGCGGCGTGGTCGGCGGTGAGGTGGTCGCCGGCGCAGACCGCGTCGATCGCCCGGCTGACGACGTCGTTGGGCATCAGCCGCGCACCCGAACGCATTTGTCCCGGCATGCGGGACAACTACGTCCGCTCCCGAGGAAGTTCGCCAGCAGGTGCTTGCCCTGCGGCGTCAGCACCGACTCGGGGTGGAACTGGACGCCCTCGGCCGGCAGCTCGCGGTGGCGGGCGCCCATCACGACCTCGCCGAGCGATGGCGCTCAGCTCGAGCTCGTCGGGCAGGTCGGGGTCGGCGACCAGCGAGTGGTAGCGGCCGGCGACCAGCGGGCGTCGGCAGGCCGGCGAAGATCGTCTTGCCGTCGTGCTCGACCTCGGCGTCCTTGCCGTGGATCGGCTCGCCCTGGACGACCCGGCCGCCGAAGGCCTCGACCATCGCCTGGTGCCCGAGGCAGACGCCGAGCACCGGCGTGCCGGCCTCGGCGAAGGCGCGGATCGCGGCGCCGGAGATCCCCGCCTCGGCCGGCGTGCAGGGGCCGGGCGAGACGACCAGGCGGTCGGCGCCGCGCTCGAGCAGCTCGCCGACCTCGGCGCGGTCGTTGCGGACCACCTCGATCTCCGCCCCCAGCTCGCCCAGGTACTGGACCAGGTTGTAGGTGAAGGAGTCGTAGTTGTCGATCACGAGCACGCGCATGCTCAGGCCCAGTCCGGCTGTTCGCAGGCGACCTCGACGGCGCGGAAGACCGCCCTCGCCTTGTTGACCGACTCGTTGTACTCGTAGGCCGGCTTGGCGTCGGCGACGGTGCCGCCGCCGGCCTGCACGTGCAGCTGGCCGTCCTTGACGACGACGGTGCGGATGTGGATCGCGGTGTCGAGGTCGCCGTTCCAGGAGAGGTAGCCGATCGCGCCGCCGTAGGAGCAGCGCTTGACCGGCTCGAGCTCGTCGATGATCTGCATCGCCCGCACCTTCGGCGCCCCGGAGAGCGTCCCGGCCGGCAGCGCCGAGCGCAGCACGTCCATCGCGCTGACCCCCTCGCGCAGCGTCCCGGAGACCTGGCTGACGATGTGGAGGACGTGGGAGTAGGTCTCGACCACCATCAGCTCGTCGACCGTGACGCTGCCGTACTCGCAGACGCGGCCGAGGTCGTTGCGGCCGAGGTCGACCAGCATCACGTGCTCGGCCCGCTCCTTGGGGTCGTTGATCAGCCGCTCGGCGAAGCGGCGGTCCTCGTCCTCGCTGCGCCCGCGCGGCGAGGTGCCGGCGATCGGCCGCGTCTCCACCCGGTCGCCGCTGACCTTGACCAGCGGCTCCGGCGAGGCGCCGGCGATCTGGAAGTCGCCGAACTCGAGGAAGTACATGTAGGGCGAGGGGTTGACCGCGCGCAGGCCGCGGTAGACCGAGAAGGCCTCGACCGGGGCCGGCGCCGAGAAGCGCTGCGAGGGGACGACCTGGAAGGCGTCGCCGGCGTGGACGTACTCGACGATCCGCTCGACCGCGGCTTCGAACTCCTCGCGCTCCATGTTGGAGACGAACTGCGGGCGGCTCGGCGACGCTCGGGCCGGCCGGGACCGGCACGGCGCCGCGCAGGCGCTCGCGCATCTCGGCGATTGTCGCCGCGGCGCGCTCGTAGGCGGCGTCGATCCCGCCCTCGTCGTCGGCGAAGGCGCAGGCGAGGATCGTCAGCTCGTGGCGCAGGTGGTCGAAGACCACCATCGCGTCGGTCACCATCAGCGCCATGTCGGGCAGCCCGAGCGGGTCCGGGTTGGGCTCGCCGAGCGGCTCCACGGTGCGCACCAGGTCGTAGCCGAAGAAGCCGACGGCGCCGCCGACGAAGGGCGGCAGGCCCTCGACCGGGGCCGGGCGGTAGTCGCCGAGGCGGGCGGCGACGGCGGCGTAGGGGTCGGGCGCCGGCTCGCTGCGGCTCGGGCCCGGCGCCCGCGGCGGCCTCCTCCCCGCTCCACTCCGAGAGCGTGCCGTCGCTCCAGCGCAGCAGCGCCCGCGGGCGCAGGCCGACGAACGAGTAGCGGCCGACCTGGCCCTGCTCGGCGGACTCGAGCAGGAAGCAGGGCGCCCCCTCGGGCTCGCCGGCGCGCAGCTTGAGGAAGGCCGAGACCGGCGTCTCGCAGTCGTCGACGAAGCGGGCGCGGACCGGCACGACGTTGCCCTCGCGGGCCAGCTCGCGCGCCTGCTCGAGGCTCGGCTCGAGCCTCAGCTCGGAGTCAGCCGCTACGGGCATTCAGCACTTCCATCACCGCCGCCTGGGAGACCCCGCGCGAGACCAGCAGCACGCTGAGGTGGTAGAGCAGGTCGGCCGCCTCTTCGGCGACGCGCTCGTCGGACTCTTCGCGGCCGGCGCGGATGACCTCCTCGGCCTCCTCCTCGACCTTCTCGCCGATCAGGCCGGGGTCGTCGAGCAGCTTCGACGGTGTAGCTGCCGTCGGGCCGCTCGACCGCGCGGCTGCGCAGCGTCCGCTCCAGGGCCGGCAGCGCTTCGTAGGTGACCGGGAACGGCTCGCCCGGGGCCGGCGGCGCGTCCTTGCGGATCGAGGCCGAGCCCAGCACCTCGCGGTAGAAGCAGCTGCGCTGGCCGGTGTGGCAGGCGGGCCCGGCCGGGTCGACCATCGCCACCAGGGCGTCGCCGTCGCAGTCGTAGCGGAGCTGGCGCAGGTGCATGAAGCTGCCCGAGCTTTCGCCTTTTTTCCAGAGTTCGTCGCGGGAGCGGCTGTGGAAGTGCAGGTCGCCGGTCTCGAGCGTCATTTCCAGCGATTCCGCGCTGACGTAGGCGAGCATCAGCACCTCGCCGGTGGCGAAGTCCTGGACCACGCAGGGCGCCAGCCCCCGCTGATCGAATTCGATTTCCCCGAACATCGGCCCAATCGTAGTGACGCGGCGCGGCTACTCGATGCCGAGCCGGTCGAGCAGGTCCTCGTCGCGGCGCCAGTGGCGGCGCACGCGGACGCTGAGGTCGAGGTGGACCCGGGCGTCGAGCTCGCGCCTCGAGCGAGCGCCGCGCGGCGGTGCCGATCTCGCCGATCTTGGCGCCGCCCTTGCCGATCAGGATCCCCTTCTGGGACTCGGTCTCGGCCCAGATCTCGGCCTGCACGGTGACCAGGCCGTCCTCGCGCGGCGGCGACCTCCTTGACCGAGACCTCGACCGAGTGCGGGATCTCCTGCCGGGTCCGGTTGAGCACCTGCTCGCGGATCAGCTCGGCCAGCAGCAGCTCGCTCGACTGGTCGCTGCGAGTCCTCCGGCGGGTACATGTAGGGCCCCTCCGGCATCAGCTCGCCGAGCCGCTCGACCAGCGCCTCCAGGCCCTCGCCCGGTGCGGGCGCTGATCGGGAAGACCTCGTCGACCCCGTCCAGCTCGGCCGCCGCCGCGAGGACCGGCACCAGCTCGTTCGGGCCGAGCCGGTCGGCCTTGTTGACGGCGCAGATCGACCGGCAGCCTGGCACCGGCGTCGAGCAGGGCGCGGACGATGAAGCGATCGCCGGGGCCGACCCCCTCCTCGCCGTTGATCACGAGCAGGGCCACGTCGGAGTCGGCCAGCTCGCGCTCGACCCGGTGCTGCATCCGCTCGGTCAGCACGTCGCGCGGGCGCTGCACGCCGGGCAGGTCGACGAGGACCAGCTGGCGCCCGGCCTCGAGGTCGGTGGCGACGCCGCGGATCGCCCGGCGGGTCGTCTGCGGGCGCACCGAGACGATCGCGACGTGGGAGCCGACGATCGCGTTGACCAGGGTCGACTTGCCGACGTTGGGCCGGCCGGCCAGCCCGACGAAGCCGGAGCGGGTCATCGCAGCGAGGCCAGGACCCGCGCCTGCACGGCCAGCATCTCGCCGTCGTCGATCTCGTGGTCGTGGCCGCAGAGGTGGAGGACGCCGTGGACGGCGGCCTCGGTCACGTCGCGAGCAGTGCTCGGGGCAGATCGCGACGTCGCCGAGCTCGCGCGGGCCGGCGACCGGGCCGGTGCCGTCGACCGGGAAGGCGAGCACGTCGGTGGGCGCGTCCCTGCCGCGGTGCTCGCGGTTGAGCTCGCGGATGCGGTCGGCGTCGACCAGCTCGACCGCGAGGTGGCCGTCGGCGACGCCGGCGGCGTCCAGGGCCGCCGCGACCGCCTCGCGCAGCTCGGCCGGGACGTCGGCGAGGTCGGCGGTCAGACCGGGTCGGCCGTGTCGTCGCGCCGCGCTCGCGTGCTCGTCGTAGGCGGCGACGATCCGCTGCACCAGCTTGTGGCGGACGACGTCCTCGCCGCCGAAGTGGACGAAGGAGATGTCCTGGACCTCGTCGAGGATGTCGCGGACGGCGATCAGGCCGGAGCGCTGGTCGGTCGGCAGGTCGATCTGGGTGATGTCGCCGGTGACGACCATGCGCGAGTTGAAGCCGAGCCGGGTCAGGAACATCTTCATCTGCTCGGGGCTGGTGTTCTGCGCCTCGTCGAGGATCACGAAGGAGTCGTTGAGGGTGCGGCCGCGCATGAAGGCCAGCGGCGCCACCTCGATCACGTCGCGCTCGAAGTAGCCGTTGACGCGGTCGGGGTCGATCATGTCGTAGAGGGCGTCGAAGAGCGGCCGCAGGTAGGGGTCGACCTTGGCCTGGATGTCGCCGGGCAGGAAGCCGAGCCGCTCGCCGGCCTCGACCGCGGGCCGGGTGAGGATGATCCGCTGCACCTTGCGTTCGGTCAGCGCCGCCGCCGCCATCGCCACCGCGAGGAAGGTCTTGCCGGTGCCGGCCGGGCCGATCCCGAAGGTGATCGTGTGGCGGCGGATCGAGTCGACGTAGCGCTTCTGGTTCAGCGTCTTCGGCGCCACCTTGGTGTTGCGGTGGCGCCAGACGACGTCGTCGAGGATCTCGGCCGGGCTCTCTTCGGCGTCGAGGGCGCCGGTCACCGCCTCGATCGTCCCGGGCGCGACGTCGTGCCCCTGCTCGATCAGCTCGACCAGCTCGTCGACCACGGTCGCCGCCTGCCTGCACGTCGCCGGAGTCGCCGTCGAGGGTGAGCACGTTGCCGCGCAGGTGCAGGTCGCAGTCGAGCCGCCCGCGCAGGGCTCGCAGCACGGTGTCCTCCGAGCCGGCCAGCTCGGCGGCGACGGTGTTGTCGAGCGTCAGCTGCCTACGCGCCAAGGTCAGGCACCCAGCTTCTCCCGCACCGCCGCGCTGACCCGCTTGCCGTCGGCCCGGCCGCCCAGCTTCGGCATCAGCGCCGACATCACCTGGCCCATCTGCCGCTGCTCGCTGGCGCCGGTCTCGGCGACCGCGGCCTCGACCAGCTCGGCCAGCTCCTCGTCGGAGAGCTGCTGCGGCAGGTAGCCCTCGATCAGCTCCGCCTCGAAGCGCTCGGCGGCGGCCTGCTCGGCGCGGCCGGCGCCCTCGTAGGCCTCGGCCGCCTCGACCCGCTTCTTGCGCTCGCGCTGCAGCACCGCGACCTCGTCGCCCTTGCCGAGCTTGGCGTCCTGCTGCAGCACGTCGACGACCAGCCGCAGCGCGCCCGCTCGCTCGCGGTCGCGGGCTTTCATCGCCGTTCGCACGTCGCCCTGCACCTGTTCGAGAACGCTCACCGAGCTAAGGGTAGTCGGCGGCGATCAGGGAGCCCCCACGTCGACCCGCTCGACCTCTCCCAGGGGCATCTGCAGGAAGCGGGTGCCGAGCTCGCGGAAGGAGCCGGGATCGCCGGTGCAGAGGAAGCCGTAGGCGCCCTCGCCCTGCGCAGGCCGGGCCAGCCCGGCGCGCTCGAGCGTGCGCTGCACCGCGGCGGCGACCGCGTGGCCGCCGCTGACCAGGCGGACGTCGCGGCCGAGGATCCGCTGCAGCATCGGCGCCACCAGCGGGTAGTGGGTGCAGCCGAGGATCAGGGTGTCGACCTCGGCCCGCTTCAGCGGCGCGCAGTAGGCGCGGGCCATCGCCATCACGCTCTCGTCGAAGGGCGAGCCGTCCTGGATGAACGGGGCCAGCTCGGGCGCCTCGACCTCGGTCACCTCGAGCGCCCGCCCCTGGCGCTTCGAGCGCCCGCCGGTAGGCGCCGCTCTCGACCGTGTTCGGCGTCGCCAGCACGCCGACCTTGCCGCTGTCGGTGATCGCCGCCGCGATCTCGGCCTGGGGCTCGACCACCGGCACGACCTCCACCCCGCGCTCGGCGGCGACCTCGCGCGCCACGTCCTCGCCGATCGAGGTGGCGGTGTTGCAGGCGATCACCAGCAGCTTGGCGCCGCGGTCGAGCAGCAGCTCGGCGATCGCGGCGATGCGCTCGCGCAGGCGCTCGGGGTCGCGGCTCCCGTAGGGGAACATCGCCGTGTCGCCGAGGTAGAGGAAGTCCTCCTGGGGCAGCGAGACCAGGCACTCGTGCAGCACCGTGAGACCGCCGACGCCGGAGTCGAACATCGCCACCGGCAGCGAGGAGTCGAGCTTGGGCAAGGCGCCGCGGCGGGGGCGTCAGGGCTTGACGACCATGAAGAAGATCGTCACGACGACGATCAGGCCGGCGATGGCGCCGACCTGGCCGATCCGCTGGGATACGACGAGGAACTCGTCGCTGAGGGTGTCGCCCGTCTTCAGGTCCCGCTCGGCCAGCTCTCGCGCCTTGCGCGTCTGCGGCTGGAAGAAGCCGTGCTGGAGGCCGAACAGGGCGATGATCGCGACGATGCCGACGCCGATGAACGCGTCGCTCCCTTCCAGGGGCCTTCGGCGAGCAGGTAGATGCCGGCGAGCAGCAGCACGATCATCCCCGGGTTGACCAGGTAGCGATCGATCTTCTGCACCCCCGCCATCAGCGCCGGCGTCGCCTGCGGATACTGCGGCGACCACCGAGAAGATGAACGCGTAGCCGAAGGTCGGCCCGAAGGCCAGGACCACGGCGAGGATGTGGATGAAGAGGCCGACGCTGTAGTCGGTGATGGTCGCCTGCATCGGCGCAAACATACCTGTGCCCTCGGCCATTGGCGCCTTGTTCGGCCATACGCCGAGAAGTCGACGGTCAGGAGGTCAAGAGCAGGGCGGCCCAATCGCCGTCGTGGCGGCGCTCGGCCTCGACGAGGCCGCAGCGCGCGAACGCGACGGCGATCGCGTCCAGCTCGCTGGGCAGCAGCCCGGAGCAGACGAGCGTGCGGCGGTTGGAGAGCAGGGGGAGGGCTATCCGGGGCAACGGCGGGGAGGCTCCGGATAGCCCTCCCCCGTCTCCCCGTCGGCCGCAAGCTGGACGGCCACGGCGGTGAGGACGGGCGCGGTCAGGTTGGCGACCGTCGTCGGAGCCAGGGCGGGGAGGCGTTCACGCAGGTTGATGCGCTCGAGTGCGAGCTCGACGCCGTTGGCGCCGGCGTTCGTGGCGGCTGCCTCGCAGCGCCGCTGGCTCGTGGTCGTAGGCGTGGATCGGGCCCCAGCCCAGCTTCGCGGCGGCGATCGCCAGCACGCCCGAGCCGGTGCCGAGGTCGGTCAGAGGGCCAACCGCCTCTCCCGCCGCCTCCAGCTCCAGCAGGAACTCAAGGCAGAGTCGGGTGGTCGGGTGGGCGCCGGTGCCGAAGGCCTGGCCGGGGTCGACGACGAGGTCGACGGCTCCGTCGCGCGGCGCCTCCCAGGAGGGGCGCAGCCAGAGCCTGCCGCCGACCAGGAGCGGCTTGTGGAAGTCGCGCCAGCGATCGGCCCAGTCGTCGGGGATCTCGGTGCTGCTGACCTCGATCCTGCCCTCCCCCACCACGGCGTCGATCTCGCCCAGCTCCGGCAGCTCGCCCTCGCCGCCGTAGATCGCGTACTCGACGTAGCCGGGGCCACGCTCCTCCTCGACGCCGTTGGGTGCCAGCACCGTCAGCTCGGCGAGCACCAGGTCCGCCTGCTCGGGCGGGCAGCGCACCGCCAGGCGGATCAACCGAAGGCCCGGCGCACGCGACTGAAGAGGCCCTCGCCCTGGCGGGGGCCGAGGTTGTCCTCCTCGAGCGACTCGTCGAGGCGCTCGGTCAGCTCGCGCTGGTCCTCGCTGAGGTTGGTGGGGACGATGACGTTGAGGATCACCCTCTGGTTGCCGCGACGGCGGCCGCCGAGCCGGGGCAGGCCGGCGCCCCGCAGTACCTCTTCGAAGCCGGGCTGGGTCCCCGCCGCGACCTCGATCTCCTTCTCGCCGTCGAGGGTCGGCAACGGTGACCGCGGTGCCCAGCATCGCCTCGGTGGCGGGGATCGAGACGACGCTGATCAGGTCGGTGCCGTCGCGCTGGAAGCGCTCGTCCTCGGCGACCTGGACGTCGACGTAGAGGTCGCCCGCCGGGGCCCCCGCGCCGCCGGCATGGCCGGCGCCGGAGATCCGCAGCCGCTGGCCGTTTCGATCCCGGCCGGGATCTCGATCTCCTGGGCTCTCTGGCCGGGGGTGCGACCGCTGCCGGAGCACTCGCCGCAGGGCGTCTCCGCGACTTTGCCGGCGCCGCCGCAGGCATCGCAGGCGACGCCCCGGACCATCTGGCCGAACGGGGTTCGGGTGACCTGGCGCAGCTGGCCGGCGCCGCCGCAGCGCCCGCAGGTGGTGATCGGGGTCCCCGGCTCGGCACCGTTGCCGTGGCAGTGCCCGCAGGCACCGACCGCGTCGAACTCGACCTTCCTCTGGACGCCGGTGGAGACTTCCTCGAGGTCGACCTCGACCGAGACCATGATGTCGCCGCCGCCGCCGCCTGGCCACCGCCGCCGAAGCCGAACGCGTCGCCACCGCCGCCGAAGAAGGCCTGGAAGATGTCGTCGATCGAGCCGAAGGAGGAGCTGCGCGGGTCGAAGCCGCCGGAGCGCAGGCCCTCGTGCCCGTAGGCGTCATAGGTGCGCCGCCGCTCGGCGTCGGAGAGAACCTCGTAGGCCTCGGCCGCCGCCTTGAACTTCTCCTCGGCCTCGGGGTCGTGGTCGTTGACGTCCGGGTGCAGCTCGCGGGCGAGGCCGCGAAAGGCCTTCTTGACCTCGGCCTCGCTGGCCTCCCGGCCGATGCCGAGCACGTCGTAGTAGTCGCGTGGCATCCGGATCAGTCGTCGTAGACGGTCTCGAAGTAGCGCGAGAGCTCGCGGGCGGCGCCCCGCACCGAGGCGATCGCGGTCGCGTAGTCCATCCGCAGCGGGCCGACCACGCCGACCGAGCCGAGGTTGCGATGGCCGAGGCCGTAGTTGGCGCCGACGACGCTGACCGAGCGCAGCTCCGGCTGCGGGTTCTCGCCGCCGATCCAGAGGAAGACCGAGCGCTCCTCGAGCGAGGAGCGCAGCATCTGCAGCACCCCGGCGCGGCGCTCCAGCGCCGTCATCAGCTCGTCGGCGCGGGGAAGGTCGGCCAGGTGAGCCTCCGAGAGCAGGCGCGAGGCACCGTCCATGTAGAGATCGGCGCCGGTCTCGCGTTCGAGCTCGGTGAAGGCGGCACCGAGGGTGGCGACGAAACCCGCCTCGACCCGGTCCAGCTCGGAGTCGGCGAGGCGCCCGGCGATCATCCGCGAGCCGACGCCGAGCCCGGCGAGGGACTCGTTCAGGTAGCTGGAAGCCCAGGCGACGAGCCCGCTATCGACCGGCCGCTCGAACTCGAAGACCCGCCGCGCCACGTCGCCGCTCGAGGCGATCGCGATCACCACCACCTTGGTCGGCTGCAGCCGCAGCACCTCGACCCGGTGAATGGTCGCCGCCGGCGATGGCGACGGCGCCGTCGCCATCGCGACCAAATCGGTGACCTGGGCCAGCGCCGCGGTCGTCTCCCGCATCGCCTCGTCCACCTCGCGCCGCAACCGCGAGAGCTCCAGCTCGACCCGCGAAACCGCCGGCGGCGCCCCGGATTCGAGCAGCAGATCGACATAACGCCGATACCCGGAGTCAGTCGGAATTCGCCCCGCCGAGGTATGGGGATGGGTCAGATACCCAGCCATCTCCAGGGCCGCAAGCTCAGACCTGACCGTCGAAGGACCCCACTCGACCTCCCGCTGCTCGGCCAGCTCACGCGAGGCCACCGGCTTGGCCGACGCGAGATACCCGTCGACCACCAGCCGCAGAATCAACTCCTGTCGCTCCGTGATCACCGATACATCTTAGGAATCAGCCCAGCGCCGCTCGGGGAAGGGGTCGGGTGCCCCTCCGCGCGGCTTGTACTTTTCGTGAGGACGCAATCGCGGACGACCTGCGGCGACCCACGAAAAAGTTGAGCGAGGAGGGGCACCCGATCCCTTCCGCAGCCGCACTACAGCTCGATCTCCGCCTCGGCGTTCTTGATGATCTCGGTATCGCCCTGCTTGGCAACCGTGTCGATGGTCACCCGATCCCCGTCCACCGACTTGACCGTCCCCGCGACGACGATCTCCTGCTCGGGCATCCCCATCCCCCGGAACTGCACCGAGAGCCGCTTCAGCGCCCGCGGGTCGCCCCCGGCGACGGCGGCGTTGGCGCGGGCGAGGAGGCCCATCGAGTAGAGGCCGTGAAGGATGTTGCTCGGCAGCCCGACCGCTTTCGCGAACTCGGGGTCGATGTGGATCGGGTTGAAGTCCCCCGAGGCGCCCGCGTAGCGGTGCGGCAGGTACTTGTCCGGCGTGACGCTCAGCTCGGGAACCGTGTCCCCAACGTTCAGATCGGCCATCTCTACACCCCTCTGACGATGTTGGTCCAGACCGCACGGACCGCCTGGTCGCCGTTCTGGTTGACGGAGACGGACTCGAAGACGTAGAAGCCCTTGCCGTCTTTCTCGTAGATCTCGAGGCATCTCGGCGTGGTCGTGATCTCGTCCCCCGAGCAGGCCGGCTCGCCCCACTCGAAGACCTGGCCACCGTGCACCATCGTCGCGAAGTTCATCCCCACCTCGGGGTCGAACATCACCGGCCCCATCGCCGGGCCGCTGTAGACGACGGCGAACATCGGCGGCGCGACCACGTCGCGGAAACCGGCCGCGCGCGCCGCCTCGACGTCGAAGTGGACGGGATTCTCGATCCCCAGCGCCCGCGCGTACTCCCCAATCTTCTCCCGGCCGACCTGGTAGGTCGTCCCGGGCCACTCCTTGCCCACGGCATCGGTCTTTAGCGTCATGGCCGGGAATCTAACCAGCTCACGCTCAAGCGGCGTTGCAGAAGGCCAGCTGCGGTCGGGCGGGGAGTCGGGCAGCCCTCGGAGCGGCTTGTACTTTTTCGCGAGAGCACCACCTCGGACAGCCCGAGGCGAGCCACGAAAAAGTTGAGCGAGAGGGCTGCCCGACTCCCCGCCCCCTCGACCTACTCGTCAATCTGCAGCACCGCCAGGAACGCCTCCTGCGGCACTTCCACCCGACCGACCGACTTCATCCGCTTCTTGCCCGCTTTCTGCTTCTTCAGCAGCTTGTTCTTGCGGGTGACGTCGCCGCCGTAGAGCTTCGCGGTGACGTCCTTGCGCAGCGCCTTGACGGTCTCGCGGGCGAGTATGTTGGAGCCGATCGCGGCCTGGACCGGGACGTCGAAGAGCTGCCGCGGGATCGTCTTGCGCAGCCTCTCGACCAGCCGTTTGCCCTGCTCGTAGGCGAAGTCGCGGTGGACGATGATCGAGAGCGCGTCGACCTTGTCGCCGGCCAGCAGGATGTCGACCTTGACCAGGTCGGAGGCGCGGCTGCCGATCGGCTCGTAGTCGAGCGAGGCGTAGCCGCGGGTCGAGGACTTCAGCAGGTCGAAGAAATCGAGGACGATCTCGGCCAGCGGCATGTCGTAGCGGATCTGCACCCGCTGCGGGCTCAGGTAGTGCATGTCGACGTGAGTGCCGCGGCGGGTCTGGCAGAGGTCCATCACCGCTCCGACCTGCTCGGAGGGGGCGATGATCGTGGCCCGGATGTACGGCTCTTCGATCCTCTCGATCGAGCCCGGGTCCGGCAGGTCGGTGGGGCTGCGCACCTCCTTCGCGGCGCCGCTGGTCAGGTGGACCTCATAGCGCACGTTCGGGGTCGTCGACAGCAGGTCGAGGTCGTACTCGCGCTCCAGCCGCTCGCGCACGATCTCCATGTGCAGCAGGCCGAGGAAGCCGCAGCGGAAGCCGAACCCGAGCGCCTCGGAGGTCTCCGGCTGCCAGGACAGCGCCGCGTCGTTGAGGGCCAGCTTCTCGAGCGCGTCGCGGAGGTCTTCGTAGCGGTCGGTGTCGATCGGGAAGAGGCCGCAGAAGACCATCGGCCGCACCTCGCGATAGCCCTCCAGCGGCTCGGCGGCGGGGCGCCCCTGTGCGGTCAGGGTGTCGCCGACGCGCAGCTTGGCGACGTCCTTGATGCCGGTGATCAGGTAGCCGACGTCGCCGGCGTCCATGCCCTGCACGGCGGTCATCGCCGGCCGGAAGAAGCCGATGTCGTCGATGTCGGCCTCGGTGCCGTTCTGCATCGCCAGGATCCGCTCCTGCTTGCGGAAGCAGCCGTCGACCATCCGCACGTAGGCGATCACGCCGCGGTACTGGTCGAACTCGGAGTCGAAGATCAGCGCCCGGGTCGGTGCCTCCGGCTCGCCCTGCGGGGCCGGGATGCGGGCGACGATCGCCTCCAGCACCTCGGGCACGCCCTCCCCCGTCTTGGCGGAGATCCAGAGCGCTTCCTCGGGGTCGCCGCCGGTCAGGTCGGCGATCTCGCGCGCGACCCGCTCGGGCTCGGCTCCGGGGAGGTCGACCTTGTTGATGACCGGGATCAGCTCCAGCCCGTTCTCGATCGCCAGGTAGGTGTTGGCCACCGTCTGCGCCTCGACGCCCTGAGCGGCGTCGACGACGAGCAGGGCCCCCTCGCAGGCGGCGAGGCTGCGCGAGACCTCGTAGGAGAAGTCGACGTGGCCCGGCGTGTCGATCAGGTGCAGGTGGTAGGTCTGCCCGTCGGCGGCGGTGTACTCGACCCGCACCGCCTGGGCCTTGATCGTGATCCCGCGCTCGCGCTCGAGGTCCATCGAGTCGAGCATCTGCGCCTGCATTTTCTTCGGGTCGACGGCGCCGGTGACCTCGAGGATGCGGTCGGCCAGGGTCGACTTGCCGTGGTCGATGTGGGCGATGATCGAGAAGTTGCGGATGCGGTCCATGGGCGGGGCGGAGTATGGCGAGCGCGGGTGGCCGGTGAGTCCCGTCATCAGGGGAGGCGCCTGCGGGCGAGGTTTACGTTCTCGGCACCTCCCCTGATGACGGGACTCAGCGGGAGAGGGTGCCCTCCAGGACCGCCCGTGGACCTCAGCTGGTTCCTCAGCTGGGACAGGACGAAGGGTTCAGAGGCCCCGCGAGGTGGAAGACGACAGTGGGAGACTTCTTCAGGACGACTTTGGCTCCCGGGCCTTCGGTCCATCTTGCCTGGGGCGGATAGGGGGGCTGGCCGGGTTCGATGCGGTCGCGGGTGGTGACGACGTAGTCGTAGTGGCCCTTGTTCAGCTCTTGCCGCCAGGCGCGGCAGCTGGTCGGGGCTTCGAAGCCGCCGTGGGGACGTTCGGTGCCCACGAAGACGACGCGATTGGAGAGATCGGTGCCGAAGAGGGGGTACTGGCGGGTGCTGGTGGTGGCGATGCCGGCGCCGGAGACGTTACGGGCCCATTTGAAGGCAGCATCGAGGCCGGGAGTGGTGAACGAGGGGTTGGCGTAGCGACTCTGAAGGTAATGGCGCTGGATCGGGTAGCCGGTGAGGATTACCAGGACGAGAGCGGCCCCTAGCGCGACCCGAACGCATTTGTCCCCGGTATGCGGGGACAAATGCGTTCGAGCTGCCGAGAACCCGGCGAGACGAGAGCGGAGCGGAGCGGTCAGCGGCAGTAGGACCAGACCGAGAATGACGGCGGGAGCCAGGTAACGGAGTCCCGATTCGAAGCCGCGCGGCATCCCGTCGGGGCCGGAGGCCGAGGTCGGGGCGACCAGCCAAGCAAGGGCGACGGCGAGGCCGGTGAGAGCCGCGAGGCGCAGCAACGGGCCGGCCTTGCGCCCCAGGCAGAGCCCGAGTCCGAGGAGCGCGGCGGCCCCCAGCAGCGGCCAGAAGATCCAGAAGCCCCCGTGCAGGCCGGGCAGGAACCAGTCAGACCAGACGCCGCCGTTGTTCAGGTAGCCGACGACGCTGTGGGCTTCACGACCGCCGAGGGCCTGGCTGGGCGCCGGCAGCGAGATCGGGCCGAGGTGATGGACCCAGGGCAGGGGATTACCGGTGTGGACGAGGTTGCGGAGATACCAGTAGCCGCCGCCCGCCAGCGCGGCCAGGCCAGCGGCAGCGAGGGAGCCCCAACGCCTGCCCCACGGCGCGATCGCGGCCAGGCCGAGGACGAGAACCGCCGCGGGCAGGAGGAAGTTGAGCTTGGTCCCGGCCGCGAGCCCGGCCGCGAGCCCGGTGACGAGGAGCGCCCCGGTCGACAGGCCCTTCCCATCCTCATCTTCATCTCGCGCCGCCCAGGCATTCAGGGCAACCGCGACAGCGGCGAGCAGGAAGAAGATCCCGACGATGTCGTTCCTCGCCTCGCCCGCCTGGTCGGCGAGCGCCGGCACGCTGAGGGCGATGGCGCCCAGGCCAAGCGACCACGGCGCGACCCGGTACGGCCGCCCGATGCACCAGGCAGCGAGCAGACAGCCGACGAACCAGCCGAGATTCAGCAGCGGCGAAAGCAGATCCCGGCCAAAGGCCAGCATCCCCACGGCGGGGAAGATTTCGCCGTTCGCCGGGTAGAACCAGGCCAGGAACTGCGGCGCGATGAAGTGCAGATCGAAGGTATTGCCGCTCTGGAAGAAGCCCGCTGCGAACGGCCCGTGGTACCAGGTCGAATCGAACCCGGTCATCCCGGTGCTCAACCTCAGTCGGACTCCAGCCGCAAAATGAATGACCGCCGCCGCGGCGATGACCAGCGCGATCGTGGTCGCGACCGGCGAGGGACCGGGCGCTGCGGCCGCGGGTCCTGTCGTGACGGCATCCGCCGCCCCCACGCCAGCTGCGGGGGAGGGATTTGTGGCCCCGGCAACTCGCAGCCACAGAAGCAGGCCGATGGCTGCGACTGCGACGACGTATAGCGGCGGCTGGAACAGCGAAACCGTGCCGAGCACCACGGCGACCCAGATCAGCAGAGCCAGCGCGATCACGGCGGTGGCCAGGTGCGCCGGGGCGCCGGCGAATCGGGGCAGCAGGCGAGAGCGAAGGCGTGCCGCCCCGAGCGTGGCGAAGCCGGTGAGCAGCGCCAGCTCGGCAACCCCGAGCAGGTAGCGGCCGGGGCCGAGCATCTAGCGCCGCCGCAGCAGGCGCACGATCTGCTCCAGCTCGGCGATGCGCAGGAGCTTGGCCAGGGCCAGGTAGACCAGGCCTCCCGCCGCCAGGCCGCTGCCGAGGGAGACGATCTGGCCGACCAGGCTCTGCCCGATGGCATGGGCGAGCAGGTCCCAGACCGCGTAGCTGACCGCGGCAAGACCGCCGGACGCGACGATTATGCGGATCGTCGTCGATAACAGCCGGTCCAGCTCCAGGCCACCGAACCGGCGCCGCAGGACCACCGTCTGGGTGATCGCCGCGGCGCTCGTCCCGATGCCGGTGCCGGCGACGATCCCGCCGACGCCGAACGGCTTGTAGAGAACCAGCGCCGCGAGGATCGAGACAACCAGGTCGAGCAGCGCGATGCCGGTCGCCATCCAGGGGCGCTGGAGGCTGAAGAAGGTGCGGGTCTGGAGCAGGTAGAGCCCGTTGGTGGGCAGCGAGAAGGCGAACCAGAAGAGGGCGGTCGCGACCAGCGTCGTCTCCGCCGGGTCGAAGGCGCCGCGCTGGTAGACGAGGCGGATCATCGGCTCCGAGAGGGCCAGGATCGCCGCGGCGGCGGGCAGCAGGACGAAGAGGATCTGGCGCATCCCGTTGGCCATCGTCGCTCGCAGGTCGTCGATCGCGCCCCGGTTCGCGTAGCGGGCCAGAGTCGGGAACAGCACCGTCGCGATCGCCACCGAGAAGATCCCCTGGGGCAGCTGGTAGATCCTGAATGCCTTGTCGATCGCCGCCGGCGCTTCGTCGCTGACCAGGCTGCCGAAGAAGCTGTTGATCAGCAGGTTGAAATTGATCAGGCCAAGGCTGATCGTCACCGGCAGCATCAGCAGCAGGACGCGGCGGACCCCGGGGTGGCGCCACTCGAAGCTCCAGTTGAACTTGAACGGCGTGTGGCGCAGGTCCCAGACCGGGATCAGCAGCTGCACCAGGGTGCCGGCGAGGATCGCGATCGCGTAGGCGTAGATGCGGTCCTGCCCGTGGAAGGCCGGAATCAGCAGCACGAGCACGGCGATGATCGTCAGGTTCCAGAAGAGCGGCGCGATCGCGAAGGCGCCGAAGCGGTCGTAGCTGTTGAGGATCCCGACCACGACGCCGCTGATCCCGAGCAGGATCAGGATCGGGAAGAGGATCCGCGAGAGGGTCACCGTGAGTTCGAGCAGCTCGCCCTTGAAGCCCGGGGCGAAGATCGGCATCACCGCCGGCGCGGCCACCACGAACAGCGCCGTGATCGCCCCCAGAACCATGGTGATGATCAGCAGCAGGGTCGAGGCGAGCCGGAAGGCCTCGCGGTAGTTCCCTTCCTCGAGCTGCTCGGTGAAGACCGGGACGAAGGCCGGCTGCAGCGCCGCGTCGGCAAAGAGGCTGCGAACCAGGTTGGGAACCTGGAAGGCGATCGTGAAAGCCGACATCGGCCCGCTGATCCCGTAGTAGCCGGCGGCGACGACTTCGCGGCCGAGGCCGGCGATCCGCGAGGCGGCGGTGGCGATCGAGAAGAAGGCGGTCGAACGGGCGATCCGGCCCGCCTGGCGACCCGGGGCGGGCTCGGCCGACATTTCCTCGCCCGGATCGAAGGCCTCGGCGGTGCGCACGGCGACGTCGGCATCGATCGATCGATCGTCGTCCTCGGGGGTGTCGGGTGCCTTGGGCGTCTCCAAGCTGGGTCTCAGTCGCTATAGTCGGCGGCCGCCCGGGGCCTGCATGACGCTCGCCTGGGCACTTGACATGGCCAACATTGCCTCACAGAAGAAGCGGATCCTACGCAGCGAGCGCGAGCGCGCGGAGAACCGCCTGCTGACGAGCACCGTGAAGACCCACTTCCGCCGTCTCGAGAGCGCCGTCGAGGCGGGCGAGACGAGCACGATCGCAAGCGAGGAACGCGATCTCGTCTCGAAGATCGACAAGGCCGTGCAGAAGGGCGCCATGCATCGCAACACCGGTGCTCGCAAGAAGTCCAAAGCAGCCCGCATCGCCTCCGTCAGCGCCCGGTGACCCAGGGCCATCCCGGTAGGGGTTCCACTTAACTTTTTCGAGTTGCGTGTGTGGCTAAGGACGGTTGTCGGTCGCGAAAAAGTAGAAGACGTTCCACCCCTACCGGGATGGCCCTGGAGGTCTAAGCCGGCACGCCGGCGGCCGCTCGCAGCGCCAAGGTGAGGGCCAGCTCATCGCCGTAATCGGCGGCGCCGCGGCACCAGAGCTCCAAGCTTGCGAGCGTTTCCGTGGCCATCCGCAGGTCGGCGACGTCGGCGTTGCGCAGGCGGGTAATGAGTTGCTTGGCGGCGTAGGGGTGCATCTTCAGGGAGGACTCGACCTGCTTGGGCGGGATTCCCTCGGCCAGCTGTGCCGCGGCCGCGCAGGCGCTGCGCAGGCGCGAGGCGAGGCCGTAGATCAGCCCGGTGACGTTCTCGCCCTGCTCGATCAGCCGCTCGCCGATCCTCAGCGCGGCGGCGGCGTCGCGCTCGAGCAGGGCATCCGAGAGCGACCAGACCGCCGCCTCGGAGGTGTCGGCGACCATCGCGTCGAGGTCGGCGGGAGTGACCTCTCCCCCCTCCCCCGCCCACAGCGCCAGACGCTCGAGCTCGTGCTGCAGGCGCACCGGGTTGGCGCCCATCCGGTCGACCAGGACGCGGGCGGCGGCGGGCTCGAGCCGGAAGCCCAGTCGCTCGGCGTCGGCAACCAACAGGCGCGGCACCTCGCGCGCCTTCGGCGCCTCGAACGCGTGGATCTCCCCCTGCGCGGCCTTGACGGCCCTGGCAAGCTTCGCCGGCGCTTTGGCCCGGGCGATCAAGACCACGGTGAGGTCGGGGGGAAGCTCGCCGATCGCGGCGACGACGGCGTCGAGCTGACGATCGCGCCAGCGCTCGATGCCGTCGGCCAGCAGGTAGCGGCGGGAGTCGATCAGCGACATCGCCGGGATCGCCGCCAGCAGCGCCTCGTGGTCGGGCATCCCCCGCCCCTCGCCGGGCTCGAACACCTCCAGCGCCGCGGCTCCCCCCTCGCGTTCGGCACGGGCCCGCAGGCGACCCCGGGTAGCGTCGATCTTGGCCCCGTCGGTACCGGCAATCAGGTACAGCGCTCGCATCTCCTCGGCCACCAGCCGAGTCTAGTGGCGCGCCTGGCGGCGACCTCTCAACCGCCTGCCTCGACCTCGATCGAGCCGGCGTGGACCTCGAGCGTGACCGTGCCGTCGCGGTCGGTGCGCAGGGTCCGCACCCCGTGGTCGGCAAGGGTCGCCAGGGTGGCGGCGGTCGGGTGGCCGTAGGGGTTGTCGGCGCCGACCGAGATCACCGCGAGCTTGGGCCTGGTGCGATCCAGCAGCGCGGCGAGGCCGGCGTCGTCGCTGCCGTGGTGGGCGACCTTGAGGACGTCCAGGGGGCCGGGGTCCAGCGGCACCGCCTCGGCCTCCGCGTCGGCGCTGAGCAGCATCGAGAAGCCGTGCCAGCGGGCGAGGAGAACCACGGCCAGCAGATTCGGGTCGGTCCCCGGAACCGCTCCGGCGAGCGACTCGCGCGGAGGCCAGAGGACTTCGAGCTCGAGGTTCCCCACCCGCAGCTCTTCGCCCTGCGCCACCCGCAGCGGAGCCGCGCCGGCCGTCCGTGCCTCGGCGAGCGGCCGGCGGCCCAGCCGCGCGTAGAGGAGCCTGGCGATCGGGAAGCGGCCGAGAAGTTCCTCGATGCCGCCGGCGTGGTCGGACTGGTCGTGGGTGATGACCGCGGTGCCGAGCCGGCCCACCCCGGCCGCCTCCAGCTTGGCGGCGAGCTCGTCCCCCGGCGGCCCACCGTCGACCAGCACCGCCGGGGCGCCGGCCGGCTGCAGCAGGATGGCGTCGCCCTGGCCGACGTCGAGAACCTCGACCCGCAGCCCGGAGACCGGTTCCGCGGCGACGGAGCCGCCACCGGCGCTCGTCAGCGTCGCCGCCAGGACCAGCGCGGCAAGAGCGGCCAGCGCCAGCTGGACCGGCCGTGCGCCCCGGCCACGACACTGAGCCCCGGGGCCTCCGCCGCGGCGCTGAGCCGCGGGGGCTCCGCCGCCGCGCTTGCGTGCCGCCGCCAGCCGGCGGCGGCGACGGAGGCGAAAAGCTAGCGGCACGGCCAGCGCCAGCGCCAGGTAGGAGGCGAGCAGGCCGGCGGCGCCGATCCGGACCTGCACCTCGGCCCAGCTCGGCCGCCCACACCAGGCGGCGACCTGGGCGATGTACCCGAGCGCCAGCGCGTCGAGGCCGTTGAGGAGCTGAACCGGCAGGCCGGGAACCTGGGAGGCGGCGGCGGTCGCCATCCCCAGCCACATCGCCGGCGCCACCGCGGGCATCGCCAGCAGGTTGGCGAAGAGGGTCGTGGTCGAGAGGGTTTCGAAGTGGAAGGCGATCAGCGGCGCCGTCGCCAGGGTCGCCGCGATCGTCACCGCGGCGCCCTCGGCCAGGGCCCGCCGCCAGCCCCCGGATCCGATCCGGGCCGCGATCGCCTCCCGCAACGGCGCGGCGAGGGCGAAGATGCCGACCACCGCCGCGAAGCTCAGCTGCCAGCCGACGTCGGACGCGACCCCCGGATCGATCGCCAGGGTCACGCCCAGCGCCAGCGCCAGCGCGTAGAGGCGCGAGGCCCGCCGCCCGGCCAGCGTCGCCAAGACCCCGACCGCGCCCATCACTCCGGCGCGCTGGATCGAGGGGCCGGCGCCCGCCAACGGCACGTAGACGGCGATCAGCCCCAGGACCCAGACCAGCCGCTCCCGCAGTGGGATGCCGAGCGCCCCCAGCAGTGGCATGGCCAGCAGGGCGAGCAGGGTCACGTTCTCTCCGGAGACCGCCAGCAGATGACTGAGGCCGGAGCGCCGGAAGTCTTCGACGGTCTTGGCGTCGATGCCTTCGTCCTCGCCGAGCACGAAGCCGCGGGCCAGCTCGGCCTCGCGCGGCGGCGTCCCGCGCCCGAGGCCCGCCTCGGCCCGCTGCCGTATCTCGCCGCTGTGCGCCAGGGCGACGAGGACCAGGGCCACGATGCCGAGCAGGATCGGCAGCGGCGGGCGGGGGGAGCGCATGCGGCCCTGCCTAAGGTTGGAGCCGGGCTCGCAGGGCCTCCATCGTCGCCGGCCCGATCCCAGACACCTGGTCGAGCTGGTCGACCGAGGAGAGGCCGCCGTGTTCGTCGCGGAAGTCGATGATGTCCTGGGCGGTGACGGGCCCGATGCCGTCGATCGTGTCGAGCTGCTCGACGGTCGCGGTGCCGAGGCTGATCGGGCCGTCTTCGGATTCAGCACCGGTGGCCGCGGTGGAGCCCCCCGGCGCCCGTTCCGGGACGACCACCTGCTGGCCGTCCGCCAGCCGGGCCGCAAGGTTCACCGCTTCCAGCTCCGCCCCCCGGCCCGGCCCTCCCGCCCGTTCGACCGCGTCGTTGACCCGGCTCCCGGCAGGGAGCCGGTAGACGCCGGGACGGCCGACCGCGCCGGTCACGTCGACGACGAGATCGCCCGCCTGACCGCTGACCGTGAAGCCGCCGCCGCCCGACGACGATTCGCCACCGGAATCGGCCGCGTAAGAGCTCTCCGCCCCACCCTCGCCACGGATCGCCCGCGCCCCGACCAGCAGCAGCGCCACGGCGATCGCACCGTAGACGACAACCTGCGCTCGGCTCAACTCGGGCATGCCCCAAGCGTTGCCCACCCCGGCGCACGCGTGGCGCGCTAAATCAAAAAATCGTCAAACGCAACCGTGACTGAGGTTCTGAGAGCAAGCAGTTCGGGGGATGCAGGGAGGACGGCGAGGGGAGCGCACTCCGTGCGTGACCCGAGCCGCCGGACCGAAGACCCCGAAATGCGCCGCTCTCAGGATCTCAGTCGTCGTCGTAGCCGGAGATCTCGGCGAGCTGGTCGCTATACAGCTCCGCGGCGGCCACCGGCGGCGACTGGATCGAGACGCAGGCGAACTCGACCTCGCCGTCGTTGGCGACCGAGTGATCGGTGGCGGGTGGGACCAGGATCAGGTCGCCCTCCCCCACCTGCTGGGTGTCGCCGGCGACCGACATCGTGCCGGCACCCCGCACCACCACGTAGGCCTGCTCGGACTCTTCGTGGGAACGGAGGGACTGCTCGGCTCCGGCCGGCACCGCGAACCAGGTGACGGAGAGGTTGCGGGCACCGAGTTCGCCCGCATCCATCAAGACATGGGTGCGCAGCCGGTGCCACTCCTCCACTGGTGCGTCCTCGAGACGCCTGACGAGCATCGGCGCGCTTTGTACCAGAACCGGGCGGCGCGAGGGTACGCCGCCGCTACCTGACCACGAGGTTGACCAGCTTGCCGGGCACGACGATCTCCTTCACGACTTCCTTGCCATCGAGGTGCCGCCCGACCTTCTCGCTCGCCCGGGCCAGCTCCAGCAGCTCCTCGCGCGAGGCTTCCGCAGCCGCCTCGACGCGGTCGCGAAGCTTGCCGTTGACCTGGACGACAAGGGTGACGGTGTCGCTGACGAGCAGCTCTCGATCGGCCTCGGGCCAGGGCCGTTCCCAGACCCTCTCGCCGCTCAGCCGCTCGAACACCTCGCTGCCCAAGTGCGGCGCGAAGGGGAAGATCAGCGAGGCAGCGGTGGCGGTCGCGAAGCGCACCGCCGCGGCGCCGTCGGGGTCGGCATAGAGACCATCCTTGAGGCGGTAGGTGTCGTTGACCAGCTCCATCACCGCCGAGATCGCCGTGTTGAACTGGAAACCGCGCTGGAAATCGCGGCTCACCTTGTCGATCGCCCAGTGCGCCTTGGCGAGCAGCTCGCGCCCGCCGCCACCCATCCCAGCGTCGGGCTCTCCCCTCTCGCTGCGCTCCTCCACCTCGCCGCAGAGGCGCCAGAGCCGGGAGAGGAAGCGGTTGACCCCCTCCACCCCCTCGTCGGACCAATCGCCGCCGCGCTCGGGCGGCCCCATGAAGCAGATGTAGGTACGGGCGGTGTCGGCCCCGTAGCGCTCGACGTACTCGCCGGGGCTGACCGTATTGCCCTTCGACTTCGACATCTTCGCCCCGTCGCGGGTGATCATCCCCTGGGCGAAGAGGTTGGCGAACGGCTCCTGCACGTCGAGGTGGCCGAGGTCGGCCAGCGCCTTGGTCAGGAAGCGCGCGTACATCAGGTGCAGGATCGCGTGCTCGACGCCGCCGATGTACTGGTCGACCGGGAGCCAGTGATCGGCGGCGGCCCGGTCCCAGGCGACCTCGTGGTTGCGGGGGTCGAGGTAGCGGATGAAGTACCAGGAGGAGTCGACGAAGGTGTCCATCGTGTCGGTCTCGCGCCGGGCCGGGCCGTCGCAGCGGGGGCACTCGGTCGCGACCCAGTCCGCCGCCGCCGCCAGCGGGCTTTTCCCTTGCGGCGCGTAATCCTCGATCTCGGGCAGCTCGACGGGCAGCTGGTCGTCGGGGACGGGGACGATCCCGCACTCCTCGCAGTAGACGACCGGGATCGGCGCTCCCCAGTAGCGCTGGCGCGAGACCAGCCAGTCGCGCAGCCGGTAGTTGACCGCGGGGCGGCCGCGGTCCTCCGAGGCCAGCCACCCGACGATCTCCTCGTAGGCGTCGCGGTTGCCCTGGCCGTCGAAGCGGCCCGAGGCCATCATCACCCCATCGCCGGGATAGGGCAGGCCCGCCTCGTCGCGGGCCGCCTCGGGGTCGGTCCCCTCGATCACCCGCACGACCGGCAGAGCAAACTTCTGCGCGAATTCGTAGTCGCGGCTGTCGTGGCCGGGCACGGCCATGATCGCCCCGGTGCCGTACTCCATCAGCACGTAGTCGGCGACGAAGATCGGAATCTCCTCGCCGTTGACCGGGTTGACGACGCTGCGGCCGAGCGGCACGCCGGTCTTCTCGCGGTCCTCGGCGCCGCGCTCCTCGGCCGACTCGCGGCCGACCCGGTTAACGTACTCGCGCACCGCCTGCTCGGCCGGGGTGCCTGCCACCAGCTTCTCCAGCTCGGGGTGCTCGGGGGCGAGGACGAAGAAGGTGGCGCCGAACAGGGTGTCGGGACGGGTGGTGAAGACCGGGAAGTCGAGGTCGAGCTCCGCGCAGCGGAAGACGACCTCGGCACCCTCGGAGCGGCCGATCCAGTTGCGCTGCATCGTGATCACGTGCTCGGGCCAGGACTCGAGCAGGTCGAAATCGGCGAGCAACCGGTCGGCGTAGCCGGTGATGCGGAAGAACCACTGCTCGAGGTTGCGCTGGACGACCTCGGTCCCGCAGCGCTCGCAGCGGCCGTCGACGACCTGCTCGTTGGCGAGCACGGTGGCGTCTTTCGGGCACCACTGCACCGGCGCCTCGGTGCGGTAGGCGAGGCCCCTCTCGAACAGCTGCAGGAAGATCCACTGGGTCCAGCGGTAGTACTCGGGCGTGTGAGTACCGATCTCCCGCGACCAGTCGATCGAGATCCCCCACTCGCGAAACTGCTTCCGAAAGCTCTCGATCGATCGCTCCGTCGCCAGCCGCGGCGGCTCCCCCGTCTTGATCGCGTTGTTCTCCGCCGGCAGCCCGAACGCGTCGTAGCCCATCGGGTGGATCACCTCGAAGCCGTGGCGGCGCCGGAAGTGCGCGATCGCGTCGCCGACGGCGTAGCACTTGAGATGGCCGACATGGGGCTCTCCGGAGGGATAGGGCAGCATCTCCAGGACATAGGCCTTCGGCTTCTCCGGATCGAATCCAGGCTGCCCCGGGTTCGGGACCTCCCAGGTCTTCTCCTCGGCCCAGACCTGCTGCCATTTGCGCTCAATCGCCTTCGGGTCGTAGCCGCTCATAGGAGAACCTCCCCCTTGTTCTTCTGAGATTGAGAGGCCGACCAAAGGGAGGCCGTCGAAGATCCCGGGGGAACGCATAGAGAAGCCGACCGCCGTCGGGAGAACGCCGTCGCCGCTTGCCCCGCAGAGGGCCACGATGAGACCAGCGTCTCCCGGCGGTCGGAGGCACCTGAAGCGGCCACAGGAAGTGGCGCAGCCAAGCGCCCAACTATGAGCACCCGCAACGGTACCTCCCGGCCGGCGCAAGTGAAAGCGATCCGAGGAGGAAGACGATGGATGAGGCATTCGCCGGCATCGACTGGGCCAGCGAGGAGCACGCGCTCTGCGTGGTCGATGAGGATGGGCTGAAGCTGGAGGGTGAGTTCTTCGCCCACGACGAGGCGGGCATCGAGGAGCTGGTTGCGCGGATGCGGGCCCTCGGCGTGGTGAGGGTTGCGATCGAGCGACCGGATGGGCTGCTGGTCGACCGTCTGCTGGAGGCGGGCTTCACGGTCTTGCCGATCCACCCGAACAAGCTGAAGGCGACCAGGCCCCGTTATGAGGCCGCCGGCGGCAAGTCCGACGGCTTTGACGCCTTCGTCTTGGCCGAGCTGGCGCGCACCGACTCCCACCGCCACCGAGCCCTGGCGCCCAACTCCGACGAGACCAAGGCGCTGCGGGCGCTGACCCGCACCCGCGAGGACCTGGTCGGCGCCAGGGTGCGGCTGGCCAACGAGCTGCGCGCGCAGCTGGACGCCTTCTGGCCCGGGGCCGCGCGGATCTTCGCCGACGTCGACTCCCCGATCGGGCTGGCCTTCTTGGAGCGCTACCCAGCCCCGGGCGATGCGCGGGGCCTTGGCGAGAAGCGCATGGCGGGCTTCCTCGCCCGTCACGGCTACTGCGGCCGGCGCTCGCCCGCTGAGCTGCTGCAGCGGCTGCGCATCGCGCCGGCCGGTCGCGCCGGAGCCTTGGAGGCCGAGGCACGGCGAGGGGCGGTGCTCGGCCTGGTGGCGGCCCTGCGGCCGATCGTCGAGCAGATCCGCGAGCTCACCTCCCAGATCGCCGGGGCGGTGCGTGCCCATCCCGACGGGCAGGTCTTCCTGCCGCTGTTCAAAGATCCCAAGTCGGTGGTGACCGCGGCGCGGCTGGTCGCCGAGATCGGCGACGACCGCGGGCGCTACCCGACGCAGGAGGCACTCGCCGCCGACGCCGGCATGGCGCCGGTGGCGCGGGAGTCGGGCAAGCGCAAGGTCGCCGGCTTTCGCTGGGCCTGCGACAAGCGCCTGCGGGACGCGGTCGCCTGCCTGGCCAACTCCACGCGACACACCCATCCATGGGCCCGCGGCGTCTACCTCGATGCCCGTGCTCGCGGCCTCGAGCACCCGCACGCGATCAGGGTTCTCGGCAGGGCATGGCTGCGCGTTCTCTGGCGCTGCTGGCAGGACGAAGTGCCTTACGACCCCGCCAAACACGGCAACTTGCGAAGGCTCCAACCGGCGGGGGGTTGACACAGGAAGTCTCATCGAGCGGCGATCTTACGAGGCCATCCAGATATGGGTGAGGTGGGTCGGATCGACCGGCGAGAGCGCTCGGAGGATGTGAGGCCAGACGTAGACCTCGATGGTGGCGGCGACGATCAGCGTCGGAATCGCCAGGGCGACGGTGATGAAGGTGGCGGCAAGGAGCTGGTTCCACTCGCCGCGGCGGCTGGCGATCAGCCAGGCGGCCAGAGGCAGGAACAGAGCGGTCAGCTCGGGGATCGCGTGTGGGAGCACGCTGAGGATCAGTTCGAAGCGGGTGATGTGGAGCTGAAAGGCGATCGTCGAGCCCTGAAAGCCGAGGTAGAGGGCCTGGGTGGTGAGGGAGAAGAGGGTGACGGCGCAGACGAAGAGGATCGCCAGCTCGCCCGCCTTGACGTGGATCCAGCGGGAGAGGCCGGTTCGCCGGGCGGCGGCGATCGGCATCGAGGCGCCGGCGATGAAGCCGGCCACGCAGGCGGTCGCGTGCAGGGTGAGGACCAGCGAGTTGCGCCAGAGGATCGGCAGCAGGTCGCCCGGGTCCGAGGCTTCAGTCAGCCCCGGCAGGTGGATCGGCGTGAGGTCCGGCGTCAGCAGGCCGGCGACGAACCAGGTCGCGGTCAGCAGCGAGAGGGCGATCACGACGCTCAGGGCCAGCCAACCGCGCAGAACGATCCACGGCCGTCCATTCCAGGCATCGAGCGTCTCTCGCGTGTCCTGCATCCCGTGCGAGAACACATGCTGATTGGCCGCGCTCATCGCTCAATCATCGGCAGCAGGCGCGGAACCTTTGAGCGTGGGTGGGCAGAGCCGCGCATAGGGACGACCGCGGCGGCGGATCAGGATTTCCGCGCCCCCCGCGGCCCGCTCCATGTAGAGGCCGAAGCGGTTGCGGAACTCGTGGGCGCCCACCTCTTCGCGAGCCGGCGCCGGAGCGTCATCTCTATCAGTGGAGCTGAGGGGATTCGAACCCCTGGCCTCCGCCATGCCATGGCGGCGCTCTGCCAGCTGAGCTACAGCCCCGAGGCGATACTGATTCGCGAAGTTTAGTGCTGCTCGCTGCCCATTTCTAGCCGGCGCGAGACGCAGCTGTATGGAGCCCTGACCGGCGACGATATCGATCGGCACGAGAAAGCAGTGATCGAGTTCCTCGCAGTAGATGCCGATGGCGTCCACCTCGTCGGCGGAATAGCTGCGACGAACGTAACCGTTCGGACCGCGGCGACTCGATGTCAGGTTGACCGCGATCACATCGCCTGACTTCTTAGCCCACTTGCATTGCACCCTCAGCAGGGTTCCGCTGACTCCCAGCACGAGGTCGTACCGCTCATGCTCCGTGAGCGGCTTCAACACAGAGAGGCCCAACCTTGCCGCCTCGGTCGCGAGCGCTAACTCGGCGACATTACCTTTTCTATTGGAATCGCTTACGAACATCTGTTCGCAGACAATACACTTCAAATAGGCGGGAACCATGGTGCCAGGGAAGAACAAATCCCAAGGCGATGAATGGGCTTGCTCAGGCGGCGCGCTGCTCGGGGCCCGGGTCCTCGTCGATGTCGAGGATCAGGTTGTCGGGCGCGGTGTGGCGGACTTTGAAGTCGAGGGCGGAGAGCGCTTCCAGCTCGCGCAACAGCTCGACCGGCTGGTCGAGTCGCACGGAGAGGGTCGCGCGGCCCTCGGAAAAGCGTTCGACCGAGATGTCCGAGGCACCGAGCTGGCCGACGGCGTCCTCGAACCCCACCAGCTGCGAGAAATCGCCCAGCGGGCCGATCTCGAGCTTGACCTGGCCCTCGAAGAGGCCGTCGAAGATCTCATCGTGGCCGTTGCCGTTGGCTTTGGGCTCGACCTCAGCGGCGCTCGGTTGAGCCTCGGTCAGGGCCTGCACACGCCGGCTCACCTCGACCGCCTCGCGCAGCGCCTTCATCCGGATCCGGGTCGCCTGGCCCCGCGCCTGAGCTTGGATCTCCTCCAGCCGCGAAGACACGGCGTCGAGGGAGGCGATGCTGCGGTCGTGACGATCGTTGGCCTCCTGCAACCGCTCGCTGAGGCCACGGATCTCGCGCTCGCGCTCGATCACCATCCCGGACAGGGAAGACATCTCCCGCTCCAGCTCGGCAACCGCCGCCGCCTGGCGCTCGCACTCGCCGGCCCGGCGGCCCAGAGCCTCGATCTTGGTGTTCCGCGCCGCTATCGCCGCCTCTACATCGGGACGGCGGTAGCCGAAGAACGCGCGCCTGAAGCTACCCATGCGCGGCACCGTACGGGGGTGGTCGGACGGTACTTCAGGCGCTTGCGGCGGAGGGGGCCTCGGGCGCGGCGAGGTCGAGCTGCAGGCGCGGCGCCTCGCGCCAGAGGTCGGCCAGCTGGTAGCGCTTGCGGGCTTCCTCGGTGAAGACGTGGAGGACGCAGTCGAGGTAGTCGGCGACGACCCAACCGTTGTCGCCACCGGCGTCGACGCCGCTCGGCAGCAGGCTCAGCTCGTTCTTCACCCGCACCCTCACCTCATCGACGATCGCCCGCACCTGGCGCTCGTTTCGGGCGGTGCAGATCACCAAGAAGTCGGTGTAGGCGACGAGGCTCCTCATGTCGAGGACGGTGATCTCGCTGGCCTGTTTGGAGTCGGCCAGCTCGGCCAGGCGCCGGGCCAGCGGCTCGGATTGCGGCACGCTCATGCGTATATCCCCTTTTCCTCGATGAACCGCGCAACCGGCTCCGGGACCAGATAGCGCAACGGCCTGCCCGCCGCCGCCCGCTCGCGCACCGACGAGGAGGAGACGCCGAACTGTGGCATCTCCAGCATCGTCGCCCGGCCGTCGGCGCCGAGGCTGCGCAGCATCGTCGCCACCTCGGCGTCGGAGATGCCGGCCCGCCGCGCCACCGCGAGCCGCGCCAGCTCGACGACCCGCTCGGGCCGGCGCCAGCTCTCGAGGCCCACCGCCGCGTCCGCGCCCATCACGAACACCAGCTCCGTTTCGCCTCTTTCTCTGGCAAGCAGCTCCAAGGTCTCATACGTGTAGGACGGCCCATCGCGGTCGACCTCGAGGCTGGAGACGGAGAAGCGCGAGTCGTCGGCGGCGGCGAGGCGGGTCATCCTCATCCGCAGCTCCCGGCCCGGGTCGTCGGCGATCCGCTTGTGCGGCGCGTCGCCGGTCGGCACCAGGATCACCTCGCTGAGACCGAGCTGCCAGAGCGCCTCCTGGGCCAGCGCCAGGTGACCGAGGTGAGGTGGGTTGAAGGCCGACCCCAGCACCCCGATGCCCCCCCTGCCGAGCTACTCACGCACTTGGCCGTCGCCGCGCGCCACGTACTTGAAGGTCGTCAGCTCACGCATCCCGATTGGGCCGCGCGCGTGCAGCTTCTGGGTCGAGTTGCCGATCTCGGCGCCCATCCCGTACTCGAAGCCGTCGGTGAAGCGAGTCGAGGCGTTGATGTAGACGGCCGCGCAGTCGACCCCGGCGGCGAACTCTCCGGCGGCCTGCTCGGAAGTGGTGACGATCGCCTCCGAGTGGCCGGTGCCGTGCCGGTTGACGTGCTCGACGGCGTCCCCGACCGAGTCGACCACGGCGACCGCCATCTTCAGCTCGAGGTACTCGGTGTCCCAGTCGGCGTCGGTCGCAGCGGCGATCGCGACAGCCCCGGCGAACGCCCGAGCCCGCTCGTCGCCGACCAGCTCGACTCCGGCCTCGCTCAGGTCGGAGAGAACCGCCGGGGTGAAGCGCGCCGCGATCGCCGCATCGATCAGCAGCGTCTCCGCCGCATTGCAGACGCCGGGGCGCTGGACCTTGGCATTGACCGCGATCCGCCGGGCCATCTCGAGATCGGCGTCAGCGTGCACGTAGACATGGCAGTTGCCGGCCGCCGCGTACATCACCGGCACCGTCGCGACGTCCTTCAAGGCGGCCTTGAGGCCCTCGCCGCCGCGCGGAATCAGCAGATCGACGAGGCCGTCCTGGGTGGCCAGCTCGGCCAGCCCCTCACGGCCACCGGTGAGGAGAAGCACCGCGTCGGCGGGGAGCTCCACCTCCGACAGCGCCTCGCGGGCAATCGCCGCCAGGGCTGCGTTGGAGCGCTCGGCATAGCTGGACCCTCGCAGGACGATCGCGTTGCCGCTCTTGATCGTCAGCGCCGCGCAGTCGATCGTCACGTTGGGCCGCGCCTCGTAGACCACCGCGACGACACCCAGCGGGACCCGGATCTTGCGCAGGTCAAGCCCGCTCGCCAAGGTCTTGCGTTCCAGCTCCTCGCCGACCGGGTCGTCGAGGCCGGCGACGACGCGGACGCCCGCCGCCATCGCCGCCACCCGCTCCGGCGTCAGCGTCAGGCGATCCCGCAGCGCCTCGCTGAGCCCGGCCGCCCGCTCGTCGGCCAGATCCGCTGCGTTCGCCTCGAGAACCTCGTTCGCGCGCTCCCCGAGCAGGCGCGCGGTCGCCGCCAGGGCAGCGTCCTTTGCCGCCGGAGAAGCGCTCGCCAGGGTCCTGGCAGCCTGCTTCGCAGCGGCGCAGGCGTCGGCGACAGTGATCGTGGTCACGGCCATTGGGACAAGGGTAGCTGGGGCCCTAGACCAGGACGAACCGGTCGCGATGGACGACCTCGTCGGCAGCGTGGGGCAGCAGCTCCCGCACGGCGGCGGTCTGCATCCCGAGCACCTGGGCCAGCTCGCGGGAGGAGTAGTCGGAGATCCCTTTGCCGATCGCCTCGCCGTCGACCGCGACGTCGACCGCGTCGCCGGCGTCGAACCTGCCCTCGACGCCGACGATCCCCACCGGCAGCAGGCTCGATCCGCTCTCGCGCAGAACCCGCGCGGCGCCATCGTCGACGACCAGGCACCCGCGCGCCGGCTTGGCGTACTTCAGCCAGAGCTTGAAGCTGGACTCCTTGCCCGCCTGGGCGGCGAAGCGGGTGCCGACGCCCTCACCGCTCGCGGCTGCCGCCAGGGTGCCGGCCTTCGTCCCGTTGCAGATCACGGCCGGGATGCCGGCCTCCCCGGCCATCTCCGCGGCCGCCACCTTGCTGCGCATGCCTCCAGAGCCGAAAGCCGAGGTGCGATCGCCGATCTCCAGCGACTCCAGCGCGGCGAAGTCCGCCACCTCGGCGATCAGCTGCGCCTCCGGATCGAGCGCCGGGTCGGCGCTGAGCAGGCCGTCGATGTTGGTCAGCAGCACCAGCAGCCGCGCGTCGAGCAGCAGCGCCACCTGGGCCGCGAGGAAGTCGTTGTCGCCGAAGCTGATCTCGTCGGTGGCGGTGGTGTCGTTCTCGTTGATCACCGGCACCACTCCCCACTCGACCAATCGCCGCAGCGTCTGCCGGGCGTTCAGGTAGTTGGTGCGGGCGGCGAGGTCGGCGGCGGTCAGCAGTACCTGGGCGGCACGCGTTCCACGGCTCGCCAGCCTGTCCTCGTAGGCCCTGAAAAGGTCGCCCTGGCCGACCGCGGACGCCGCCTGCAGCTCGTCCATCGCCCGCGGCCGCGCCGGCAGCTCCAGCAGCCGCATCCCGCGCGCGATCGCGCCCGAGGTGACCATCACCACCCGCTCGCCGCCCCGCTCGAGAGCGCTGACCTGCTCGCAGACCGAGTCGAGCACGTCAGCGCGCAGCTCGCCGTCGTCGGCGGCGACGATCGAGGAGCCGAGCTTGACGACCAGGGTCATAACGCCTTCAGTCTAGGAGCGCCAGCCTTGCCGAGCGGCCGCGCTCTACGGCGGCGAGCCCTCCACGACAGAGCCCTCGCTCAAATATGCAGCTCGAACTCGTGCTCGCCGATGCGGACGTCGTCGCCCGCCTCGAAGCCGGCCCGGGTGAGGGCCGCGATGACGCCGATCTCGCCGAGGCGCTGCTCGAGATAGGCGAGCGCCTCTTCGTTGCGGGTGTCATGGCGCTCGAAGAGCAGCTCGACGCCGCGGCCGGCCACGCGGTAGGCGCCGTCGCCCTCCCGCTCGACCCAGTAGCCACCCTCGCCGGCCGGCCGGTAGACGCGGTGCTCGGCCTCGAACTCGCCGCCCGGCCCAGCGGCCGCGGCGAGGCCGGCGGGCTGGCCTTCGGGCAGCTCGGCGAGGACTCGCCGGCGCAGGTCGTCCAGTCCCTCTCCGGTCGCCGAGGAGACCGCCAGCACCCCGAGGACCCGGTCGCCGAGCCGCGCCGCCCACTCGCCGACGGCCGCCTCGACCCGCTCGGCCGCGAGCAGGTCCCGCTTCGTCAGCACCACCAGCTCCGGCAAGCCCTCCAGCCCCGCACCGTGAGCCGACAGCTCCCCTCGCACGGTCTCGTAGTTGCCCTCCGGCTCGCCTTCCAGCGGCGCCAGGTCGACCAGATGGACCAGCATCGAGCAGCGCTCGACGTGGGCGAGGAACTCATGCCCCAGCCCAGCCCCCCGGCGGCACCCTCGATCAGCCCGGGGATGTCGGCGACGACTGCCTGCCGATCCTCGCCTTCGATGGTGCCCAGCACCGGCGAGAGGGTCGTGAACGGGTAGTCGGCGACCTTCGGGGTCGCTCGCGTCAGCCGGGCCAGCAGCGAGGACTTGCCGGCATTGGGAAGCCCCACCAACCCGACGTCCGCCAGCAGCTTCAGCTGCAGCTCGATCCAATCGGCCTCGCCCTTCGTCCCCTTCTCGGCAAACCGAGGCGCCTGCCTGGTCGAGTTCGCAAAGCGCTTGTTCCCATGCCCCCCACGCCCGCCGGCAGCCACGACGGCCCGCTGCCCCGGCTCCACGAGGTCGACGGCACTCCCGTCCACAGTCGTTGCCTGAGTGCCGGCAGGGACCGGAATCAGCCGCTCCTCTCCCCGCGCCCCGTGCTTGTTGGACCCTTCCCCATGGCTCCCCCGCTGCCCCCGGAAATGCCTGCTCCCTTTGAGCGCCCCAAGATCTCGCTTCGAGAGATCGCATACCAGCACCACATCCCCCCCGTGCCCTCCATCCCCACCGTCGGGTCCACCTCTCGGCACATGCGCCTCCCTGCGAAAGCTCACGCACCCGTTCCCCCCGGCCCCACCCTCCACCCAGATCTTCGCCTTGTCGTACATCGAAATCAGAGGTTAGAGCCGTTCCCGCGCTTCACGGGAGCTTGAGCCCTGGCCGGAGGGGTCGGTGCCCCTGCCTCGGAGGCTCAGGCGGCAGCGCCTGAACCACCGCAGACGCTCAGCTGCGCGACGGCCCCCGAGGCAGGGGCACCGACCCCTCCCCCACACTCAAGGAATCAGTCGTCGGCCAGAACGCTGATCGTCCGACCCCGCCGCGAAGGCTTGAAGTCGACCTTCCCCGCCCGCGTCGCAAAGATCGTGTGGTCCCGGCCCAAGCCGGTCCCCTCACCAGGCCAGAACCTGGTCCCCCGCTGCCGCACGATGATCTCGCCACCGGCAACCTCCTGGCCCGCGAAGACCTTGACCCCGAGCATCTTGGGATTGGATTCGCGCCCGTTGCGGCTGGAGCCCAGCCCTTTCTTATGAGCCATCGGTCTCCTCCTCTTTCGCAGCGGGTTTTTTGGCGGCCGGTTTTTTAGCCGCCGATTTGAGCAGTTTGAGCTCGGTCACCTCGAGTTTGGTCAGCTCGGAGCGATGGCCCGCCCGGCGCCGGTAGCCCTTCTTGGCCTTGTATTTGAAGACTTTGATCTTCGGGCCGCGAAGGTGCTCGGCGACTTTCGCCTCGACTTTGACCTTCTCCAGCTCCTTCGGGGCGGCGATCACGTCGGTGTCGCGGAACATCACCGCGCGCAGGGCGACTTTGTCGCCCTCCTTGGCATCGAGGCGATCGACGAGCAGGGACGTGCCCCGCTCGACCTTGTACTGCTTGCCACCGGTTTCCACCACTGCGTACATGCTCACTCGTCCTTGCCAGCTTGGTTTGCGCGCGAACGCCCCCGACCGCCTCTGCGGCCACGGCTGCGTTTGCGCGAAGCAGCGGCGGAGTCTAGCTCGGCGCCGTTTTCGCCGCCGCCCCCGGAGCCGTTGGGGGAATCGCTGCCCAGCAGCGAGGCGATCGCCGTCGAACGCTCGACCTCCTCGATCCGCACCAGCCGGCGCTCGCCGACGAAGCGACCGCCGCCGGTGATGCTGACGATGTAGGAGTCGATCCGCGCCACCGCGTCGTCGGCGTTGTACATGTGCGGCTCGTCGATCTTGACCAGCACCTCCTCGCCGACCTTGAACGGCAGCGCCCGCTCCTCGATCTCCTCGCGCGTCCCCGACTCGACCATGTCGAAGGTGTCGATCGCCAGCGCGTCGCCGCCCTCGAAGTGAAACTGCTTGCCGGTCTCCGACTCGAGCTCGGGCAGGCCGCTGTCGGCGTCGGTCAGCTCGGCCGCCACCTTCGGGTTGACCCGGATCAGGAAGGCCTCGGTGCCGGCGTGCTCGGCGGCGATGTCGCGCATCTTGCGCAGGCCCTCCAGCGCCACCGTCTCGGCCGAAAGCACGACCCCCTCGCCGTGGCAGGTCGGGCAGGGCGCGGTGAGGATCTCCCGCACCCCGTCGGTGACGTTCTGGCGGGTCATCTCGACCAGGCCCAGCGGCGAGACCTCGACCACGTAGCTCTTCGACTTGTCGGCGTCAAGCGCTTTGCGCATCGTCTTCAGCACCTTGTCGCGGTTACTGGCCCGGGCCATGTCGATGAAGTCGATGACGATGATGCCGCCGATGTCGCGCAGCCGCAGCTGGCGCACGGCCTCGTCGGCCGCCTCAGTGTTGACTTTGGTGATCGTCTCCTCGAGGCCGCCCTTGCCGCGGCCGGTGAAGCTGCCGCTGTTGACGTCGATCACGGTCAGCGCCTCGGTGTAGTCGATGATCAGGTAGCCGCCCGAGGGCAGGTCGACCCGGCGGCTCAGGGTCGACTCGATCTCCTCGTCGATCTTCCATTTTTCGAACAGCGGCTTCTGCTCGCTGTACAGCTCGACGCCACCGACCAGCTCCGGCGCCGTGCGCTGGAAGAAGTTGGTGACCCGCTCGAACTGCTTCTCGGAGTCGATGATCGCCTTCTCGAACTCGCCGAGGAAGACGTCGCGCAGCACTCGCACCGAGAGGTCGGCCTCCTGAAAGACGAGCGCCGGCGCCTTGGTGGTCTCGCTGCGCCGCTCCAGCACCTCGTTGAGGCGCTGCAGGTACCCAATCTCCCGCACGAAATCGGATTTTTTGGCACCGTGGGCGGCGGTGCGGACGATCAGCCCGCCCGGCCCCTTGTAGGCACGGTCGACCATCTTGCGCAGCCGGTCGCGCTCGGAGTCGGTGAGGCGGCGGCTGACGCCGACGCCGCTGCCGTGCGGAGCGAAGACCAGGTAGCGGCCGGCGATCGAGACGTTCATCGAGAGCCGCGCGCCCTTCGTCTTCAGCGGGTCCTTGACCACCTGGACGAGGATCTCCTGACCGGGTTTGATCAGCTCGTTGATGCGGCGGCCAGAACCGCGACCGCGCTTGGGCGCCTGCTCGCCGCCCGGCAGGACGATCTCGTCGACGTGCAGGAAGCCGTTGCGCTCGAGGCCGATGTCGACGAAGGCGGCCTCCATGCCGGGCAGGACGTTGTCGACCTTGCCCTTGTAGATGTTGCCGACGATCGACCGCCGGCCGCGGCGCTCTATGTAGAGCTCCGCCACATCGCGTTTACCGCCTTTCGTCTTCGACTCGAGGACGGCCACGCGGGTCTCTCCGCGCTCGGCGGAGACCAGAATCGTTTTTTTCATTGCTTCAGCTCAGTTCGGATAGGTACGCACCGCCGGGGCCCCTTTCAAGGCATCACCAGGCGAACCTTCCCCTCTGACTGAGACGCGCTTGGATGTTGATGCTCTGAAGAACTCCGACCGCCAAGAAGGTGGCAAGCACGGAGGAACCTCCGTAGCTCATCAGCGGCAAGGGGATGCCCGTGATCGGCATGATGCCGAGGTTCATCCCCACGTTGACGAAGACCTGGAACAGCAGCGAGACGGCGATGCCGCCCGCGACCAGGGTCCCGTATGAGTTCTTCGAGAGCGTCACGATCCGCAGCGCCCGCCAGAAGAGCAGGGCGTAAAGGGATAGGACGAACGCGGCGCCCATGAACCCGTAGCGCTCACCGATCACCGCGAAGATGAAGTCGGTGTGCCGCTCGGGAACGAAGTCGAGCCGCGTTTGAGTGGCTCGATCGCCTCGGCCGGTCTTCTCACCGGATCCGATCGCGATCTGTGCTTGGTGCTGCTGGTAGCCCGCGTCGCGCGCGTCTTCGCTCGGGTGCAGGAAAGAGGTGAGCCTCTGCTCCTGGTAGCCCTTCAGAACGGGGACCCCGACAGCGGGGGCCACCACGAGGACGAGAGCAATCAATGCGACGAGAGCCGCGCCGATGACAGCGAAGTGAGTCCAGCGGACACCTCCGAAGTACATCACGGCGAGGGTTGCGACCGCGAACACCATCGAGGTGCCGAGGTCAGGCTGCAGGAAAACGAGCGCAGCCGGTGCCAGGCCGAGGCAGAGATAGCGCACCGTGCGCTGGATCTCCGAGCCCCGCCTGGCGCCATCGATGACGAACCCGGCAAGGGCCAGAACGAGCAGGAGCTTGCCGAGCTCAGATGGCTGGAAACTGAAAAAGGGAAGTTCGAAGGAGCGCCGCGAGCCGCGGGCGGCAAAGCCGAAGACGAAGACCAGCGCGACGCTGGCGCAGAGGAAGGTGTAGATGCCGACCCGCAGCTCGCGGAAGCGGGAGTAGTCGATGCGGCTCGCCAGCAGCATCCCGACCACGCCGAGCACGCCGTAGAGCGCCTGGCGGTCGAGGTAGTAGTGGGGGCTGCCGGGCACGTCGTGGCTGGTCGCCTGCCCGAGCGTGAAGACGCTGAAGGCGACCAGCGCCACCGCCGCGATCGCCAGCGGCCAGTCCAGGTGGGCGAGGCCGAGGCGCTCGGCGATGCCGATGCGGACCGCGAACGGCTCGGGCCGGGCGTGTCGGGTGCGGGTGGCGTACATCATCCGGGGCTTCCCCCGTTGGGACCGGCGGGGCCGGTCGTGTGCTTGTGGAAGTAGGCCTCGAGGATCTGCAGGGCCGCCGGCGCTGCAGATTCGGCGCCGAAGCCTCCTTCCTCGATGGTCACAGCCGTGACGATACGGGGGTTGGGATACGGAGCGAGGACGATGTACCAGGACTGGTCGGCGTGACCGACTCGTTCCGCCGTCCCCGTCTTGCCGGCGACCGGCACCGGGAAGCCGCCGAAAACGCCGAACGAGGTGCCCCCCGAGGACTGCGCCGCCTCGTGCAGGCCTTCCAGGATGGCCGCCCGGAAGGTCGGGTCGACGTGGACGTGGCGGCGCGGCTTCGGGTCGAATTCCTTCAGCACCCGCCCGGCCGCGTCCTCCAGCTCCGTCCCCACGTGCGGCGTCACCACGGTGCCGCCGTTGGCGACGGTCGCGTAGGCGATCGCCATCTGCAGCGGGTTGGTCTGCAGGTCGCCCTGGCCGGTGGCCAGCTGCACGTTGTCGCCGGCCGACCACGGGCGTTCGGTTTCGCCTTCCCGGTAGAGCTTGTCGCGCCACTGCTTGCTCGGCACCAGGCCTTCGGTCTGCTCGGGCAGGTCGAGGCCCGAGGGGCGACCGATCCCCAACGCGTGCGCCCAGTGCTGGAGTTCGCCGGTGTCCCACATCTTCAGCCCCAACTCGTAGAAGAAGACGTCGGAGGAAACCCGCAGTGCCGAGACGAGGTCGACGGGCCCGTAAGCGGAGCCACCGGCGTTCTGGAATTCCTCGCCGCCGATCGTCACCGAGCCGGCGTCGTCGATCACCGTCTGCGGGGTGATGACCCCCCCTTCGAGGGCCGCCATGGCGGTGATCAGCTTGAAGGTGGAGCCGGTCGGGTACAGCCCCTGGGTGGCGCGGTCGGTGAGCGGCGCCGCGACCGGGTCGCGGTAGAGCGCATTGACCTGGCTCTGGGTCATCGGCCGGGTGAACACCGACGGGTCGTAGGTCGGGAAGGAGCCGAGGCCGAGGATTTCACCGTTGTCGACGTTCATCGTCACGAACCCCCCCGGCAGGCCGCGGGAGGCCAGCGCGCTTTCCCCCGCCGCCTGGACTTCCGGGTCGATCGAGAGCTTGAGGCTGTCGCCGGGGGTCGGCGGCTGGGAGACCAGCTGGCCGCCGGGGGTCGGCTGGCCGAGCGCGTTGACCTGGATCTTGGTCAGCCCCGGCTTGCCGCGCAGGTATTTGTCGTAGGTGTACTCGACCCCTCCCTGGCCGACCTCATCACCCGGTTCGAGGCCCTTGTAAGGAGCTTCCTTCAGCTCTTCCTCGCTGACCTCGCCGACGCTGCCGAGCACGTGCGCGGCACGGCTGCCGTCCGGGTAGTCGCGGACGAACACGCGCTGCACCTGGACCCCCGGGAAGCGGCGCTGGTTCTCTTCGAGGAAGTAGACAAGGTCGTAGCCGACGTCGCGGCGCAGCGTGATCGGCGCCCCCGCAGCCACTTCTTCCTGTTCGCGGATCGTCTGCCGCACCCTGTGCAGCGACATGTGGGCGAGCTGTCCGAGCTGGGCCAGCTCCGCCTTTTGCCGCGCCGGGTCCCGGGGCAGCTTCTGCATGTTGAGCAGCAGCGCCAGGCTGGTGCGGTTGTCGACCAGAACCTTGCCGCTGCGGTCGAGGATCTCGCCGCGGGGAGCGATCACCTTGTACTCGCGGGTGCGGTTGTTCTTCGCCTCCGCCAGGTACTGCTGGCCGGAGAGGACCTGGAGGTCCCAGAGACGGAAGAACAGCACCGCGAAGAGGGCGACCGCGAAGCCGCCGAGGACCGCGATCCGCAACGCCATGCGGTTGCCGGACCGGGGACGATCGTCGGGGCGCAGGTACACGTCGCTCCTAGGCTCCCAGCACCGTCGGCCGCGGCGGTCGCCGGACCGCCTGCTCCTCGACCAGGGCCGGCCGCAGCAGGCGCCTCAGGCCGAGGTAGATCGGCCAGCCGAGGAAGAAGGCGAAGAGGCTCTTCAACAGCAGGTCGCGGACGACCAGCGGGCTGACGTCGGTCTCGGCCCCCAGCATCAACTCGACCGCGCCGAAGCCGAGCTCGGCGAAGAGGGTGAGAACCATGCAGAGAAGCGGCGGGACAAGGCGGCTGCGGATCTCGAAGCGCTCGCGGAAGAGGCCGGCCAGGTAACCGGTGCCGAGCAGGACCAGCGAGCCGCCGCCCAGCGGGGCGACGAGCAGGCAGTCGAGCAGGAAGCCGACCGAGAAACCGGTCACCGCCCCGGTCATCGTGCCGCCGAGCAGGCCCAGCGAGACGACCAGCGCCGGCAGCACGTCGGGGCTGACGTGGAAGAGCGCGACCTGCGAGAAGAAGGAAAGCTGCAGGATGACGCCGAGCAGCACGATCGCGACCAGGCGGATGAGGATCTTCGGGGTGAGGATCACCCTCGCGACCCGCCGCTGAGGACCTGGACGAGGTCGAGGTCGCGCAGGTCGGCGTAGGGCCGCACGTGCGCCTGTTCGATCGCCTCCTGTTCGAAGAGCGAGGCCTTGGTCACTTCGCCGATCGGGATGTTCGGCGGGAAGCGCGAGGCGAGTCCCTGGGCACGCCACCCGGCCGTGACCACCGCCTCGCCCTTGTGGATGTGCTTGGCCGAGTCGATGAAGTCGAGGATCAGCTCGTCGGGGTTGCCGACTTCCGGCTTGACGACGCCCTGGGCCCCGGCCGGGACGACTTTGGCCGAGACGGCGCTGGAACCGTCGGCGATCAGCGCCACCTGGGCCGAGCCGCCGGTCACCGCGGAGACGGTGCCGACCAGGCCGTCGCCGTTGACCACCGGGTCGTCGACCCTGACGCCGTCGCCGCTGCCGACGTCGATCGTCACATCGGCGAACCAGACGGTCGGGGAGCGCGCGATCACCTCTCCCGTAACCGGTTCGTAGCCGGAAGGGATCGCTCCGCTGCGATCGAGCGAGAGCAGCTTGCGCAGCTGCGCGTTTTCGGCCAGGGCGGCGCTCGCCCCCACCGAGCGTCGGCGCGCCGTTTCCAGTTCGGACTGCAGGCGGCTGTTGCGGCCGCGTGCGTCGAAGGTCTTGTCGAACCAGTTGACCAGGTCGCGAGCGGGCTTCAGCGCCCGGTCGGCGACCGACTGGACCGGGCTGAAGATCGTGCTGACACCGCGCTGCACGCCGTTGGAGCCCTGCCCGTAGGTGATCGTCAGCAACGCGAAGGAGCCGACGACCAACAGGGCGAGCACCGCCCGGCGGCGGCGTACTTGCTTTCGATACACGTGGGAAACCTAGGTTCGGCGCTTTTTTTCGGCGCGGTGGATCGTCTCGAACTCCTCGAGCGAGATGCCCGAGCCGACCGCCACGCACGTCAACGGCGACTCTGCCAGTTGACAGGGCATCTGGCACTCGTCGCGCAGGCGCTGCTCCAGTCCTTGCAGGAGCGCGCCTCCGCCGGCGAGGGTGATGCCGCGATCCATGATGTCACCCGCCAGCTCCGGGGGGGTCCGGTCGAGCGTCTCCTTGACCGCGTCGACGATGTGCCCGACCGGTTCCTCGAGGGCCTCGCGGACCTCCTCGGAGCCGAGCGTGACGGTTTTCGGCAGCCCGGAGACGAGGTCGCGGCCGCGGATCTCGGTCCGCACCTCCTGGCTCAGCGGCGAAGCCGACCCCGCCTCCAACTTGACCTTCTCGGCGGTCTGAGTGCCGATCGCCAGTTTGTAGACGTGCTTGCAGTGGCTGACGATCGCGTCGTCGAGCTCGTCGCCGCCGAGCCGGATCGACTGCGAGACGACGATCCCCCCGAGCGAGATCACCGCTACCTCCGTGGTCCCCCCGCCGATGTCGACGATCAACGATCCGGTCGGCTCGGCCACCGGCAGGCCGGCGCCGATCGCCGCCGCCATCGGCTCCTCGATCAGGTACGCCTCGCGGGCGCCGGCGACGAGGCAGGCCTCCTCGACAGCCCGCTTCTCGACGCCGGTCACGCCGGAGGGGACGCAGACGACGATCCGCGGCCGCGCGAAGCGGGTCGAGTGGACCGAGTGGATGAAGTGGCGCAGCATCTGCTCGGTGACGTCGAAGTCGGCGATCACCCCGTCCTTCAGCGGCCGGATCGCCGTGATCGTCCCCGGCGTGCGCCCCAGCATCCGCTTCGCTTCGGCCCCGACCGCCTGGACCTTGCCGCTGCTGGAGTCGATCGCCACCACCGAAGGCTCCGAGAGCACGATCCCACGCCCCCGGACGTAGACGAGGGTGTTCGCGGTGCCGAGGTCGACGGCCATGTCGCGGCCGCCGAGCCGTGTCAGGTAGCTGAATATGCCCATCTGCGGATTTCCAGGGGAATCATCCCAAACGCACCTAATCGACCTGCGCTTTCAGCTCAGGCGGGCTCGAACAACCACGGAGCCAGCTCCGCCAGCAAACCGACCGGCAGGCCGACCACGTTGGACACACTTCCCTCCAGCCGCTCGACCAGGGTCGACCCCAAGGTCTGAATCGCATACCCCCCGGAGCGCCCCCGCCACTCCCCAAACCGCACGTACCGCTCCTTCTCCCCCTCCGACAGGTCCCTGAAGAACACCGAGGTCCGTTCCAACCCGGACAGCTCCTCCCCTTCGCGGAGCACCACCAGCCCACTCAGCACCCGGTGCTCCCGTCCCGACATCCGCTCCAGGTAATCCCGCGCCTCGCCGGGATCGCGGGGCTTGCCCAGCGCCCTCCCGTCAAGCACCACATCCGTATCGCAGGCGATCACCAACGCATCGTCACCGGCCTCCACCGCCCGAGCCTTCATCCGCGCGTTCTCAACCACCTCAACCTCCGGATCCCCCCCGGTCAGCTCCTCCACCCCAGGCACCACAACCTCGAACGTCACCCCCAACTTCCGCAGAATCTCCCTCCTCTGAGGAGACCCCGAAGCTAGGACAACCCGCGGCCTCCGAGCCGACCTGGATTTTTGGCTGGCGCTCACAGCGAGGGCGTCGTGGGTAGGGGTGGAGCGTCTTTAAGCGGAACCCCTACCCACGACGCCCTCGCTGCTACCCCAGCTCTGGAAACCAGATCCCGATCTCCCGCTCGGCCGACTCGTCGGAGTCCGACCCGTGAACCATGTTGAAGGTCATCTCCAGCGCAAAGTCGCCCCGGATCGAGCCCGGCGCCGCCGCGACCGGATTGGTCGCGCCGATCAGCTGTCGGGCCGCAGGCACCGCTTCGGCGCCCTCGAACACGATCGCCACCAGGGCGCCACCGGTGATGAAGGAGACCAGCTCGCCGAAGAACGGCTTCTCGGCGTGCTCGGCGTAGTGCCGGTTGGCGATCGACTCGTCGGCCTGCATCGACTTCAGAGCGACGATGCGCAGCCCCTTGCGCTCGAAGCGGGCAATCACCTCGCCGGTGAGGGCGCGCTCGAACGCGTCAGGCTTGACGAGGATCAGGGTCCGGCTCACGGCTGGGGCTCCTTTGCTCTGGTTTTGGGCTTGCCGCCTCTGGCGGGGCATCGCGGGCCGGCGCTCTCTTGGCGGCGCTCGCCGAGGCTTTCCTGGTCGTGCCGCCATCGGCTTTTTTGCGCCTCGCCGGCTGCCGTCGCGGCGGCGGCTCTTTGCCGGCCGGCGCTTCGGCATCGCGCCGGGAAGCCGGCTCGGGACGCCGCTGCTCGGCCTCCGGGCGGCGCTCCCGCGGGCGACGCGCCCGCTCCCGGTCGCCGCCGGCGAGAGCGGTCTCACAGTAGGGACAGAGCTCCCAGCGCGGGTCGACCGGCTTGCTGCAGGTCGGGCAGGGGTCCTTGAGGCGGCGCTGGCAGTTCGGGCAGCGCAGAAAGTTCTTCTCCACCGGGTACTCGCAGTTGGGACAGGTCAGCTCCTTGAGCTGGCGCACCCGCAGCTCCGCGGCCCTGATCTCCAGCTCCCGCTCGTGGGCGTCCTCGAGGTACTCCGGCGGCCTCACGATCGCGTAGACGGCGGTGCCGATGTAGGGGAAGAAGGAGGCGACGGTCGCGCAGGCGACCAGGAAGGGGTCGGAGATGCGGCGGCGCGCGTCGAGGTACGTGTAGACGATCAGCGCCAGCCAGAGGACGACCAGCATCAGGAGAAATAGGGTCGCGACCAGGTTGAGGCCGCTGTTGCTGATGCCGAAGATCGCTAGTGACATAGGTGGGCGCCCCCTTTAGAGGGAGGCGGCAGTCTACTTCTCCGTGCGGGGCGCGAACCCTGTCAGGCGCCCCGCGAACCCTGTCAGGCGCCGCTGGGCGACCGCGCCGGTCAGAGGAAAAGCCTGCCGAAGAGGTAGCCGACCCGGAAGAAGACCAGGATCACGACCGCCACCACCGCGGCGACCAGACCCATCATCGAGAGCAGTTCGGAGCCGGCGCCACGATCCATGGCCAAATCCTCGCAGGTTCAGGTTCGCAGTCAAAGTGCGGCGCGGGCGGGGGCGATTCCGTAATGGGAGCCGGCTATGAGCAGCGCTCCCTCGGGCGGCTCGGAGGCGAGCTGGGAGCCGCGCCGCAGCGCCGCCTCGAAGCTCGGCTCCGCCTCCGCCGCCAGCCCGGCCGCCGCGCATGCGGCCACGAGCTAGATGCCGCAAGACCCGCGCTTTTCCGCAATCGAGTTGCTCCCAGAGATCGTTCGTGATCGGCCGCAACGCGTCGACGACGGCCCGCCAGTCGTATCCCTCCAGTTCGGCCTCCTCCACCCGCCGCCAGCAACGTCGCCACCAGGCTGCGCGTACTTAACCTGCATGGGCGCCGCAAGCTGGGAATAACTCTGTACACGATATGGGCATCGGCAGACTCCGCGCCGGGACAGGCAATAAACGGGTCCCTTGTGTCCTTGTGTATCCAGGGCCAACCAGGCATCTACGGCGGTAAGGCCCGAACCCAGCAGCAAAACCGTAGCGTTCGGATCCAGTCCCGTAAGCGCGTTCCGCTCCCAAGGCGTATTGCGATATCGCTCAGAGGCTACGTCAAGGACCATAGGGACAAATTCCCAGTCGCCAGAACGATGCGATCGGCCTTGATCCGATCGCCATTCTCCAGCACTGTCCAACCGCGCATGCCGTCATGCGTGCAGCCCGACTGCGCGCGAGCCGTGATGCTGCCGGAAGCGGTGCGTGGGCGCGGCTCAGTGTATCGCCGATTGCAAGACATCCTGGATATAGCCGCCAAACACCTTACGCGGCACCGAAGGAATCGGGCGTAGCTTGCGGCATTCCATTGTTTCGCAGCCAGTCCAAAAAGTGCCCCGGGACCGAACCGGTAGGCATCATCCGCGCCACCCCCGCACGTTGAGAAGGTGCTGATCCCAGGCGGTTGATCAGCCAACCCGCGGCCCGGCACTCGCTCATCGATAATCTCGCAACTGGAACCGCTGATCTACAAGACAAATGTGTGGCGACCAGAGCCCCGGAACAACCGGCGCCGATGATCGTGATGCGGAGCGGACCAGTTTCAGGCAGGTTCATGAATGCCGTCTCGGAACAAAATTCAGGCAGGCCGAATTCATGCAATACCGCAGGTGAGTCGGTGGCGGGCCATCGTCGAAGATATGGCCGAGGGGCATCGCACCGGCTGCAAGCGACCTGGTTCGTTCCATGCCAGACGAGCGGTCCTGCCGCAGGGAGACGTTCTCCGGGGCGATGGGTTGCCAAAAACTGGGCCAGCCGGTCCCGGACTCAAATTTCGTCTTCGAATCGAAGAGCGCCGTGTGGCACGCAGTGCAGTGGTACAGTCCGTCCGCGTGACTCTGCGCGTATTCCCCAGCTGCAGGCCCGCTCGGTGCCTGCCGGCGGGCGATCGCGAACTGCTCCGGTGTCAGTTGGCTCTTCCACTCGGCGCTTGTTCTTCGATTCTCTCGACCTCGACAACACCCGTGGCCGTGCCCGAGAGGTCGAACCCGGCGATGCGCACCAGCCCTTTTGCCCGCCTTCAACAGGAGCAGGCGGTGCAGGGACGGCAGCGGCCTGAGCGCCACCACCCCAGGAATGCGAGAAACCGCCGCCGCAGCGGTTTTGGGGATCGAGAGCTCACATCGCTTCCCTCGTTCAAGAGCCATAGGAACATCGTACTATTGACGAGCGCTGGACGAATCGACGAGCCCTGATACTGGCGCCGGGAGGCAGGCGCAGAGCAGGTCGCCGCCGTGTTGCCCGGAAACAAATTCACGGCGCTCTGGTAACTTTACACGAAACGCGTCGCGATAATTTTAGATCTGGAGCCAAAGGGTCTGGGAGATGACAATGTCTGGGATTTCGCGATTGCTCACAACAAACTTTGGTTTCGCCAGGCCAACACGTCTTGACGACCAAGGGCAACAACCAGCAGACCGTCGGGCTGCTCTCCGGCAACGTGCTGCGGGTTTCGATAAGAGCAGCCAATCTCAATCCCGTCTTCCACTTGACGCTCGGATCGGTTGGCGCATTGCGTAAGACCTATGAGCTGGCCCAGTTGGATCAGGCGGAAGCGCTAGCCAGACGCGCCAAGCGGGCAACCGCTCAACGCCAGTTGACGCGACAAGCTGGAAGCGCAGGAAGAAATGCAGAAGGCCGAGGCGATCCGCAAGATTAATGAGAGCATAACCCGCTGCAGCAGAACAGGCCTTGGAGATCATCAACAAAGAAGAGCAGCACGGCTTCGAACGGCCCACCCGCGTCGGCGATTACAGGACAATCAGACGCGCAACGCCACATGGCCAACGGCGCGAGCGATTCGGCTTCGCTCGACAATTGGATCCAATCGTCGTAGAAAAGTGCTGCCCCTCATCGGCCGTCCCGATACAGCCGATATAGCGAGAGCCTTGCGCCCTCAGCGACTGGGCAACTTACAATCCCTGGAACGCGCTGCTCTGGCCATAGCGATTCTTTCTTCTTCCGACCGTCCTCGCCGGGCTGAACGGTGTTGCCGCGCAGGCCTTTCCAACGAAAACTGGTTTTTACTAAGGTCTTGGAGACTCCGTGCCTGGCCAACTCGTTTTGGGCTGACTGTTTCGCCGAGGTGACCATTTGTGCGATACCTCTCCACGGCTTGGTGGGACGAATGGACTGGCACTTATGATGGAACTGTCGACTTCGTCCCGGTCTGATCCGCAATTATCGTTATGAACTGCAACTCCCGCATCGCGGCTGCCAGTGGAGAACCCTGAACGTTGCTTATCTTTCCCTGTGCCCCGCAGGATCGCGGCCATGACGCACGGGCTGCGGTCGCCATGGTAAACTTCGATTACCCAGAGGGGCTTTTCAGCGGGGCGTAGGCGGCTGGTGAGGTCTGTGCGTCGGTGGCCCTGCTGCCGGAAAAGAAACCAGATTGTTGATGGCCCGCTCGATCTCCGCTTATCGCGATACGCAGCACTGGCATTATCAGCAGCAATGTATCCCAAATCTCGTCAACATCGGTTTCCGCTTCCGGGTGGAATTCGTAGCCGATCATGCGCCGGTTTGCTTATCGGCGGGCTGCGCTTTTTTTCGCGCAACCGGGCGAAAACTTCTTCGCCGGGAATGAGTTTCACCTTGCCGCTTTTAATGTCGTCGTAGCGGCTGTCCAGCATTTCACGGGTTGCGGCGATGTCGTCAAAATACTCCGTGATGATGGTCTGCACGAAGCAGCGCGTCAACGTTTTGACCGGTGCTTGAGGCGATGTTATTGAGCTTCGCCTTACCAATTCCGGGGTCAGGTTAATTCCATGGCTCGGCTACCTTGATTACCCTTTCCAGCCTAAAGAAAATATCGCGTCCTGTCACGTTTTCCAAGCATAACGTCGGCGGCAGAAGCTCTTTCAAGTTGGCAGTGGCCTTGAACCTCGCGAACACCGGCAAGCTGATTTCGATGGCTTCCAGCGGCTTGCCCTGCGCGTCCTTGAGGATCATCCGGTCGCCGCCAATCGTTAGCGGCGTGAGATAGAGGGCGCAATCCTCGACGCTATCGACGCCCTGCTCCTCCAGCCTGGCGATGACGTCAGCATACATTTTATAATCGCCCCGTCCTCACTTCCCCGGGGCACGCCGCCGTAGCTCGTCCATGAAGTTCAGCGGAACATCGCGTGGGTCGTCTCCTTCTGATCCGCCGCCGGGATCACCACCACACGCTTCCCGTCCGGCATCAGGTCGAACCCATCCACCCGCGTCTCATTCCACACACGCGGCCGTGCCGGCGCGAACGAGTCGCCCGCCACGGTATAGCCGGTCACCGTGACTCGGGCGTCTGGCATGCCCTGATAGAACAATTCCCGGCCTGTGCGCGACCAGACCGGGCTCACCTCCGCCAGCCGAAATCTGCCATGGCCCCCCAGGTACCGGGAAGCGGCCTCACAAATACCTCCGGCGTCCCGGACTGCGCGTCCATGTAGGCGATCCATCGTCCGTCCGGGGCGAAGTCCGCCTCGTCCCTGTCGGTCAGACGCCGGCCACTCCCGGCTTCGCCCGCACCCCGTCGCTCCAGTCCACGGGCAGCATCCACAGGCCCGCCTTCGGTCCCTCGGCTCGTGGTAGACGAGCCGCGCCGCCGCGAGGCCAGGGACCACGGAACCAGGCCCGGCCCCTCCACCAGACGCTGCGGTTAGTCGTCGCCGTCTGCTCGCATGCAGTAGATACCCGGACCGGGCGTGGGAGCATCGCTGGAGAATACAGGCACTTTCCGTCTGCCGACCAAACCGGGTTCGACGTGCCGTTGGGAAGGCAGGCGCGCGAACCGCTGGCTGCCCCACTGATCGATCCAGATGTTGGCGGCGCCCTGCCTCGATCGTGACCGCTACCCGCACTCCCTCCGGCGCACCCGCGACGGCGGGTGTACCTTGCCTTGTCACCGGCAGCGGTTCCAACTTCCCCGCCTCATCCTTCACCCCGATCGGCCGCATCTGATCTTCGGAGGCGTCGCCACGTCGACGAACATCCCGACTGCGAGAAGGTGAATGCGGCCGTCCCCGTGCCGGCATGGAAACCGACGTCCTCGAGCGCGGCGCGGCGGACCGGTCGGTCCAGGCGGCCCGCATCCATGGGCGCCGCGCAAAGAGCGCGGCGGTGTATGTAAACCCGGTGCCCGCTCGGGAGATAGTGTCCGTAGCGCCCTCCTCCCCGGGACCAGAGTTGCGCTTTCCGGTCCTCAACGATTGCACGTCGATGGCGCCTTCCGCCTTGCGTCGAGGGCACTCGTGAACGACACCGCGTCCGCGCCCGGTAGCACCTGCGGGTAGCGGTGCGTGTTCTCGCCACGCTGTCTGTCTAGCTCCGTGACCACTTGGGGCGTGCCGCCGCTCGGCTACCCGCCATAGACCACCGTAGTTGGTCGCTGCGAAGACGATGTTGTCGTTCTCGCCCAGCTTCCTTCGCGCGGACTCGGAGCATCGCACAGGGTGACCGGTGCGCCACCGCCAGCCGTCCATCTTCTTGAGCTTGCCATCCGCGAAGAAGCCGAGCGACTTTCCCTCCGGGGAAAAGAAGGGAGCCTAGGCGCCGTCCGTTCCGGCCAGCGGCACCGCCTTCGACTGATCCAGCCGGCGCAGGGCGAGCCGCGCTTTTACCATCGGTTGCCCGTGACGAACACCAGCCGCGTGCCATCCGGAGAGACGGCCATGGATGCACCGCGGCGTCGCCCCACCGCCGCATGCTCCCCGAGGTCGACACTGAGCCGCAGCACGGAGGCGCGGCCCGGCGTGTGGATCGCCACAGGGATACGAGCGCGACCACCGCGACAGTCGCCAACGCCCCGGCGCCGACTTTCCACGGCAGGTTGCGCTGGGTGCCGGTGGTTCCGGCACTCCTCTCGAGCCGACACCGGAGCGTCGCCGATATCCCGCAAGCGTTGTTTCGGATCTCTTTCCAGGCAGCGGCGCAGCAAACGCTCCGTCTCCGGCGGCACGCAATTCCAGTCCGGGTCCCGGGTCAGCACGGCCGCCAGAGTATCCGAAATCGGTCTCGCCCCGAAACAGCCGCCGCCCCGTGAGCATCTCGTACAGCACCACGCCGAAGGCCCAGATATCGGCCCGCTTGTCCACCGGCTTGCCGCGCGCCTGCTCCGGAGCCATGTAGGCCGCCGTGCCCAGGATCATGCCCGCGCGCGTGGCCTGCTCCAGGTAGGTCGGCGAGTTGTCCGGACTTCCGCCGGCGACGCCTGCCTCCGTGATCTTGGCCAGTCCGAAGTCCAGCACCTTCACGGTGCCGTCGGGCGTGAGCTTGATGTTGGCCGGTTTCAGATCGCGATGGATGATTCCCTTCTCGTGCGCCGCTTCCAGCGCGTCGGCGATCTGCCGCGCGATGGCCAGCGCCTCGTCCAGCGGCATGGGGCCCTGCTGAGCCGCTCGGCCAGCGTCGGCCCCTCGACCAACTCCATCACCAGGTAGTTGGGGCCGACGTCGTAGATGTGGCAGATGTTGGGGTGATTCAGTGCGGCCGCCAGCGGGCTTCCCGCTCGAAGCGCTCGCTGAACTGCGGCGCCCAGATCTTGATGGCGACCTCGCGGTCCAGCCGCGTGTCGTGGGCTCGATACACCTCGCCCATGCCGCCCGCGCCGATGGCGGCGAGGATCTCGTAAGGTCCCAGACGATCCCCAACCGAGACAGGCATCGCAGTCTCTGCATTGTATCCGAACGCCGCTTGGATGCTCACGCCTGAAAAAGCGGTTTATGCCCGACAAACCAATCTGGTGCGGCCACCTTGCCGAAGTCATCGCTGAGCTGGAGAGAGCTTCCCACCTGCTGGGTCGATCGGCTACCGCAGACGCTGGAACGCTTGCTGGGGGTGCGGCGGCGCCGGGCTCAACAGATTCTCCAACCCTGTGTCCGCCAGCAGATCGGGACCAATGGCGTGGCCGACCGGGAAGAGCTGATTACCCATCTCCGGCAACTCGCTTCCGGAGGAAACGGTCATTCATCTGAACGCCGTCGCCGGCACGCAGTTGGCACAGACCCTCGCCGGCCTCAATCAGGCTTGGGCGAAGCGGACCCAAACCTTCGTCGAGGCTCCGACGGCCATTGTGAATCAGCAACTGGCCCAGCTTCCGGCCGGCGTAACGCTCAGCCCTGGACAAATTACCGTGGAGTTTTCGACAGCGGTCGAGGCCCTGGAAGAGCTCCTGGCGATCGCCATGGCGGCCGGTAACGATCTGGATGGCTTCGAACGGCTGGTGGCGAGGGTTAGCGAGGACGGTGTAGTTCCGTGGAAAATCGGTCAGGCTGTGGGAGTGTAGTTCCGTGGAAATGTTTGGTCAAAAATCGGTGTAGTTCCGTGGAAATCGCAATCGGGCGGTGTCGGTTCGTGGCGAAATCCGCTAAAAAACCGTCGTTTTCTATCTGTTTTTGGCACGATTCGTTACGAATGGCAGCGTGTAGGTCTCTGGAAACCAGGTGTAGGCGCCTGGAAATCTAGTGTAGGTCCGTGGCGAAACGAGTGTAGCGCCCGGGAAGCGCCGGTGTAGTTCCGTGGAAGGAATGGTGTAGTTCCGTGGAACAGAAATGCGGCTTAAATCGATGTAACATCAGGTCTTAGCAAATACCATAGGTTTTTATATTTGTTTCATAGTACTTCACAGCAACACACAGGTCGACACGGACACGTACATAAATGAACCGTCGCACTCCAGACGTGCACAAACCACTTCTGCCTGTTGTTGTTGAAGAGGTCGATCTCGTTCGCGTCGAAAAAAGCCTCCACTCGCTCGGGATTCTTCGCGTCCACAGCCAACCGGGAGATCTCCCGAACCATCGTCCAGATCTTCCGACGGCCGGACGGCCAGAAGAATCCAGGCCAAAGCGGTCATCGAAGGCATTCCGAGCCTCGGTCTACCGACCACCGCCGACCGGGACAAGTACATGGCCTTCATGAAGATCGCCCTGGACCAGAGGGAATTCCAAGGCGAGCTGACGCAACCCGATCCGTTTCAGCGGCGCCGACATGATCAAGCTTCTGCGGCTCCGCAAAGGCGGCTTCCACTACGACGAGATCAACGATTGGTGCAAACGCATGGTCGCCACGACGATCATGTCGGAAGCCTCGATCTTCCTGGCCGACCGGCGCCAATATGCCACCGACACGTTTCACGTGTTCGATCGCGTCGTCCTGGTCGGCGAGGAGCTGAACGACGGAACCCGATCGGAGTTTTACCAGGTTTACCTGTCCCACTGGCAGCTCACCAACCTCAACCAGGGATACTTGCTGCCCCTCGACTTCAACGCCTACCTGAAACTGAAGCGGGACATTGCCAAGGCCCTGTTCGGACATCTCAGCGTGTGGTTTTACGCCAGCCGCGGACAATCCGTCGAGAAGAAGTACCCGGATCTCTGCCAGCTTCTGAACATTCGCGCGTATCCTCATCTCTCCAAGGCCCAGGTCGGTTCTCGAACCGTCCCTCGAAGAGCTGACGGAGATCGGATACCTCTCCGAGTTGGGAACTGATCCGAACGTCGCGCGGGTACGGATTTCAAACTCATGCTGTCGCCGGGAAAGCGGCTACTGTCGCTGCCGAATTTTTCCAGCGTGGTGAATCCCGGAAGCCCGAGCTGCCCTGGAGGCCCGGCTGCCAGGCTGGGTCGGCGAACTGGTGGAAAGAGGTGTAGTTGAGAGGAAGGCCCGGCAACTGGCGCTCGATATTCCCGATGAGCAGCCGGTATCCGATCAGATCGAATACGCCGAACACCTGATTCAGCAGGATCGCCGCGGGCGCGGGAAAATCTCCAATCCAGCGGGCTTCTTCATTTGGGCGATCGAGAACAACCTTTCCGTGCCGGCCGAGTTCGAAACCTCCCGAAAGAAGCGTCTGCGAGAGAGCAGGAGCAGGCCGATGAGCGAGCAGCGCTGCCAGAGCGATGCAACTGGAAAACGAGTACGACGAGTTCTGCCAGGAGCAGATTCGCAAGCGGCTGGAGTCGGAGTACCCGGCTGAGCGTCTGGAGAGCGGCCTTGCGAGAGCAGATGAAGGCTGATCAAGCGCGAGCAGCCGGAATGGTTCGGCCGCGTTCCGGAAGACACCCGGCGGGAAGTTGCCCTGGCACGCCTGCAAATCCACATCCGCGAAACTCTCAATCTGCCGGCTTTCGAGCACTGGAGCAAACTCCAGTTACAGCAACGCCTATTCTGACGCCGGCACCAAACGGTGTAAGATTCGTGGAAAAACCAGGATCATTAGGTGCGGGGCATTTCCTGCGCATGATAGAGCTCTCCCCAAGGCCATGGATGCCGGACGCACTATCGCGCAGTACCGCATCATCGCCAAACTCGGCGCGGGCGGCATGGGCGAAGTGTGGCTCGCCGCCGATACCCGGCTGGGACGCGAGGTAGCCCTCAAATTCCTGCACGCCACGGTGTCGCACGATCCAGACCGCCTGGCCCGCTTCGAGCGCGAAGCCCGGCTGCTGGCCTCGCTCAACCATCCCAAGGTCGGCGCTATCTACGGGCTCGAACTGCACGAAGGCGACACCCCGTTTCTCGTTCTCGAACTGATTTCCGGGCGAGACCCTGGCCGAACGTCTCGAGCGCGGCCCGCTGGAAGTCGGAATCGCGCTGCCCATCGCCGCGCAGATTGCCGAAGCGCTGAAGCCGCGCACGACAAAGGCATCGTCCATCGGGACCTGAAGCCGGCCAACATCAAAGTCACTGCGGAGCTGGATGTCAAAGTCCTGGACTTTGGCCTGGGCAAGTTCGGAGACGACGCCGCCGCGCCAACCGATTCTTCGCACTCGCCGACACGTACCATCGAAGCAACGCGCGCCGGGGTGATCATGGGCACGGCTGCCTATATGAGTCCCGAGCAGGCTCGCGGCAAACGGTGGACCGCCGCAGCGATATCTGGGCCTTCGGCTGCGTCCTCTACGAAATGCTGACCGCGCGACGCGCGTTCGCCGGTGAAACCGTCTCCGACATTCTCGCGGGGATTCTGCGCTCCGAGCCCGATTGGAAGTTGATGCCAGCGGATACACCGCCGCTGGTGCGATCGCTCGTGCGGCGTTGTCTGCAGAAGGACCCAGCCCAGCGCCTGCAGCATATGGGAGACGCGCGCATCGAAATCGAAGAAGCGCGGGCCGAACCCGCCGCCTCCATGGCGCCGCCCAACCCCGGAAAAAGCCCTGGATCGCGTGGGCAGTCGCGGTCGCCATGGTGGTGGTCGCGGCCGTCGCGTGGGGCAGGCTCTGGTGGCGCGAAACGCCGCCTTCGCCGGTCCAGCGATTTGGCATAACCGTGCCCGCTTCCGACCCATTGATGGCCTATCCCGCCAATCCAGACGTCGCCATCTCCCCCGATGGCGCCCGGCTGGCCTATGTCTCGAGCCACGCGGGCACTACCCGTCTGATGCTTCGGCCGCTGGACCAGATGGAGTTCAAACCGCTGGCTGGAACGAGGGCGCTTGTTGTCCCGCGTTCTCGCCCGATGGTTTATGGCTCGCCGACTATGGCGGCCGTCAGTTGAAGCGCGTCCCCGTAAACGGCGGCGCGGCGGTGGTCATCGGCGAGGTGCCACCGCTCAATGGCGGAATCTCCTGGGACGAAGACGACTCCATCCTTTATGTCCCGGGATTCCAAGCGGGCATCTGGGAAGTTGCGGCCTCCGGGGCGGAAGTCCGCAAGCCTTCCTCAAACCGGACCCGAACGGCCGCGAGAGCGGCTATGTATGGCCGCAACTGCTACCCAGGCACGCCGGACTCCGTCACGATAGGCCCGGATTCCATCGCCTCCATGGATGATGCCGTGCTCGCTGTGCGAGGCAGCCGGAATGAGACTCGCGTGATTCTCAAGGGAGGCACGGGAGGGCGGCTACTGCCCACCGGCCACCTGGTCTATGGTCACAGTCAATCCCTGCTGGCGGCAGCTTTCGCCGGCGGGGAGCATCCGCTCGCCGGAAATCCAGTGCCAGTGGTGGACGGGGTGGCCATGCGGCAGGCCAACGGCTCGGTGCGCTATGCGGTGTCGAATAGCGGGACTCTGGTCTATGTAACCAGTGCCGCGGTGGACCGCAGCCTGTCGCTCGTTTTGGCCAGCCGCCAAGGGAACTTCGAAACCCTGGCCACTTATACCGACTACTCCGACATCGATCAGCTCGCTCTCTCGCCCGACGGGAAGAAACTCGCATTTCGGGTGGCCAAGGCGAATGATGACATCCACATCTTTAACCTCGAACGAAAGATTACGTCCCGCCTTACGTTCGAAGGGGGCGACAAGATAAACCCCACGTGGACTCCCGATGGCGGGCATATCGCCTATACCAACGCGCGGGGCAACGGCGAAACACTGATGTGGCGAAGGATCGATCCCCGCGGCGAACCCGAGCCCATCCTTCCAGCCGGGCAGGCGTGCAATCCATCGTCGTTTTTCGATGGGAAGACGCTCGCGTGTACCAAGACCGACCCGAAAACGGGAGCCGATCTCTGGATGGTGCAGATGGCCGGCGGCTTCCAGGCTCGGCCCTTTCTGCGGACTTCCTTCAATGAAACCTCGGCCGTGTTTTCGCCGGATGGCCGATGGCTGGCGTACTCTTCCGACGAATCCGGCGCCATGCAGGTGTATGCGATACGTTACCCGGATGGCGGCGGCCGAGTCGAGATCTCGACCGGCGGGGGCACCGAACCTTTGTGGGCGGCGGATGGCCGCGAACTGTTTTACCGGAATGGCGACCGGGTGCTGGCGGTGGCGGTCTCCGGCCACCCCGTGCTCGCCGTGGGAACGCCGCAGTTCCTGTTTTCCGGGGTCTTCGTGCATGCGCCAGAGCCGGCCTACGCGGTCACCAGGGATGGCCGGCATTTCGTGATGGTGAAAGGCAAGCGATACTGATGCCGGAAGACAGCTCAATGTGGTATTGAACTGGTTTGCCGAGTTGCACCGGCGGGTTCCGGTGAGTGGCAAGTAGTCAAGGGCTGCCGCCCTTGATATTCCTGCGGGATATGGAAGTCAGGAGTCAGGAGCCAGAAGTCAGAATGGAACAGCATCCGAGTGAACTCGCAGGGTTTGCGGAGACAACGAGAACAAAATTCACGTTTCGACGGGTTATAACGCCTAAGGCGGGCCCATCAGTTTTCATGGTCGATCAGATCTTCCACTGCATGAGCCCCGGCCGGTCACGGGTTAAGTGATACCGCCCGAGGACGTTGAAACGCCGGCTCCGCAGTGGCGATAGCGTTGGCGTAATTCGCCGCGTGACCCGAGCGAAGAAACGCTGCGGACTGGCGCTTCGCCGGCTGGGGGAGACCCACACGCCGCATGAGGTTCGCGTAACGGGGTTGCGAACGGGAGCCATCGAATTTTATTGAGCGCAGCTCATGAATTCTGGTTTCTCGAGATTGATATGCCTTTTCCAACCAGTGGAAAGTTAAGTTCCGGCTCTGAGGGCGGACGCTTGCTTACGCGCGCGGTTCGGAATGCGGCCTCGTATTTTTAGGTAGTTGCAGAGAAAAAATCGATTTCCAGGAGATGGGAATATGTCATCCCCCTATGATCACGGTCGGGCAGCCGAGGACAATCACTCCGCCATGGGCCGTGATATCGCCCATGCGGGCAGCCGGCATGAAGCCGATTTTGACCGTGGCCGAACCCTGCGCGATGACGTCGGGCGGCCCGACACAGAGGGCCATGTCGCCGATACGGGCCGCGGGCAGGAAACCGATCATGACGGTGGGACAGGCCGGCGGAGATAGGTCCGCCGACATGCGGCACAAGCACGGTCACCATGGGACACACGTGCATGTCAGTCACCCTGGGCGGCAAATGGCATTTCTAAGCCTCCTCCCGCAGATGTTTGGTGCTGCTCTTTAACGCTCCGCCCGACAACTGGAAGCGGAGCAACTCGCCGGGCTTTTCTGCTTCCGACAGGTAAAGGATTACGGGCCCGAAAAAGGCTGCCAGTTCCGGGCTGGTGCAAGTCGGCAGGTAGGCGCGCAGAACGCGCGGGTCGTAGTAGCGGAACAGCAAAGGCTTTCCCTCGCTGTCGTGGACAGTCAGGAAGGCGCGAAAATGCCGGCGCATAGCCGGGAGATCAGCCCGGCTCACCGCGAAGACTCCCCGACGTTTGTCCCAACCCTGTTCGAGCAGCCAATCGGTGAACGCCGATTTGTCGTCCAGGCGCACCAGGTAAGGGGCCACTTCGGCCAGGTCGGGGTCGAGTTCGCCGCGGTACAGGCAGACAGACTCCGGCTGGTATTTGTCCAACTGATCGAGCAGGCCATCCACGGACGCGCCATCCAGGATCGCGTACACACTGGCATCCCGCTCGGCAAATAAGTACGCACCAGCTCGACACCGTCAGGTTCATGCT